>NZ_DASVRV010000010.1:0-45253 GCF_036388435.1 Sphingomonas sp.
CGACGATGGCGTCGACCTATAACAGCCGCGCGCTGGTGCCCGAGGTGCTGGTCGACGGCGCGCGCTTCGCGGTCGTCGCCGACCGCATCACCCCCGAGACGATCCTGGCGGCCGAACGCGTGCCCGACTGGCTGAAATGAGTTGGCATTCGCTGCCGCTGCTAATGCGCGTGGCGGGGCGCCCGGTCATGCTGCTGGGCGAGGGTGAGGCGGCCGACGCGAAGCAGCGCCTGCTGGAGCGCGCGGGGGCCGTGATCGTCGGCGAGGACGCGGAGGCCCGGCTCGCGGTCGTCGCGATCGAGGATGAGGATGAGGCGCAGGTGGCGGTAGCGCGGCTCAAGGCGCGCGGGGTGCTCGTCAACGCCGTCGACCGCCCGGCCCTGTGCGACTGGACGCTTCCCGCGATCGTCGACCGCGACCCGCTGCTCGTCGCGATCGGCACCGGGGGCGTGTCCGCCGGGCTGGCCGCCGCGCTCCGCCAGCGGCTGGAAGGGCTGATCCCCGCCGATCTGGGCGTCCGCGCCCGCGCGCTGTTCGACGCGCGCGATCTGCTGAAGGCGCGTTTCCCCGACCCCGCCGCGCGCCGCCGCGCGCTGGGCGCGGCGATGGCGCCTGGCGGTCCGCTCGACCCGATAGGGGAAGGGGACGCCGCCGCCTGGCTCGCCGATCCGCGCGGCACGCCGGAGCCGAGCCTGCATATCCGCCTGCGCAGCGCCGACCCCGACGATCTGACGTTGCGCGAGGCGCGCGCGCTCGCCAATGCGACGGCGGTGCACCACGCCCGGGACGTTCCCCCCGCGATCCTGGCGCGCGCGCGCGCCGATGCCGATCGTATCGCCTGCGACCGGCCGCCCGCGAGCGGCGTGTATCTGGAGATGGTCCGGTGAAGGGTTTCGCCTATCGCATCGATCCGGGCCGCGCGGTGCGCGCCGACATCGCCGAAGCGCTGAACCCGGCGGCCGAGCTCGTCTGGGTGCACCTGTTCTCGATCGACGAGGATGCCCGGGCCTGGCTGTCCGACCATGCGGAACTGACCCCGCAAATCGTCGACGCGCTCACCGCCGCCGAGACACGCCCGCGCTGCGACCAGTGGGAGACGGGCGCGCTCGTCAACCTGCGCGGGCGGTCGGAGGAGGAGACGAGCAAGGAGCCGCTCGCCTCGTTGCGCCTATGGGCGACGCGCGGGCGGGTGTTTTCGGTCACGCGCAAGCACCTGTCCGCGCTGGCGGCGATCGAGGCCTGTGTGGACGCGGGCAGGGTCGAGGATCCGGGCGACCTGATCGCCGAGTTCGCCTCCGCGATCACAGCCGATCTCGATCCGCATGTCGCCGATCTCGGCGACCAGCTCGACCTGTGCGAGGAGGCGCTGGAGGGCGCGAAAATCGTCGAATTGCGCCGCCAGGTGAACCGGGTGCGCGGCACCGCGATCGGTTATCGCCGATTCCTGGGCCCGCAGCGCGACGCGTTGGAGAAGCTGGCGCATCTGCCGGGCGACTGGCTCGCCGACGAGGACCGCATCCACCTGTCCGCCGCCGCCGACCGCGCCGCGCGCATGGCGGAGGAGCTGGAGGCGATCCGCGAACGCGCCGCGCTGGTGCAGGACGAATTGTCGGAAATGCGCGCCGAACAGCTCGATCAGCGCGGGCTGGTGCTGTCGATCGCGGCCATGATCTTCCTGCCGCTGACCTTCATCACCGGGCTGTACGGGATGAACGTCGAAGGGCTTCCCTATGCCGACCGGAGCTGGGCGTTCGAGGCGATCTCGGCCGCCTGCCTGGCGATCGCAGTGGTGGTGACCGCCTATTTCACCATCCGCAAATGGGTCTCCAATTAGCGGCGCACCCCGAACCAGATGACGTGCCGGGGCCCCTTGCCGTTGGAGCGGGCGCGCACGACGACCTCCTCGACCGCGAACCCTGCCTCGCCCAGCCGCCGCGCGAAGCGCGGGTCGGGCGCCGCCGACCACACCGCCAATATCCCACCGGGACGAAGCGCGCCGCGCGCCGCCGCCAGCCCGGCCGCCGAATAAAGCCGGTCGTTGCCCGCGCGGGTCAGCCCGTCGGGGCCGTTGTCGACATCGAGCAGGATCGCGTCATAGCCGCCCCGCGCCGCGCCGATCACCGCCGCGACATCGTCCGCGACCAGGGTCACGCGCCGATCGTCGAGACAACCGGCGGTCAGCGCCGCCATCGGCCCGCGCGCCCAGTCGATGATCTCGGGCACCAGCTCGGCCACCGTCACCCGCGCGTCGGGGCCGAGCGCGCCCAGCGCCGCGCGCAGGGTGAACCCCATGCCGTAGCCGCCGATCAGCAGATGCGGGGCGCGCGCGTCCGCCAAACGCTCGCACGTCATGGTGGCGAGCGCCTCTTCCGATCCGCTCATGCGGCTGTTCATCAGCTCGTTGCGGTCGAGCACGATCATGTGGTCGGCGCCGCGCCGGAACAGCCTGAGCTCGTCCCCGCCCGGCACCGCCGCCACGGCGACCAGTTCGCGCGGGATCACGCGCGGCGGACCTTCACCGACAAGGGTCGGCCATCAGCTTTTCAGCGTGGTCATCTCGACCGGCTTGCCCTTGGAAGACGGGTTGGACTGGTCGAGCTTGGGCGGCTTGGTCGCCTTGGGCTTGCGCACTTCCTTGTTCGACTTTTTCTGACTCTTGGCCATGACCAAACTCCTGTCGGGGGCTGACGCCTATTTCTTGCGGTTCTTGCGCGCGGCGTAGCGGGCGTCGCGCAGCGCCTTGCGTTCCTCGTCGGTCATCTTGGGCGCCGTGGCGGCGGCCTTGGCGGCGGCGGCCGCTTCCTCGGCGGCGGCGGCCTCGGCCGCAGCCTGGGCGATCCGTTCGCGCTTGGCGGCGGCCTCGTCCTCGCGCGCCTGGCGGGCGGCCCGGCGCTTCTCGGCGGCGGCGGCCTCACGCGCGGCGGCGGCGGCGGCGCGCGCGGCCATCACCGCCTCGTCGACCGGCGGCTTGGCGCGCAGCTTGTCGAGCGCGGCCTGCTTGGCGCGCGCGGCGGCCTCCTGCCGATCCGTGAAACTCGGGTCCTTGAATGCTGCCATGTGTTCCTGCCGTGATCCTGTACGAAGTTAGAAGCGGGTAAGCCGGGTCGGCGTGCGCTGCACGGGACCCGCGATGACCTTGGTGCCGTACGCCTTGACGATCACCGCGGCGTCGTCGGCATTGTTCATCACCACGCGCGTGCCGCCGGAATGCAGCGTCTCGATCGCGCTGATCCCCAGCTTCTTCTTGGCGCAGGTCGCGACGACATGATCCTGGGGGGCGTTGACGTTGATCGCTCTGGACATGGCGGCTCCTGGTGGACGGCGATGGCCGGTCTGGCTGACGTGATGGCCCGACCGGTCGAATATCGGCCAAGCGACCAACCTTGTTCCACAAAAAGCGAGCCCGCGCCAACAGGGCCGGACTCTCGGGGGAACAGGCCGCCGGGGCGACCCGGTACGGCCGCGCGCGACATCGAACCCCCTATATAGGGCGAAGCGCGCGAAAAGCCAGCCGCGTGATGCCCGCGGGGCCGTCGCCGGAGCGCTCAAGCGCCGCGGATGCTGGCCCAGGCCTGGGCGATGCCGTCCAGTTCGTCGGCCACCGCGCGGAACGGGGCGGGGTCGTGGCCCAGGCTGGCCTGGACGATCTGCTTGCGGGCGCCGGCATAAAGCGAGGCCAGGGTGCGTGAAACCTCGCCGCCCGCATCGAAGTCCAGCCCCGCCTCCAGCGCGAACAGCACGGCGGTCGCGCGGGTCACCCGCTCGCTCTTTTGCGCATGGTTGCGGTTCTCCACGGCATGGGCGGCCGCGCGCAACGCGCCGACGACTTCGCCGTACAGCATCTGCACCAGACCGGCGCCGCTGCCGGCCGATGCCGCGCGGCCGGCCACGTCGATGCGGCGATAGGTGCGCTCGGCACTCTGGAGCGGGCTGGCATAGCTCGTCATGCGTCGCTCCGGTTCCAGGCCTTGATCTGGTTGTCGAGAAAGCTCTGCGTCGATTTATAGGCGGCGGTGCGCGCGTCCATCGTCGCGAACTGGCGCTGCAGCCGATCGCGCACCGCGCTGGTCTGCTCGGCGACCTTCAACTTGGCCTCGGCGAGCGACGATCTCGCCTTGGTATAGGTCGCGGTCGACGCGTCCAGCCCGACATTGCGGTCGGTGCCCTGCTTCACGATCGCCGCCAGCGCCGCGGACAGCCCGCCCTCGCTCGCGCCCGTGCCCGCCGCGAACATGCGTTCGACGGCTTCGGGAAAATCGGTGACCACCTTGGTCAGGCGCAGGGTGTCGACGGACAGCGTGCCGTCGCGCGCGGTCGCGACCCCGAGGTCCGCCAGCGTGCGCGGAGCCCCCGCCGCGCCGGCCGGGATCAGCACGGTCGTGGTCAGTCGCGTCAGCCCCCGCGTGAGCATCCGCACCGCATTGTCGCTGCCCAGCACCCCGGATTTGGGGTCGTTCTGTTCGCGGACGACCGCGAGCATCTCGTTATAGGCGGCGACGAAGTCGGTCGCCGCCGCCGTGATCGCGACCCCGGGCTTGTCGGTGCCGATCGTGACCGGGGTCGTCGACAACCCCACCAGGTTCAGCGTCGCGCCGGGCACCAGGTCGGTGATGCTGTTGGTGGTGCGGGTGAAGTTGATCCCGTCGACCGTCAGCACCGCGTCGCGCGCGCGCGACGCCGAGGTGGTCGCGGTGGAATTCCGATCGACCGCCAGCGTCGCGAGCGACTGGCCGGTGCCGCCCGTATCGGCGCCCGCGATCTCGAACGCCTGCGCGGCTCCCGACGGCCCGCTGATCGACAGCCGCTCGTTCGCGCCGTCCATGACGATCCTGGCGGTGACGCCGGCATTGGCGGCGTTGATCCTGGCGGCGATGCCCGACAGCGTCGCGTCCGCGTCGGTGATCTCGATGGCGATCGGCGATCCGCTCGCCGCGAAGCCCGTGGTCGTTCCCGCCTCGTCCAGCACGTCGCGGCCCAATCGCAGCGTCAGCGTGCCCGTTTGGAAGGCGGTGCCGGCCGGCAGCGGCGTGTTGGTGGTCGACACCTGCCGCGCCGCCAGCGAGGTCACCGTCACGCGCGCCGACACGTCGGCGGTCGCGCCGGTGGGCCGCGAAACCTTGATCGCGGCCTCGTTGGAACTGGTCAGCTTGCTGCGCAGCGACCCGCCGGCCACCAGCGATTTCAGCGCGGCGTCGAGCCCGGTGACCGCGCTTTTCAGCTTGGACACGCCCGAAACCTGGGCGGTCAGCTTTTCCTCGCGCTTGGTCAGCTCGGCGTTCTTGGCGGCGAACTGCGCCTCCACCAGCGAGGTGACCAGCGCGCCGATGTCGATGCCGGAGCCCGACCCCAGCGTCTTCGCGATCGATTCGATGGCCATCAACTTCTCTCCCCGCGCGTCCAAAGGCTAAACGGCCGGAAAGCCGCGACCTTTAGCGAATCTCGCCATTCTCGTCGAAGCGCGCGCCCGGCGGCACGTCGACCGGGGGCAGCGGCGGCGCGGAGCCGCCGGCCGCGGCGTTCAGCTGGAACACGAAGGCGAGCACGGTGGCGATGGCGACGTACAGGTCGTCGCGCACCTCCTGCCCCTCGCGGCTGGTGTAATAGACCGCGCGCGCCAGCTGGGGATATTCGAGCACGGGCAGCGCGATCTCGCCCGCGAAGTCGCGGATCGCCAGCGCGGTCGCCCCGCGCCCCTTGGCGACGACGACCGGCACCTGGTCGCGCCCGCGATCATAGCGCAAAGCGACCGCGAAATGGGTGGGGTTGGTCAGCACCACATGCGCCTCCGACACCGCCCGGCGCGCGCCGCCCTGCAGCACCTCGCGCCGTCGCTGGCGTTGGTGCGCCTTGGCTTCGGGCGAGCCCTCGGTCTGCTTGTGCTCGTCCTTGACCTCCTGCTTGGTCATGCGCAGCTTCATCATGCGGCGGATCGCCTGGACGGGCACGTCGATCCCCGCGATCACGACCAGCCCGCCCGCCATCGCGATCAGCGTGTCGGCGAACAGATCGCCGAGCATCGCCACGGCCTGGCCCAGATTGACCGAGGACAGCCCCATGCTGGCGGCGCTAACCTTTTTCATCATCCACCAGCCGATGGCGCCGAGCAGCACGACCTTGAGCAACGACTTGCCGAGTTCGATCCAGCCCTGCGCGCCCAGCATCCGCTTGAGCCCGGCGGCCGGGTTCACGCGGCTGGCCTTGGGCGCCATCAGCTTGGCGTTCCAGCCGAGCGAGCCGAGCCCCGCCTGACTGAGCACGGCCGCGACCATGCTGACCGCGAACAGGCTGGCGAGCGAGGGCAGCAGCCGCCAGCCGGCCTCCATGATCGGGCGCCAGGGGGAGAAATCCTCGACATCGGCGCGGCCGAACTGGAGCGAGGCGGTCATCACCCCCTTGCACGCGGCCAGGAGCGAGGGCCCGAACCAGACGATCCACGCGACGCCCGCCAGCATCGCCAGCGCGGTCGCGAACTCGCGGGACTTGAGGACGTCGCCCTTCTCGACCGCGTCGCGGACGCGTTTGGGGGTCGCGGCTTCGGTGCGTTCGCCGCCTACCTCCGACATGAGGCGCTCTCTGACATCAGCCGAGCACCAGTCGGTCGGCGGCCTGGAGGCTCTCGCGCACGATGACGAGCATATAGTCGCCCATCGCCGGGAACGACACGGCGAGCGCGACCACGCCGACCGCCAGGCTCATCGGCAGGCCGACCGCGAACAGGTTCAAGGACGGCGCCGAGCGCGAGATCATGCCGACGACGAGGTTGAGGCAGAGCAGCAGGAACCCGACCGGCAGCGCCAGCAACAGCCCCGCGACGAAGGCATAGCCGCCGAAGATCGCGATCGCCTTGAACCGCGCCGCGCCCATCCAGGCCTGACCCGGCGGAAGCGCGTCATAGGAGCGCACGATCATCTCGACGAGCACGAGATGCCCGTCCATCGACAGGAACAACAGGGTCAGCATGATCGAGAAGAACTGGCCCAGCGCGGGGCTGGAGCGGCCGTTCTGCGGGTCGACCGACGACGAGAAGCCGAGCCCCATCGACCCGCCGATCAGCTCGCTGGCGATCAGCGGCGCGGCGAAGGCGATCTGGAGGACGAAGCCGATGGCCAGCCCGACCAGCGCCTCGGCGGCGACGGCCATGATCGTCGCGACGCCGAACAGGGCGGCGGGCGGCGTCACCGGATGAACGCCCAGCACCAGTACCCCGACCGCGCCCGACAGCGCGACGCGCACGGGCAGCGGCACGCCGATGGCGCCGAACACCGGCGCCGCGACGAACGCCGCGCCGACGCGGATCATCACGAACAGCAGCGCCCAGAGCTGGGGCTCGATCGACAGGCCGAAGCCGAGCATCGGCCTTAGCGCACCAGGTCCGGAATGCGTTCGAAGATACCCACGGTGAAGTCGCTGAGCAGCCCCAGGATCAGGCCGCCGAAGATCAGGATCGACATCGCCACCACCAGCAATTTGGGGACAAAGGACAATGTCTGCTCGTTGATCGAGGTCGCGGCCTGGACCATGCCCAGGATCAGGCCCGCCAGCAGCGCCGGGATCAGGATCGGCGCGGCGGCGAGCGCCAGCACCCACATGGTCTGGTTGGCGACCGTCAGGAAATATTCGGCGTCGGCCATCTACGTCCTCACGCGAAACTGTTGGCGAGGCTGCCCATCGTCAGCGCCCAGCCGTCGACGAGGACGAACAGCAGGAGCTTGAACGGGAGCGAGATGATCTGGGGCGACAGCATCATCATGCCCAGCGACATGAGGACGGTCGCGACCACCAGATCGATGACGATGAAGGGCAGGAAGATGAGAAAGCCGATCTGGAAGGCGGTCTTGAGCTCGCTCGTCACAAAGGCCGGGAGGAGCACGGCATAGGGGATGTCGTCGGCCGAGCGATAAGGGCCAGACTTCGCCATCTCCGCGAACATGGTCAGGTCCTTGACCCGCGTCTGCTTGGACATGAACGCGTGGAGCGGGGCGCCCGCCGCCTGGATCATCTGGGTGCCCTGCATCCGCCCGGCCGCATAGGGCTCGATCGCGTTGGCGTTGATCTGGTTGATCGTGGGCGCCATCACGAACAGGCTGAGGAACATCGACAGCCCGATCAGCACCTGGTTGGGCGGAGTCTGCTGGAGCCCCAGCGCCTGGCGAAGCACCGCCAGCACGATGATGATGCGGGTGAAGCTGGTCATCATCAGCAGGATGCCCGGCAGGATCGTCAGCAGGCCCATGATGATCAGGACCTGGAGCGACAGGCTCAGGGAGCCGGTCGTCCCCTGCGCGCCGCCGCCGAGCTGCCCCAGCGCGCGGTCGACGGCGTCGCCGACGCCCGGAGGGGCGGGCACGGCCGGTACGCCCTGCGCGAAGGCGGGCATGGCGACCAGCATGGCGAGGAACAAGGCGACGACCGCGAACAGCGCGCCGAAGCCGCCGCGCGACCGGCGCGCGGTCGCCTGGGCACGGACGGTGCGGACGAGCGCGGGGCCGGAGCCCAGCCGCGTGACGGTGATCATGCCTCCACCTTGTCGACCAGGGTGACGCCGCCGCGCCCGACCGACACGAGCAGGCGCCTGCCCTCGAAATCGAGCACCGCCAGCTTCAGGCCGGGCGAGATCATCATCGTCTCGCGGATGGCGATGGTGCGCGTCGTCGGCTTGCCCGGCATCCGCGATTCGAGCCGCCGCCAAAGGTAGAGCGAGCCGATCATCAGCCCGCACACCAGCGGCAGGAGCACGACGAGCTTCAGGATATAGGACCACATCATGGCGGTCAGTTCCGCTTGTCGGGCGAGACGAGCTCGGTCATCCGCACGCCGAAGCGGTCGCCCACCGTCACCACCTCGCCCCGGCCGATCAGCGTGCCGTTGACGAACACGTCGAGCAGCTCGTTCGCCTGACGGTCGAGCTCGATCACGCTCGACTCGCCGAGCGCCAGGAGTTCGCGCAGCGTCAGGTTGGTGGAGCCGATCTCCACGGTGAGCTTGACGTCGACGTCCTGAAGCAGCCGGAAATTGGCCCCCACGGATTGGTCGACGGGAAAGCCGCCGGTCATGTCATTCATCGCACGGTCCTTCAGCGGGATGGGCATCGTTAGAAAGCGAGGTGAGGCGCACCGCGGCCAGGCCGTTCGACACGCCGACGGTGCCGACGCCCAGCCGGTCGCCACCGACCATGACGGGGACGTTGGCGCCGAAGCTGATCGGGATCACGTCGCCGGCCTTGAGGTTCATGAGTAGCGAGAGGGGCACGACCGGCTCGGCCAGGACCGAGCGGACGGGGAAGCGGACGTTCATCGCGGCGCGGGTCAGCGCGGTGCGCCAGGCCGGATCGGGTTCCACCTTGTCGAGGACGCGGCCGGCTAGGCTGGCGCCGTGCGGCTTCATCGCCGCGACCGGATAGAGCAGGTCGAGATGGACGGGCTCGCCGCCCTCCGTGGCCAGGCCGAAACGGGTGACGATCAGCGCGTCCTCCGGGCCGATGCCGAGCATCGCCGGATTGGCCTCGACCCGCCCGACCGCGAAGTCGATCCGCGCGAGCGGCTCCCAGGCGGCGGCGAGCGGTCCGACGATCGTCGCACCCAGTCGCGCGATCATCGCCTCGGCCGCGGGCGAGAATTCGGTCGGCAGGGTAGGCGGGGTCGACCCCGATCCCCCGAAGAACAGATCGAGCAGTTCGAGCACGAACCGCCCGTCGAGCACGCAAAGCGCCTGCCCGTCGAGCGTCGTCATCGGCAGGGGCAGCCAGGCGGTCAGCCCTTGCGCGCGTTCGGCGCGGTAATCGCCGAAATGCTGGACGGCGAGCGGCTCGGCCCAGCAGCGCAGCTCGCGCCGCAGCAAGGGCTCGAACACGCCGCGCAGCGCGCGCGCGAGCCGCGCCGAGAGATGCTGGACGGTGTGGAGATCGCCGAACGGATTGAGCTTGGTCTGGCCCAGCAGCCCGGCCCCGACCGCGCTCATGCCCGGACGCGCGCGCTCGCGGCGGTCGCCGGGGCCAGCTGTGGGCGTATCGGGGGTGAAGCGGCTGTTAACCATGCCTCACTGAACAACGAAATTGGTAAAGTAGACGTTACTAACGCCGCCGAATCCCTCCTTTTGCTCCAATGTTTCGTTGATCGCCTTGGCTAGCTTGCGCTGAAGCTGCTTCTTGCCCTCGCCGGTGAACACCTGTTCCTCGCTGGTGTCGCTCAGCGCCATCAGGATCGCGGAGCGGACGGCGATGTCGTTGGTCTTCAGCCGCTCGATCACCGTGTCGTCATAGGGCGTCGACACGGCCACTCCGACCTGGATGAAATGCACCGAATTCTGGAGGTTGGAGGTGAACTCCTTCTCCATCGCGTAATAGTTGGACGCATATTTCTCGCCGCCCGCGACCTCGGGGGTGGGCTTGCCCTCATGGGTCGATTCGGGTGCGTCGCCGCCCTTGGCGTCGCCTTCCTCGCCGCGCTTCTGCTCGCTTTTCAGCACCAGCTTGGGCTTGGTCTCGTTCTCGGCTTCCGCGTGTCCGCCGCCGCCGACAAGCCCGGTGCTCGCGGCGTATAACCCCGCGCCGACGCCGCCGCCGACCAGCACGATCAGCCCGACGCCCAGCACGAGCAGCTTGCCCAATTTGCCCTTCTTCTTGGGCGCGTCCTCGGTCTTGTCACTCATCTACGGGTCCTTCTCGATCAGGCGATGCGGGTGTCGGGGGAGTCCTCGTCGGCCGCCGCCGCGGCGCGCGGGCGGGCGGGGACGGGGGCGGCATTCGGTTGGGGCTGACGACCGTTCGGGGCCGAGCCGCCATCGCCCACCCCGGTCTGGCCGAGCTTGAGCCCGCGCGCCTCGGCCGCCTCGGCGAGGCGCGGCGCGGCGTCCTGGAGGAGCGTGCGGGTGGCGGCCTGTTCGGCGGTGAAATGGACATGGACGGTGTCGCCGTCGCGCTTCACCGCCACGTCGATCGCGCCCAGCGCGTCGGGGATCAGACGGATGCGGGTGTCGACGGCGTCGACCGCGTCGCGCAGCCGCTCGATCCGCTCCACCATCGCCGATGGCCAGCGATCCTGGCGCAGGTCCAGCGGGGCCGCCGCAGGGGCGGTGACCGCGGTCGCCGCGTCGAGGCGAGGGGTTTCGACCGGCGATGCCGACATCTCGGCGGACAGCGCGCGCGGATCGCGTGCGATCCGGCGCAGATCGGCGGCGAATACCTGCCGCGCGGCGCCGCTCATCACCGTCCGGGTGAGGGTCGGGGTGGTTGTGGGAAGAGCCATCCGGTCGGGCGCGACCGGTCCGGACGGGACCGACCGCGTCTCGGTCTGCTGCGGTGCCGGCTCCACCGGTGGCGCGGCCGGAATCGGCGCCGTGGGAGGAGCGACGCTGTCCGATCGCGTGATGGCCTGACCCGGCGATGCGGGCTGGGCCACACCCGGCATGACCGGCTGGGGAGCAGGCGACGCGATCTCGGCCGCGGGGGCGAGCGCGGAGCCGGCGGGCCCGATCGGAGAAAGGGGCGACGCGGCCGCCGGTGGGGGTGCCGCGCCGGTCGGGATCGGCCGCCAGTCGGCGCGCGCGGTCGCGATCGGCGACGGGCGCGATGCCCAGGTGAGCGAAGCCGAAGGGGGCAGCGCGGGGAATTGAGCTTGCGCCGGCAAGCCGATTTCTGCGTCGGATCGTGGAACGATCCGCTCGGTCACCGGATCGCGTGCGGGTCCGATATCGAGCGTCGCGCCGGTCATCGCTTCGGGCCGGACTAGCGGGGCCGCGCCGAGCGGCGGCGCGGGCCGGGCCGGTGCGCCGGCCGGTTCCGCGGCGCGTCCGATGACAGGCTCGCCCGTCCTTGCGCGTTGCGGCGGGGCGAGGTCGGGCGCCGGCGCGACGGCGGGGCGGACCGTCGACGGTCGGGCGACCGGGGAGCTCCGCGGCGGGGCGGGTCGGGCAATGACGGGTAGCGCGACGGGCTGCCGGAACGGTTCGACCGGCGCCGTCGGGATCGGCTCGGGCGACGGATGCGGCTTGTCGTCGGTCGGCCGTGCGACCGGCGCCGCCAAGCTGGCGGGCGCGATGCGTACCGAGACCGGCGTCGGGCCGGGCGGCCGGGTGGGCTCGGGCTGGCCGAGCGGATCGGGGAACGCCGCATGGGTGGGAAGACCCTCTTCCCGGATCGGCGTGGGAATCGGGGTTGCCGGGAAGGGCTGCGGCGGAGCGGGGTCGGCGGGATATGTCTCCATTTCCCCGGTCGTCATCGGCGCGTCGGACTCCGGCGCGGGCTCGGCGCCGCTGTCGGGCCGGGCGTGGCGTGGCCAGGGGATGGGCCGGGTGACCGGACCCGTGGCTTTCGCCGGCGCGGCGGCCGGCAGGGCCGCAGCGACCATGGCGCGCGGCGGAATCGGCGGGGATACGTCCTCGACGTCACCCACCTCGACCGGGAGCGACGGGAGCGCCGCGTCGAGCGTCGGCGGCACGGGGTTGCCGCCCGGGGCCGGACCTTGCCGGCCGGTCATCGCCTCGCCCAGTCCGGCGAGCGCCAGTCCGAACGCGGCGGCATCGCCCCCGGCCGGGACGGGCGCCTTGGGTGCCAGCAGAGTGAGGAGAGGCGACAGGGCGGGGATCATGAATGGGCTGTCCGGTGGATCGGGTCTAGCGAGTGATCAGCAAGGTCCGTGCCGTTTGCGTCCCAGCCCGACCTGTTCGAGTTCGCGCATCTCGCGGCGAACGGTGTCGCGGCCGGCGCGTTCGATCAGTTTCTCGACCGCGCTCTGGTCCTGCCTGGCCCCGCGCGCGCCTTGGGCGGCGCGGCCCGCATCGGCCTCCGCGGCGCGGACACGCGCGGCGGCGGCCAGCGCGGAGCTGTTCAGCCGCTCGCGGTAATGGGCCGCCGCGCCGAGCGTCACCGCCCCGCCCGACACGGGCGCCACGGCCTCGGCGAGCTGGGCGATGCGCGCCGACATCGCCGTCTCGGTGGCGACCGCGTCCCGGGCGCGCGACTCCTCGGCGCGGGCGAGCGTCAGCTGGAGCGTGCGGACCCGGTGGATGCGCGCCAGCGTGCGCGCGTCGGCGGCCATGTCAGCCGGGCTCGCCGAACACGCCCGTCAGCTCGGCGGTGGCATCGGCCAGCGACACGATCTCGTCGGCGTCCTGGCGGATGAATTCGGTGATGGCGGGGTGATAGGCGATGGCGGCGTCGATCGCGGGATCGGCGCCCGCCCGATAGGCACCCATCAGCACCAGGTCGCGATTCTCCTCATAGGTCGACAGATGCCGCCGAAGCGTCCGCGCCGCCATCTGATGCGGGCGGTCGACGATGTCGGTCATGACGCGGCTCACCGAGGGCCCGATGTCGATGGCGGGATAGACGCCGCGCTCCGCCATCGCGCGGCTGAGCACGATATGGCCGTCGAGGATCGAGCGCGCGGCGTCGACCACGGGGTCGTTGCCGTCGTCACCGTCGGCCAGCACGGTGTAGATGGCGGTGATCGACCCGCCGCTGAGCCGACAGCTTCCCGCGCGTTCGATGAGGTTGGGGAGCATCGCGATCGCGGAGGGCGGATAGCCGCGCGCCGAGGCTGGCTCGCCCAGCGCCAGCCCGATCTCGCGCCCCGCATGGGCGACGCGGGTGAGCGAGTCCATGATCAGCAGCACGCGCCTGCCTTCCGCGCGAAAGGCTTCGGCGATGGCGGTGGCGCGCAACGCGCCGCGGATGCGGAGCACGGGGGAATGGTTGGCGGGAACCGCGACGACCACCGACCGCGCGCGGGCCGCGCCGGCGACCTTGGTCTCCAGGAAGTCGGCGACCTCGCGGCTGCGCTCGCCGATCAGGCCGATGACGACCACGTCCGCCTGCGCCGCGCGCACCATCATGCCCAGCAGCACCGACTTGCCGACGCCCGACCCCGCCATGATGCCGACACGCTGACCCTGGCCCAGCGTCAACAGGCCGTTTATCGCGCGGACGCCGACATCCATCGGCTCGAGCACGCGGCCCCGGTCGAGCGGCGATTGCAGGCGGCCCGCCAGCGGCCAGCGCCCGGCGCCGCGGATGGGGCCGAGCCCGTCGATCGGCTTGCCCGCCCCGTCGACGACACGGCCGAGCAAGGCCGCCCCGACCTCCGCCTCACCCGGCGGGCCGATCGGGCGCACCGGCGCGCGCGGCAGCAGCGCGGCCGGGCCGCCCAGGTTCATCAGAAGCGTGCGGCCGTCCCGAAAACCGATCACCTCCGCATCGATCCCGGTCTCGCCGGGGCCGCCGATGCGGCAGACGGTGCCGACCGGCAGCGTCAGCCCGACCGCTTCCATCAGCAGCCCGTCGAACGAGGCGAGGCGGCCCGTCACCACCGGCGCGGGGGAGAAGTCGGTGGAGCCCAGCGCTCCCAGATAGTTGCCGGTGAAATCGGTCAGCATGAAGCGGGTACGGGAACGCGGTCGATCGCGCGGGCAAGCTGTTCGAGCCAGAGTTCCGGCCCATCCTCGACGATCGTCGACGCGGATTCGAGCACGAAGCTGCCGCGCGTCAGGGCGGCATCGCCCGCCGCGAAGATCGTGTTGGGCAGCCTGCCCTCGAGCAGGGCGACGTCGTCCGGGTGGACGCGCAGCAGCCCCGATTCGCTAGCGTCCGCCAGCAGTTCGGCGGCGGCGGCGACGCGCCCGGCCAGAAGATCGGGCGACACGCCGACCTCGCCGACAAGGCGCGACAGCAGAAGCATCACCGTCTGGCGCAAGCGGTCGGCCATCGCCGCGCGGTCGATCCGACCCGCGTCGCCGAGCGTCGCGGCGATGTCGGCGAGCAGCGCATGATCGCGCGCGAACAGGTCGGACGCGTTCGCGGTCGCCGCGGCGAGACCCTCGGCATAGCCGTCGGCGCGCGCGGCCTCGACGGGATCGATGCCGACCGGCTCCTCCGCGATCGTCGGGTCGAGCGGGTCCCAGCCCTCGGTCGGATTGCTGGTCCGGTCCGCCGGCGAGAAATGCCTTGGACCGCCTTGTGGTCGGAAATGCACCGGCTCCGGCCTTCCGGGCGCGCTGGGGGCGAAGCCGGGCACCGGCGCCATGGCCCGCGCGATCCGTTCGGGCGGGGCGGCATGACGCGCGGCGAAGCCCGCAATGAAATCAGACATAATCGTCCTCGCTCGCGCCCATCTGGATGGTGCCGTCCTTGGCGAGGCTGCGCGCGATCTGGATCATCGCCTTTTGCGCGTCGAGCACCTCGGCCAGCTTCATCGGCCCGCGCGCTTCCATCTCGTCGCGGATACCGTCGGCGGCGCGCGCCGACATGCAGCCCAGGAAGCGGGCACGGACGGCCTCGTCCACGCCCTTGAGCGCGCGCGTCAGTATCTCGCCATCGACGTTGCGGATCAGCGTGCCCAGATTCTTGTCGTCGAGTTCGAGCAGGTTCTCGAAGACGAACATCGCCTCCTCGATCTGCTTGGCAACGTCCTTGTCCAGCTTGAACAGCTTGGGCATGACGCGCTGCTCGGTCGCCTTGCGCGCGCCCGACAGGATCTTGGCGGCCTCGCGCGCGCCGCCGAGCGACACGCCTCCCGAACGCCCGGCCGATCCGGTGCGGTTGGCGAGCATCGTCTTCAGCGTCTCGACCGCTTCGGGCGTGATCGGGCCCAGCCGCGCGATGCGGTGGAGGATGTCGGGCTGCATCGCGTCGGGCAGGCGTTCGAGCACCTGGCCGCCGACCGCGGGATCGAGATTGGCGATCAGCACCGCGGCGATCTGCGGATGCTCCTTCTCCACCATCGCCGCGATCTCGGGCGCGTCGAGCCAGTCGAGCAGTTCCAGCTCGCACGCCGCCTCGGGCGGGGTGATCCGGGCCAGCACGCTGCTCGCCTTTTCGGGGCCGAGCGCGATGTTCATCACCGCCTCGATCCTGGGGCGCGGGTCGAAGCTGATCGAATTGCGGTCGCGCGCGCGGCCGACGAAATCGTCGAGCACGTCGTCGACCTCCTGCTCGGAGACATCGGCGACCGCGAACATCGCGCTGCCCAGCGAGCGGACCTCGTCCGGGTCGAGCTTCTGGAGGATGGCGGCGGCCTCGGCCTCGCCGACGAGCATCATCAGCACGGCGGCGCGTTCGACGCCGGTATAGGTGCGGGCGGCGGGAATGGGGGCGGGAACGCTCACGACTTGGCTTCCGCCTTGATCATGTCGCGTACCGCCAGGGCCGCACGGGCGGGATTGTCGCGGGTGAAGCCGCGCACCGCGCCGATGCGGTCGTCGAAATTGCGGCTGGCGTCGATCTGGTCGAGCCCGACCGGCGGCTGGACGGAGAGGCCGGGTGTGCCGTCCTCGTCCGCGCCGATCGCCGGGGCGGCTTCGATGCCGGGGGTCGCGTCGGCGCGTGTCTTCATCAGCGCGCGGGCCAGCGGGCGGACGCCGAGCAGGAGCACGAGCAGCGCGATGACGATCGCCGTCAGGTTGCGCGCGACCATCGGGAACCAGGCCGCGTCATACCAGGGCGCGGCCTCGTCGATGGTGTTGGCGGCGGCGAACTTGCGGCTGATCACGGTGACATTGTCGTTGCGCCCGGCGTCGAAGCCGACCGCGCTCTTCACCAGGTCGCTGATCTGGGCGATCTCCGCGCCGGTGCGGCGGCCCTTTTCGGGGTCGCGCAGCAGCACCGCGACCGACAGCCGCTTCACCCCGCCGGGCGCGGCGCGCGTGACGGAAACCGAGCGGTCGAGGTCGTAGGCGCGCTGATAGGCGTCGGACTGCTTCATCGGGTCGGGGGCCGGACCGCCCGCGACGGCCTGGGGCGTGGGAACGCCGGTCGCGGGCTGGGGCGCCTGGAGCGTGCTGGCGGGGGGCGGGGTGTTCGACAGCGCGCCCGGAATGCCGCCGGGCGCGGTCGTCGTCTGCTGGTTGCCGGTCCAGTTGCCCGTCTCGGCGCGCAACGCGCCCTGCTTTTCATAGCTTTCGCGCGTCGCCTGGGTCTCGTCGAGGTCGACGACGGCCTGGATTTCCGCGGTGAAGTTGCCGGCGCCGACCAGGGGCGTCAGCAACTGCTGGAGCTGCTGGCGATATTTGTCCTCGACGCGGCGCTGAAACTCGATCCGCTGGTCGCCGCCGGCATTGGCGTTGACGCCGCCCGACTTGGACAGCAGCCCGCCGAGCTGGTCGACCACCGTGACGTCATCGGGCTTCATGCCGGGCACCGAGGAGGCGACGAGGTTGACGATCGAATTGATCTGCGCGTCCGACAGCGCCCGGCCCGCCTGGAGCTTGACGATGACGGAGGCGGACGGCTTGGCCGTGTCGCGCACGAATACGCTGGCCTCCGCCATCGCCAGGTGGACGCGCGCCTCGGCGACGGCGTCGATCTCCTGGATGGAGCGGGCGAGCTCCGTCTCGCGCGCCTGGCGCAGGCGTTCGCCCTCCACCGCGCGGCTGACGCCCATCGGCAGCTGGTCGAGGATCGCATAGCCGCCGGGCGCCGCCTTGGGCAGGCCCTGGCCCGCCAGCAGAATGCGCGCGCGGCTGTAATCGTCCTCGGGTACGGTCAGCGCGCCGGTGGCGTCGTCGATCGCGGCGGGGATGTTCGCCTGGTCGAGCGCGGCGGTGACGGCGGCCTTGTCGGCGTCGGGCAGCGACGGGAACAGCGTCTTTTGCGGCGGGGTCGACAGCGTCGCCCAGGCGAGCGCGGCCGCGCCGACCAGCCCGACCGCGAGCGCGGCGGGGCCGGCGCGACGGACGGCGGGTTGCGCCATCAGCCCACGCAGCTGTTGCAAGGGGTTGGCGAACCGTTCGGGAACGGCGGCCGGCGAAAGGGGGGTGAGCGCGTTCGCCATGTCAGACCGGCATGCTCATGATGTCCTTGTACGCGGCCAGCAGCTTGTTCCTGACCTGCAACGTCGCCTCGAACCCGACCGAGGCTTCCTGGCGGGCGAGCATCACCTTGGCGATGTCGACCGTTTCGCCGCGTTCATAGGATTCGGACAGAGCGGAGGCGCGCTGCTGCCCCTCGTTGACGCCCTTGATCGCCTGGTCGAAGGTGCTCGCGAAGCTCGTCGGTTCGGTCGCGGCGGGTGTGGCGGCGGCGGACGCGCCCGCCCGCGACAGGGCGGCGTTGCGCTCCAGGATCTGCGCGCGGAGCGCCATCACCCGGTCGACGCCCATGGGTCCCGTGATCGCGGTCATGCCGCACCCGCCCGGACATGGCCCGACCCGATATCTTCACCCTGTTCGCGCGCCTTGGCCAGACGGTAGCGGAGCGTGCGTTCCGAAATGCCCAGCCGGCGCGCGGTCTCGATCCGGCTGCCGTTGCACGCGGCGAGCGTGTCGCGGATCGCGGCGAATTCGCTCATCTGGACGACCTGGCCCAGGGTGGAGGATTCGTCGGACCGCTGGTTCGGCGATGCCGATCCGGCGGCCGGCCGGTCGAACAGGATGTGCGACGCATCGATCCGGTCGCCGCCCGCGAAGAGCAATGCGCGCTGGATGACGTTCTCCAGCTCGCGGACATTGCCGGGCCAGTCATGATCGCGCAGCAGCTCGATCGCGTCGCCGGTCGGCCAGGGCACGACATCGCGATTGCCGGCATGGCGCAGGATCATCGTCGCGGCGAGCGCGGGGATGTCGGCCGGACGCTCTGCGAGCGGCTTGGTCGTCAGCGGGAACACCGACAGCCGGTAATAGAGATCGGCGCGGAACCGCCCCGCCGCGACTTCGGCCTGGAGGTCGCGGTTGGCGCAGGCGACGACCCGCACGTCGATGGGGACGGGGGTCACCGCGCCGAGCGGCACCACCTCGCGTTCCTGCAACGCGCGCAGCAGCTTGGCCTGAAGCGTGACCGGCATCTCGGCGATCTCGTCGAGCAGCAGCGTGCCGCCGTCCGCCGCGCGGAAAAAGCCTTCGCCGCCCGAGCTCGCGCCGGTGAACGCGCCCTTCTGGTGACCGAACAGCATCGCCTCCAGCATCGCCTCGGGCAGCGCGGCGCAGTTGATCGCGACAAAGGGCCCGTTCCGGCGCGACGACCCGTTGTGGATCGCGCGGGCCATCACTTCCTTGCCGGTGCCGGTCGGGCCGTTGATCAACACGGTGATATCGGCGGCCGCGACCCGTTCGGCCAGCGCGAACAGCGCCAGGCTTTCCGGATCGGCGGCGGTCGGGGTCTCGGGTCCGGCGACCAGCGCGCGGACGAAAGCGTTGCCGATCTCGGCGGCGTCGGCGGAATAGGTGACGCGCGCGGGCGCACCGTCGCGCGCGGGACGGATCGACGGGGCGCCCTCGCCGATGATCACCGTGCGCGCGGCCAATGGCGGCACCTCGCCCTCGGCGATCAGGAACAGGTCGCCCCCTTTGGGCTGCGCCTTCTCGAAGCTGCCCAGCGCGAACCCGGCGGTGCGCAGCGCGGACAGGAGCGGATAGCGGCGCGCCGTGATGGCGGCGGACGGGAACAGCGAACGCATGGTGGAAAACCCCCTGTGACGACCCTCGAATGCACCGACGCTGGTAAACGGAGGGTAAATCCTGGCCGGCAGCGGCAGATATTTTCCGGGCACGCGGCCCCCGCATGCGCGTGTCCCGCGCGCGCGAGGCGAATTCCCCGATTTCGCCCCTAAAGCTTCGCGGCGTTCGGCCGTTTTCCCACTTGGCGGCTCGGCCCCCCGCTGATTGGGGGCGGGCGGGGAGCGCCGTTGCAGATGGAGATTTCACATGACCGTTATCGGAACCAACACCGCCGCCACCCGCGCCGCCAACGCGTCGCGCACCGCCAATATGGGGCTGCAGACCGCGATGGAGCGTCTGTCGACCGGCAAGCGCATCAACTCCGCCAAAGACGATGCGGCGGGCCTCGCCATCGCGTCCTCGATGACCGCGCAGATCCGCGGCATGGGTCAGGCGATCCGCAACGCGAATGACGGCATCAGCCTGGCGCAGACCGCCGAAGGCGCGCTGGGCGAAGTGTCCAACATGCTGCAGCGCGTCCGGGAGCTGGCCATCCAGTCCAAGAGCGAAACCTATGACGCCGCCGACCGCACCAACATGCAGCTCGAGGTGACGGAGCTCACGAGCCAGATCGACTCGATCCTGACCGACACCAAGTTCAACGGCGTGGGGCTGTTCAACAAGACGGCGGTAGCGACCGTGACGGCCGACAATTTCGACATTCAGGTCGGGCCGCAGTCCGCCAACACGGTGACGATCCCCAAGGTCCAGGTGGACGCGACCAACCTGAGCGCCACCGGCCTGGACGTGACGGACACGACCAAGTCCGGCACCACGCTCACCAACGTCGATGCCGGCCTGGCCGCGGTGAACAAGGCGCGCGCAACGCTGGGCGCGTCGCAGAACCGCCTCAACTCGGTGGTCAACAACCTGACCTCCAACTCGACCAACCTGACCGACGCGCGCAGCCGCATCGAGGACACCGATTATTCGACGGAGACCGCGATGCTCGCCAAGTCGCAGATCCTGAGCCAGGCCTCGACCGCGATGCTCGCCCAGGCGAACCAGAGCCAGCAGAGCGTCCTGAAGCTCCTGGGCTGATCCCACGCCGCGAGGCGCCGGCACCGCCCCCGAACTGGTGGCGGCGCCGGGTCGGCGGGCCCAGCCTTCGGGCGACGGTCAAGAGAACCCCGGCGGCTCGTACCGAGCCGCCGGGGTTCTTCGCATGGGGCGGGAGGCGCCGGCCCGGACGGGTCGGGTGCACGACCGACACGGTCTCCGCCGTCGCACGATCGTTCGCCGATCGCCCGGGCAGGCGAGGAGAACACCGACTGCGCGGGCGTAGATTCGTCGCAGGTGGCGAAGCGCCGCCGGTCTGGGCGCGCGCGATCTCGCACCGCCCGTGAACGCGGCGGGATCGGGTCGGAAATCGCCCGCGCGGTTAGGTGGAGAGCGCGGCCCGGAGCCGGTCGTGCGCCGACTTCTTGATCTGGCAGACGCGCGCGGCGCCGACGCCCAATGTCTGGCCGATCTCCTCCAGGTTCAATTCCTCGACATGGTAGAGCTGGATCACCAGCGCCTCGCGTTCGGGGAGGGCCGCGATCGCCGCGATCAGCGCGTCGCGCTCGCGGCCGTCCGCTAGCGCCTCGAACGCGTCGGGTTCGCCGCTGGCGAACCAGGGCAGGTCGTCGGCATAGACCTCGTCGATCGACTCGATCCTGACCGCCTCGGCCGTCAGATAGTCGGTGCGCAGCTTGTCCGGGGTGACGCCCAGCCGCTCGGCGGTCTCGCGCTCGCTCGGCGCGCGGCCGAGTTCGACGGTGAGTTCGCTCATCGTGCGCGCGAGGTCGCGGCGGCGGCGCATCGCGCCCCGGCTGTTGGTGGCGTGGCGGCGCAACTCGTCGATCATGGCGCCGCGCAGGCGCGTGGCGAGATATTGCCTGAACTCGGGTCCGGTGCGGACCTCGGCGCCGCGCAAGGCCTCGACCAGCGCGAGCAGGCCGACCTGGACCAGGTCCTCGATGTCGACCGACGTGCTCATCGCGCCGTGGACGTGCCAGGCGAGGCGGCGCACGAGCGGCAGATGCTCGCGGATCGCGGCGTCGCCGCCCTTGCTCGGCCGATAGGTGACGGGCTGGGCGTCGGCGAAGGAACCGGGGTTGTGGAAACTCATGCGGGCAGGGCCTGGGGTTGAAAGTGGCCGGCTTGCGCCGGTTGGGAGGCGCCGATCACCGCGACGACCTCGACCGCCTTGTCCTCGGGCACCTCGAAGAAGGACAGGACGGGGGTGTCGGGGAGACAGGTCTTGACCAGTTTGCGGATGGCGATGCGGATCGCGGGCTGGACCACGAGCGCGAAGGGCTTGGCCTCGGCGATCAGCGGCTGCGCCGCGCGCGTGATCGCGTCGACGATGCGGCGGCCCAGATCGGGCTCGATCACATGGCGACCCGACGTGTCGGCGCGCGCCGCCTGGCCGAGCAGCCCTTCGAGCTGACCTTCCAGCGTCATGACGCGCAGCGGCTCGCGCACGCCGCACAGTTTCTGGACGATCAGCGAGCCGAGATCGGGGCGGATCAGCTCGACGATATCCTCTGCGTGCGGGCTTTTCTGCGCGGCGATGCTGATCGCCGACGCGATGCGGCGGAATTCCCGGAGCGAGATCCCCTCGGCCAGCAGCCCGCGCAGGATCTGGGTCAGCGTGGTGAGGGCGAGTGGCTGGGGCGTCAGCGACGCCACGACCTGCGGGTTGCGCTCCTTCAGGCCGTCGAGCAGCGCCTGGACCTCGTCGGGACCGAGCAGGTCGGCGGCGTTCTGGCCGAGCGCGTGGTTGAGGTGCGTCGCCACCACCGTGCCCGGATCCACGACCAGAAAGCCCGCGCCGGTCGCGGCGTCGGCATCGCCCGGCGCGATCCACGTCGCGTCGAGTCCGAAGGTCGGGTCCTTGGCGGTCTTGCCCCGGAGCGAGCCGACCGCCTGGCCGGTGTCGAGCGCCAGCATCTCGTCGGGGGATACCTGGTCCTCGCCGACGACGACGCCGCCGACGACGAGGCGGTAGGTGTAGGGGGCGAGGTTGATGTCGTCGACGACGCGCACCTGCGGCACGACAAAGCCGAGTTCCTTGGACAATTGACGCCGGACGCCGGTGATGCGGCCCATCAGGGGGGCACCTTTCCGCTCATCGACCAGCGGCACCAGGCCATAGCCGATATCGAGCCGCACCAGCATCCCGTCGGACACGTCCTCATAGCCGATGCGCGACTGGTCGGCAGGTTCGACGGCCGCGACCGGGGCCGGCGGAGGCGGGCGACGCTCGATCTGGTGCAGCTTCCAGGCGGCGAAGCCGGCGACGGCCGCGCCCGACAGCAGCAGCAGGTGGGGCATGCCGGGCATGACGCCGAGCAGCGTCAGGATGCCGGCGACGGGCGTCCAGGTGCGCGGCGAGCCGAACTGGCTGCCGATCTGGCCGGCCAGATCCTTGTCCGACGACACGCGCGTCACGATCGCGGCGGCGGCGATCGACAGCATCAGCGCGGGGAGCTGCGCGACCAGCGCGTCGCCGATCGCGAGCAGGATATAGGCGCGCGCCGCCTCGGCGATCGTCAGGCCGTGGCTGACCGGACCCAGGATCAGGCCGCCGATGACGTTGGCGGCGAGGATCAGCATCGCGGCGACGGCGTCGCCTTTCACGAACTTGGACGAACCGTCCATCGATCCGTAGAAATCGGCTTCGGTCGTCACCTCGACGCGGCGTGCCTTGGCCTCGTCGGGGGTGAGGAGGCCGGCGTTCAGATCGGCGTCGATCGCCATCTGTTTGCCGGGCAGCGCGTCCAGGGTGAAGCGCGCGGAAACCTCCGACACGCGACCGGCGCCCTTGGTGACGACGATCAGGTTGATGATCATCAGGATCGCGAAGACGAAGATGCCGACGACATAGTCGCCGCCGATCAGGAAATTTCCGAACGCCTCGATCACATGGCCCGCCGCCGCCTCGCCCTCATGCCCGTGCACCAGCACGATGCGGGTGGAGGCGACGTTCAGGCCGAGCCGGAACAGCGTGGTGAACAGCAGCACCGTCGGAAAGGCGGAGAAGTCGAGCGGCTTGCGCGCGTTCAGCGCCACCATCAGCACCGCGAGGCTGATCGCGATGTTGGTGACGAAGAAGATGTCGAGCAAAGCCGCCGGGATCGGCACGACCATGATGACGACGAGGAGCAGAATCGCGAGCGGCAGGACCGCGCCGCGCGCGCCGGGCAGGAATTTCGCCAGCATGCGCTTAGGCTCCCATGCTCGCGAGCATCATATAGGCGAGGCGCGCGGTGTCGGGGGTGGGGCGCATCAGGCTGGCAGCGGCGGGGGCGCGGGGCCGGCCGAAGCGGCCGAGCGTCGCGTCGGCCCAGGCGAGCGCGTCGGTCGTGCTTTCCGCCCCCGTCACGACGGTGCCGCCGTCCAGGTCGAGCGCCTGGGCGGCATAGCCGACGGCCGGAAGCGTCCCGCTCGCGCCCGCCGCGCCGCCGTCGAGCTTGGCGGCGAAGCGTTCGTAGATCTGGGTGAGCGAGCGGGGGCTACCCGCGCGGTCGTAGAAGACGTTCCGGTTGGCGCGCGCGGCGGACGGAAACAGCGCCGCGCCGTTGGCGTCCGGGTCGCTCTGCATCTTCGACAGGAATTTCGACGCGCCGCCGAGCCCCAGGAAATGGGCCATATACAGGTCGGTGCCGGTGGCGGCGCGGCCGAGCTTGCCCTCCAGCGAGGCCTTGTTGTCGCCGGCATGTTCGGCGGCCATCAGCGAGGCGGCGGCGGGATCGTTGCGCAAGGCCAGGATCGCCTGGCGCGTGCCGGGGTCGCTCACGCCCAACCGGCCATTGGCACCGCGGCCTATGCTGTCGGCGGCCCAGCCGAGGCCGTGCTCGCTCCCATGCTTCTTGACGACGGCGAGCCAGCTTTGTTCGATGAACTGGTACAGGCCGGTCGCGGACGAGGTACCCGCGCGCGCGCTGGGGTCGAGCCCCGATTCCAGCTTGGCCTGGCCGAGCAGATAATCGAAGTCGATCCCCGTCCGGCTGCTCGCAAGCGCGATGGCGGACTGGACGCGGTTGGCGGTGATGGCGTTGACGGTCATGCTGACGGAACATCAGCAAGGGCCGTGCCAACAGCCGCGCTCAGGCGTAGGCGCTGACCAGCGGACGGTAGCCCGAGCCCGCATCGCCGGTCAGCGTTTGCAGGCGGCGGCGGACATTTGCCGCCATCAGGTTCACATAGATCCGGCACGTCTCGTTCAAACGGTTCGCCTCGTCGGCGAGTTCGCGCAGCTCGGAGCCGGCGGGGCCGGTGCCGGCGGCGGCGATCGCCTCGATCCCGGCGAGCTTGGTCGCGGTGGCGCGTTCGAGCGCGTGGACATCGTTGACCTTGAGCGCCGCGATCTCGTCGTGGAGCGCATCGATCACCTGCAACAGGGCATCACGCCTGGTCATTGCCGTTCCAGTTCAGCTTGAACGCGAGCAGTCGGTCGGCGACCGTCGCCGGCGAAATCGGGAAGGTGCCGTTGGCGATCGCCTGGCGGATCCGCGACACGCGGTCGGCATCCACCGGCGGCGCGCTCGCCAGATCGCGGGCGACCTGGCGCAGACCGGTCGTCGGCGCCGCGAGCCCGGCATCGGGCACGGCGCGCTTGGGCGTTTCGATCGCTCGGGCCACGCCCACGCGTTCGATGCGCCCGATGCTTCGTTCCCCGACCGTGAAGGGCTTGCCGCCCACCGAATCCACCATGTCCGCCCCCTCTGGTTCGACGCTGACCCATGGGGAAACGGCAGGAACGGCCCAAACTTAAATCGGTCAATCGGCCCAGCCCGGCAGGGTCGCCCGGCCGGGCTCCACCGCGACCGCCTGGACGGGCGCGCGGGTGTCGGCGACGCGGACCAGGAAGCGTGCCCCCGGGGCGGCGTCGGCCATGGCGATGCCCTCGCGCGCGATCGAAAAGCCGGGCGAGCCCGCTTCGATCACGACGGGGTCGCCCCGCCGGATGACCGGCATCGGCCGGGCATCCGCGCGGCCGGCGACCGTCGGTCGTTCGACGACCCGGGCGGCTCCCGTCACCGGCACGGATCGCTTCACGGGTACGAAGATGCGCCAGTCGGGGCCCGAACAGGCGACCACCACCGCGTCCTGGGCGGGGGTGCGCCACGACAAAGCGACCATCGGACAGGTCGCCAGTCTGAGACGCGGATCGACGGGGGTGCGCGCACCGCCCTCCTCGCCCGCGCCGTGCCCGGTGAAGCCCGCGACCGCGCGGTCGAGCGTGGCGGTGTTCTGGAAGCCGGCCGCCGCCAAGGGCGCGGCGAGCAGCAGGAGCGGGACGGCTCGGATCATCAGGAACTCCATCATGGCCGCTCGCCGACAAAGGCGAGCGTCGCGGTCGCGGTGCGGCCGCCGGGCAGGGGATCGGTGGCGATGCGCAGCCGCGCGGGGCCGACCAGCGGCGCGAGCAGCACCGCGGCGGCGCGCGCGCGGTCGGCGGCGAGCAGGGCGGCGCTGCCGGTCGCGGCGTCGACATCGCGGGCGGTGCCGTCGGTCGCGCCGGTGACGGTGAAGCCGACCCGCGGATCGCGGGCGGCGTCGGTCGCCCAGCCGACCAGCGCGCGCGGGTCGCCCGGCGCGGCCGAGCCGGGAGCGAACCCGATCGCGGTCGAGGCGAGCGGGATGGGCGGCGCTGCCTGCGCGCCGAACGCTTCGCGCAGGCCCTGCGTGAGCGCGTCGCGCTTCGGCGGCGCGGTGGCGTGGATCAGCACCAGGAAACCGATCAGCAGCAAGGCGAGATCGGCCAGCGTCATCAGCCAGACCGGGCGCGGCGGCACGAAGGCGGGAAAGTCGGTCACGCGACGCTCGCCAGGGTGCGCGCGGGCGCCTCGCGCGCGGCGAGCGCGGCGAGCGGGGCCTGCAGCCGGGTGCGCTCGAACGCCTCTACCCGTGCGGCGGCGCGCAGGCGGGCGGCGACGGGGCCGGCGACGAGATTGGCGAGGAGCGCGCCATAGAGCGTGGCGAGCAGCGCCACCGCCATCGCGCCGCTGATCGCGGCGGGATCGTCCATCGCCTGGAACATCCGCGCCAGACCGATCAGCGTACCGATCATGCCCATGGCGGGGGCGGCCTCGGCGGCCTGGGCCCAGCATTCGGCGGCGCCGAGATGCCGTTCGACCCGCGCCCGGCGGCGTTCCGTGAGGAGAAGGGTGACGCTCGCCGCATCGACGCCGTCGACGATCGCGGCGAGCGCGGCGGCCACGTCCGGGTCGGCGATCACCGACCGGTCGAGGGCGAGAACGCCGTGACGCCGGGCGATGCGGCCCTGCGCGGCGATCTGGTCGAGGAGCGGCGCGGCGTCGAAGGGCGCGCGCGCGAGGGTGCGCAGGGCAGCGATCGCCCGGCACAGCGCGGCGCGCGGCGTTCGCAGCACCGATGCGAGCACCGTGCCGCCCAGGACCAGGGCAAGCGCGGTGAGGTCGAGGAATTGGGCGAGCGCTGGCATCGGGGAACCGGATGCAAGGGGTGGGCCAAGTGAGTGCGCGTCTTCTCCCTTCCCCGGACAGGAAGGGGTCGGGGGTGGGTGGACGTGAAACCGTGGGTTCGGCAAGTTCCACCCTCCGCCCGTGGATCGGCGGTGACCAGGTACCGCGCATTCCGTCCACCCACCCCCAGCCCCTCCCTGTCCAGGGAAGGAAGTGGCGATCGTCGGCCAGTGTTCCGGCAAGCTGCCGTCCGTCCGGCAAGCGCTTGCCGCGTGCCGCCGGTCGCAACCCGTCCCGCACGCCATGATCGCCACTGGGATCGCAACTGGCACACCCCTTGCGAGAACCCCGTCGCGCAATGGGGCGTGATGGAGGCCGGCAATGGCTGGTGACGGTTTGTTCGGGGTACATGGTGCGGCGCTCCGGGTTCGTTCGGAACGGATGGGCGTGCTGGCGTCGAACATCGCCAACGCGTCCACGCCGAACTTCAAGGCGCGCGACGTCGATTTCCAGCTGGCGCTTTCCAGCATGGAGGGCGGGGCCACCATGGCCGACGCGGTGCGATACCGCGTACCCACCCAGCCTTCGATGGACGGCAACACGGTGGAGCTGTCGGCCGAACAGACCGCCTTCGCCGAGAACGCGGTCCAGTATCAGACGACGCTCGCCTTTCTCAACGGGCGCATCGCGACGCTCACCCGCGCGCTCAAGGGAGAATAGAGTGGACCGTCCGCTATCCATATTCCAGGTCGCGGGGCGCGCCATGTCGGCGCAGCTCGTGCGGATGAACACCACCGCGTCGAACCTGGCCAATGCCGGCGGCGTCGCGGGAAGCGAGGAAGCCGCGTACCGCACCATGAAGCCGGTGTTCCGCACCAGCTTCGACAAGGCGTCGGGCGCGTCGGGGCTGGCGACGGTCGACGTGGAGCGCATCATGACCGCGGGCGAGGCGCCGACCCGGCGTTATGATCCGTCCAATCCGCTGGCGGACAAGGACGGCAACGTGTTCGACGCGGCGGTCGACGAGACGCGCGAGCTGGTCGACATGATGGAGACCGCGCGTTCGTACCAGAACAATGTCGAGGTGATGCAGACCGCCAAGTCGCTCATCATCGACACGCTCAAGCTGGGACGCTGATCATGGCGACTTCCTTCGACGCCACCGTCCGCAACCTGGGCATCGGCACGCCGACCACCGGCCCCGTCGTCAAGGCGGCGGGCAGCCAGTCGCTGGGGCAGAACGACTTCCTCAAGCTGCTGACCGCGCAGCTCAAGAACCAGGACCCGTTCGAGCCGGTCGACAATACCCAGATGGTCGCGCAGATGGCGCAATTCTCGTCGCTGGCGGGCATCAGCGAGATGGGCACCACGCTGAAGTCGATCGCCGACCGGCTGGGCGGGACGACGAGCGCCGAGGCGCTGGGCTATGTCGGACGCACCGTGCTGACCGAGGGCGCGACCGCCTATGGACGCAGCACGGGCGGGATCGAGGGCGCGGTCGAGCTGGACGGCGCGGCCACCGACGTGACCGTGACCCTGTCGAGCGTCGACGGCCAGGTACTGAAAACGCTTCGGCTCGGCAAGCAGCCCGCCGGCACCGCGAGCTTCGACTGGGACGGCAGGACCGATGCGGGCGGCGACGCCGGCGCGGGGCCGTTCACCGTCACCGCGCAGGCGTCGGGCGCGAAGGGCGAGGTAACCGCGCGCACGCTCGTCTGGGCGCCCGTCCAGACCGTTTCGATGAACGCCGGCTCGCCCGTCCTCGACGTGGCCGGCCTGGGTCCCATTCCCGTCACCGCCGTCCGCAAGGTCGGCTGATTCCCTTTCCGCAGGAGTAACCCCATGTCCTTCTACACGTCGCTGTCCGGCCTTCAGGCTTCGCAGACCGAGATGTCGACCATCTCGCACAACCTCGCCAACGTCGCGACCAGCGGGTTCAAGAAATCGCGCACCGATTTCGCCGACGTGATCGCGTCCAACCTGTCGACCGATCCGCGCAAGATGATCGGGTCGGGCGCGGTGGTGAAGGCCAATCGCCAGCAGTTCAGCCAGGGCAATCTGACCTCCACGTCCAAGGCGCTCGACCTCGCCGTGTCGGGCGACGGCTTCTTCGCGGTCAAGACGGGATCGGTGACGGGCGCGCTCGCCTATACGCGCAACGGCGCCTTTTCGGTCGATACCAGCCGCTATATCGTCGACGCGCAGGGTTCCTATCTTCAGGCCTATCCGGTCGATGCGAGCGGGATCGTGACGGCGACCGGGTCGGACGGGCTGATCGCGGTCCAGATTCCCGAGGTGAACGGCGTGCCGATCGCGACCAGCAACGTGGCGCTGGGGATCAACCTGTCGGACGCCGCGGCGGTGCCGACGACGGCGTTCAACCGCACCAACACCTCGACGTACAACAACTCCACCACCTCGACGATCTACGACGCGGCGGGCAACGCGATGACGCTGACCAACTATTACGTCCGCAACGACGACAGCGCGCGCACCGACGGGGCGAGCACCTGGTCGGTGCACAGTTTCGTCGGCGACAAGCAGCTGGAGGTGGGCGGCGCGACGACGCCGATCCAGCTCCAGTTCAACGCGGCCGGCGCGCTGACCGCGCCGGGCGCGGCGACCGCCTTCGACCCGTTCACGCCCAAGGGATCGGTGGCCGCGCAGCCGCTGTCGATCAACTATGCGGGCTCCACGCAGAGCGCATCGGCCTTTGCGGTGGCGGCGCGCAGCCAGGACGGCGCCACGGTGGGCGAGTTCACCAGCGTGGTGGTCGACAAGGTCGGGCTGATCTCCGCCACCTTCTCCGACGGCACGACCCTGCCGCTGGGCAAGGTGGCGATCGCCGGCTTCACCACGCCCGAAGGGCTGCGCCAGAACGGCAACAGCTATTGGACCTCGTCGGGCGTGTCGGGGATGGCGCTGCTGTCGAGCGCCGGCAGCGACGGGCTGGGGTCGCTCATGTCGGGCACGATCGAGGGATCGAACGTCGACATCACGGAGGAACTGGTCGGGCTGATCGCGGCGCAGCGCAATTTCCAGGCGAACGCCAAGGCGCTCGATACCGCGTCGCAGATCTCGCAGACCATCTTCAACATCCGTGGCTGATCTGAACGGGCGGGGCCGATAAGATGGACAAGCTGGTCTACACCGCGGCGACGGGCCTGCGCGCGCACATGGCGGCGCAGGCGTCGATCGCCAACAACATGGCCAATGTGTCGACCACCGGCTTTCGCGCCGACCGCGTCGTGTTCGACCGGATCGAACTGAAAGGCGGCGGATCGCGGCTGGAGGCGCGGATGCCGACCAGCGAGGAGGTCACCGATGCCGACCGCTCGCCCGGCGCCATCCAGCAGACCAACCGGCCGCTCGACGTGGCGATGACGGGCGAGGCCTGGCTGGCGGTGCAGGCGGGCGACGGGTCGGAGGCGTATACGCGGCGCGGGGACCTGAGCGTCGCCGCGTCGGGGGTGCTGCAGACGGGCGACGGCTTTCCGGTGATGGGGGGGAGCGGGCCGATCACCCTGCCGCCCGCCGACCGGATATCGATCGCCGCCGACGGCACGATCTCGATCGTCCCCCAGGGCGGCGATCCCAACGCGCCGCAGGTGATCGACCGGCTGAAGCTGGCGAGCACCAAGGGGTCGGACACCGTCAAGGGGCTCGACAACCTGCTCCGCGTGCGGGGCGGGGGCGTGCTGCCCGACGACATGGACGCCAAGGTCCAGACCGGCGCGCTGGAGGGATCGAACGTCAACATGACCCAGGCGCTGGTCGACATGATCGAGAACCAGCGCAGCTACGAAGTGCAGGCCAACCTCCTGAAGGAAGCCCGCACCATGGACGAAAGCGGCGCATCGCTGATGCGCCTGCCGGGTTAAGGACCAAAGCACATGACCTCCGCCGCCATGCATATCGCCCGCACCGGGCTCGACGCGCAGGACACCCGGATGCGGGTGATCTCGAACAACCTCGCCAACGTGAACACCACCGGGTTCAAGCGCGACCGCGCGGCGTTCGAGACGCTCGCCTATCAGGTGGTGACCTCGCCCGGCGCCCCGTCGACCAGCGAGACGCGCTACGCCACCGGGCTGAACCTGGGGACGGGCGTCCGCGTCCAGGGCACGGCGCGGATCGACACCCAGGGGTCGATGCAGACGACCGGCAACAGCCTGGATCTGGCGCTGGACGGCGACGGCTATTTCCAGGTGCAGCTGCCCGGCGGGCAGCTGGGCTATACGCGGGCGGGTAACTTCTCGCGCAGCCCCGAAGGGCTGCTGGTGACGAGCGAGGGCTATCAGGTGCAGCCGGGGATCACCGTGCCCGAGGGCGCGACCGCGATCACCATCGGCACCGACGGCACCGTGTCGGCGACGGTGGCCGGGCAGACCGAGGCGTCGGAGCTGGGGCAGATCCAGGTCGCCAGCTTCGCCAATGGCGCCGGGCTGCAACCGGCGGGCGACAATTACCTGACGGAGACGGCGGCGAGCGGCGCGGCCAATCTGGGCGTGGCCGGGCTGGAGGGGCGCGGGCGCGTCCGCCAGGGGATGCTGGAAGCCTCCAACGTCAACGTCGTCGAGGAGCTGGTCGACATGATCGAGACCCAGCGCGCGTACGAGGTCAATTCCAAGATGATCTCCGCGACCGACGACATGCTCAAATATGTGAACCAGAACCTGTGATGGGCCCCAAGACACCCATCGGCGTCGCGCTGGTCGCGCTCGCCGGCCTGGCGACGGCGCCGGGCACCGCCGGGGCGCAGCTATTCGGGCGCGGGAAGCCGGCCGAGGATTATTCCGCCGCCCGGCCGATGGCGCCGGTGCCGGTCGCGGCGACGGGGTCGATCTTCCAGGCGGCGGACGGCTATGCCGCGCTGCACGAGGGCTGGCGCGCGCGGCGGGTCGGCGATCCGCTGACGATCGTGCTCGTGGAGCGGACGGCGGCGACCAAGTCGGCCGGGTCGAAGCTCGACTCGGACGGCGGGTTCGGCATCGCGCCGCCGACGACGGGACCCTTGTCGCTGTTCGATCCCAGCGACGTGAAGATCGGCGGCAACCGCAACTTCAACGGCGCCGGGCAGACCAACCAGGCCAATTCGCTGTCGGGGGAGGTTTCGGTGACGGTCGCCGAGGTCTATCCCAACGGCACCATGCTGGTGCGCGGCGAGAAGCGCGTCACCCTGAACCGCGGCGACGAGTTCGTGCGGATCAAGGGCGTGGTGCGGATGGCGGACGTGGACGCGAACAACCGCGTCGCCTCCACCCGCGTCGCCGATGCGCGGATCAGCTATACCGGCAAGGGCGATGTCGCGCGCGCCGGACGCCAGGGCTGGCTGAGCCGTTTCTTCCAGGTCGTGAGCCCCTTTTGAGGATCGTCATGCTTCGCTTCTTCCTCACCCTTTTCGCCACCCTCACGATCGCCGCGCCCGCGCAGGCGGACCGGATCAAGGATCTGGGCGCGTTCCAGGGCATCCGCTCGAACCAGCTCACCGGCTACGGCGTCGTCGTCGGGCTGCCCGGCACGGGCGACGACAATCTGGAATATACGGTGCAGTCGCTGAAAGCCGTCGCGTCGCGCTTCGGCTTGCAGCTGCCGCCCGGCGTCAATCCGGGAATGAAGAACGCCGCCGTGGTGATGATCACCGCCGAGCTGCCGCCCTTCGCCAAGCCGGGGCAGAAGCTGGACATCACCGTCGCGTCGATGGGCAAGGCCAAGTCGCTTCGCGGCGGCAGCCTGATCCTGACGCCGCTCCTGGGCGCGGACAACCAGGTCTATGCGATGGCGCAGGGCAATCTGGCGGTCGGCGGACTGGGCGCCGAGGGCGCGGACGGGTCCAAGATCGTCGTCAACATTCCCTCCAGCGGCCGCATTCCCGAGGGCGCGACCGTGGAGCGCGCGGTGGCGACGGGGTTCGACCAGTCGGCCGGGCTGACCTTCAATCTCCAGCGCGCCGACTTCACGACGGCGCAGAATGTCGCGGGCGCGATCAACCAAGTGCTCGGCGCCGGCGCGGCGCAGGCGATCGACGCGGTGTCGGTGCAGGTGCGCGCCGCCGGCGGCGCGCATAACCGCGCCACGCTGATGGCGCGGATCGAGAATCTCGACGTGGTCGCGGCCGAACCCTCGGCCAAGGTCATCGTCAATGCGCGCACGGGCACGGTGGTCATCAATTCGGCGGTGCGCGTCGGCCCGGCGGCGGTCAGTCACGGCAAGCTGACGGTGCGCATCGACGAGGCCCAGCGCGTCGTCCAGCCCGAGGCGCTGAGCAACGGCGAGACCGCGGTCGAGCAGCGATCGAGCGTCAGCGTCGAGGAGGAGAAGAAGCCGATGTTCCTGCTGAACCCCGGTCCCAAGCTGGCCGATGTGGTGAAGGCGGTGAACGCGATCGGCGCGAGCCCGGCCGATCTGGTCGCGATCCTCGAAGCACTGAAACAGGCGGGCGCGCTCAAGGCGGAGTTGATCATCCTATGACCGCGATCACCGGCATCTCGAGCGACACGACGCGGCTCGCTTCGGCCGACAATCTGAAAAAGGCGGGCGACAAGTTCGAATCGGTGTTCACGGGGATGATGCTGGGGGCGATGCGCAAGGCGTCGCTCGCCGACACCTTGTTCGAGTCCAAGGCGCTGGACACGTTTCGCGACATGCAGGACCAGCGGATCGCGGAAAGTATGGCCGAGCACGCGCCGATCGGCATCGGCAAGGCGATGACGGCATTTCTCAGCCGGTCGCAACCCGATCTTAACGGATCGTCCCCCATTAAGGTGGAATGAGCGACCTCCTGTCCATCGGCGCATCGGGCGTCCGCGCCTATCAGACCGCGCTGACGACGGTGTCGGAGAACATCGCCAATACCGGGGTCGAAGGCTATTCGCGCCGCCAGGTCGCGCTGCGCGAGGTGCAGGTCACCGGCGGGCTCGCATCGGGCGGGATGACCAACGGTCTGGGCGTCAGCGCGGCCGGGATCGTCCGGTCGAGCGACGTCTATGCCGGCGAGGCGGTGCGCGCGGCCGCGTCCGACGTCTCGCGCACCGAGGTTGGCGCCAAATGGCTCGACGGCATCGAGGACGCGCTGACCGGCGACCGGCTGTCCGAGCGGTTGACGGGTTTCTTCGCGTCCAGCCGCGCGCTGGGCGCAGAACCCGCGTCGAGCGCGCTGCGCGCCGGGATGCTGGGTGCGGCCGAGTCGGCGGCGGCGGCGTTCACCGCCACGGGCCGCGCGGTCGACCAGGTCGCGGCCGATCTCGACACCAACGCCAATCAGTCGGCGCGCGACCTGACCCAGCTCGCGGGCACGCTCGCCAAGATAAATCTGGGGCTGGGGCGCACGCAGCGCGACACCGCCGCCGCGGCGCAGCTGTCCGATCAGCGCGATCAGGTGCTCGAACAGATGAGCGCGCTGATCGACCTGAAGGCGAATTTCGACGCCTATGGCCGCGCGACCGTGCGGCTGGGCGGGCGGAACGGCCCGGTGATGGTCGACGCGGCGCGGTCGGGCCAGCTCAGCTATGCACGCGCGGGCGGGGCGGTGGCGCTGACGCTGTCCTTTGGCGGCGAGGGCGGGGTGGTCGATCCCCAGGGCGGGGCATTGGCGGGCATCGTCGACGCCGCGCAACGCATCAACGACACGCGCCGTCAGCTGGACGCGGTCGCCACGCGCTTCGCCACCGACGTGAACGGCGTCCAGGCGGCGGGCCAGGACGTGAACGGCGTCGCCGGCCGCCCGATCTTCGCCGCGAACGGATCGCCGACCGAACTCGGCGTCGCGATGACCGATCCCAGCGGCATCGCCGCGGCCGGCGTCGGCGGGGGACCGCGCGACGGCACCAACCTGAACAGGTTCGAGGCGCTCCGCACCGCGACGGGCGCCGAAGCTTCGGCGACCGCGCTCGTCACCGACAATGCGACCGCGCTGCGTCAGCGCCTGGCGATCGCCGACGCGCAGGGCGCGATCCGCGACGGCGCGGTGACGGCGCGCGCCAGCCTGTCGGGCGTCGACCTGGACAACGAGGCGGTCGACCTGCTGCGGTTCCAGCAGGCCTATCAGGCGTCGAGCCGCGTGATCCAGGTCGCGCGCGAGACCTTCAATTCGATCCTCGAGATCAGGTAAGCCACCATGCAGGTTCCGACCACGCTCTTCTATGACGGCCTGTCCAAGCGGATGAGCGGGCTGAACGCGCGCGCGACCGAGCTGCAGACGCAGATCGCGACGGGCAAGAAGCTCAAGGCGCCCTCCGACGACGCGGTCGCGTCGCAGCAGCTCGCCGAATTCAAGCGCCGCGACGCCGATGCCGGGGTCTATGGCCGCAACATGACCGTCGCCGGCGCGCTGCTGAAGCAGACCGACTCGACGCTCGACGCGATCACCTTGCAGATCCAGCGCGCGATCGTACTGACCACCCAGGCGGGTAACGGCACGCTCACGCCCGAAAGTCGCGCGGTGATCGGCACCGAACTGGCCGCGATCGTCGACCAGCTCGTGGAATTGGGCAACAGCAAGGATATACGGGGCGAGCCGCTGTTCGGCAGCGCCGACGGCACCAAGGCCGTGCAGCGCGCGCCCGATGGCAGTTTCTCGTTCGTCGCGACCAAGGTGTCCGACATCCCCGTCGGCGACGGCCAGACGGTGCAGGCGACCGAGAGCGCGTCGCGCGTGTTCGAATTCGGGGGGACCAACATCCTCGCCGTCCTGTCCACGCTCGCCACCGCGCTCCAGTCCGGCACGGGCGGCGCGGGCGTCGCGTCGGACGCGCTGGACGAGCTGAACGCCGCCGACGACCAGGTGAACCTGGTCCGCACGTCGGTGGGCGCGCGCGCGGCGCGGATCGAGCTCGGCCAGGCGGTGCTCGTCGAGACCAACACGGACCGCGAGGAGCTTCGCTCCGCGCTGGAGGACACGGACGTGACCGCGGCGATCACCGAGCTGCAGAAGACGCTGACCGTGCTCCAGGCGACGCAGGCGAGCTTCACCAAGATGACCAGCCTGTCGCTGTTCAACTATCTGCGCTGACGGCCGTCCGCGCCGGCAGGATCGGGCCGCCCGGTAACGGCTTCTCCACCAATCGCGCTTACCAATAGCGACAAGCGTTTGGGGGAAGTTCCGCACCATGTTTCCGGCAATCGGCCTCGTCGTCCTCATCGCCATGGTGTTCGGCGGATTCGCCATCACCGGCGGCGCGCTGGGCCCCGTGCTCCACGCGCTCCCGCACGAGATGCTCATCATCGGCGGGGCGGCGGCGGGCGCGCTCATCATCGGCAATTCGGGCGCCGAGCTGAAGGCCATGGGCGGCGGCCTGGGCAAGGTGTTCAAGGGCCCGCGTTGGAAGAAGCAGGACTTTCTGGACGTCATCTTCCTGGTGTCGAAGCTGATGAAGATGCTGCGCACCGAGGGTCCGATCGCGCTAGAACCGCATGTCGAGGATCCGAAATCCTCCGCCGTGTTCGCCGAATATCCCCGCCTCCAGGCCGACCATACCCTGGTGAACCTGATCGCCGACACGCTGCGGCTGGTGGTGGTGTCGTCGGGCACGCTCGACGTCCATGCGGTCGAGGACGTGATGGACAACGCCATCAAGACCCATCACCACGAGGTCGAGGGACCGCACACCACCTTGTCGAGTCTGGCGGACGCGCTCCCGGCCTTGGGCATCGTCGCCGCCGTGCTGGGCGTGGTGAAGACCATGGGGTCGATCGACCAGCCGCCGGCCGTGCTGGGCGGGATGATCGGGTCGGCGCTGGTCGGCACCTTTCTGGGCGTGCTCCTGGCTTACGGCATCGTGTCGCCGCTGGCGTCGCGACTGAAGCAGGTGATCGACGCCGACGCGGCCATTTACGGCGTGGTCAAGCAGATCATCATCGCCTCGCTCCACGGCCATCCGCAGCCGCTGGTGATCGAGGCGGCGCGCTCGGGCATCAAGCACAAGAACCAGCCGGGTTTCGCCGAGGTGTTTGACGGGCTTAGGGGACGGTGATTGTGTTCACGCGAAGGCGCGAAGGCGCGAAGAAGGTGGGTCCGCGCGGCGGCGCGGAGACGCGGAGGAGGAGATGCGCGCTGGGCGATGCCCGCCGCGTCAGCGGCTTCGACCGTTCGGCGGTCGGGGCGATGAAGGCCGCCTCGCGGCAGGCCCTCTTCTCCGTGTCTCCGCGCCGCCGCGCGATCCGACTTTCTTCCCTTCGCGCCTTGGCGGCTTCGCATGAACCGATCGAGGTCGCGCGCTGATGGCCGCGCGCGCGCCGCACGGCTCGAACCAGCCGCCCAGGATCATCTACAAGAAGGTCTATATCGAAGGCCATGGCGGCCATCATGGCGGCGCGTGGAAGGTCGCCTATGCCGATTTCGTGACCGCGATGATGGCGTTCTTCCTGCTCATGTGGCTGCTCGGCGCCACCGACGAGAAGTCGCGCAAGGGCATCGCCGACTATTTCGCGCCGACCCTCGTCAGCTCCGCATCGAAGGGCATGGGGGGCACCGGCCCGGCGGGCGGCGAGTCGCTGGTGAGCCAGAACACGCTGGGCCCCAAAGCGGGCCAGTCCTTCATGCAGGCGATGATCCAGCCCGTCCCCAATGGCGGCGGCCCGAAATCGGGCACCGGCGACAAGGGATCGCTCCGCAATCCCAAGGTCGCGGCCGAGGATCAGCGCAATTTCGAGGCGATGCGCAAACAGGTCGAGGCGCGGATCCGCGAGAGCGGGACGATGGCCAAGCTCGCCAAGAACATCCGCTTCGTCATGACGCAGCAGGGGATGCGGATCGACCTGATCGACGACGCCGATTATTCGATGTTCGACCTGGGCACGACCGCGCTGGAGGGACGGGCGTCGGAGCTGATCGGCACCATCGCCGCCGCGATCCGCGGCACCGGCAACCCGGTGATGATCCGCGGCCATACCGACAGCGTGCCGTTCGGCGATCCGCGGGCGATGAACAACTGGACGCTGTCGTCGGGACGGGCGGAGGCGACGCGCCGCCGGCTGGCGCTGGGCGGCATCCCGGAAGCGCGGTTCGAGCGGATCGAGGGCGTCGCCGACCGCGAGCCGATCATCCGCGACGTGCCCGGCGACCCGCGCAACCGGCGCGTCGCGATCACCTTACTGTACCGCAAGGGCGCGTTCGGAAGCTGAGGCGCCGTCCCGGGAACGGCGCCTCGGGGTCGGTCACTCGGCCGGGGCGGCCTTGCGGCGGCCGCGCGGGGCGGGGGCCGCATCGCTGGCGGCAGCGGGCGCGTCTTCGGTCGGGGTGCGCGTCGACTTGCGGCCCAGGCCGATCTGCTTCGCCATGGCGCGGCGCGATTCCGAATAGGCTTCGGCGACCATCGGATAGTCGGGCTTGAGGCCGAAGCGCTCGCGATATTGTTCCGGCGTCAGGCCATTGGTCGCGAGATGGCGACGCAACGTCTTGTAAGGCTTGCCGTCGATCATCGAAATGATGTGCTCGCGCGATGCGAGCGACTTGCGGGCGCTGACGGCGGGCGTGTATTCGGCCTGCGGCTCGGGCGCGGGCGCATCGGCCGCACCGGCGGTGAGTTCGGACACGGTTTCATGCATCCGGCGCAGGAACGAGGGCACCTCGTCGGCGGAGATGCGGGTATTGGGATTGCCGAGCCAAGCGATCGTGAGTTCGGTTGCGAGTTCGAGCGCATTGGTATCGGCGATATCTTCGGACATGAAATGCTCCTGATGGTCTAATCGATCGCTAAGTAGTTGACTTTTCTTACGGGTCAACATGCATTGCCGATTTTATCGCCTGTTCGTGATCTTTGGCACGCTTTGATCAATTCCATTCGGAAAGGCTTTGATCGCGGCTGCGCCCACCGCTAGACGAGCGCAACCGCAGGGAGGTCGCGAATGCCCGGACTGATCCGAGGGGGAGTATGGGCGCGCGCCGGCGTCTGCGCGCCGGTCGCGGCGCTCGCCGGATGCGGCGAGATGGGGCTGCTCGATCCCGCCGGGCCGGTCGCGGCGGGCGAGCGCGCGATGTTCTTCAACGCGGTCGTCATCATGCTGGCGATCATCGTGCCGATCATCGTGCTGACCTTGTACTTCGCCTGGCGCTACAGCGCGAAACGGCCGCGCGGCCAGTACACGCCAGACTGGTCCTATTCCGGGCGGCTGGAACTGCTGGTCTGGTCGATCCCGGCACTGGTCATCATCTTCCTGGGCGGGATCGCCTGGATCGGCAGCCACGAACTCGAACCGTCGCGCCCGCTGCGCTCCCCCGTTCGCGCGCTGCCGGTGCAGGTGATCTCGCTCGACTGGAAATGGCTGTTCATCTATCCCGAACAGGGGCTGGCGAGCGTCAATCGCCTGGTCATCCCGGCGGGCACGCCCATTTCCTTCCGCATCACGTCGGGCACCGTCATGAACAGCTTCATGGTGCCCCGGCTCGGCAGCCAGATGTACGCGATGGCGGGGATGGACGGAAAGCTGAACCTCCAGGCCGACAAGCCGGGGCGCTACCGCGGCCTGTCGGCGCATTATAGCGGCGAAGGATTTTCGGAGATGGCGTTCTTCGCCGACGCGGTGACCCCCGCGGAGTTCGCGGCGTGGGTGGCGCGGACCAGGCGGGCGGGACCGGTGCTCGACGCGCCGGGCTATCTGAAGATCGAGCGGCAGGCGGCCACGTCCAAGCCCTATACCTACCGCGCGGTCGCGCCGGGGCTGTACGAAGCGGCGTTGAAGCAATCGGGCGTCAGGGCGAGCGAAGAACAACGCAGCGGCCGGGAGGACACGGAGTGAGCAAGCCGCCCAACGAGTGGAATCCGGTGACGGGCAAGCTCGGCCTCAACTCGATCCCGTGGGAGGAGCCGATCCCGCTGCTCGCGGGTGCCGCGGTCGGCGGCGTCCTGTTCGCCACCTTGTTCTATGTCTGGCGCAAGGGCTGGTTTCCTTATCTGTGGCGCGAGTGGATCACCTCGGTCGACCATAAGCGTATCGGCATCATGTACTGCATCTTCGCACTGGTCATGCTGCTGCGCGGCTTTTCCGACGCGATCCTGATGCGCACGCACCAGGACCTGATGTACAATAACGGCGGTTACCTGCCGCCCGAGCATTACGATCAGGTGTTCACCGCGCATGGCGTGATCATGATCTTCTTCGTGGCGATGCCGTTCCTGACGGGGCTGATGAACTTCGCGATCCCGCTCCAGCTGGGCGTGCGCGACGTGGCGTTCCCGACGCTCAACAATGTCAGCTTCTGGCTGACCGCGTCGGGCGCGCTGCTCGTCAACATCAGCCTGGTCGTGGGCGAGTTCGCGAAGACGGGCTGGGTCGTCTATCCACCGCTGTCGGAGCTGCGCTTCTCGCCGGGCGTGGGTGTCGATTACTACCTATGGGCGCTCCAGATCGCGGGGGTGGGGACGCTGCTGTCGGGGGTGAACCTGGTCACCACCATCCTCAAGATGCGCGCGCCCGGCATGGGGCTGACGCGGATGCCGATGTTCTGCTGGACGTCGCTGGCGGCCAATCTGCTGATCGTCGCCGCCTTTCCGATCCTGACCGCGACGATGGGGATGTTGCTCCTCGACCGCTATCTCGACTTCCATTTCTTCACCAACGACGCGGGCGGCAACGCCATGATGTTCGTCAACCTGGTCTGGGCCTGGGGGCATCCCGAGGTCTACATCCTGGTGCTGCCGGTGTTCGGCGTGTTCTCCGAAGTGGTGTCGACCTTCTCGTCCAAGCCGCTATTCGGCTATCGGTCGATGATCGTCGCGACCATGGTCATCTGCCTGCTGAGCTTCACCGTCTGGCTGCACCATTTCTTCACCATGGGGGCGGGCGCGGACGTGAACGGCTTCTTCGGGGTGACGACGATGATCATCGCGGTGCCGACGGGCGTGAAGGTGTTCAACTGGCTGTTCACCATGTTCCGCGGACGCATCCGCTTCACCACGCCCATGCTCTATTCGATCGGGTTCATCGTCACCTTCGTGATCGGCGGCGCGTCGGGCGTGCTGCTCGCCATCCCGCCGGTCGATTTCGTGCTCCACAACTCGCTGTTCCTGGTCGCCCATTTCCACAACATCGTCATTCCGGCGGTGCTGTTCGGGCTGTTCGCGGGCTATACCTATTGGTTCCCCAAGGCGTTCGGCTTCACGCTGGACGAGGTCTGGGGCAAACGCGCCTTCTGGTGCTGGATCGTCGGCTTCTACGTCGCCTTCATGCCGCTCTACGTGCTGGGGCTGATGGGGATGCAGCGGCGGATGAACGCGCATTATGTAGAGGCGTGGACGCCCTGGCTGATCGTCGCCAGCGTCGGCTCCGCGATCATCGCGCTGGGCATCTTGTGCCAGATCGTCCAGCTCTGGGTGTCGATCAGGACGCGCGACCAGCGGCGCGACGAGACCGGCGATCCGTGGGACGGGCGGACGCTGGAATGGATGACTACCTCGCCCCCGCCGCTCTACAATTTCGCGGTGCTGCCCGACGTGTCGGACGAGGAAGCCTATTGGTCGCTGAAGGGCAAGGCGATCGAGGAGAAGCGCTTGAGCGAACGCCCCGAGCGTTATGAACCGATCGAGATGCCGCGCAACTCGCCGACCGGCTTCATCACCGCCTTCTTCACGACCGTGCTGGGCTTCGCGGCGGTGTGGCACATCTGGTGGCTGGTGGTCCTGGGCGTGCTCGGCGCTTGGGCGACCTTCACCCTGTTCGCTTGGCGCGACCATCACGAGTTCGAGGTGCCCGCCGACGAGGTGGAGCGGCTCGACGACGAGCGCCGCGCCGCCAAGGCCAAGCTGCTCGGCCTGCCGCGCGAGGTGCCGGCATGAGCGCGACCACCGCCCAGGGTGGGCACCGTGCCGGGCATGGCGACCCGCACCGGCTGGGCCATGGGGACGAGCGCCCGATCGGCGAGCGCGGGCCGGCGCCCAAGCGCATCATCGTCGGCTATGGCTTCTGGATCTTCCTGCTGTCCGACTTCGTCATGTTCGCGGCGTTCTTCGCCGCCTATGCGGTGCTGGCGGGCGAGCTGGCCGGGGGACCGCGCGGGCGCGACATCTTCGAGCTGCCCTTCGTGCTGGGCGAGACGGCGCTGCTGCTCCTGTCCTCCTTCACCTGCGGCATGGCGACGCTGGCGGTGGCGAAGCGCGACGTCTTCTGGTTCCAGCTCATGATGGCGGCGACGGGCCTGCTCGGCGCCGGGTTCCTGGCGATGGAATTGTACGAGTTCGCCCATCTGATCGGCGAGGGATACGGCCCCGACCGCAGCGCGTTCCTGTCGAGCTTCTTTGCGCTGGTCGGATTGCACGGCGTCCATGTGCTGGCCGGGCTGCTCTGGCTGCTGACGATGATGGCGCAGGTGCTCGCCAAGGGCTTTCGCGACGACATCGAGCGGCGCATCCTGTGCTGGGCGCTGTTCTGGCACGCGCTGGACATCATCTGGGTGGCGCTGTTCACCGTGGTCTATCTGTTCGGGGTGATCCTATGAGCGAGCGCGAGCGGACGGAGCATAGCGACACCGACAATGCGCCGGGCGACGAGAGCGAGGCCGACGGCTTCGACGTCGCCAGCGGTATTCGCGGCTATGTGGTCGGGCTGATCGCCGCCGCCGCGCTGACGGCGGCGTCCTTCTGGGCGGTGCAGACGGACGTGATCTACGTGCCGGGCGTTCCGGTCTTCCTGGTGGCGCTGGCGATCGGGCAGATGGGGGTGCATCTGGTGTTCTTCCTCCACATCACGACCGGGCCGGACAACACCAACAATGTCCTCGCGCTGGCGTTCGGGGTTCTGATCGTGGGGCTGGTGCTGGTGGGGTCGATCTGGATCATGTCGCACCTCAACCATAATATGATGCCCATGGAGATGATGAAGCAGATGCAGCGCTGATGACGGGCAGGACCGTCTGCATCGTCGGCGCGGGGCTGGGCGGGCTGGCGGCGGCGATCCGGTTCCGCGAGGCGGGACACGAGGTGCGCGTCTTCGAGGCGGCGGACGGGGTCGGGGGCGTGTGGCGCCACAACCGCTATCCCGGCTGCGCGTGCGACGTGCCCGCGATCCTGTACCAGCTGTCCTTCGCGCCCAATCCGCATTGGCAGCATCATTACGCGCGCCAGCCGGAGATCCTGGCCTATGCCGAGGGGCTGGTTGAGCGGTTCGGGCTGGGCGAGGGCCTGAGGCTGGACGAGGGCGTCACGCGCGCGGCGTGGGACGGGAACGGCTGGATCGTCGAGACGACCAAGGGTGCCGCCGAGCGCTTTGACCTGTTCGTGCCCGCGGTGGGGCAGTTGAGCCGTCCGTCGGTGCCCGACCTGCCGGGTCTGGACGCCTTCGCCGGCGACGCGTTCCACTCGGCGCGCTGGCCCGAGGGGATCGACCTCACTGGCAGACGCGTCGGCGTGATCGGTACGGCGGCGAGCGCGGTGCAGCTCGTGCCGGAACTAGCCAAGGTGGCGGACCATCTGACCGTGTTCCAGCGCTCGCCCAACTGGATCGCGCCGCGCGACGACAAGGCGGTCACGCCGGAGGAATTGGCACTGATGTTCACTCGCCCCGAAATGGCGGTGAAGCTGGGCGCGATGCAGCGCGAGATGATCTTCGAGAATGCGGACCATTATTTCTGGCAGGTGTTCGAATGGACGCCCGAGGGTCGCGCGGCCTTCACGCGGATCGCGCTCGACCATCTGGCCGCGCAGGTGCCCGACGCCGCGCTGCGGGCGCGGCTGACGCCCGACTATCCGATCGGGTGCAAGCGGGTGTTGTTCGCCGACGATTTCTATCCGGCGCTGATGCGCGAGAACGTCGCGCTCGACGATGCGGCGATCCTGCGGGTGACGGCGGACGGCGTGGAGACGGAAGCGGGGTTCCACCCGCTCGACGCGCTGGTGTTCGCGACGGGGTTCGCGACGACCGACTGGAACTGGTCGTTCGAGGTGCTGGGCTGCGACGGGCTGTCGCTCCGCGACGCCTGGGCGGCGGCGCCGAGCGCCTATCTGGGGATGCTCGTCCACGGCTTCCCCGACATGTTCGTCATTTACGGGCCGGGGACGAATCTGGGGCACAATTCGATCACCTATATGATGGAGCGGCAGGTCGACTTCGCGGTGCGCGCGGTCGAGCGGGCGGGCACAGTCGAGATATCGGCGGCGGCGCAGGCGCGGCAGGACGCCGAGCAGCAGGCGGCGCTGGCGCAAACGGTATGGGCCGACCCCGCCTGCCATAGCTGGTACAAGCGCGCCGACGGGCGGATCACGCAGAACTGGTCGGGGAACGCCGCCTCCTATGGTCGTGCGCTCGAAGCGGCGGAGCTCGCCGCATGAGCGCCGACGGGGACAAACGCGCGGCCGCCGAGGCCGCCGTCCTGGAGGTCCGCGCGGGGATGATGGTCGGGCTGGGCACCGGCTCCACCGCCGCGCACATGATTCGGGCGCTGGGACGGATAGTCGCGGGCGGTCTCGCCATCGACGCGGTCGCGACGAGCGAGGCGTCGGCAACGCTGGCGCGCGAGCTGGGCATCCGCGTCCACGATTTCGCGGGGGTCGCCCGGGTCGACCTGACGATCGACGGCGCCGACGAGATCGACGACCGGCTGCTGGTGGTGAAGGGCGCGGGCGGGGCGATGCTGCGCGAGAAGTGCGTGGCCGCCGCCAGCGACCGGATGGTGGTGATCGCCGACGGGGCCAAGCGCGTGGGCGCGATCGGCGCGGCGCGGGTGCCGGTCGAGGTGTTGCCCTTCGCCCATGGTTTCGTGGCGCGGATGCTCACGGAACGGTCGGACCCGCTGCTGCGGATGGCTGGAGGCGAGCCCTACCGGACCGATCAGCAGATGCTGGTCGTCGATTGCGCCTTTCATGATCTGTCCGACCCGCAAGGGACGGCGGCGTGGCTCCAGGCGATCCCGGGCGTGCTCGGCCACGGGCTGTTCCTGTCGGAAGTCGATGCGGCCTATCTGGCGACGGACGGGGTCGTGACGAAGCTGGAACGACCTGCCGATCCGGATTAAGGGGCAACCCTAACGCGCGCCCCGCGTTCGACCCCCGAACCACATGAGGCAGAGATGACCGACGTGAGCACCACCGAGCGGCACGGCGTCGACGCGTATCGCGCCGACGCTTATCAGGGGGACGGGTCCCCCGAACGCCTCGCGATCGACACGATCCGCACGCTCGCGATGGACGCGGTGCAAAAGGCCAATTCGGGGCATCCCGGCACGCCGATGGCGCTGGCACCCGTCGGGCACACGATCTGGACCCGGTTCCTGCGCTACGACCCCGCCAGGCCCGACTGGCCCAATCGGGACCGCTTCGTGCTGTCGGTCGGCCATGCGTCGATGCTGCTATACGCGCTGATCCACCTGGCCGGCATCGAGGAGATCGACGCGGACGGCAACAAGACCGGGCGGCCGGCCGTGTCGCTCGACGATATCCGCGAATTCCGTCAGCTGTCGAGCCGTACCCC
>NZ_DASVRV010000011.1:0-49730 GCF_036388435.1 Sphingomonas sp.
ATTGCGGCCTCTGCCAGGAAGCCTGCCCGGTCGACGCTATCGTCGAGGGGCCGAATTTCGAATATGCGACCGAGACCCGGGAGGAATTGCTCTACGATAAGGCGAAGCTGCTCGCCAACGGCGACAAATGGGAGCGGGCGCTCGCGGCCAACCTTGCCGCCGATGCCCCCTACCGGTAGGCGCAGGCCGTCACGATGAGCAGCCGATTCATTTCCGTCATTCCCGCGAAAACGGGGCTCGTCGTTGATCCAGGCCATCGCCTTTTATCTGTTCGCGACCGTCGTGATCGCGTCCGCCGCGATGACGATATCGTCGCGCAACCCGGTCCATTCGGTGCTGTGGCTGATCCTGGCCTTCTTCAACGCCGCAGGGCTGATGGTGCTCGTCGGGGCGGAGTTCATCGCGATGCTGCTCGTCATCGTGTATGTGGGCGCGGTCGCGGTGTTGTTCCTGTTCGTGGTCATGATGCTCGACATCGACCTGGCGGAGATGCGCCGGGGCGTCGTGCGCTACCTGCCGCTGGGCCTCGCGCTGGCGGCGGCGTTGCTGGCGGAGATCATCATCGGCCTGGGTGCCTATGGCGCGGGCGGGATCGAGCTGGCCCGGCGGACCGCGCCGACGGTGGCCGGTATTCCCAATATCCAGGCGATCGGCGGGCTGCTCTACACCCGCTACCTGTTCATCTTCGAGGCGGCGGGGCTGGTGCTGCTGGTCGCGATGATCGGCGCGATCGTGCTGACGCACCGCCAGCGCGGGGGCGTGCGCGCGCAGAACGTATCGCGCCAGAACGCCCGGCGCCCGCAGGACGCAACGCGCAACACCAATCCGCCGATCGGGCAGGGAGTGCGACTGTGATCGGGTTGATCCACTATCTCGTCGTCGGGGCGATCCTGTTCACCATGGGGGTGCTGGGCATCTTCCTGAACCGCAAGAACCTGATCGTCATCCTGATGGCGATCGAGCTGATCCTGCTGGCGGTGAACATCAACCTGGTCGCCTTCGCCGCGCATCTGAACGACCTGGTCGGCCAGGTGTTCGCGATGTTCGTGCTGACCGTCGCGGCGGGCGAGGCGGCGATCGGGCTCGCCATTCTCGTCATCTATTTCCGCGGTCGCGGCACCATCGCGGTCGATGATGTCGACCGGATGAAGGGTTGAGCGCTTGATCCACCTGATCGTCTTCCTGCCGCTGCTCGCGGCCGTCATCGCCGGACTCGGCAACCGCAAATTCGGCGGGGTCGTGCCCAAGCTGTTGACTACGGGCGCGCTGTTCGCGTCGTGCCTGTTGTCCTGGCCGATCTTCCTGGGTTTCCTGGGTGGCGAGACGCCCTCCTATGTCGCCCCCGTCATGTCCTGGATCGTGTCGGGCGAGATGGACGTCAGCTGGGGCCTGCGCGTCGACGCGCTGACCTCGGTCATGCTGGTCGTCATCACCTCGGTTTCGGCGCTCGTCCACCTGTATAGCTGGGGCTATATGGACGAGGATCCGGACCAGCCGCGCTTCTTCGCCTATCTGTCGCTCTTCACCTTCGCGATGCTGATGCTGGTGACGGCGGACAACCTGGTCCAGATGTTCTTCGGCTGGGAGGGCGTCGGGCTCGCCTCCTACCTGCTGATCGGATTCTGGTACAAGAAGCCGTCCGCCAACGCCGCCGCGATCAAGGCGTTCGTCGTCAACCGCGTCGGCGATCTGGGCTTCATGCTCGGGATCTTCGGCGTCTATCTCGTCTTCCGCACCGTCTCGATCCCGGAGGTCCTGGCCGCGGCGCCGGGGATGAGCGGGTCGACGATCGGCTTTCTGGGGATGCGCGCGGACACGCTGACGGTGTTGTGCCTGTTGCTGTTCGTCGGCGCGATGGGGAAGTCGGCGCAATTGGGGCTCCACACCTGGCTTCCCGACGCCATGGAGGGGCCGACCCCGGTGTCGGCGCTGATCCATGCCGCCACGATGGTCACCGCGGGCGTGTTCATGGTCTGCCGCCTGAGCCCGTTGTTCGAGGCCGCGCCGGTAGCGCTCGGCGTCGTGACGGCGGTGGGCGCCGCGACCTGCCTGTTCGCCGCCAGCGTCGGGCTGGTCCAGACCGACATCAAGCGCGTGATCGCCTATTCGACCTGTTCGCAGCTCGGCTACATGTTCTTCGCGGCGGGCGTCGGCGCGTACGGCGCGGCGATGTTCCACCTGTTCACCCATGCCTTCTTCAAGGCGCTGCTGTTCCTAGGTGCGGGATCGGTGATCCATGCAATGCATCACGAGCAGGACATGCGCTTCTATGGCGGCCTGCGTAAGGCGATCCCGCTGACCTTCGCGGCCATGCTGATCGGCACGCTCGCGATCACCGGGGTCGGGCTGTACGGCGTGGGCGGTTTCGCGGGCTTCTATTCCAAGGACGCCATCATCGAGGCGAGCTGGGCGTCGGGCTGGCTGGGCGTGTCGATGGTGGGAATGCTCGTCGCCTTCATGACCAGCTTCTATTCGTGGCGGCTGATGTTCCTGACCTTCTGGGGCCAGCCGCGCTGGGCGGCGTCCGAGCATATCCAGCATGCGCTCCACGACGCGCACGGCCATGGCCATGACCAGCAGGCGCATCCCGCGGGCGAGGATAGCGGGCACACGCCGTCTACCCACGACGCCGCGCAAGGCCATGTCCCGCACGGCACCGGCGGCTATCATCCGCATGAAAGCCCCTGGTCGATGCTGGCGCCGCTGCTGGTCCTGTCGGTCGGCGCGATCGCGGCCGGTTTCGCCTTCCACCATTTCTTCATCGAGCCCGAGGCCGGGGCCGAGTTCTGGCGCAGCAGCATCGCCTTTCGCGAGCATTTGATGCACGAAATGCACGAGGTGCCGCTGCCGGTGAAGCTGTCGGCGACGATCGCGATGCTGGCCGGGCTGGCGCTCGCCTGGGCGATGTACATCCGCTCGGCCGACGCGCCCGCCCGGACGGCGGACACCTTCCGCGTCGTCTATGACTTCGTTCTCCACAAATGGTATTTCGACGAGTTGTACCACCTCATCTTCGTCCGCCCCGCCTTCGCGCTCGGCCGCTTGTTCTGGCACCGCGGCGACGAGAAGACGATCGACCGTTTCGGCCCCAACGGGTCGGCCTGGGTCGTGCAGGCGGGCACGCGCGCGGCGGCGAGACTTCAGACTGGACACATCTATACCTATGCCTTCGTCATGCTGATCGGGCTCACCGCCGCGGTGACCTGGGCCATCGCGGGTTGACCCGGTGACCGGAGGCTATCCCATCCTGTCGCTGATGCTCGGCGTGCCCACGCTCGCCGCGGTCGCCTGCCTGTTCGTGTCCGCGCGCGAGGCGCGCTGGCTGGCGCTGGCCGCCACGCTGGTCGACCTCCTGCTCGGCATCCTGCTCTGGACGGGGTTCGAGACCGGCGGGGCGCAGTGGCAGTTCGTCGAATATCAGCCGGCCTTCGGGCGCTTCGCCTGGGCGCTGGGCATCGACGGCTTCGCGCTGCTGCTGATCATGCTCAGCGTCTTCCTGATGCCGATCTGCATCGGCGCGAGCTGGAACGCGATCGAGAAGCGCGTGCCCGAATATATGTCCGCCTTCCTGCTGACCGAGGTGCTGATGATCGGCACCTTCGCGGCGCAGGACATCTTCCTGTTCTACATCTTCTTCGAAGCCGGTCTGATCCCGATGTTCCTGATCATCGGTATCTGGGGCGGCGCGAACCGCATCTACGCCAGCTACAAGTTCTTTCTTTACACGCTGCTCGGCTCGCTCGTGATGCTGATCGCGATGCTGTACATGACGCGCGCGGCGGGGACGACCTACATCCCGCAGCTGATGGCGCACGACTTCGACCGCCAAGCCCAGACCTGGCTGTGGCTCGCCTTTTTCGCGTCCTTCGCGGTCAAGATGCCGATGTGGCCCGTCCATACGTGGCTGCCCGACGCCCACGTCCAGGCGCCGACCGCCGGGTCGGTCATCCTGGCGGGCGTGTTGCTGAAGCTGGGCGGCTATGGTTTCCTGCGCTTCTCGCTACCGATGTTTCCCGAAGCGTCGGGGCAGCTCGCCTGGATCGTGTTCGCGCTGTCGGCGGTCGCCGTGATCTACACCTCGCTCGTGGCGCTGGTGCAGGCCGACATGAAGAAGCTGATCGCCTATTCGTCGGTCGCGCACATGGCGATCGTGACGATCGGGCTGTTCGCGTTCAACCGGCAGGGGATCGAGGGCGCGATGATCGTCATGCTCTCGCACGGCCTCGTCTCGGCGGCATTGTTCCTGTGCGTGGGCGTCATCTACGACCGGCTCCACACGCGCGAGATCGCGGCCTATGGCGGCGTCGCGAGCGTGATGCCGACCTTCGCGGTATTTTTCCTGCTCTTCACCATGGCCACGATCGGCCTGCCGGGGACCAGCGGCTTCGTCGGCGAGTTCCTCAGCCTGCTCGGCAGTTATCAGGTATCGACCTGGACCGCCTTGCTTTGCACCACCGGCATCATCCTGGGCGCGGCCTATTCGCTCTATCTCTATCGCCGCGTCGCCTACGGTGAGATCGGGTCGGACGCCGTGCGCGCCATGCCCGATCTCAGCCGCCGCGAGCTGTGGCTGCTCGCGCCCATCGCGGGCGTAGTGTTGTGGATGGGCGTCTATCCCGAGAGTTTCATGGCGCCGATGCGCGACGATGTCGGCCGGCTGCTGGCGCGGATCGAGCGCGCGACTCCGGTCAGCGACTCCCGCCCGACCGCCGGGCGACCCGTGGCCGTGACCGCGCCCGCCGCGGCGCATGAGGGCGCGCATTGATGACCTATGCCGACAACCTGTTGATGACCCTGCCCGAACTGGTGCTGTCGCTCGGCGCGATCGCGCTGATGCTGGTCGGCGCCTGGGGCGGGCAGAAATCGACCCGCGCCGTATCGTGGACCGCGATCGCGATCATCGGCGGCGCGGCAGTGGCGCTCGCCGGTCCGGCCTCGGGCGGGGGCACGGCGTTCGGCGGGCTCTACCGCGCCGACGCCTTCGCCGCCTTCGCCAAGGTGCTGATCTATCTCGCGTCGGCGGTCGCCATCGTCATGGCGTCCGGTTTTTTCGAGCGGACCTCGGGCGACGATCTGCGTCCCGAATATCCGGTGCTGATCCTGCTCTCCACCGCGGGCGCGGGGATGATGGTGTCGGCGGGCGACCTGCTGACGCTCTATGTCGGACTCGAGCTGCAGAGCCTGTCCTCCTATGTGCTGGCGAGCTTCATGCGGCGCGACACGCGCTCGGCGGAGGCGGGGCTGAAATATTTCGTGCTGGGCGCGCTCGCCTCGGGCATCCTGCTCTACGGCATATCGCTGGTTTACGGGTTCAGCGGCACGACGCTCTTCACCGGCATCGCCGACGCCTATTCCGTGCCGCGCGCCGAGCTGTCGACGGGGCTGCTGTTCGGGCTGGTCTTCGTCTTCGCCGGCATCGCGTTCAAGATCGCCGCCGTCCCGTTCCACATGTGGACCCCCGACGTGTACGAGGGAGCGCCGACGCCCGTGACCGCGCTGTTCGCGACCGCGCAGAAGGTCGCCGCCGTCGCGCTGGCGGTCAGGGTCGCGATGGAGGCGATGGGGCCGGCGGTGTTCCAGTGGCGCCAGATCGTCATCTTCGCCGCGCTCGCCTCGATCGCGCTCGGCGCGGTGGCGGCGATCGGCCAGACCAACATCAAGCGGCTGCTCGCCTATTCGTCGATCAACAATGTCGGTTTCGCGCTGATCGGGCTGGCCGCCGGATCGGTCGAGGGCGTGTCGTCGGTGCTGACCTATATGGCCATCTATATCGCGATGACGATGGGCAGCTTCCTGGTCGTGCTCCAGATGCGCGAGCCGGACGGCACGCCCGTCGAGAGCATCGCGTCGCTGGCGGGCATGTCGCGCACCCGTCCCGCGCTGGCGGCGGCGCTGGCGATCTTCATGCTGTCGCTGGCCGGCATTCCGCCCTTGTTCGGCTTTTGGGCCAAGTTCGTCGTGTTCGACGCGGCGGTCCAGGCGGGGTTGTTCCCGCTGGCGGTGATCGGCATCGCGCTGTCCACCGTCGGCGCCTATTACTACCTGCGCATCGTCAAGCTGATGTATTTCGACGAGCCGGCGGGCAGCTTTCCCCCGATCACCAGCCGGATCGAGGGTGGGCTGATCGCCGCGACCGCGTTGTTCGTGTCGCCGATCGGCTATTTCGCGATCGTGCCGCTGGGCGTCTGGACGATGGCGGCGGCGCGGTCGCTGCTCCCGCTACCCTGACGGCGATCCGTACCGTCGCGGAGACGGGATCGACCAATGCGGACATGGCGGCGCTGGCCCGGAGCGGGCTGGGCGAGGGGGTGTGGCTGCGCGCCGAACGCCAGACCGCCGGGCGTGGGCGCCAGGGGCGGAACTGGGCATCGCCGCCCGGCAACCTATATGCGAGCACGCTGGTGCGGTTGCGCCCCACCGACCCGTCGCCGGCCACGCTGGGGCTAGTCGCGGCGGTCGCGCTCGACGAGGCGGTGCGCGTCCATGCGCGTGACGTGCCGCTGGCGATCAAATGGCCCAACGACCTGCTGCTGGGCGGCGCCAAGCTGTCGGGCATCCTGCTGGAGCGGGTAGAGGACGCCGTGGTGCTCGGCATCGGCGTCAACCTGGCGCATCATCCCGACCTCGCCGATCGGCCGACGACCAGCCTCGCCGAGCACGGCGCCGTCGTCGACCCCGGTGATTTCGCCGACACGCTGGCGGAGGCGGTCGCGCGCTGGCTGGCGACGTGGCGCGGGGGTGGGCTCGCGCCGATCCGCGCCCGCTGGCTCGACCGCGCGCATCCGCCTGGCACCGCGCTCGCCGCGCGCCTACCCGATGGAAGCGTGCTGGAGGGGCTGTTCGCGGGGCTGGACGGCGACGGCGCGTTGACCCTGCGCTTGGCGAGCGGCGGCACCCGTGTCATTCACGCGGCCGACGTGTTCCAGGTTTAGGACGGAAGATGCTGCTCGCCATCGACGCCGGCAATACCAATGTCGTCTTCGCGCTCGTCGAGGGGCGGCGGATCAGGGCGCGGTGGCGGATCGCGACCGATCCCCGGCGCACCGCCGACGAATATGCAGTGTGGCTGAGCCAGCTGCTCCAGATCGAGGGCTATCAGCGCGGCGACGTGCGCGCCGTGATCGTCGCGACGGTGGTGCCGCGCGCGCTCCACAACCTCCAGGTGCTGGCCCAGAAATATTTCGGCACCGACGCGCTGATCGCGGGCCGCGCGCCGCTCGAATGGGGGATCGCGATCGATGTCGACGAGCCGCAATCGCTCGGCGCCGACCGTGCGGTCAACACGATCGCCGCGCACGAACTTCATGCCGGCGACCTGATCGTGATCGATTTCGGAACGGCGACGACCTTCGACGTCAGCGATTATAACGGCGCCTACAAGGGCGGCATCATCGCGCCGGGGATCAACCTGTCGCTCGACGCGCTCGTTACCGCCGCCGCCAAGCTCCCGCGCATCGCGGTCGAGGCGCCCGCAAGGCCCGGCGTGATCGGGCGCAACACCGTCGACCAGATGCAGATCGGCATCTTCTGGGGTTATGTCGCGATGATCGAGGGACTGGTCGCGCGCCTCAAGGCCGAGGTCGGGCGGCCCGCCAAGGTCATCGCCACGGGCGGGCTGGCGACCCTGTTTCAGCCGCATACGGCGCTATTCGACGCGATCGAACCCGACCTGACCATACAGGGGCTGGCGATCATGGCCGAACGCGCCCATATCCACCCCTGACATCTCCGCGCCCCGAAACGGCGCCTCCAGTATAAACCGAAAGAACTGAATGACTCCGGCAAACGAACTACTTTTCTGCGCCCTCGGTGGATCGGGCGAGATCGGCATGAACGTCAATCTCTACGGCGCGAACGGCAAATGGGTGATGGTCGATTGCGGCATCACCTTCGCCGATGCGGGCTATCCCGGCATCGACGTGATCCTGCCCGACCTGTCCTTCATCGAGGACCGGCGCGAAAGCCTGGTCGGCGTCGTGCTGACTCATGGGCATGAGGACCATATCGGCGCGCTGCCCTATCTGGCCGAGGATCTGGGTGTCCCGCTCTACGCCACCCCGTTCACCGCCGGGCTGATCCGCGGCAAGCTGGAGGAGGAGGGGATCGCGAACCGCGTCAAGCTGCGCGTGATCCAGCCCGACCAGCAATTCGACGTGGGGCCGTTCGGCTTCCGCTTCGTGCCGCTGTCGCACTCCATCCCGGAGGCGAACGCGCTGCTGATCGATACGCCGTACGGCCGTGTCTTCCACACGGGTGATTGGAAGCTCGACAGCGATCCCGTGATCGGCACGCCGGCGACGCCCGAGCAGCTCCAGGCGATCGGCGACGAGGGCGTGGACGTGATGGTCTGCGACTCGACCAACGTGTTCAACGACACGGCGTCGGGGTCGGAGGCGAGCGTGTTCGGCGGGATGCTGGAGGCGGTCGACGCCGCGCGCGGACGCGTGGTCGTGACCAGTTTCGCGTCCAACGTCGCCCGGCTGTCGACGATCGCCAAGGTCGCGGTCGAGACGGGGCGCTCGCTCTGCGTCGCGGGCCGGTCGCTCGACCGCATCCTCAAGGTCGCGCGCCAGTGCGGGTATCTCAAGGACTTCCCGAACACCGTCTCGCCCGAGGAGGCGATGCGGCTGCCGCCCAAGCAGGTATTGGTCGTGGCGACGGGCGGGCAGGGCGAACCGCGCGCCGCGCTCGGCCGCATCGTCGATGGCAGTCACCCGCTCGCGCTCTCCGCTGGCGACAGCGTGATATTCTCGTCGCGTCAGATCCCCGGCAACGAGGTCGCGATCGGTCGCATCCAGAACATCCTGGCGGCCAAGGGCGTGTCGATGATCACCGAGCGTCAGGCGCATGTCCATGTGTCGGGCCATCCGGGTCGCCCCGAGCTCGCCCAGATGTACCAGTGGATCCGCCCCAAGCTGCTCGTGCCGGTGCACGGCGAGGCGCGGCACCTGATGGAACATGGGCGCTTCGGCCTGTCGGAGGGTGTGCCCGAGACGATCGTCCAGACGAACGGCGACATCGTGCGGCTGACGCCCGGCTCGGCCAAGAAGGTCGGCCATGCGCCCGTCGGGCGGCTGGTGCTCGACGGCGACGTGATCCTGCCCGCCGACGGCACGACGATCAACGAGCGCCGCAAGATCGCGATCAACGGCCAGATCTCGGTCGCGATCGCGATCGGCCGCAACGGCGCGCTAATGGGCAGCCCCCAAGTCCGCATCCAGGGCATCCCCGTCGAGGAGGACCGCGTACCGTTCATCGAGGACACGGTCGCCGCCGTCGCCGCGGCGGTGAAGGGCGGCAAGCGCCAGCCCGACCGCGTCCGGGAGGATGTGCGCCTGGCGGTCCGCAAGATCGCCACGCGCTGGACCGGCAAGAAGCCGATCGTCGACGTGCTGCTGATCCAGGCCTGATCGGGGGCTGATCCGCGATGCAATGGACCTCGGCGCTCGCGATCTACCTGCTTTTCTGGTCGTTCTCCGTGTTCGTCGTCCTGCCCTTCGGGGTCAGGACGACGCATGAGGTCGGGGGGCAGCATGTCCCGGGCCAGGCCGAAAGCGCCCCGCATGAATTCGACCTGCGCCGCCTGTTGCTGCGCGCCACCGTCGTCGCGACGGTGACGTTCGCGGCCTATTATCTGAACTACGTCAATGGCTGGATCACGCCTGAATCGGTGAACCTGTTCCTGCGCAGGCGGGCCGATCTGGACTGACGGTCGATCTGGATCGACGGGAAAGGGGCGGGGCCGCGCCTTATCGCAGCCGTTCGATCGCCTGCGCCAGCGCGACGTACAGCTTGCCCATGTCCGACGACAACAGGGTGATACTCAGCGACGACCCATCCGCCTGTTGCAGGATGGTGCGCAGCATCGCCTCGAAGTCATGGATATACCGGTTGACCGACTCGCGGAACGCCGCGTCCGCGTCGTAGAGCCGCGCCACGTCGCGCGCGTCGCCGCCGTCCAGCAGCCGCACCGCCCGCCGGGTGAACACCCCCCGATCGCCCTTCAGATAAGCCGCCCAGGCGCTGTCCGACACATCGGGGCCGAGCATCTTAGTGACGTCGATCGAGGCCGAGTTGAGCGCCTCGATCAGCCCGGCGACCCGCCGGGACAGCGTGTCGCGATCGCCCTTTTCCCGCTCGTCACGCGCTTGTTCGATCCGGGCTTCGACGATCGCGGTCTGGTCGGCGATCGCCTGGCACTCGCGCGCGACGCGCTCGGCGGCGTGGGTGGCGGCGGCGACCGCTGCCTCGGTGGCCGTGCCGAGCGCCTCTACCTGGCGCTCGACGGTCGACGAGGCGGCACGGCGCAGCGCGTCGGTTCCCGCCGCCTCCAGTCGGGCGACCGCGTCGGGCACGATCGCGGCCAGCGTCTCGCGCGCATGATCGGCGGTGGCGGCGGCGCTGTCGCGCACGCGGAGCAGCGCCTGGACGAGCTGGGGCGCCGCCTCGTCGGCGAAACGCTGCGTGCGGGCGATCGCCTCGTCCACCGTATGCCCCAGCGCATCCGCCTTGGCGCGGCCCGTCGACAGCGTGTCGAGCAGCTGTCCCGACAATTGGTCCAGCGTCCGGCGCTGCTCGGCGATCACGCCCGCGATGGCCTCGATCGCGTCATGGGTGCTTTCGGCGGCGGTGACGAGCGCGAACAGCTCGGGCTTGGCCTCGCCGATGATCCGCTTGCTTCCCGCGATCCGGGCGTCGAGTCGCGTCAGCGCCTCGGGCAGCGTTTCGTCGATCTCGCGCGATGCGGAGTCGAGCGCGATCAGCAGCGACTCGGTGGTGCCGATCGTGTGGGTCGCCATGGCGTCGCCCGCCCGGAGCGCCTCCGTCATCGCGTCGGCCGATCCGCCCAGCACGCTGATCGACGCCGCCAGCGTCTGCGCGCGCTCCGATCCTTGTTCGTGCAGCCGGTCGAGCTGGACCTCGACGTCCGCGATCCCCGTCTGGAGCCGGTCGACGATCAGGTCGCCCGAAGCGCGCTGCGCGTCGAGCCGGCCCGATACGCGCTCGATCAGCGCCTCGATCGATCCGATCCGCGCGGCCAGCGCGTCGGCGCTGTCGCGCGCCGCACCGTCGAGCCGCGACTGGTGCGCCGCGACCGTCGCGACCATCGCCTCGCCCTGCGCGGCGATGCCTTGACGCGCGCCGTCGACGGTCGCGGTGGTGCGCGCGATCAGCTCCTCGACGGTGTGCGACAATTGGGCGCCGACCGTTTCCAACCGCGCGCCCGCCGTGTCGCTGCGCGCTTCCATCTCCGCGAGATGCTGGGCAAGACTGCGCGCGGCGTCCCGTGCCAGCGCGTCCGCCTCGCGCCCGCGCTCCGCCAGCGCGGTGACCCGCATATCGAGGTCGGCCGCATGTTCCGCGGCCGAATAGCCGGTGCGGTCGAGCAGCCGCGCCGCTTCCTCCACCCCCGCCTGGGTGGCCGGCAAGGTGGCGAGCAGCGCGTCGACGCTCCCGCGCGCAGCCGTCGCGGCATCGGCCAGCCCGCGCGCATGGGCGTCGATCCGCGCGACCTCGGCGCCCACGTCGCGCTCGATCCCGCCGAGCCGGGCATGGGCCGCGTCGCCCATCGCCAGCAACGCGTTCACCTGCTCGGTCAGCTTGGCACGATTGGCGTCGATCGCGCGCGACAGGCCCGCCACCGTCCGTTCCAGCTGAGCCGCCTCGTGGCGCATCGCCCGCGCGGTCTCGCCGAAGCGGCGGCCCTCGGCGCGGCTGGTACGCTGGGCGAGCAGCCAGATCGCCGCGATCAGGATCGGCACGACGCACAAGGCGGCGATGAACTGCAGGATCTGGACGGCGTCCATGCCGCCCAGCCGGGGCCAGGCGAGCCATAACGATAGCACAAGCCATGCGAGCACCGAGCCGCCGGCCACATAGGGCCAGACCGAGCGCGACGGCTCGGGCTCGTACGCGTCCGGTGTCTCGGCGTGATCGCTCCAGCCAGCGGCCGCAGCGAAGCCCTCCTCGGCGCGTAGTTCCACGGTCATTCCCCCTGTTGCGTGCCGGTTTACCATGTTTCGGACGCGCGACAATGCGTCGGCGCGGCACGCGGGTTACCGGGCGTTAACCCGTTCGGCGCTACTTCCCCGTTCATGGCATATGACCCGGGAGCGATCGAGGCGGCACTGGCGGCGGCGGTGGGCGACGAGCCCGGACTGATCGCGGAACTGCGCCTGGCTTTTCACGACAGCGCCGACCGCGCGCTGAATGCCCTGACGCAGGCGGGTGACGAGCCCGCATGGCGCGAGGCGTGCTGGCGACTCAAGGGGTTGGCGGCCAGCTTCGGCGCGGTCCGGTTGATGGTGCTCGCCTCCGACGCGGCCGATCAGCCCCCCGGCGACGCGGTCAGCCTGCGTCGACTGCGTCGGGCGGTCGAACGCCTGGCCTGACGCCCCGGAGCGAGGCCGCGCGGCTAGACGGGACGTACCGCCCGCGCCTAACAGCGGCCCATGCTCGCCGGATTATTGTTCGCCATCCGTGACGCGGAGGACCGGCCCGATCGGCTTACCGCCACCCTGCCGTTCGCCGGAACCAGCCTGATCGAATATCAGGCGCGGCTGCTGATCGCGGCGGGCGCGTCGCAGATCGTCGTCGTTGTCACCCGCCTGACCCCCGACCTGCTCGGCGCGATCAGCCGGATCGGCCGGCGCGGCGTCGCCGTCGATGCGGTGCGCGGCGCGGCCGAGGCGGCGGAAAAGCTGCATCCGCTGTCCCGCGTGCTGGTTCTCGCCGACGGGCTGGTCACGACCGAGGCGCTGCTCTGGCCGCTTGCCGGAGACGGGCCCGACACCTTGCTGGTCCTCGGCGAGCAGGAGGCCGGATCGGCCCATGAGCGGATCGGCGGGCGAATGGCCTGGGCCGGGATCGCGCGGCTCGGCCCCGCGCGCCTGCGCGACGTGGCGGCGATGCCGCGCGACTGGGACATGCAGTCGGCGCTGCTGCGCGCGGCGTCGCAGGGTGGCGCGGCGCATCTGTTGCTGCCCGCCAATGCAACGGCCGAGGGACATGGGATCGAGCATCGCGCCGCCACGCTGGACGCGCGGGGCCGCGTGGTGCTGTCGGGGGCGATCGCCGACCGGCAAGGGTGGTTCGATCGCTGGATCGCCGCTCCGGTGGGCCGGCTCGCGCTGCCCGTGCTGGTCGCGCGCGGCGTGTCGGCGGGCGCGGTCGCGATCGGGGGCGGTGTGCTGGGAATGGGCGGGCTCGCGGCGATCCACGCCGAGTGGATCGTGAGCGGCCTGTTTCTCACCCTGTGCGCCGTCGTCGCCTGGACGGTGGGGGGAACGCTTGCCGCGCTGCGCGACGAGGCGACGCTCGCGCGGGGTCAGGTAGGGGCGGCGTTGCTGATGCCCGCGCTGTCGGCGCTGTTGCTCGCGCTCGGCATCGGCACCCGCTCGGGCGAGCCGAGCGCGCTGGTCGTCACGATCGCGCTGTTGACGCTCGCCGGCCTTGGCGAGCGCACGATCCTGGGCCGGGAACGGCGTCTGTTCTGGGGCGGCGCGGGCGCCTATCTCCTACTGGTGCTCGCGGGCGCCGCGTTCGGCGTTCCGGCGGTCGGGCTCGCGATCGCGGCGGTTTACGCGGCGGCGACGCTGGGCGCCGCGATCGAGGTCCTCCGCCGAAAGGCTTAGTTCGCCCTTAACCGTGAAGCGGATAAAGGGGGCCGAATGGCGTGCGAACTTCCCCCCGGCGAATTCTCCCCTGGCGGCGATGAGGTGTCTCGGTCGGGTCATGCCCGCGCGGCGGCGGCGGATGCCGATACCGACCGGCGGCTGCATCACGCGATCGGCGACTTGTTCCTGCCCGAAGCGGCACGGCTGGACGAACGCACCCGCGCCACCATCCACCATCTGCTCGCCGGCATCGTCGCCGGGGCGGAAGCCGAGATGCGCCGCCATGCCGCGCGGCTCCTCACCGCGCGCGGCGCGATCCGGGCCGCCGAAACGCTGCTCGGCGGGCCGCCCGTGCTCGCACGGCTGACCGACGCCGGGTTGCTTCGCGATCCCGAGCTGATGGAGGAACTGATCGCGCGGGTCGAACTCGACCTGTTGTTCGACGCGCTGCCGCCGTCGGTCGCGACGCCCGACCGCGCAAGCCTGTTGGTCCGCTGGGCGGACGCGCCCGACGGCGTGGTCGCGGACGCGTCGCTGGCGCTGATGGCGGCCGATAACCGCCGGCGCGGGGCCAGCGCGGGCACGGGGCCGATCCGGAACGAGCTCCCCGCCGAACTTCACCAGCGCCTGCTCTGGTGGGTCGCCGCCGCGCTCCGCGACCAAGCCACGGAGTCCGACGGCATGGCCGAACGCGACCGCGCGCTGGCCGATGCGACGCTGCGCAGCCTGGGCGCCCATGACGAAGGCGACCGATCCGAGGCCGTCGCCGCTCGGCTGGCGAACGCGGTCGACGCGCAAGCGGGCGAACTCGGCCCGCTTCTGGTCGAGGCGGTCGCGGACCGCCGCGCCGCCCTGTTCGTGGCCCTTCTGGCCCGTGCCGGCGGCATCGATCAGGAACAGGTGCGTCACCTGACCGTCGACCCGCGCGGCGACCTGCTGATCCTGTTGCTTCACGCGGTCGGCGTCGAGCGCGATCGGATCGCCCGGATCGGGGTGGCGCTTGCCGGGGCCGATTCGCGGCGCGACCTCGATCGACTCGCCGACGCGATCGACTGGGCGGTCGCCCATGATCCGCGCCAGGCCCGCGCGGCGCTCGCTCCGCTCGCCCTCAACCGCGATTTCCGCGCCGCGGTGCGTCTGCTGGCGCGCGGACGATGAGCGTGGCGGAGATCGCGCACGGCGTCGTCGATGGCGAGGGTCGCCTGGTCGAGGCGGACGACGCGCTGCTCGGCCTGGTCATGCGCGCGGGCGGCGGGCTGGGCCAGCTGCTCGCCGTGCCGCAGCTGGCGACGCTGGCGCGGCTGGCGCGGCGGCTCGCCGTGCCGATCGCGCGCGGCGTGATCGTCGCCGACCGGGATGCCGATATCGAGCTGTTCGTCCGCGCCCAGATCGACGGCGCGACCGTGCGGCTGTCCGTCGCGGGCTGGACCGAGCGCCAGCCCTGGCGCCCGGCGGGCGAGCGCGCGCGCTTCGACCTGTTCGTCGCCGATGCGGAATGGCGCTGGGAATGCGACGCGGCGCTGCGCTTGGGGGCGGTGTCGATCGAGGCGGGGGCGCGGCACGGTTTCGACGCGGTCGGGCTGCTCGGCCGTCCGATCACCGACCTGTTCGGGTTCGAGCCCGACGGCAATGAGCGCCTGCCGATCCTGGAAGCCCTGGCGGAGCGTCGCCCCTTTTCCATGCAGCCCGCCAAGTTGCGCCCGTCCGGGGCGCCCGTGCTCGTATCGGCGCTCGCGCGGCGCGATGCGGCGGGCGAGTTCGCCGGGTTCACCGGCGGCGTCCGCTCGATCGACCTTCCCGAAAGCGGGACCGCGCCCTCGGTCGCGGTGACGCTCGGGGATCGCCTCGAACGCGCGTTGCGGCGTCCGCTCGGCCAGATCATCGCCAATGCCGACAGCATCGGCGCGGAAGGCGAGGGCGCGCTGAGCACCGACTATGCGGGCTATGCCGCCGATATCGCCAGCGCCGGGCGTCACCTGATGGCGTTGATCGACGATCTGGCCGATCTCGAGGCGGTGGAACGTCCCGACTTCATGCCGATGATCGAGCCGATCGACCTGGCCGATGTCGCGCGCCGGGCAGCCGGGCTGTTGTCGGTGCGCGCCGCCAATGCCGGCGTGACGATCACCCGGCCGCCATCGGACCGGCATGTGCCGGTGCGGGGCGATTTCCGCCGCGTGCTCCAGATCCTGGTGAACCTCGTCGGCAATGCCGTGCGCTATTCGCCGAGCGGGAGCAGCGTCGTCGTGTCGGTCGACGAGCAGGGCCGCGCAACCGTCGCCGACACCGGCAGGGGGATCGCGCCCGGGGATCAGGCCCGCGTGTTCGAGAAATTCGAACGCGTCGACGTGACCGAGCCGGGCGGGAGCGGGCTGGGCCTGTACATCGCCCGCCGCCTCGCCCGCGCCATGGGCGGGGACATCGCGGTGGAGAGCACGCCCGGACAGGGTGCGCGCTTCACCCTCTCGCTACCGCCGGACCCGCCGCGCTAGCAGGATCAGCACCAGCCCGACCACCGCGAGCACCGCGCCGCGCGTGATCCAGACGTCGACGCCGATCATCGGGCTGGGTAGGAAGGTGACGATCCCCAGCCCCTGGCCGATCCACAACAGCCCCATCAGCGTGGCGAGCACGCCGACGATCAACAGCGCGGTGCGCACCCGCTCAGCGCTCGCCGACGGGGAGGTAGGTGCGCTGCGTCGGACCCGAATAAAGCTGGCGCGGGCGGCCGATCTTCTGGTCGGGATCGGTGATCATCTCGTTCCACTGCGCCACCCAGCCGACGGTGCGCGCGAGCGCGAACAAGGCGGTGAACATCGAGGTCGGGAAACCGATCGCCGACAGGATCACCCCCGAATAGAAATCGACGTTCGGGAACAGCTTCTTGTCGACGAAATACGGATCGTTCAGCGCCATCTCCTCCAACTGGAGCGCCACGTCGAACACGGGGTCGGAGACCTTGAGCGCGTCGAACACCTCGCGCACGGTCTTCTGCATGACGGTCGCGCGCGGGTCGTAATTCTTGTACACGCGGTGGCCGAAGCCCATCAGCCGGAACGGGTCGTTCTTGTCCTTGGCGCGCGCGATGAACTCGGGAATGCGGTCGGGCGTCCCGATCTCGCGCAGCATGTTGAGCGCGGCCTCGTTGGCGCCGCCATGCGCCGGACCCCAGAGGCACGCGATCCCCGCCGCGATGCACGCGAAGGGATTGGCGCCCGACGATCCCGCGAGCCGCACGGTCGAGGTCGACGCGTTCTGCTCGTGATCGGCGTGGAGGATGAAAATGCGGTCCATCGCGCGCTCGACGACCGGGTTCACCTCATAGGGCTCGGCCGGCACGCCGAAGGTCATGCGGAGGAAATTACCCGTGTAGCTGAGCGAATTGTCGGGATAGAGGAAGGGCTGGCCGACGCTGTACTTATACGCCATCGCCGCGATCGTCGGCATCTTGGCGAGCAGCCGGTGGCTGGCGATGGTGCGCTGGACCGGGTCGTGGATGTCGGTCGAATCATGGTAGAAGGCCGACAGCGCGCCTACCACGCCGCACATGATCGCCATGGGATGCGCGTCGCGCCGGAACCCGCGAAAGAAGGTCGCGAGCTGCTCGTGGACCATGGTGTGGCGGGTGATGGTGGTCGAGAATTTCGTGAGCTCGTCGGCGCTGGGCAGCTCGCCGTTGAGCAGCAGGTACGACACTTCCATGAAGGTCGACTGTTCGGCCAGCTCGCCGATCGGATAGCCGCGGTGGAGCAGCACGCCCTGGTCACCGTCGATATAGGTGATCTTGGACTGGCAGCTCGCGGTCGAGGTGAAGCCGGGATCGTAGGTGAAGGCGTCGGTATCGGCATAAAGCTTGCGGATATCGACCACGTCGGGCCCGACCGTGCCGGACATGACCGGATAGTCGAATTGCTTGCCGCCGAGGTCGAACTTGGCCGTGTCGCTCATTCCCGTAACTCCCAAAAAATTCAGGCGGCCATCCGGTCCGCGATCCGCGCCAGGCTTTCCTCCCGGCCGAGCAGGACCAGGACGTCGAAGATGCCGGGCGAGGTCTTGCGACCCGTCAGCGCGGCGCGAAGCGGCTGGGCGACTTGGCCGAGCTTGACGCCCCGCTCTTCGGCCACGCGCCGTACCGCGCCTTCGAGCAACTCCGTATCCCAGGACGGCGCGGCGTCAAGCGCGTCGTGCACCGCAGCAAGAAGCGCCGGCGCGTCGCCCGCCAGCAGGGTCCGCGCCGCGTCGTCATAGTCGAGCGGGCGGGTCGCGAACAGGAAGCGCGCGCCCTCGCCCAGATCGTTCAGATTGGCCGCGCGCACCTTGAGCACCGGCATGGCGCGCGCGAGCAGCGCGACATCGTCGGACCCGATCCGGGGTGCCACCAGATCGGCCAGCCGCGCGTCGTCCGCCTCGCGCAGATAATGGCCGTTGAGGTTCTCCAGCTTCTTGGTGTCGAAGCGCGAGGGCGACTTGCCGACCGCGGCCAGGTCGAACCAGCGCACCGCATCGTCGCGCGATATGATCTCGGCGTCGCCATGCCCCCAGCCGAGCCTGAGCAGATAATTGCCCAGCGCTTCGGGCAGGATGCCCAGCTCGTCGCGATAGGCTTCCACGCCGACCGCGCCGTGGCGCTTGGACAGCTTGGCGCCGTCCGCGCCGTGGATCAGCGGGATATGCGCATAGACCGGCTCGGGCCAGTCCATCGCCCTGTAGATGGGCAGCTGGCGAAAGGCGTTGTTGAGGTGGTCGTCCCCGCGGATGACATGCGTCACGCCCATGTCGTGGTCGTCGACGACGACCGCGAGCATATAGGTGGGCGTCCCGTCCGACCGCAGCAGCACCATGTCGTCCAGCTCGGCATTCCGGACGGTGACGGGGCCCTGCACCCGGTCGTCGATCGTCGTCGCCCCCTCGCGCGGGGCCTTCAACCGCACGACGAAGGGCTGCCCTGCGGGGGCACCGTCGGCGCGGTCGCGCCATGGGCTGCCCGCGCGCACGGGACGCTTCTCCGCCTCGGCCTCGGCGCGCTGGGCCGCGAGTTCCTCGGCGGTCATGTAGCAGCGATAGGCGTGGCCGTTCGACACCATGTGATGCGCGACCTCGGCATGGCGATCGGCGCGCGCGAACTGGAAAACAGGTTCGCGGTCGGGCTTCAGCCCCAGCCAATCCATGCCGGCCAGGATGGCGTCGATGGCCGCCTGGGTCGAACGGGCGCGGTCGGTATCCTCGATCCTGAGCAGGAACTCGCCGCCATGATGACGCGCGAACAGCCAATTGAAGAGCGCGGTACGCGCCCCGCCGAGATGGAGGAACCCGGTCGGTGACGGCGCGAAGCGAGTCACCACGCGGCCGGTATTGGTTTCCGTTGCGCTCAACCGCGCCACCTCCCAGAATGCTCGACGATGGCCAGCTCAGCCGCTCGCGCCCCTAGCATGCCCTTTCCGCGGCGAACAATGGGCGAGTGGCGGCGCGATCTCGGCATGGCCGTCGAGCACGCGCTGGAAGCGGAGCGCGAACAGCTCGCCTTGTGGGTGCCGGTTGCGATCATGGCAGGCATCACGATCTGGTTCCTGCTCCCCGACGAGCGCGCCTGGGGCGCGGTGCTGCTGATGCTCGTCTCGGCGGCCGGGCTCGGTGCCGCGCGCGCGCGAGGTGGCCGCGCGGCGGCCGTGGTGGCGTGCGGCGCGCTCGCGGTGGCGTTGGGACTGGGCCTGATCTGGTGGCGTGCGGAGCGGGTCGCCGCGCCGGTCCTGTCGCGCCCCGCGATCGCCGCCTTCACCGCCCGCGTCGAGCGCGTCGAGCGCGTCGAGCCGCTGCCGGCCCGTGCGTTGGTGCGGCTGACCTTGGCCCCCGAAGCGATCGCTGGCCTGCCGCCGCGGGTGCGGGTGAATCTTGCTAGAGACGACGCGCCGGCCAGGCTGACCCGTGGTGCCGTGGTGCGCCTGCGCGCGCGGTTGATGCCGCCGCCCGAGGCCGCGCTGCCGGGTGCCTATGATTATGCGCGGGTGGCCTGGTTCGCGGGGGTGGGCGCGACGGGGCGGGGCTTCGCGCCGGTAACGGTGCTGCGCGCCGGGGACGACGCGTCGACGCTGCGCGAGCGCCTCACCCGCCATATCGAGGGACGGCTGGAAGGGAGCGTCGGTGGGATCGCCTCGGCGCTCGCGACCGGCGACGAGGGCGCGATCGCCGAGGACGACGCGGAGGCGATGCGCCGCGCCGGGCTCGCGCATCTCCTGTCGGTCAGCGGGCTCCACATCACCGCCGTGGTCGCGGCGACGATGGTCATCGCGCTGCGGCTGCCGGCGCTCAGCCCCTGGCTCGCGCTCAATCTCAGGCTACCCGTCACCGCCGCCGGTGCCGGCGCGGTGACGGCGATCGCCTATACTTGGCTGACGGGCGCGGAGGTGCCGACGATCCGGTCCTGCGTGGCCGCGCTGCTGGTGCTCGCGGCGCTGGCGATGGGTCGTCAGGCTCTGACGCTTCGCCTGGTCGCGGTTGGAGCGCTGGCCGTCATGCTCGCCTGGCCCGAGGCGGTGGCGGGGCCGAGCTTTCAGCTCTCCTTCGCGGCGATCGTCGCGATCGTGGCGCTTCACGAGCAGCCGGTGATACGGGCCTGGTTCGCACCCGGGGATGAGCGTTGGACCCGGCGGTTCGGCCGCAATGTCCTGTCGCTCCTGTTGACGGGCATCGCGGTAGAGGTCGCGCTGATGCCGATCGCCGTTTTCCATTTCCATCAGGCGGGGCTCTACGGCGCGCTGGCCAATATCGTCGCCATCCCGTTCACGACCTTCGTCATCATGCCGTTGGAAGCCGCCGCCCTGCTGCTCGATCCGCTCGGGTTGAGTGGACCTGTCTGGTGGCTGGTCGGCCACGCGATCGGCCTGTTACTTGGCAGTGCGCAGTGGGTCGCGGCGGCACCGGGTGCGGTCGCGGCGCTGCCGGCGATGCCGAGCGGCGCCTTCGGGCTGATGGTAGCGGGTGGGCTGTGGATCGCGTTGTGGCGGACGCGGTGGCGGCGATGGGGCGTCGTGCCGGTGCTGGCGGGCGCGGTCTGGGCGCTCTCGACACCGGCGCCCGAGCTGCTGGTCACCGGCGACGGGCGCCATGTCGCGATACGGTTGGGAGACGGGCGGCTGGCGATGCTGCGCGACCGCGCGGGCGATTATGTCCGGGACATGCTCGCCGAGAATGGCGGCGTCGATGGCGAGCCCATACTGCTCGCCGAACAGGCGGAAGCGGACTGCAACCGCGACCTGTGCGCGGTGCGGGTCGCGGGCTACCGCGTGGCGGCGACCCGGAGCGCCTATCTAATGCCGATCAACGAGGTGACGGCACTGTGCCGTACGGTCGATATCATCATCAGCGAGCGAAGACTGCCGCGAACCTGCCGACCGACATGGCTCAAGCTCGATCGCCCGGTGCTGGCGCGGACCGGCGGGGTAGCAGTCAGCCTAGCGACGGGCCGGATCGCCACCGTCCGGTCGTCCGGCGACCGGCATCCGTGGCGGGTCAGTCGTATCGGCGCAGGATTCCCGACAGCTTACCCTGTACCCGCACCTGCGACGGGGCGTAACGCTGAGGATCATAGGCGCGGTTTGCCGGATCGAGCCGGACCATCGCCCCCTCGCGGCGGAAATATTTGAGCGTCGCTTCCGAATCCTCGATCAACGCCACGACGATCTCACCGTCGCGTGCATCTTCGGTCCGGCGGATCAGCGCGTAATCGCCGTCGAGGATCCCCGCCTCGACCATCGAGTCGCCCGACACCTCCAGCGCGTAATGCTCGCCCTGGCCCAGCAGCGCGGCCGGGACGGAGAGCATTGTCGATCCCTCGAACGCCTCGATCGGCACACCGGCGGCGATACGACCGTGCAGCGGGATCTCGACCACGTCGTTGGCGGGGCGGGGAAGCGGGACGGCCTCGCGGATCGGCGCCTTGGCACGCGCCGGCTTCTTTTCCGACCGCTCGGGCATCCGCAATATCTCGAGCGCGCGGGCCCGGTTGGGCAGGCGGCGGATGAACTGTCGCTCCTCCAGCGCGGAGATCAGGCGATGGACCCCGGATTTGGACTTGAGGTCGAGCGCGTCCTTCATCTCCTCGAACGAGGGGGAGATGCCCGTATCGTTCAGCCGGTCGTTGATGAAGCAGACTAGTTCGTGCTGCTTGCGCGTGAGCATGGTGGTCCTCCGCTGGGAACAGACTCTCAGAACAGACTGGGAACCAATATGGAACACATTCTGCCTTGTCAACCGAGGTCGAGGATTTCCGCCGAGTCGCCGGCGCTGGCCGGGGGAGCATGGGGGGCGCGCACGATCAGGCAGGTCGCGCGCGCCAAGGTCAGCAGCATCGAGCTGTCCTGGATCGTCGAGGCATAGGCCCGGCCGTCGCGCAGCTCGGCCCGCAGATAGTCGGTGCGCTCGCCATTGGCGGGCAGATACTCGCCCAGCACCGCGGGCGCCGGCCGGGGCAGCGGATCGGCCGCGCCCGCCAGTCGCGCGATCACCGGGCGGACGAACAGCAGGGCGGTGACGAAGGCCGATACCGGGTTGCCGGGCAGCCCGAGCACGAGCGCCCTGCCGAGCCGTCCCGCCATCATCGGCTTGCCCGGCCTGAGCGCGATCCGCCAGAAATCGATCGCCCCTCCTGCCGCCTCCAGCGCGGGACGGACGAGATCATGATCGCCGACCGAGGCACCGCCTGTGGTGACGATCAGGTCGGCGCAAACACCGGCAAAGGCGTCGCGCATCGTTGGCAGGTCGTCGGGCACGACACCCAGATCGACGACCTCGACCGGGAGGTCGCGAAGCATCGCCGCCAGCATCACGCCGTTCGATTCCGGCAGAGCGGCGGACGCGGCCGACCAGTCGCGCGATCCGGGCGCGACCAGTTCGTCCCCAGTCGCGGCGATGGCGACGCGGACCGGGCGGCGGACGGGCAGGGCGGCATGACCCCCAATCGCCGCCACCGCGACGCGCGCCGGGGTCAGGCGCTCGCCCGCCGCGATCAGCCGGTCGCCGGCATGGAAGTCGAGCCCGCGGGCGCGGGTGTTGCGGCCCCGATCGGCCGGGCCTTCGCCGGTCAGCCGGAGGAGCGACGCCTCGCGCCCGGCCTCTTCTTGGACCAGCACGCTGTCCGCGCCGTCCGGCATCACCGCTCCGGTGAATATCCGCGTCGCCTCGCCCATGCCGATGCTTCCGGCAAAGGCCCGCCCGGCCGTGCTCTCGCCGATCACCGTCCAGGGGCCGGGCAGGTCGGCGAAGCGGATCGCATAACCGTCCATGGCCGACAACGCGACCGCGGGCTGGGTACGCAGCGCCGTGACGTCTTCCGCCGCCCAGCGTCCCGCAGCCTCGGCAAGCTCTACCCATTCGACCGCGACCGGCCGCGCGAGCGCGAGCAGCCGTGCCTGCGCCTTGGCGACGGGGAGGAGGCTCACCGCGCGGTCAGGATCAGGCATTCACCGGCCGCAGGCGGGGCAGCGCCCACCAGGGGGTGTTCGGCGACAGGTGATGCTCATGGTGATAGCCGCCGAAATGATAGCAGGTCAGGAGCGAAAGCAGCGGCCCGACCCTTGTCGATCGCGCGCGGTGGCGGTCGGCGAAGGGCTCGTCCTCGTGCCGGTGGGGCAGATAGGTGCCGAACAGGAACAACTGCCCGAGCGCCAGGAATGCGGGCACCGCCCAGAAGACCGCGATATCGAGGAGCGAGGCACCCAGCAGCATGTAGACGAGCGCCACCACGGTGATGCGCGCGATCTGCGCATGCGAATAATAGCTGCGGAAAAAGGCCAGAAACCAGCGCAGCGCCGATCGCGGGTGGTCCGCGCTGAAATCGGGGTCGTCCGCGGTCCCAACATGGCGGTGATGGAGGTGGTGCTTGGGTTCGAGCCGGCCATAGGAGAGCCCGGCATAAAGGGCGAGACACATCGTCCCGACGGTTCGATTCACGCCCGGCCGCCCGGGGGCGAGCGCACCGTGCATCGCGTCGTGCGAGACGATGAACAGCCCCGTGCTCAACCACGCCTGGACGATCACCAGCACCGCCGCCACTGCCGCGCTCGTCGGCGTCCAGGTCCAGAAGAAGATGCCGGCGACATGGATCGCGATCCACGCGCCGGAGATCAGCGCGGCGAGGGTCAGCCCGACCCGCGTCTGCCGCTCTCTCGGGGTCGCCAGCGTCAAGCGTCCGCCGCCTGGTCGAGCCGCGTCCGGTCCCCGCTCGCGCGCAGCTGTTCCTTGAGCCTTGCCGGGGAGGCGGCGAAGAGGAAGCCGTGGCTGACCGTGCCCTCGCGGCCCTTGACCGCATGGTGGAGGCGATGTGCCTGGAGCAGCCGCTTGGCGTAGCCGCGCTTGGGCACCCAGCGGAACCCGAACCGCTGATGCACCAGCATGTCGTGGACGAAGAAGTAGATGAGCCCGTAAACGGTGACGCCCAGCGCCGCCCACCAGATGCGCTCATACCAGATGCCCGCCGTGAACATCGCGGTGACGATGACGGAGAAGACGACCGCATACAGGTCGTTCTTCTCGTACAATCCGTCATGCGGTTCGTGATGCGACCGGTGCCAGCCCCAGCCGAGCCGCCCGTGCATGACGTAGCGGTGGGTGCCCCAGGCGAAACACTCCATGAACACGACCATCCCGACCACCCAGGCGGCCTTTTCAACCCAGCTCATGCGCGAACCCTTCCACAACCACCATCATAGGGACGGCGGGCAGGAATCGCGAGACCATGAACCGACTACGCTTGTAGTACACAGCCGCCTGTGTATTGGTGCAGTACGACAGTGGAGGGCGTGAGAATGGGGTTGATCGGTCAGGTGGCGGCGCTCGGCTTGAACGCATTGAGCCCGGTCATGCCCGCGCAACAGGTCGACCGGCCGGCCTCTCCTGCCGCCGATCCGGCGACGACGCGCTCCGACGAGCCCGCGCCGACCGCACCGGCCGACGACCCGGCGACCGCGCCGATCAGCGACACGGTCCCGAGCCCGAGCCAGACCCCGGTCGCGGGACGTGTGGCGGGGGCGGGGAGTGGGGGGGACGGGCGACTAACCTATGATGCGGCGTTTTTCCGTGCCTTCTCGCCCGCCAACGCGTTGCAGATCGTCGAGCGGACGCCCGGCTTCCAGCTGGAGATCGGCGACGAGGAGGTGCGCGGCTTCGGCAATGCGGCGGGCAATGTCGTCGTCAACGGCCAGCGCCCGAGCAGCAAGAGCGACACGCTCGACACCATCCTGCAACGCATCCCCGCCAGCCGGGTGCTGCGCGTCGAGGTCGGGCGCGGCGACCTGTTCGGGGCGGAGTTCGCGGGCAGGCCGCAGGTGCTGAACCTGGTGCTCAGCGCAGGCGGCGGGCTGGCCGGATCGGTCGAAGCAAGCCTGCGCCGCGATTTCACGGGGCGCGTGCTGCCCGAGGGAAGCGCGTCGGCCCTGGTCCGGCGCGGGCGATCGAGCCTGAACCTGGCGGTCGGTTTCGACAACGACCAGACGTCGGAAGAGGGATTCGACCGGCTCACGCGGCTGTCGGACGGGGCGGAGCTGGAATTCCGGCGCAAGTTCAACCGTATCGCCAACCCCAATGGCTATCTGTCGGGGGCGTATGAATGGAATGGCGGCGCCAACGACACCGCCCATCTGAACGCGCGGATCGCCCGCGACCGGTTCGACCTTCGCCAGACGAACGACGTGTCGCTGCTCGGCGGCGCGGTGCGCGACGACCGATTGGCCCAGCTGTACAAGCTCGACAGCTATGAGCTGGGCGGCGACTATACCAAGCCCTTCGCCGGGGGCGGGTTGAAGCTGATCGGGCTCGCCACGCGCAAGCGGCGCGACAATCAGGACGAATCCTTTCTGCGCGTCACCGGCGACGTGATCGGCGGGTTCACCCAGTCCCGCCAGGACCGGCGCGACGAGACGGTGGTCCGCGTGGTGTGGAACCGTTCCGACCTGGGCGGCTGGAGCGTCGAGACGGGGGTCGAAGGCGCGCTCAACAAGCTCGTGAGCGATGTCGACCTGTTCGGGCTCGGGGCCGGCGGGGTGGCGACGCGCATCGACCTGCCCGTCGACCAGGCCGTGGTGGAGGAATATCGCGGCGAGGCGTTCGTCAACGCCGGACGGCCGATCACCGGCAAGCTGCGCGTCGACCTGGGTGCGACCTTCGAGGCGTCCGAGCTGACGGTGAGCGGCGATGCGAGCGCGAACCGCGCGCTGCGCTTCATCAAGCCGCGCGCGACGCTCGACTGGCGCTTCGGCAAGGGCTGGCACGCGCAGGGTTCGATCAAGCGCACCGTGGCGCAACTCCAGTTCGAGGATTTCATCAGCGTCGCCGAGCTGGCGAGCGAGCGCGTCAACGGCGGCAACGCCGAACTGCTTCCGCAACGCGCCTGGGAGGCGACCGCGTTCGTCGAGCGGCCGATCCTGGGCGACGGGCTCGCGCGGCTGGAGGCGGGCTATCACCGGATCGCGCTGGTCCAGGACCGCGTGCCGACGCCCGAGGGGTTCGACGCGCCGGGCAATCTGGGCGATGGCGAGCTGTTCCTGCTGCGCGGGCGTCTCGACGCGCCGCTCGCCCGCTACGGGATCAAGGGTGGGCGGGCGACCTTCTACGCTTCCTATGTCCGCGCCCGGGTCGAGGACCCCTATACGGGCGAGCGCCGGCCCTTTTCGGGGAATTCGCCGCTGATCGTCACCGGCAGCTTTCGCCAGGACGGCCGGAAATTCGCCTGGGGCGTCGATGTCGAGGGCGGGGCGCCGACGATCTTCTATCGTCGGAATGAGCTGGACCGGAATTACCAGAACACCCCCTATGTCAGCGCCTTCGCCGAATATCGGCCCACGCCGCGCACGACGATCACCGCCGGGCTGGACAATGCGACCGCGCGCCCCGCCTTTCGCCGCCGCACCTTTTTCGAGCCCGACCGACGGACGCGCGAGGCGTCGGTAGTCGAGCTGCGCAAGCGCAACCAGCAGGTCGTGCCCTATCTGACGGTGAAGCACAGCTTCGGCTGAACGGGCCCTAGCCGGCGGTCCAGTCGCCCGAGCGGCCGCCCGATTTCGCGAGCAGGCGGACCCCGTCGATCGTCATCGCGCGGTCGAGCGCCTTGGCCATGTCGTACACGGTCAGCAGCGCGACCGTGGCGGCGGTGAGCGCTTCCATCTCGACCCCGGTCCTGCCGTCGGTGCCGACGGTCGCGGTCGCGGTGACGCCCCGGTCGTCCAGGTCGAGGTCGAGCGCGACCCTGGTGATCGGCAACGGATGGCAGAGCGGGATCAACTCACTGGTGCGCTTGGCCGCCATGATCCCGGCGACCCGCGCGACCGCCAGCACGTCACCCTTCCTGACCGCGCCCGCCCGGATCGCGGCGGCGGCGGTAGTGGACATGGCGATGCGGCCGGTGGCGGTCGCCTGGCGCGCGGTGACCGATTTGGCGCCGATATCGACCATGTGCGCGGCGCCCTGCGCGTCCAGATGGGTGAGGTCGCTCATCCGACCAGCGCGCGGGTGGCGGCGGCGATGTCGGGCCGGCGCATCAGCGACTCGCCGATCAGGAAACAGCGAATGCCATGGTCCGCCATCGCGTCGAGATCGGCGCGGGTGGACAGGCCGGACTCGGCGACGAAAGTGCATCCCGCTGGGGCGTGGTCGACGAGTTCATAGGTGCGCGCGAAATCGACGCTGAAGTCGCGCAGATCGCGGTTGTTCACCCCGATCAGCCGCGACCGGAGACGCGCCGCGCGGTCGAGCTCGGCACGGTCATGCACCTCGACGAGCACGTCCATGCCCAGATCGAGCGCCACCGCCTCGATCTCGGCAGCCGCCGCGTCGTCCAGCGCCGCCATGATGAGCAGTACGGCGTCGGCGCCCAAGGCGCGCGACTCGGCGACCTGCCAGGGATCGATCAGGAAATCCTTGCGGATCGCGGGCAGCGCCACGGCCGCGCGGGCCGCGACGAGATGGTCGTCGGACCCCTGGAAATAGTCGACGTCGGTCAGCACCGACAGGCAGGCGGCACCGCCCTCCGCATAGGCGCGGGCATGGGCGGGCGGGTCGAAATCGGCGCGGATGACGCCCTTGGACGGGCTGGCGCGCTTGATCTCGGCGATCAGCGCATAGCCGTCGGCGCCACGCCGATCGAGCGCCGCCTTGAAACCGCGCGGGGGCGCCTGCGCGGCGATGCGGCCGTCGAGATCGGACAGGGTGGTCGCGGCGCGGCGTGCGGCGACTTCCTGCCGCTTGGTCGCGAGGATCCGGTCGAGCACGGTCATGGATAGGCGATCCACGCGTCGAGCAGCCGCGCGGCGGCACCGCCGTCCAGCGCCTCGGCCGCGACCGCCGCTCCAGCGCGCAGCCCGCTCGCCTGGCCGGCGACGAGCAGCGCGGCGGCGGCGTTGAGCAGCACCGCGTCGCGATAGGCGCCCTTCGCACCGCCGAGCAGCGCGCGGAGCGCCGCCGCGTTCGCCGCCGAGTCGCCGCCGCGGATCGCGCTGATCGGGTGGCGGGGCAGGCCCGCGTCTTCGGGCGTGACGGTGGCGTGCAGGGTCACGCCGCCCACCGCGACGACCTTGCTCGGCCCGGCGCAGGACAATTCGTCGATTGCCTCTTTCCCCGAGACGACCAGCGCGGCCTCGGTGCCGAGCTGGGCGAGCGCCTCGGCGTAGAGGGTCGCGTAATCCGGGCGGGCGATGCCCAGCAACTGCCGCGTGACATGCGCGGGATTGGCGAGCGGGCCCATGAGGTTGAAGATCGTTCGCCGCCCGAGCCGCTGCCGGATCGGCTGGATGCGCTTCATCGCCGGATGGTGATTGGCCGCGAACAGGAAACAGATACCCAGGTCGCGCAGGCTCGCCTCCGCGCTCGCGCCGGCCCGGTCCATGTCGAGGCCCAATGCCTCCAGCGTGTCCGCCGCCCCCGCCTTGGACGAGGCGGCACGGTTGCCGTGCTTGGCGACGGGCACCCCCGCCGCCGCGACGACGAGCGCGACCGCGGTCGATACGTTGAGCGTGTGATGGCCGTCGCCCCCCGTCCCGCACACGTCGATCGCGCCCGGCGGCGCGTCGATCGGGATCAGCCGCTCGCGCAGGGAACGCGCCGCCTCGGCGATCTCCAGCGACGTCTCGCCGCGATCGGACAGCGCGACGAGGAAGGCGCCGATCGCCGCCTCGCTCGCGCGGCCGTCGAGGATGTCGGCGAACGCCGCGCGCGCCGTCTCGCGCGACAAGGGCGAGATCGGGTCGGGCAGCAGGGCCAGCCCGGTCACGCCTGCACCCGGTCGAGGGGGTGCGGCGCGACCGCGATGCCGGCCGCGCGCAGGAAATTGGCGAGCATCGCATGGCCGTGCTCGGTGGCGATCGATTCGGGGTGGAACTGGACCCCGTGGATCGGCAGGTCGCGGTGGCGGACCCCCATGACGGTGCCGTCGGCGGTGCGCGCGTTGACGACCAGCTCGTCCGGCACGTCGCGCACGATCAGCGAATGATAGCGCGTCGCGTGGAAGGGGGAAGGCAGGTCGGCGAACAGACCGGTGCCGTCATGCTCGATCAGGCTGGTCTTGCCGTGCATCAGCCCGCCGCGCCCGACGCGCCCGCCGAAATATTGCCCGATCGCCTGGTGCCCCAGGCATACGCCGAGCAAGGGGCGGCGCTGGTCGACACAGGCGGCCACGAGGTCGAGGCTGACCCCCGCATCGTCGGGCGTGCGCGGCCCCGGCGAGATCAGGAACGCGTCCGCCCCACTCGACAGGGCCTGGCCCGCCGAGATGGCGTCGTTGCGCACGACCACGACCTCCACGCCCAGCTCCTGGAGATAGTGGACGAGGTTCCAGGTGAAGCTGTCGTAATTGTCGATCACGAGGATCATGGTGGGGCGGCTTTAGCGACTATGGGCGGGCACGCAAATATTCGTTGCGCGCCGTTCAGCCGGGAGCAACGAGAGATGGCGGACGTTGAAGCGCACGCGGACGTTGAGGCGTACAAGGAGAATGGACCCATGCGGTATCTGGTGATGGCGGCGGCGTTGATGGCATCGGGTGTCGCTGTGGCCCAAAGCACCCTTCAGGCGGAAACCGGCCAGCCGCCGCAGCGCATCCGCAGCGTGACCCTGGCGGCGGGCGAGCGCTGCCCGCCGTCGAGCGGCGACGAGGTCGTGGTCTGCTATCAGGGCGGCAACCCGTATCGCATTCCCCCGGCGCTCCGCGAGACCGCGCCCAGCGCCGCCAACCAGAGCTGGGTCAACCGCGCCGCCAGCATGGACCAGGCGAGTCGGGTCGCGGGCGGGTTGCCCGACACCTGCTCCGCGATCGGCACCGGCGGCCAGACCGGCTGCGCGCTGGCGCTGAACCGCGCCTATGCGGCGGACAAGCGGGCGCGGGCGGCGGAGGAGCGGGTGACCCCGGGCGGCGAGGAGTAAGGCGCGGGGCGAGTCTTGCGCCGCCCCGGCGCCTTCTCACGCCCCGCCGCGGCGAAGCCGCGTCGTCGGACGGGCTAGGCCCGCCGGCCGTGCTTGGGCGAGTCTTGCGCCGGGGCGGCGCAAGCCGCCCTGCGCACCGCATCGTGTGCCGCGGCCAGAATCGCCCCCGCCTTGGCCTCGCACTCGCGTTGCTCGGCCGCGGGGTCGCTGTCGGCCACGATCCCGGCGCCCGCCTGGGCGTGGATCATCCCATCCTTCACCACGGCGGTCCTGAGCACGATGCACGAATCCATCGATCCGTCGGGCGAGAAATAGCCGACCCCGCCCGCATAGGGGCCGCGCCGCTCGCCCTCCAGCTCGGCGATGATCTGGCAGGCGCGGACCTTGGGGGCGCCGGACACGGTGCCGGCCGGAAAGCCCGCGAACAGCGCATCGAGCGCGTCTTTCGCGGGATCGAGCGCGCCGACGACGTTGGAGACGATGTGCATGACATGGCTGTACAGCTCGACCGTATAGCTGTCGGTCACCCGTACGCTGCCCGGCACCGCCGCGCGGCCGGCATCGTTGCGGCCCAGATCGAGCAGCATCAGATGCTCGGCGCGTTCCTTGGGATCGGCGAGCAGGTCGGCGCGATTGGCCGCGTCCTCGGCGGCGGTGCGGCCGCGCGGGCGGGTGCCGGCGATCGGGCGGATCGTCACCTCGCCATCGCGTGCGCGCACCAAAATCTCGGGCGATGAGCCGATCAGCGCGAAACCGGGCAGGTCGAGATGGTAGAGAAAGGGCGACGGGTTGATCCGGCGCAGCGAACGGTAGAGCTCGAAGGGCGGCAGCGCGAAGGGGGCCGAGAAACGCTGGGCGAGCACCACCTGGAAGATATCGCCCGCCGCGATATATTCCTTCGCGCTCGCCACCATCGCGGCGTAGCGCTCGGGCGCGAGCGCGGGGGTGTAGTCGGGCTCGATCGCGTCGACGCGTACGGGCGGCGGAATGGCGGCGGACGCTAGCCGCGCCGCGACGACGTCCAGCCGCTCCTCGGCCTCCGCCACGATGGCGGCCGGATCGCGCAGCGGATCGGGCCAGGCGGGCGCCACCAGATACAATGCGTCGGCCAGCCGATCGAAGACCAGGATCACCGTAGGGCGCACGAACATCATGTCGGGCAAGCCGAGCGGATCGGCCGCGAGTTCGGGCAGCGTCTCGACCAGCCGCACCGTCTCATAGCCGAAATAGCCGACGAGGCAGGCCAGCGCGCGGGGCAGCTCGGCGGGAATCTCGGCCCGGCATTCGGCGACGAGCCGGCGCAACGCGTCGAGCGTCGGTGTCGGGCAGGGGGCGAAGCCCTCGCGGTCGTTCAGCCAGTCGCGGTTGACCTCCGCGCGCCCGCCATGCGCGCGGAACACCAGGTCGGGCGCGAGGCCCAGCAGCGAATGCCGCCCGCGCGTCGCGCCGCCCTCCACCGATTCGAGCAGAAAGTCGCCGCGCCCGGGCTCGAACAGCTTGAGCGCCGCCGCGACCGGGGTCTCGGTGTCGGCCACCTGCCGACGCCAGACCAGTGCCGGGCGGCCGGCCGTCAGCTGCGCCGAGGCGGTGCTTATCGCGCCTGTCCCTGCAGCTCGGCGCGGACGCGCGCCACGGCGTCGCGGTCGACCTCGACCCCCACGGCGTTGCGTGCGGCGCGGACGAACTGTTCGGCATATTCGCGGCCCACGACGCGGCCCAGATCGGCGCGGGTGGCGTTGATCAGCCCCTGATTGCCGCGCGCGTCGCCGGGCTGGACCCGGTCGAGCTTGATCACCAGCCAGCCGTCGCGCCCGGGCGGTTCGAGCAGCTTGGCGGTGCCCGGCGCCATCGAGAACAGAAGCGCCAAGGCGGGTTCGGTGCCGCGGGGGTTGGCGGCGATCTGCGAACGCGCGATGTCGAGCGGGCGTGGCGCGGGCAGGCGCAACCCCGTCGCGTCGAGCGCGCGGGGAAGGGGCGTGCCCTTGCCCGCCTGGGCGACGACCTGCGCGGCGATGCGGCGGGCCGCCTGACGCCGGCGATCCGCGATCAGGTCGCGCCCGACCTGATCCCCGATGGCCGCGAGAGGGCGCGGCGCGGCGGGCACGACATTGCCCAGCGCCACCAGCGCGAAGCCGCCATCCGTGCCGATCGGCACCAGCTGCGGCGCGTCGCCCGGCTCCACCGCGAAAGCCGCCTGCAGGATCGGCGCGAGCGCCGGGTCGGGGCGCGCGGCCGGGTTCTCGGGATCGGCGCCGCTGGCCAGCAGCGGCCGTGTCGAGCGGGCCTGGAGCTTACGGTCGGCGACCACCTCGTCGAAGGTCGCGTTGCCCGTCAACGCTTCGTCGATCGCGCCCTGCGCTTCGGACAACGCCTCGGCCGTTTTGCGTCTGGTCAGCGCGGCGACGATTTCCGGGCGAACCTGGGCCAGGGTGCGGCCGGCCGACAGCGTCACGTCCTCGACCCGCGCCACGACGAAACCGATCGGCCCCCGCACGGGACCGATCAGCGTACCCTTGGTGGCGGCGAAGGCGGCCGTGGCGGCGGCCTCCCCGGCGGTCGCGGCATAGGCGGCGCGGTCGACGGCGGCGCGCGTGGTCGCCTCCAGTCCGGCGGCGCGCGCGGCGTCCGCCACGCTCGCCCCCGCGCGCACCCGCGCGGCGAGCGCGTTCGCGCCGCCCTGGTCCGCGGCGACGACCTGCGCGATCGTGCGCCGCTCGCTGGGCGCATAACGGGCGCGATCGCGCCGATAAGCGGCGGCGATCTCGGCGTCGGTCGGCTGTGCCTGTGCCCCGACCGAGGCGGGCGTGACCAGCGCATAGCGGACCGTGCGCCGTTCGGGGACCGTGTAGCGCGCCAGGTTGCGGCCGTAAAAGGTCTGGAGTTCGGCCGGCGTCGGCGCCGCGCCCGCGGGAACCGACGAGGCGGGTATGAACCCGATCTGCCCCGCGCGACGCTCCAGCAGCAGCGAGGCATAGGGCAGGGCAAGCAGCGCGGGCACCTGGCTGGCGCCGACCTGGGGCGCGGTCAGGCGCTGCGCCATCAGTTCCTGCGCGAAATCCTTGCGAACCTCGGCATCGGTCAGCCGGCGTTGGGTGAGCAGGCTTTGGTACAGATTGGGGTCGAACTGGCCCGTCGGGCCCAGAAAGGCGGGAATGCTCGCGATCTCGCCGTCGATCGACCGCTTGCTGACGACCACGTCCTGCGTCTCGCCGAAACGCCACAGCGCCTGGCCGTTGACCAGCCGCTCGACGGCCTGATCGAGCCCGCCCGCTCCCAGATATTGCGCGATGTCGAAGCTGGGCTGGCTGCGACGGGCCGCTTCCACCTCGCTTTCGGCGGCCTGGCGCAGCTCGTTCGCGGTGATGCCTTCGCCGCCCACCTCCGCGATGTCGCCGCTCGCCACCGCGCCGCCCGGCGTCAGGTCGCCCACGTCGGCGGCGGCGAAGGCGAGCGCGATGGCGCCCAGCACCAGGAACGATATGATGATCCCCGCCCGCGACTTGGTGAAACGCCGAAACATCTGGAGCATGGGCTGGACGGGACCGATCGCGCTGAAAGAAGTGACCCGGACCCTTACGGGCGCGGTCGCGCTCCTTCAAGCGGGCGGTTGCGCGGGCGGGCAGGCACGCTATCGACGGCGCAAATCGAGGGAGCGGATATGCGACGCAAGCTGATCGCGGGAAATTGGAAGATGAACGGCAGCATGGCGGCGCTGGTCGAGCTGGACGCGATCGCGACGGCGGCTACCCGGTCGCCGGGCGTCGATGTCGCGGTCGCCGTTCCCGCGACGCTGATCGCCCCCGCGACCGCGCGCGCGCCGACGCTCGCGATCGGGGCGCAGGACGTGCATCACGGCGATTGCGGCGCGCATACCGGCTGCGTCTCGGCGGCGATGGTCCGCGAGGTCGGGGCGCGCTTCTCGCTCGTCGGCCATTCCGAACGCCGCGCCGATCAGGCCGAGAGCGACGCGCATGTCCGGGACAAGGCGACCGCCGCGCGCCGGGCCGGGCTGGACGTGATCCTGTGCGTCGGCGAGACATCGGAGGAACGCGATGCCGGCCGTGCCGAGGCGGTCGTTACCGCCCAACTCGCCGCCTCCTTGCCCGACGATGCGGCGGGCCCGTGGCTGTCGGTGGCCTATGAGCCCATCTGGGCGATCGGCACCGGCCGCACGCCGACCACCGCGGATGTCGCGGCGATGCACGGCGCGCTCAGGGCCCGGCTCCGCGACCTGCTGGGCGTCGAGGCGGAGGCGATCCGGCTTCTGTACGGCGGTTCGGTGAACGACGCGAACGCCGGCGAGCTGCTGGGCGCGGGCGATGTCGACGGCGCGCTGGTGGGCGGCGCGAGCCTGACGGCGGCCAAGTTCGTGCCGATCATCGAGGCGGCGGCGCGGCTCGGCTGAACCGCGCCGGGGAGCGGGATGCTAGAGCGGTTTCCGACCATGTCGCGCCACCGTCATCGCCCTGCGGGCGCCCGCAGGGCGGCGCGGCGCTTTCGGCCCGGCGCGGCGTTGTTCGTCGGTTACGATGCTCAGGCATCGCGCCGGCCTCGCGCCTGGCGCCGAACCGAAATCACCAGCGTGCCGATGACGCCACATGATCGGAAACCGCTCTAGCGCGGGTAGCGCTTGCGCAGCATCGCCCAGGCCGCGCGCAGCCCGAGCGCCTCGCCGCCCTTGGGCCGGCCGGGTTTGGCCGTCGACCGCCACGCGAAGGTGTCGAGATGCGCCCAGGGCGTACCCGCCGGCACGAAGCGGCGCAGGAACAGGGCGGCGGTGATCGCGCCCGCCAGCCCGCCCTCGGGCGCGTTCACCATGTCCGCCACGTCGGATTTGAGCATGTCGTCATAGCCGTCCCACAGCGGCAGCCGCCACAACGGATCGCCCGCCGCGGTCCCGGCGGCCAGCAGATCGGCGGCGAGCGCCTCGTCGTTGCTGAAGGTCGCGGGCAGGTCCGGCCCCAACGCGACCCGCGCGGCCCCGGTCAGCGTCGCGAAGTCGAGGATCAGCGCGGGCGAGCCCTCCGCCGCCCGGGCGAGGGCGTCGCCCAGGATCAGCCGTCCCTCCGCATCGGTATTGGTGTTCTCGACGGTCGACCCCAGCCGGGTGCGCAGCACGTCGCCCGGCCGGAAGGACGATGCCGAGACCGCATTCTCGACCGCGGGGATCAGCAGGTGCAGCCGCACCGGCAACCGCGCCGCCATGACCAGCCGCGCCAGCGACAGCGCATGGGCCGCGCCGCCCATGTCCTTCTTCATCAGCCGCATTCCCGCCGACGGTTTCAGGTCGAGCCCGCCCGTGTCGAAGCACACGCCCTTGCCGACGATCGCGATCCGGGGGTGCGCCGGATCGCCCCATTCGAGTTCGATCAGCCGAGGAGCGCGCTCGCGCGTCGCGGCCCGGCCGACCGCGTGGATCATGGGATAGCCCTGCTCCAGCAGGTCGCCGCGCGTCACGGTCAGCGTCGCGGCGCAGTCCCGCGCCAGCCGCTCCGCTTCCTCCTCCAGTTCGGCGGGGCCCAGGTCGGCGGCGGGGACATTCACCAGATCGCGCACCCGCGCGGTCGCGTCCGCCATTCGGACGGCGTCGTCGATGGCGGCCGCATCGCCGGTCAGCAGCACGCGCGGCTCGCTGTCCTCGGCCTGCTTGTACCGGGTGAAGCGGTGCTGGGCGAGCAGCCAGCCCAGCGCGCCGTCATGCGCGCCCTCCGCCCGGTAGGTCCCCGGCGGCACCAGCCCCGGAAGCCGGGCGAGGCTCCAGGGCGAGGCCGGGTCGGCGCAGGCCAGCACCACGCGCCATGTGTCTCCCGGCGCGAACAGGTGGGTTCCGTCCTTACCGGTGAAGCGATGCATCGCCGCGGCCTCGCGCACCCGGTCGGGCTGGCGCGCGAGCCACGCGTCGAACCCGTCGGGCGCGATCAGCTCGATCATACGCGCGGGCTCGCCGCGATCGGGGCGAAGCAGGGCGGCGAAATCGGTCATTCTGATACTCACGAAGCGGGCTGGACGAGGAACTGCTCGTAACGCCCGGCGGCACCCGGCTCGGCATAGGTGACGATGCGCAGTTTCCGGGTCGGATAGGTGACGAGGTAATTGCGGTTCACGAACCCACCGCGCAATCGTGGTTCCCGCGCGGGCTCGAACGCGGTCGGGGTCCCGAGCGCCGCCAGGCTGGTCCGGTAATCCGCCAGCGCGGTCGGGGTGAAATAGCCATTGGCGTTTTGGGTCAGCCGTGCGCGATCGGGGGCTCCCGCGACCAGGCTTTCGAACATCTGCCGTGCGCGCGCGGTCACCTTGGCCTCGTCGGGCGCGTGCAGCACGATCTTCGCTATTCCGGCCGCGATCGTCGCCTGGGCGTCGGAGAAATCGCCGTTGATGATCACCGTCACCGCCGCACGGTCGTCGGGATAGACGATGTTCTGCGTCAGGAACCCGACCGCCGCCCCGTCATGCGCGACGAAGCGCCGCCCGTCGCGCGTTCCCACGAACACGCCCAGCCCATATCCGCTGCTCGTCCCATCGGCGAGCAGCACGGGGGTTTCCTGCGCCTCCCAGTCCTCGGCGGGCATGATCGCGCGGTCGAGCCGGGCGATGTTCCACCGCGCCAGGTCGGCCGCCGACATGGCGAGCCCGCCCGCCGCGTAGAGCCAGCCGCGCGCGGGCGGGGGCGCGGCGCGGACCGGGCCGAGCGCGAATCGCTCGTAACCGATCGGATAGGCCGCGCCGACCGCCACGTCCTGGTCGATCACCTTGAGCGACAGCGGCCTGAAGAAGCGCCGCTCCAGAAACCTCATGAGCGGCTCGCTCGACAGCTTCTCCACGATCAGCCCGGCGGCGACATAGCCGGTGTTCGAATATTGCCACTGGGTGCCCGGCTGGAAGTCGAGCGGCTTCCTGGCCCAGCGGCCGAGGATGCCCTGCGGTGAGGTCGGCCGCTTCATCGCATCGAAGCTGTAATCCTGCGGCCAGTAATCCTGCAGTCCCGACGTGTGGCTGACCAGCTGACGCAGCGTGATCCCGTCGCCGCCGGTAATGCCGGGCAGGTGCTTCGATACCGTGTCGTCGAGGCTGAGCTTGCCCTCGTCCTCCAGCAGCAACAGCGCGGCGGCGGTGAACTGCTTCGACACCGATGCAACGGGCAGGATCGCGTTCGCGTCGGCCACGCCCGCGCGGTCGAACTGTTTTCCATAGGCGCGGGCAAAGACCAGCTTGCCTCCGCGCACTACTGCCACGGAGGCGGAGGGCACGCCCGTATCGGCGAGGGTGGTTTCGACGACCCGACCGACCTGCGCGACCTCGTCGCGGCTGAGCTCCTGCGCGGCGGCGGGCGCCGCGAGGAAGCAAAGGGCGAAGGTGAGGCGCGTCGGGATCATGCGGCTTTGTGCGACGAAAGGCGCGTCGTCGCAACCAAGCGTCACCCCGCCAGCGGCACCCCGTACAGGTCGTGCTCGTCGGCGTCCTCGATCGTGACGCGCACGATGTCGCCGGGTGCTAGATGCGCCGCATCGCGCAGAAACACCTGGCCGTCGATGTCGGGGGCGTCGGCCTCGCTCCGACCGGTCGCGCCTTCCTCGCCCACCTCGTCGATGATGACGGGCAGCGTCCGCCCGATCTTCGCCTGGAGCTTGGCGGCGGAGATGGCGGCGCTACGCTCCATCAGGCGGGCATAGCGTTCCTCCTTCAGCGCCTCCGGCACATGGTCGGGCAGCGCGTTGGCCGCGGCGCCCTGGACGGGTTCGAAGCGGAAGGCGCCGACCCGGTCGAGCTGCGCCTCGTCGAGCCAGTCGAGGAGATAGTCGAAATCGGCCTCGGTCTCGCCGGGAAAGCCGACCACGAAGCTCGAGCGGATGGTGATGTCGGGGCAGACTTCCCGCCAGCCGCGGATGCGCTCGAGTACGCGGGCGTCGTTGGCGGGCCGCTTCATCCGCCGCAGCACCGGCGGCGCGGCGTGCTGGAAGGGAATGTCGAGATAGGGGAGCACCAGCCCCTCGGCCATCAGCGGGATGACATGGTCGACGTGAGGATAGGGGTAGACGTAATGCAGCCGCACCCAGGGCGCGATGCGGCCCAGTTCGCGCGCCAGGTCGGTCATGTGCGCGCGGACTTCGCCGCCGCCCTTCAGCGGCCAGCGCGCATGGCGCAGGTCGACGCCGTAAGCCGAGGTGTCCTGGCTGATGACCAGCAGTTCCTTCGTGCCCGCCGCGACCAGCTTCTCCGCTTCGCGCAGGATCGCGTCGGGGCGGCGGCTGGCGAGATCGCCGCGCAGCGAGGGGATGATGCAGAAGGCGCAGCGGTGGTTGCACCCCTCCGAAATCTTCAGATAGCCGTAATGGCGCGGGGTGAGCTTGAGCTCGGTATCCTCGACCGCGCCGCCGGGGACGAGGTCGAGATAGGGCGAGCGCGCGACGGGTGCCGCCGCGTGGACCGCGTCGACGACCTGCTCATATTGGTGCGCCCCCGTCACGGCAAGCACTTGCGGAAAGCGCGCCCGGATGGCCTCCGCTTCCTGGCCCATGCAACCCGTCACGATCACCCGGCCATTTTCGGCGATCGCCTCGCCGATCGCCTCCAGGCTTTCCTCCTTGGCGCTGTCCAGGAAACCGCAGGTGTTGACGAGCACCACGTCGGCACCCTGATAATCGGCGGACATGGCATAGCCCTGCGCGCGGAGCCGGCTCAGGATGCGCTCGCTGTCGACCAGGTTCTTCGGACAGCCGAGCGAAACCATGCCCACGCGGGGCGGTGAAGGGAGGATGGTCGCCATGGAAGGGCGCGCATGTAGGCGAAGTCGACCGGAAATTCCAGTTGCGTCGCTCCCGCGCTCCCGCGAAGGCGGAAATCCAGGAATATGGAGCAGGAGGCGGGGCTCCGGGTTCCCGCCCGCTTGGGAATGAAAGGAACCCTCGGATGCTCGCGATCGGCCTGATGTCCGGCACCTCGCTCGACGGCGTCGACGCCGCATTGATCGACACTGATGGCGTGGAACGCGTCCGAGCCATCGCCTTTCGCGGCGAGGATTATTCCGACGCGGCCCACACCGAGCTCGCCGGGGCCACCGCGGCGGCGCTGACCTATGATCGCCCGCGCGCCAGTCCGGTGATCGCCGCCGCCACCGACCTCATCACCCGGACCCACACTATAGCGGTCCAGGAGCTGCTCCGTCAGGCCGGGGTCCCGGCCCGCGACGTGGGCGTGATCGGCTTTCACGGCCAGACGGTCGCGCACCGGCCCGATCGCGGCTGGACGTGGCAGATCGGCGACGGCGCGGCGCTGGCGGCGGCGACGGGGATCGACGTCGTCGCCGACTTCCGCTCGGCCGATGTCGCGGCGGGCGGGCAGGGGGCGCCTTTGCTCCCCGTCTATCACCAGGCGCTGGCGGGCGGGCTGGGCGGCCCCGTCGCGGTGCTCAACCTGGGGGGCGTCGCCAATGTGACGCTGGTCGGCGCGGGCGCGCTGATCGCCTTCGACACCGGCCCCGCCAACGGGCTCGTCGACAGCTGGGTGGAACAGGCGACGGGCAGGCGCTTCGACGAGGGCGGCGCGCTCGCCGCTTCGGGGCAGGTCCATCCCGACGTGCTCGACACGTTGCTCGACCACCCGTTCTTCGACCAGCCCGCGCCGAAATCGCTCGACCGGGCCGATTTCACGATCCAGCCCGCGCGCGGATTGTCGGCGGCGGACGGAGCGGCGACGCTGACGGCCTTTACCGCCGCGACGGTCGCGATCGCGCTCGACCAGCTACCGATCCGGCCCACCAGGCTGATCGTGGCGGGCGGCGGGCGGCGCAACCCGGTGATGCTGGGGATGATCGCCGAGCGGACCGGGCTGGCCCCGGAACCCGCCGAGGCGCTGGGCTGGAACGGCGACGCGGTCGAGGCGGAGGGTTTCGCCTATATGGCCGTGCGCAGCCTGAACGGGCTGCCGATCAGCTTTCCGGGCACGACGGGCGTTCCCCGGCCGCTGACCGGGGGCACTTTCCACCGCGCCCATCGATAGCGGTCAGCCGTCCTTGCGCTTCTTGCGCTTCTTCGACTTGGGTTCCTCCTTGGGCGCGAGCAGCGGCAGCAACACCGCCACCATCCCGCCGATCGCCGCGATGCCGCCGATCACCAGCGCCGTGATAGCGATCGTCGAACGGTCGTCGGCGTCGCGCGCCGAGGGGCCGTTCGTCGGCGCGGCGGCCGCATCATTCGGGCCGGACGAGGTCTCCGACCCGCCCAAGGTCATATGGTCGGGCTTGTTCGCATCCTCGGACACGCCGCTCGCCGCGGCGGGGGGCACCGCCGTGGTCGGCGCCGGGTCGGGCTGGCCCTGTTCGGCCTGAGGAGGCTGGCCGTCGATCTGGTCTTCATGCGCGTGGGCATGGGGCATACGGGAAGCGGGAATGTGCGACATCGGGTCGATGAACTCCTGGAATAACGTCCGATGGGTAACCGTTGCCGCGCGGTGCGGTTCCGGCGCCCATCGCCGCCTATCCATTCGCCGTGTGGGGCACTCCTACCGACGCATTGTTAATCTGAATTGGATAGAATGTCCGCACCGGACCCTCTAGGCGGTGATCGGGGACTTCGGGGGCGGGGATCGGCGAGCATGGAATCCGACTTGAGATATTATACGCGGCGCATCGACGCGGAGCGGGCCGCGGCGTCGCGCGCGATCACGACCGCCGCGCGCGAACGGCGAATGCAGCTGGTCGCGAGCTATCTTCGCAAGATCGAGGCGCTCAGCGTCTGAAGACGGGCCGCCGGTCGGGGATCCCGGCCGGCTCCTCGACGATCCGGGTGCCGTCCCTGATGCGCAGCACCGCGCAGCCATCGACCTGGGCATAGACGGCCAGTACCGACCGCGCGGGCGGCATCTCGTTCAACGGCCGCGCACGGGCCGGCGCCGCCGGGCGGGCGGCGACACGGTCGGCGCCGGGCAGGGCGCATCGGTCGCCCGCCCCGACCGAGCCCGGAGCCGCGATCAGCAGCATCAAGGTGGTTGGGAACATCGTCGCTCCTTATCCTTCGGGCGCACCAGATTAGTTCGTCCGCCCCCGCCGTCAACGCTTGCGCGTCAGCTCGCGCATCGCGTCGTCCAGCCCGCCCAGCGTCAGCGGGTACATGCGGTCCGTCAGCAGCTCGCGCACGATCCTGACCGACTGCGAATAGCCCCATTGCGCCTCCGGCACCGGGTTCAGCCACACCGCCGCCGGATAGGTCGTCGTCAGCCGGTGTAGCCAGGCCGATCCCGCCTCCTCGTTGAAATGCTCCACCGACCCGCCGGGATGCGTCAGTTCATAGGGGCTCATCGACGCGTCGCCGACGAAGACCAGCTTGTAATCGTGCCCGAACTTGTGGAGCACGTCCCAGGTCGGCGTCCGCTCGGTGAAGCGGCGGCTATTGTCCTTCCACACGCCCTCATAGGGGCAGTTGTGGAAGTAGAAGAATTCGAGGTTCTTGAACTCGCTCGTCGCCGCCGAGAACAGCTCCTCGCACAGCTTCACCCAGGGATCCATCGACCCGCCCACGTCAAGGAACAGCAGCAGCTTGACCGCATTATGCCGCTCGGGGCGCATGACCACGTCGAGCCAGCCCTGGCGCGCGGTGCCGTCGATCGTCGCGTCGATGTCCAACTCGTCGGCCGCGCCCTCGCGGGCGAAGCGCCGCAGCCGGCGGAGCGCGATCTTGATGTTGCGCGTTCCCAACTCGCGCGTGTTGTCGAGGTTCTTGAAGTCGCGCTGATCCCACACCTTGATCGCGCGACCATGCTTCGATTCGCCCCCGATCCGCACGCCTTCGGGGTTGTAGCCGCCATTGCCGAAGGGCGAAGTGCCGCCCGTGCCGATCCATTTCGACCCGCCCTGATGACGCCCCTCCTGCTCCTCCAGCCGCTTCTTGAGCGTGTCCATGATCTCGTCCCAGGAGCCGAGCGCCTTGACGCGCTCCATTTCCTCCGCGCTCAGATATTTCTCCGCCACGGCCTTGAGCCATTCGTCGGGAATGTCGGCAGGCGCTTGGCCGAAGGTCGTGGCGACGCCCCGGAAAACCTTGGCGAAGACCTGGTCGAACCGGTCGAGCAGCCCCTCGTCTTTCACATAGGTCGCGCGCGCCAGGAAATAGAAATCCTCCGGCGTCCGCTCGATCACCTCCCGGTCGAGCGCCTCCAGCAGCACCAGATGCTCCTTGATGGAGGCCGGGATGCCGGCGGATCGAAGCTCGTCGAGGAAGTTTAGAAACATGGGGGAGCCGATCCGAACCTGAACAAGTCGGGGGGAAATACAGGGGTGAACGCGCCACCGCCAGAGGCGTCCCCGAGCCACCCGGCTCCGGCGGCCTATTCCTGCCGGCCCGGCGGTTCGCGGGACGATTCTAACGAAGCGTCGCCGAGTTCAACTCGACCGTAGAGTTGCCGTCGGCGCCGAAGCTCGTGCGCGATCGCGCGGCGAGCGGCGAACGGTCGGGGTTCCGGAACCAGCCCTCCATCTGCGCCACCGCCGGCAACCGGTCGAGCGTGGTGCCGGTCGTGACCTCGGCGATGCCATAGGTCTTCACGGTATATCCCCTGGCCGGAGGATCGCCTTCGATCGCGATCACCGTGCCCGCGTCGGTGACCACGCCCAGGATCACCGCCGGTTCGGCGACGCCGGCGGGTTGCAGCAGGTCGATCGCGCGCGGGCCCAGCGATACGCTGCCGCGCACGCACACCGGCGTCGCGCCGTTCGCGGGAAAGGCCGCCTGTGCCGTCGCGGAAGGTATGCCGCTGCCGCCGCTCAGGCCGCCGAGCAGCGCCATCCCCTTGGCGACCTCGCCGCGCATCGGCCTGGCGTCTCGCCCCCGTACGGCCGGGCACGGCGCGGCGAAACGGAGCGGCTGGGCGGCGAATATCCTAGCGCCCGGCCGGATCGCCAGCCCGGCGATCAGCGCGTCGAGGGCCGCGGTCACCTCGCCCCGGCGCTCGGCCGGGCCGCTGGCGCGCAGCTTGACGATCCAGCTGTCGACGCGGACAAAGGCCGCGGCGGTGGTCGTCGCCGCCCCGTCCAGCACCGCACCGTCATACACGGACCGGATCGCCGCCCCGGCCTGTCCGCCGGCCGTCACCGCGCCCTGCTCGGCGACCCGGATCGCGGAACCGAACCGGCCGCGGATCGCCCTATCGGTGCCGTAGGCGGCCAGCGCCGCGTCGGCATAGGCGGCGCGGTAGACATAGGCGGTGGCGAAGACTTGGCGGTCGCCGCTCTCATATTGCGCATGGTTGTCGACGCCCGTGCCCGGTCTGGAGAACTCGCCCGTCCTCGCCAGCGCGGTGACGCCCGCCCTGGCCGGCAGCGTCACCCCGGCGGCAGCGAGCACGACAGTGTCGGGCGTCACGGCCCAAGCGCCGGCGGCAGGCGGCCCCGCGACCTGCGAATAGGCCGGCGACGCGACGCTCATGACGATGGTGAACAGGCAGGCCGGTCTCATATGCTTTCCCCCAGAAGGGGCGCTATGGTCGCCGCATCGGTGCGCCGCAACCCGATGCGCACGGCGCACGGCGCGCGGGCCCGCTTTGGACTCGGCGGCAGTTCCGGCTAAGGGCGGCCGATGGACTTCGACCGCCTGCTCATCCGCTTCTTCGGCACCGACGACATCGCGACGCTTCCGCCGGCACGGATCGGCGAGGGAATGGAGCGGCTGCGGCTCCAGTTCGGGCTGGAACAGGATAACGGCCGGCGCTTTGCCCTGTGGTGCCTGCTCTACATGCTCGGCGATGCCCCGGACGTCGACGACGCCTTTGACGACCGCGACGACCGCGAGGCCGCGCGCGACTTCATGGACATGACCGACCGCGAGCTGGAAGGCGACGACTAGCCGGACCCGTCGCCTTCCGGCCGCTATAGCAGGAAGCCGTCCGCGCCCAACTGGCCGAGCGCGACGCCGCGCAACAGCAGGTCATGGGTGGCGTCCAGCGTGATGAGAACGTCGGTCCCCCCGTCCAGGGTCGTAATCTCGCGCGCGCGCGCCGGATCGAGCGGGTCGATCCCCGTCAGCCCGAGCGCACGCAGGTCGATCCGGTCCAGGAACGGATCGAACCCGTCGATCGCCAGGTGACGCTCGCCCGACGCGAAGGCGAAGACATCGGCGCCGCTCGTCCCCAGATCCTTGTCGACCCGCCCGTCGCTGCCGCCGTCGAAGGTCAGTACCGATCGCGCCGCGTCCAGCGTGAAGCCGTCGCGGAACAGTTCGTGCCACACATCCTGCTCGCCCAGTCCCGCGTTGCGCCCGAACAGCTCGGTATAAAGACCCGACAGCGCGGATCGCGTATGGGTCGTACCCAGCGCGTCGCCCAGAACGGCTTCGCGCACCGCCAAAAAGTCCGATCCCGCCCGTATCTCGCCGCGCCAGAAGGCGATCTCGCCGACGGATGCCGCGCGCCCGCCATAGTCGCGATAGATGGTGTCGATCTGACCGGCCGCCAACGCACGTCCCGAAGGATCGTCGAGGAGCGCGGCGCGTACCTCCGCGAAACTGGTGCCGATCCGAACCTCGTTGGTCCAGAAGCTTACCTCGCCCGCGCCCGCGGCGCGTCCCAGATACTCGGTGTAAAGCGCGGCGATCCGGTCGGCGGCGAAGTTCTGGCCGGCGGGGTCGAGAATGATGCCCTCGCGCACCTGCGCGAAGGCGACGCCGGCGCGGACCTGACCGTGCCAATAGGCCAGCTCCTCCGCGCCCGCCCTCCTGCCCAGATAGTCGCGGTACAACTCGCCCAACACCGCATCGGTGTTCGCCCGGCCGAGCGGATCGTCGAGGATCGCCGCCCGGACCTTGGCCAGATCGGTCCGTTCCGCCGACAGCTCGCCCGTCCAATAGGCGAGCTCCGCCCCCGACGCGCCGCGCCCGCCGAAGGTGGCGTAAAGACCGTTGACCGACGACGCGGTGGCCACCGCGATCATTCCGTCGGCGAAGCGTATCCGTTCGATCCCCCGAAGCTGGTCCGACCCCTCGGGACCGGTGACGGTCACGACGCCACCGTCGGAAAAGGCGAAGCCGCTCATCTGCAGCGTTCCACCGAAGGTGGCGGTGTCGACGCCTTCTCCCCCGTCGATCCGGTCGTCGCCGAGCCCGCCGAAGATCACGTCGTCGCCCTCGCTGCCCGTGATGAGGTCCGGTCCGGATGTCCCGATGAATTGCGCCATGTCGTCTATCCTCTTTTTCCGGCTATTCAGATTGGCGGGCGGAACGCGACCGATACCGCGCGGGAGCGCCGCGGGCCGCGCCGGCGGCCCCGGGCGTGCTTCTATCGCGCACGGATTCCCGGCACATAGGAGTCGATCAGCGCCCCGACATAATCGGGGTCCGTCCCCGTCAGCTCGCGCGCGGGCTTGCCGCCATGGATGAAACCCTTGACCGGATAGATCCCGCCGCCCAGCCCCTCATTGTCGCGATACCAGACCTTGACCGCGCTCCAGTCATTGTCGTCCGACACGTCGTGAAGCGTCACATCCTGCTCGGCACGGCCGCGCTGGCCATTCTGGCGTGACCAATTCGCATGGGTCAGCATCACGGTGCGCCGCTCCACCACGCGGCTGACGACCGCGACATGGCCATAAGGCAGGCGCGCGGTCTTGCTGAACACGATCACCGATCCGACGCGCGGCCTGCTGCCCCGGTCATAGCGTCCCTCCGCCTGGTCCCACCAGGTCCAGGCGTCGCCGAAGATCTGGATGCCCGACGCCGCCCGCGCGAAGGGAACGCACTGGCCGACATAGTCGAGCAGCGACGAGGCCGGTGCCGCCGCCGTGGAAACCAGGCCGCCGATCAGGACCCCGGCCTTGAGGAACGCCTTCCGCATGTCGCGGGTCTAGCGCGGACAGGGTGAGCAAAGCGTTACCGCGGGACCTTCGGTGCAACCGGCCCGTCCGTCCGGCTAAGAGGAAGTCAGCCCCGGTTCGCCTGCCGTTTGGCCATGAAGGCCAGTCGCTCGAACAGCATCACGTCCTGCTCGTTCTTCAGCAGCGCGCCGTGAAGCGGCGGGATCGCCTTGGTCGGATCGCGATTCTGGAGCACGTCGAGCGGCATGTCCTCGTGGAGGAGCAGTTTCAGCCAGTCGAGCAGTTCGGAGGTCGACGGCTTCTTCTTCAGGCCGGGCACGTCGCGCATGTCGTAGAACATGTCCATCGCCTTGGCGACGAGCATCCGCTGAACGCCGGGGAAGTGGACATCGACGATCGCCTGCATCGTGTCGCGGTCGGGGAATTTGATATAGTGGAAGAAGCAGCGACGCAGAAAGGCGTCGGGCAGCTCCTTTTCGTTGTTGGAGGTGATGACGACGACCGGCCGCTCGACCGCGCGCACCGTCTCGCCGGTTTCGTACACATGGAATTCCATGCGATCGAGTTCCTGGAGCAGGTCGTTGGGAAATTCGATGTCGGCCTTGTCGATCTCGTCGATCAGAAGGACGGGCGGGGTCGGGTGGGTGAAGGCGTCCCACAGCTTGCCCCGCCGGATGTAATTGCCGATGTCGTGAACCCGCGGATCGCCGAGCTGCCCGTCGCGCAGCCGGCCCACCGCGTCATATTCGTACAGGCCCTGCTGCGCCTTGGTCGTCGACTTGACGTTCCACTCGATCAGGTCCGCGCCCAGCGCCGCGGCGATCTCCTGCGCCAACACCGTCTTGCCCGTGCCCGGCTCGCCCTTGACCAGGAGCGGGCGACGAAGCGTCACCGCCGCGTTGACCGCGACCTTCAGGTCGTCGGTCGCGACATAGCTGCTCGTACCCTCGAAGCGTTTCATGTAGGCCCGTCCCATCCTTGGTGATCGGGCCGGGCGATGCGTCATTCGTCGTCGGGTGGCAAGCGGGCGGATGCGGTCCCTCAGCCCTCGCGCGCGATCGCGCGCGCTTCCAAGAGGCTCCACAACGCCCGGTGCTGGTCGAGCAGCGCGCGCGCGCCGAACATCATCGCCCGCTCCAGCCCGGCGCCGTCGGCCAGGCGGCCGAGCAGCGCCGCGGTGTCGGCGGGCGCAGGCAGGGTCAGGGGAGGCAGCGCCACCCCATAAGCCTCCGCCGCGCGCGCGATCACCGCGCGGATCATGACCCAGTCCAGCGCCAGCGCGGCCGCCGCGCCGGTCGCCACGCCCGCCCGGTCCGAGCGGGCCAGCATCCGAAAGGCGTGGCGCTGCGTCACGAACGCCGCATCGGTCGCCGCCTGTCCGGGCGTCGAGGGCAGCGGACCCGCCGCCGCCACCGTGCGCGACAGCAGCGCGCGCTCCGCCGCCATCCCGGCCGCCACCTCGTCCAGCCAGGCCGCCGCCGGCCCGACCGCGGGATGAACGCGCGCCTCGTCCGCCAGACCCCGGTGGACGCCGTGCACCGCGCATAGCGCATGGATCGCATCGGCCAGGTCGATGCGCCGTGCCATCGGCATGTGGCCGGCGGGCCGGGCCGGCTGCGCCAGGCGGCGTTCCACCCAATCGGCCGCGCCGCGTTCGGTTCCCCGACGGTCGCCGCCGCTTCGGCGGTCGGCCGCGCACAGCCGGCGAGACTGGTGATGCGCGCCGCTACCCTCGGCGGCGACCAGCGCGCCGACACCGTCCCACATATGTCCGTCGGCGTCGGCGACGAGGTGAAGAGCCATGCCCGTATTCCCATTGGTGAGCGGCCTGCGCCTGAGGCGACATGCGGGCTCCGTTCTCCCGGCTCGCTGTAAAGGCCGTGCGTAAAGGCGCGGTGTGCAGCGCGTTAAGCAACCGGCAACCCTATGCCGCCCGGCGGCGCGGTTCTGCCGGTCTTCCGCGCCTGCGCGACACCGGTCGGGCTGAAGAGGCCGCCTCGGCAGGCGAGCGGGATCCGAGGCGCGGCCGGAGTCATATCGGGTACGCCCAGGCCGAAGCAGGTTCGGGTGAGCGGGCCGTGTCAGCCCGTCCGTCCGCCGGGCGGGGGATCTTCGATGCCTCCCATCCCGCCGCCCGTGCCGCTCCCCATGCCGCCGCCAGTCCCTCCGCCGCCCCGGCCTCCGCCGCTGGCGTCTTCACGGCCCTTGCCACGCGCGGCCGAGCCCGAGGGTCGCGTCGGGCCCTGCGCCGGGATGACGAGGTCGGCGGGGATCGCGTCCAGATCGAGCGCCTCGCGTACAAAGGCGCGCAGGCTGCGCACAAGCTCATGGGTATGGACGGGTCGCCCCGCCGCCAGCTCGCGCGCGGCGACCGCGGCCAGGCGCACCTGTTCCTCCGTGCCCAGCAGGATGATATCCGACAGCGCGGCCTCCACGGCGTCGCGGATGCGGCGTGCGCGATCCGATCCGGCGATGCTCGCCACGGTCAGGTCAAGCCCTGGCTCGGTGGTGTCGTTCGTCGCGGTCCCGCCCGCTCCGGCGCGACGCCGCAGGTCGCCCAGATGGGTGGGATCGACCTGGAGCTCGCCGGTGAACGATCCCCCCAGCACCTTGTACGCCGCGATCAACGTGCGCAGCCGTTCGTTGATCTGCCGGTTCAGCCGTTCGCGCCGCTGCTGGACGGTGACCATCGCCAGCAACCGCACGCCCACCCCGATCAGCGCGAACAGCGCAAGGCCGATCAGCGTGGTGAGGACGCTTTGCCAGGAAGAGAAATCGAGTGCGCGCACGAGGAACCTCCACCGCGCCTAACGCCCGGGAAGGGCGGGCGGACGCGTCAGTCCGGGCCGCGGGGGGAACGGAGCGTCGGCATCGCTCCGCCCCCGTTCGCCCTCAGAACTGCGCGGTGAAGCGTCCATAAAGGAAACGGCCGTTGAAGCCGAACGGCGAAAACGTGCTGTACGGCTGGTAATAGGCGTCGACCGGATAGCTGCCCCCGACGGAGGCGGGCCGGAGCCCGGTCGGACGACGGGTCGGATAGACGTCGAACAGGTTGTTGGCGCCGATCGCGAACGTCGCATGTTCCTTGAATGTGTAGCGAAGCTCCAGGTCGGTGATCCATTTGGGCGCCAGCCGCAGATCGTCGGGACCGAGGGCGGTCAGGCTGGTCGGCTCCGTGATCGGCACCGTGGCGCCGGGCGAGATCACCTCGCCATAGCGTGTCGTGCGCGCCGAGATCCCGAACGCGCCGACCGTACCGTCGGCGGACAGGACGAGCTTGTCCTCCGGCTGGCCGTCCGTGAAGCGGATGCCCTCGAGCCGGCCGAACAGCACGAGCCTGGGGATCTGCGCCAACGGTCCGAGCGCGTCGAGCCTCCGATCGATCTTGTTCTGGTTGTAGTTGTACGCCGCGGTCAGCGACCAGCGGCCCAATCCGCCCAATCCGAACCGGTACACGCCGACGATGTCGACACCGCGCGTCGTCGTATCGAGTCCGTTGATGAAAAAGCGTGCCGCGCCGACGGACTGGAAACCGTTGGCGTCCAGGATCGCCTTCACCGCGGTATTGACCGCGGTTTGATCGGCCGCGAGCAGCCCCGTCGCGGCCGCACCGAGATTTTCGGTCAGGACGATACGGTCCTTGATCTTGATCTGGTAGATGTCGGCGGTGATGCTGAGGCCGCGAAAGGGATTGAGCGCCGCACCGAGACTGATGTTGACGGATTTTTCGGCTTCGAGCGGTTTGGCGCCGAGTGCCTGGGCGACCGGGCTGTCGACCGCCACCGTGCTGATCTCGACCGGCACCCCGCTGATGAAATTGGTGGAGGTGGTGGTGAAGAATTGCTGTTGCAGCGACGGAGCCCGGAACCCGTTCGATATGGACCCGCGGATCGCCGCGCCGTCGACCAGTTCGTATCGCG
>NZ_DASVRV010000012.1:0-13196 GCF_036388435.1 Sphingomonas sp.
GCCGCGAAGCTCTTCGACCCGCGCGCGATCGACTCGCGCGCGGTCGCGACGATCGCGTCGCGGGTGGGGCCGGGACTGTTCAAAAGCCGGCCGCGCTCAAAGGTCGGCGGCGCTCATCCGCACGATGGGCTGCGTCGGCACGTGCGCGGCCATGCGGGCGAGCAGGTCGGGCATCGTGTCCGCGACGATCAGCAGCGCGCGGTGCTGCGGGCGCAGGAAGCCCACCTCCGCCATCTTGGCCCAGAAGGCGATCAGTCCGTCATAATAGCCCGCCGCGTTGAGCAGCCCGACCGGCAGCGCATGATAGCCCAGCTGCGCCCAACTCAGCGCCTCCCACAATTCGTCCATCGTGCCCGTGCCGCCGGGAATGGTGACGAAGCCGTCCGACAGATCGGTGAACAGCGCCTTGCGCTCGTGCATCCCGCCGACGACGTGGAGCTCGGTCAGGCCGCGATGCGCGACCTCGACGTCGACCAGCGCCTGCGGGATCACCCCCACCACCTCGCCGCCCGCCGCCAGCGCCGCGTCGGCGACCGCGCCCATCAGCCCCAGCCGCCCGCCGCCATAGACCACACCGATCCCGCGCTCGGCGAGCAGCCGCCCGACCTGGCGTGCGGTGTCGATATAAACGGGGTCGGCCGGCGTCGCCGACCCGCAATAGACCGCCAGACGCTTCAAACCCGCGCCTCCTCCAGCATCAGCCGCGCGGTCGCCTTGGCGCTGCCGACGACGCCGGGAATGCCTGCGCCCGGATGCGTGCCCGCCCCGACGAAATACAGGTTGGAGATGTTGTCGTCGCGGTTGTGGACGCGGAACCAGGCGCTCTGGGTCAGTGTCGGCTCCAGCGAGAAGGCGCTGCCCAGATGCGCGCCCAGATCCTGCGCGAAGTCCTTGGGGGTGTAGCTGAACTTGGTCACGATCCGCTCGTGGATGTCGGGGATCAGCCGGCGTCCGACCTCGTCCAGGATGCGCTTCTCCAGGATCGGCGCCACCTCGTCCCAGTCGCGCGGGAACTTGCCCATGTGCGGCACGGGGGCGAGCACGTAGAAGGTCGAATAGCCCTCGGGCGCCAGGCTCGGATCGGTGACGGTCGGGTGGTGGAGGTAGAGCGAGAAATCCTCGCCCACCACGCCGTGATTGTAGATGTCGTCGAGCAGCCCTTTGTAGCGCGGGCCGAACAGGATCATGTGGTGCGGGATGCCGGGCCAGCTGCCCTTGATCCCGAAATGGGTGACGAACAGCGACGGGCTGTACTTCTTACGCTCCAGCTTGGCGCGCGTCCGCTGCGCCGATCGCGAATCGGACAACAGGTCGCGGTAGCTGTGCATCACGTCGCCGTTCGACGCAATCGCATCGGCGTTGATCGCATAGCCGCCCCTGGTGACGACCCCGGTCGCGCGCTCCCCCAGCGTCTCGATCTTCACCACCGGGTCGTTCAGGCGGACCGTGCCGCCGATCCGCTCGAAATGCTTCACCATGCCCGCGATCAGCCGGTTGGTGCCGCCCTTGGCGAACCACACGCCGCCGTCGCGCTCCAGCTTGTGGATCAGCGCGTAGATGGCGCTGGTCGTCATCGGGTTGCCGCCGACCAGCAGCGTGTGGAAGCTCAGCGCCTCGCGCAGTTTCTCGTTCTTCACGAAGCTCGACACGATCGAATAGACCGATCGCCACGCCTGGTATTTCGCGAGCGCCGGCGCCGCCTTGCTCATCGACGCGAAGTCGAGGAACGCGACATGGCCCAGCTTCTCGTAACCCTCGCGGAACACCCCCGCCGAATATTCGAGGAACCGGTCGTAACCGGCATTGTCGTCGGGGTTCAGCTTGGCGATCTCGGCGCGCAGGACCCGGTCGTCGTTGGTATAGTCGAAATTCGTGCCGTCGGGCCAGTTGAGCCGGTAGAAGGGCGACACCGGCACCAGCTCGACATCCTCCGCCATGTCGCGCCCGGTCAGCGCCCACAGCTCCTGAAGGCAGGGCGGGTCGGTGATGACGGTGGGCCCGCCGTCGAAGGTGAAGCCGTCGCGCTCCCAATAATAAGCCCGCCCGCCGGGCTTGTCGCGCGCCTCGACGATCGTCGTCTTGACGCCCGCCGATTGCAGCCGGATCGCGAGCGCGAGCCCGCCGAAGCCGGAGCCGATCACGACCGCGGTCTTCATCGCCCCGCCGGTCGCGCGCATGGTGTTCACCGCCATCTCGTTCATCGGATACCTCGGATCGCGCCAAGGGCGCGACGTATGGGGACGGGGGGCTTGCCCATCAGGATTCGGGCCTTGTCGCCCATGGTCGACCGTCCCGCATAGAAGCGACCGATCAGCTTGGGATTGAGCCGGTAGAAATGCTCCAGCACCCGGTATCGCCCGTCGGGCTCCGCCGCGCGGAACAGCATGGCGTCGAGCATGCGGTAGAAGCGCCGCTCCTCCCAAGTCGTGCGCGCATGGTCGTGCGTCAACCGGTGGAGGTCGGCGCCGGTGAAATCGCTCAGCCCCGCGATCATCGTCGCGGTCCGCACCGCGTCGGGCAGCGAATAGCCGGTGGTCGGATGGAACAGTCCCGCGCGCATCCCCACCTTGGCGACCTTGGCCCCGCCCGACCGCCAATAGGCCTCGAAATCGCCGCCGATCGCGACGGGGAGCACGCCCTGTTCCTCGCGCACCGTCGCGCCGGTCCAGCCCTTGTCGGCGACGTGGCGGTCCAGCCGCTGCGACACCGCGCGGACGTTGAGCGTCGCCGAGTCGCTGTAATAGGTGTCCTCGACGAAGACGCGGTTCGCGCTGAACGGCATGACGTAGACGAAGTGATAGCCGTCGATCTGCTTGACGGTGGCGTCCATCACGATCGGGCGCTCGACCCCGTGCGGCGCGTCCGTGGCGATCTCGCGCCCCAGGAACTTCTGCCAGCCCAGCTCCAGCGTCTGGAGGTCGCCGACCCCGCGCGCGTCGATCACCCCCGTCGCCTCCAGCCGGTCCCCGTCGACGAACGCGACCGCGGTCGGCGACACGTTGCCGACCTTGCGTCCCAGCATCACGGCATGGGGCGGCAGGGCGGCGCGCACCACCTGGTCCAGCCGCGCGCTCTCGATCGAATAATAGGTCGCGGCGATGGTGCGGGCGTGCGCCGGAAAGGCGATGTCATATTCGCGCCACCCATGCACCACCAGCGGCGCGAGCAGCCAGCGATCCTCGTCCGCCACGTCCGTCCCGAAGAAGGACCAGAGATGATTGCCGCCGACGCTGTCCCCCGCGTCGATCAGCCGCACGTCGAGCGCGGGATGCCTGGCCTTCAGCGCCAGCGCGAGCAGCCCGCCCGCCAACCCCGCGCCGACGATCGCGACGTCGCACCTGTTGTCGTTGGAAGGATAGACCATCGGACAGCGACCTAGCCCAGCCTCGTGCCCAAGAGAAATGCTTTCCGCCGGGCCGGTGTCTCACGTTATCCGTGGCGGGATGACCGGACCGACCCTCGCCACCGCGCGCCTGACGCTCGCGCCACATGGCCCCGCCGACCTGGAGGAGGTCGCGGCGATGTGGGCCGACCCGCGCGTGACCGAGCATATCGGCGGGCGCCCACTGTCGCGCGAGGAGTGCTGGCGCACCATCCAGCGCTATGTCGGCCATTGGACGCTGTTCCCCTTCGGCTATCTGACGGTGCGCGAGACCGCGACGGGCCTGTTCCTGGGCGAGGTCGGGTGCATGGACTCGCGCCGCGACACCGCGCCCTCGTTCGAGGGGACGCCCGAGGCCGGCTGGGCCTTCGCCCCCGCCGCGCAGGGCCGCGGCTTCGCGCGCGAGGCGGTCGCGGCGCTGCTCGCCTGGGCGGACGCGCAGGGCATCGCGCGCACCGTCTGCCTCATCGACCACGCCAATGCGCCGTCGGTCCGGCTGGCGGAGGCGGTCGGCTTCCGCGCAGCCGGCGACGTGACCTATCGCGACGCGCCCACCCGGCTGTTCGAGCGGGTCGCGCCCGCATGACGCGCCGGTCCGGCCCGATCCGCCCCGCCTAGCCACCACCGCGCTAAAAGCGTATCCGCACCCGGTGCTCCTCGCGCTCTTCCTCGCCGCCGGATCGATGACGCTGATCGTCGGGGTGCGCTACTTGCTCGTGTCGGGCGGGTTCGCCTGGGCGACCGGGCGGCGGCACCGCGGCCTTTATGCGGGTCTCGACGCGCAGGTGCGGCGCGAGATCGGGTGGAGCCTGCTTTCCGCGGCTATCTATGGCGTGCCCGCCGGGATCGTCATGTGGGGCTGGCGCGAGCGAGGCTGGACGCGCATCTACACCGACATCGACGCCCGGCCGCTCTGGTGGCTGCCCGTGTCGGTGCTGCTGTTCCTCCTCGCGCACGACGCATGGTTCTACTGGACGCATCGCTGGATGCATCGGCCGGGACCGTTCAGGCTCGCCCATGCCGTCCACCATGCCAGCCGCCCGCCGACCGCCTGGGCCGCCATGGCCTTCCACCCGCTCGAGGCGCTGAGCGGCGCTGTGATAATTCCGCTACTCGTGTTCGTGATTCCGATCCACCTGGGTGCGCTCGGGGTGGTGCTGGGGGTGATGACGGTTATGGGTGTCACCAACCATATGGGGTGGGAGGTGTTTCCTGCGTGGATGTGGCGGGGGCGGCTGGGGGGCTGGCTCATCACCGCATCGCATCACCAGCGACACCATGAGCGCTACGGGTGCAATTATGGCCTTTATTTCCGTTTCTGGGACCGGCTCTGCGGCACCGATGGCGGTGTCGGCGATTTCGCCAAGGCCCATGCCCAGGCCGCTCGTCGTGGCCTTGCGGAAGATGGTGGCGGCGACGGGGGTCTTTCTGCTGCTGGGCGCGGCGACGCCGGTCGGGCGGCTTGAGGTCGATGTCGCCGGGCTGCGATCGGCCGATGGCGTGATCCGCGTCTGCCTGACCGCCGACCCCCAGGCCTTTCCCGCCTGCCATAACGACGTGCACGCGGCGCGGCGCAACGTGCCCGCGGGCAGCCCGCTGCTCGCCTTCGCCGCGCTGCCGCCGGGCGATTATGCCGCCGCCGTGATGCACGACGAGAACGGCAATCGCCGGCTCGACACGATCGCGGGCATCCCGCGCGAGGGGTTCGGCTTCTCGCGCAACCCGGTCGTGCGCTTCGGCCCGCCCCGCTTCGCCGCCGCGCGTTTCCAAGTCGCGGGTGAGGCGAACAGGCAACAGGTGCGCATGCGTTACATGTTCTGAACCCGTCGGTTCGGACCCGAAACGCTCTCGCCCGCGTTGCGAAGGGCAACTCATTTTCCCCGGAGCCTCGTGTATGCGCCTTCTCGTCCCCGCCGCTCTCGGCGCGTTGTTGCTGGCCCGGCCCGCGCTCGCACAGGATACCGGCCCGATCACCGCTCCGCCCGAGGCGCCCGCCGACGACGATCCCACGCGCGTGACGATCGGCCTCGGCGCGGTCAGCCTGCCCGATTATGACGGTGCCGACAGCAACGACTGGATCCCGGGCGCGGTCGTCGTGGGTCGCATCCACGGATACGACTTCTTCACGCGCGGCACCCAGCTCTACGTCGATCTGGTCCGCGACGCGCCCGGGCCCGGCACGGGGTTCGAGCTCGGGGTGATCGGCTCCGTCCGGCGCGAGCGGGTCGCCAATATCGACAACCCCCAGGTTCGCGCGCTCGGCAAATTCGATACCGCCTTCGAGGCGGGCGGGTTCGTCGGGGTGACGCGCACCGGCGTGGTCACCAGCGACTTCGACACGCTCACCGCGCGCATCGGGGTCGTCCAGGATGTCGGCGGCGTCCACCGGAGCTATGTCGTGACCCCGCAGCTCACCTATACCACGCCGCTTTCCACCACGACCCTGGTCTCGCTGGGCGTCGCCGCCGATTATGTCGGCAAGGGCTATAACCGCACCTATTACAGCGTCACGACCGCCCAGTCGCTCGCGAGCGGCCTGCGTGCCTATGACGCGAGCGAGAGCGGGTGGAGGCAGCTGAACCTGTCGCTGTTCGGCCTCCAAAGCCTGTCGGGCGACCTGCGCCGGGGATTGGGCGTGGGGGGCGGCATCCTTTATGGCCGGCTGCTCGGCCGCGCCAAGAACGCGCCGATCGTCCGCGATATCGGCGACAAGCACCAATGGTCCTTCGCCGCCGGGGTGAGCTACACCTTCTAGAGCCTGGTTCAGCAAAGCCGGGCCAGGTGCGGCACCGGCCCGCTCCCCACCCGGGGCCTCCGCAAACCATCACTTTGCGCGGATTGTCCCACCCGGCCACCCACGGAATATCTGGATTGGTAGCCGGGTAGCCGGGTGGGGGAGCGGGCCGGTGTCGCATCCACGTCAGTGGATCAAACCGTAAGGCGGTCACGCCGCGCTCATCGGTCCCGTGGCGATCACCGGGCCGGTCGGGGCTCCCGTCGGCGATCCGCCCGGCGGCTCGATCGAGACCGCCAGCACCACCGACGGCGTCAGCCGCCCGCGCCTGGTGGGCGCGACCGGCAGGCGGGCGGCGCCGTTCGCCAGCACGCCCAGCGACCGCGGCACGCCATCGGCGCCGATCGTCCACAGTTCGGCCACGCGCCCGGCGGGCAGGTCGATCGTCCCGGCCAGCGTCACCACCCCGGTCGCCCGGTCCACCAGCGCGGCCAGCGGCTTGGCGTCGTCGGTCGGCGTCAGCATCGCCACGAGCGGCGCGGGGGTGGCGAGCGGCGCGGTCGGACGCGGCGCGGAAACCCGCTCGGGCCGGAGCAGGATCACGGCCAGCAAGGCCGCCGCGGCCAGCATCGCCGCGCCCGCGACCGTCCGCCACAGGCGCACCGCGCGCGATCCGATGCCGGGCACGGTCGTGCCGTCCGCGCTCACACCCGATCCGGGCAGGGCGGCGACGATCCGCGTCTCCAGTGCCGCATCGGGCGCGACCGGCGCGCATTCCGCGAACAGGGCGGCGAAATGGTCGCGCCATGCCTCGACCGCGCGCGCGAAGTCGCGGTCGGCGAGCATCAGCCGGAGCGCCTCGCCGCGTTCCTCGCCGTCGAGCAGGCCCAGCGCGAGTTCGCCGGCCAGGATGCCCCGGTCCTCAGCGGTCATCGGCCAGGCAATCCTTGAGGCGGCCCAACCCGCGCCGGACCCAGCTCTTGACGGTGCCCACCGGCACGCCGCGCCGCGTCGCCAGTTCGGCATAGGTCAGCCCACCGAAAAAGGCGGTGCGGATCGTTTCGCGCTGCGTCTGGTCGAGCGCGTCGAGGCACAGGTGTAGGCGTTGCTCGCCCTCGTCGCGCAACAGCCCCGTCACCGCGTCGGGCGCCGGATCGGGGACGGCGTCGGCTTCCTCGCTGCTCGCGGAGAGGCGATGCGGATGCGCGCGGCGCCAGTCGATCGCCCGGTTACGCGCGATCGTCGCCAGCCAGGTGATCGGGCTTGCCCGTCCCGGCTCGAACGCGCCGGCCCGCCGCCAGATGATCAGATAGACTTCCTGCAACACGTCTTCGGCCGCCTCCCGCGAACCGCAGATACGCAGGCATATCCCGAAAAGCTTCGCGGAGGTCAGCCGGTATAGTCGCTGAAAGGCCTGCCGATCCTCGGTCCCCGTCGCGACGATCGCTTCGACAAGCGCCCCGCGGTCGATATCACGGCTGGCATTCGGAGCGGATAACGACATCGTCGAACCGGGTAACCGCAACGCGGAAAGGCCGCAAATAATTTCAGGCCCGCCGTTCCAGGTGCGGTTTATTTCAGCCCCGGTCTGGACGCACGCAACCTTTGGGTCGACACCCCGTACCTATGTGTGGAGGCACCGGCGCAAGTTCCGGGCCGCGACGCAAGCGTTTGTCTCGTTCAGGGAGGATTTTCATGCCGGACAGTGCCGAAATGATCGAGGCGTTCGACGCCCGCGCCAAGCGGCGTGACTTCTTCAAGACGGTGGTCGGCGCCGCTGTCGTCGGCGCGGGCGGTTTCGCTTTCGCCAATGCGGCTTCCGCCCAGGCGGTCACCGATGCCGACGTCCTGAACTTCGCGCTCAACCTCGAATATCTCGAGGCGCAATTCTACCTCTTCGCCGCGACCGGCGCGGGCCTGCCCGCGAACCAGCAGACGGGTACGGGGACGCAGGGCGGGGTCACCGGCGGTCGTCGGGTGATCTTCACCGACCCGATCGTCGCGCAATACGCCCAGGAGATCGCGGCGGACGAAGCGGCGCATGTCGCGTTCCTGCGTACCGCGCTGGGCACGGCCGCCGTCGCGCAGCCCGCGCTCAACATCGATGGTGGCCCCAACGGCGCCTTCACCGCGGCGGCGCGCGCTGCCGGCGTGGTGCCGGCGACCGGGGTGTTCGATCCCTATGCCAGCGACGAGGCCTTCCTGCTCGGCGCGTACATCTTCGAGGATGTGGGCGTGACCGCGTACAAGGGCGCGTCGCCGCTCATCACCAACAAGACGTTTCTCGAAGCGGCGGCAGGCATCCTCGCCGTCGAGGCCTATCACGCCGCGATCGTCCGCACGACGCTGTACGGCAAGGGTGTCGACACGCCTGCGCTACGTACCCAGGCCGACCAGATATCCAACGCGCGCGACAGCCTGGACGGAACGACCGATCTCGACCAGGGCATCTCGCCCGTCACGGTGGGCGGCCAGCTCCAGTCGAACATCGTGCCGCTCGACGGCAATGGCCTCGCCTTCAGCCGCACCACGGGGCAGGTGCTCAACATCGTCTACCTGAACCGCGCCGCCGTCACGATGGGCGGGTTCTTCCCGGCCGGCGTCAACGGCACGATCCGTACCAGCGCCGCGAACTGAGCCCCGCCCTTTCGCCTTCGGGCGGCCCCATTCGGAGATTCACGCCATGCAAGACATCGACAATCTGTCCAAGGTGATCGAGGCCAGCGATCAGCGCCGCTCGCATCGTCGCCAGTTCCTGCGCTACGCCGGCGCCGCCACCGCGACCGTCGGCGGCCTCACCCTGCTGTCCGCCTGTGGTGGCGACGACGATGACGACGTAGCCGTCGCCCCGACGCCCACGCCGACGGCCACCGCCGCGCCGATCGGCGATGCCGACATCCTCAACTTCGCGCTCCAGCTCGAATATCTGGAAGCGCAATTCTACTCCTATGCCGCGTTCGGCACCGGGCTCGCCGCTACCCTGCTCACCGGCACCGGCACGCAGGGCGCGGTGGTCACGGGCGGTACGGCCGGTCCGCGCCAGGTGACGTTCACCGACCCCGTGGTCGCGCAATATGCCCGCGAGATCGCGGCGGACGAGATCGCGCACGTCGCCTTTCTTCGGTCGGCGCTCGGCGCCGCGTCGGCCGCGCAGCCCGCGATCAACATCTCCGGCGATGCGACGGGCTCGTTCACCGCGGCGGCGCGCGCGGCGGGCGTCGTGCCGGCGACGGGAACCTTCGACCCTTATGCCGACGACAACAACTTCCTGCTCGGCGCCTATATCTTCGAGGATGTCGGGGTTACCGCCTATAAGGGCGCGGCCCCGCTGATCTCCAACAAGGTCATCCTGGAAGCGGCGGCGGGCATCCTGGCGGCGGAGGCCTATCATGCGGGCCTGATCCGCACGATCCTGTACCGCAAGGGGCTGGAAGCGCCGCAGCTCCGCACCATCGCGGGCCAGATCAGCGACGCCCGCGACAGCCTGGACGGCGCGAGCGACCTCGATCAGGGGATCACCGGCACCGCCACGGTGTCGAACATCGTCCCCGTCGACGGCAACGCGATCGCCTTCAGCCGCACCACGGGGCAGGTGCTCAACATCGTCTACCTGAACCGCGCCGCCGTCACGATGGGCGGGTTCTTCCCCGCCGGCGTCAACGGCACGATCCGGACCAGCGCCGCCAGCGGCTGATCGGATCCTCGCCGACCGACGAAAGGGCCGCTTCCCCCCGGAAGCGGCCCTTTTCCGTTGGCGTCCCCCGGGAAAGCGCCTACGCTCTACCCATCATCCCCGGGGGAGCGCTACCTGCGCGCTTGAGAATTGGGCAGCAGCCCATGACCCGCCGAACCTGATCCGGTTGACACCGGCGTAGGGAGGGAGAGGCGGCCCCCTTGTTCGTTCAGGGTCCCCACTCCCTCCGCATTGGAGAGAGCATATGGCCGACATCCCCGCCCGCACCGAAATCGGCGTCACGACGGGTCCCATCCGGGGCAGCCGCAAGGTCCATGTCGGCCCGCACCGCGTCGCCATGCGCGAGGTGATCCTCGACCCCTCCTGCTCCGAGCCCCCGCTTCGCGTATACGACCCGTCCGGCCCCTATACCGACCCCGCCGCCCATATCGACATCATGGCCGGCCTGCCCGAGCTCCGCCGCCCCTGGATCGAGGCGCGCGGCGATGTCGAGCCCTATACCGCCCGCGAGCTCCGCCCCGAGGATAACGGCCAGCTCGGCCCCGACCGCTCCGGCGGCGTCCAGCCTTTCCCCAACGTCACCAAGCGCCCCCTGCGCGCCCGCACCGGCGCGAACGTCAGCCAGATGCACTATGCCCGGCGGGGCATCATCACCCCCGAGATGGAATATGTCGCCGTCCGCGAGAATCTCGGCCGCGAGATGCTCAAGGATCACATCCGCGACGGCGAGAGCTTCGGCGCCGCCATCCCCGACCACGTCACCCCCGAATTCGTCCGCGACGAGGTGGCGCGCGGTCGCGCGATCATCCCGTCGAACATCAACCATCCCGAATCCGAACCCATGGCGATCGGCCGCAACTTCCTGGTCAAGATCAACGCCAATATCGGCAATTCGGCGGTCGCCTCCAACGTCGCGGCGGAGGTCGACAAGCTCGTCTGGTCGATCCGCTGGGGCGCCGACACCGTCATGGACCTGTCGACCGGCCGCAACATCCACGACACCCGCGAATGGATCATCCGCAACAGCCCTGTGCCGATCGGCACCGTTCCCATCTACCAGGCGCTGGAAAAGGTCGGCGGCATCGCCGAGGAGCTGACCTGGGAGATCTTCCGCGACACGCTGATCGAGCAGGCCGAACAGGGCGTCGATTACTTCACCATCCACGCCGGCGTCCGCCTGCCCTACGTCCCGCTCACCGCCAAGCGCGTGACCGGCATCGTCAGCCGCGGCGGCTCGATCATGGCCAAATGGTGCCTGAGCCACCACAAGGAGTCGTTCCTCTACGAGCGCTTCGACGAGATCACCGAGATCATGAAGGCGTATGACATCGCCTATTCGCTCGGCGACGGCCTGCGCCCGGGCTCCATCGCCGACGCCAATGATGAGGCGCAGTTCGCCGAGCTCTACACGTTGGGCGAGCTCACCCACCGCGCTTGGGCGCAGGATGTCCAGGTGATGATCGAAGGCCCCGGCCATGTGCCGATGCACAAGATCAAGGAGAATATGGAGAAACAGCTAGAGGTCTGCGGCGAGGCGCCCTTCTACACGCTCGGGCCGCTCACCACCGACATCGCGCCCGGTTACGACCACATCACCTCGGGCATCGGCGCGGCGATGATCGGCTGGTACGGCACCGCCATGCTCTGCTACGTGACGCCCAAGGAGCATCTGGGCCTACCCGACCGCGACGACGTCAAGGTCGGCGTGGTCACCTACAAGCTCGCCGCCCACGCCGCCGACCTCGCCAAAGGCCACCCCGCCGCCCGCCTGCGCGACGACGCGCTCAGCCGCGCCCGTTTCGAGTTCCGCTGGCGCGACCAGTTCAACCTCTCGCTCGACCCCGATACGGCCGAGAGCTACCACGACCAGACCCTGCCGGCGGAAGGCGCCAAGACCGCCCATTTCTGCTCGATGTGCGGCCCGAAATTCTGCTCGATGAAGATCACCCAGGAGGTGAGGGACTTCGCGGCCAAGCAGAATGCGGGCGTGGAGACCTTCATCGCGGCCCAAATTCCTCCCCGGAACGGGGAGGAAGACCGTTCGGCGCAGCCGAATGGTGGAGGGGGCGTCACCGAAGCTGACGCGGAAGCCGGCATGGCAGACATGAGCGAGCGGTTCCGAGAGAAGGGCGGGGAGGTTTACCTACCGGCGGCGGAGTAACGCGTTATTAGCTCAGTGCCCCCAACCGGGTGACTGCCCTACGCAAGCTTGCTGATCGCTCAACCGCTCGGTTGATGTTCCAGCTTGTGCTCACGTATTCGGAGAGCACGCGATTATAACCGAGTCCTTGTGAAGCGATCGCTCCCCGGCTGACAATTAGCTCGGACCGGACACTCCGTCCTGCGTTACGAGCTGCGTTGAGCAAGGCCTGCTTCGGATCAGGCAAAGCATCGGGTTCTGGCGGAAGGCTGGCCTCGCTAACCCCCATCAGCGCAGCCATGCCCTGCCGGTCGGCCAGCAACCACGCTTCAATTTCGCGAACCGGAACGCGGAATAGAAGCTTATCGGGGAGCCGCTGACCCCCGGCCCAGCTTGCGATCAAGCCAGGGGCACAGGGCTGGCGATCGAGATCGGCTAAGAGTAGAACATGCTCTCTCTGGGCCATCTGACAAAATTTGGATAAGCTGGATCGCAAGTATCCAAAACCACCCTTACGCAACCTTAAGCCGATCACCCCATTTGGAACGACCTCTCTCACCAGCTTGGTCGCGACGATCTCCGATATCTCGTCCTCCGTTGCCGTATTAACTACAATCATTCGAGGGCGAACGAGAGTTGCCGCGCCGAGGACGGCCGTGCGGCAGGCAGGATAACCTCAGCGACTGAAAAGCCATCCTTGATTGCAGCCGCCTCTCCCTCGTTCATTTCTCGAATTGTTGAGCCATTTTCACCCGGCTCAACCAACAGTACGCCACCTGCATCAATGCCGGGATTACTAAGTAGCGCGTCACTGTGACTGGTAATAAATATCTGGCGCCTGCGCTTACTCTGTCGCTGTATCCGATACATCATGGCCGGAATTTCTGCAACGATCGACGAATTAAGTGAGAGCTCTGGCTCTTCCATCAGCAGGAGAGACGAACTCTCAAGAAGAGACCATAATAATCCTAAAAGTCTTAATGTTCCATCAGAGAACTGCTCTTCCCTTTGCCAGCCAGCATTAGGTCGAAAATGTTTGAACCGTGCCTTAAGATGAGGCCGACCCGTAAACTCATCCTTCTCAAACTGTAGTTCTTCAAACTGTGGTACAGCTATCTGTAGTGCTTTCTGGATCTTAGTGAGGCGACTGGTACGGCTGCGCTCCTGAGCGCGAGCAATCCTTTCCAAGAAACCTTGCCCAAATGGATCATCCTCAAGGATTTGACCGCCGATTTGCTGACCATGC
>NZ_DASVRV010000013.1:0-137442 GCF_036388435.1 Sphingomonas sp.
TCGGGCCGCCGGTCGGGATCATGCCCGATCGGCGGCCCGACCATCACTCAGGCGTTGGGCGTGGTCTCGGGGATCATCGATTCGTCGGCGATCATCGCCTCCATCTGCCCGGACGAGTCGGTCCCGTCCGGCTGATGCGCCTTGGTGCCTGTCGCCGATGCCGGCACGGCCTTGTTCTTCGCCGTCGACCCGCGCAGCGCCAGCAGGGCCGCGGTCGCCGCGCCGGCGGCCGCCGCGACCAGGCCACCGGCGATCAGGCCGCGCTTGCCGCCTACCGCGTCGCCGGCCCTGCCCAGCGTGTCGCGCGCGCGATCCGTGCGCGACGGTGCTTTGGCGGCCGGCGTCGATGCGCGGCGCGGGGGTGCCTTTGCCGCGGTCGCCGGCTTCTTGGTCGACGTGGTCGCGGGGCGCGATGCGCGCTTGGTGACGGGCTTGGCTGCTTCCGTTTTCGGGGCCGCCTTGCGCGTCGCGCGACGACGGGGAACGGGTGCGCCGGTCTCGCTGGTGGGGGTGTCGTTCTCGTCGGCCATGGGTGATCTCCTGATCGGTTCGGGAGCGTAACGCACCTGGCCCAAGACGTTTCCGCGCTTCAGCGGAACGGGGGCTCCGCAAAGGCGCGCAGCTTGCGGCTGTGAAGCTTGGCGCCTTCCAGGCGGAGCTGCTCGCAGGCTTCGATGCCGATACGCATATGCTCGCTGATCGCGCGTTCGTAGAAGCGGTTGGCTTGGCCGGGCAGCTTGAGCTCGCCGTGAAGCGGCTTGTCCGACACGCAGAGCAGCGTGCCATAGGGAACGCGGAAGCGATAACCCTGGGCGGCGATCGTCGCCGACTCCATGTCGATCCCGACCGCGCGGCTGAGCGAGAAACGCAGCGCCGAGCGCGAATAGCGCAGCTCCCAGTTGCGGTCGTCGGTGGTGACCACGGTGCCGGTGCGCAGGCGGCGTTTGAGCTCCTCGCCCGATTGCCCCGACACGATCTCGGCGGCGCGGGCCAGCGCCTGCTGGACCTCCGCGATGGCGGGGACGGGGATCTCCGGGGGCAGCACGTCGTCGAGGATATGGTCGTCGCGCAGATAGGCGTGGGCCAGGACATAATCGCCGATCCGCTGGCTGGGACGCAGCCCGCCGCAATGGCCGATCATCAGCCACGCCTCGGGGCGCATCACCGCCAGATGGTCGCAGATCGTCTTGGCGTTGGACGGACCGACGCCGATATTGACCAGGGTGATGCCGGTGCGATCGGGCGCGACGAGGTGATAGGCGGGCATCTGGTGCCGCCGCCACGCGCTGTCGGTGACCAGCCGCTCGACATCGGTCGCGTCCGTGACCTCGACGCCGCCCGCGCCGGACAGGAGGGTATAGCGACTGTCGGGGCCGAGCTGGCTGGCGGCCCAGCGGACGAACTCGTCGACATAGCGGTGATAGTTGGTGAACAGCACGAAGCGCTGCGTGTGTTCGGCCGGGGTGCCGGTGTAATGGCGCAGCCGCGCGAGCGAGAAGTCGGTGCGCAGCGCGTCGAACAGCGCGAGCGGGCGGGTGTCGCCGGCGACATAAAGGCCGTCCGCGACCTCGTCGCCGATATGGGCGAGTTCGGTGGCGGGGAACCAGCGCGCGAGCTCGGAGGCGGAGACCGCGTCCAGGCTGAGCGCGTGGCCGGGATCGAGGACATAGGGAAAGGGGATTTCCTGGCGGCCGGGGACGGCGGAGACGGTGACGTCGTAATCCTCGATCAGCAGGGTGAGCTGTTCGGTCAGGTAATCGGCGAACAGGCCCGGCTTGGTGACGCTGATGCTGTATTCGCCGGGCAGGACCAGCCGGCCGAAGGAGCGCATGGGCGTGGGCCGGTCGGCCTGGCCGCCATAGATCAGTCGGATCTCGGGATAGGCGAAGCTGCCGTCGTGGCGCTGTTCGGGTGTGGGCGGCACGCCCTCGACGAGATAGCGGGTGAGCGCGGCTTTAAGCCGGTCGACGGAGGCGGTATAAAGGCGGTCGAGCTCGGCGACGATGTCGGAAGCGGTCATCGGCGGCGGTTAAGCCGCCGGTGACGCGCTGACAAGTAACCGGGATCAGTTTGCGTTCAGGCCATGTTGGCCAGGAGATGGTCGGCGGAGCTGACGCGGAACTCGCCCGGCGCTTCGACATGAACCTGCTCGACGATGCCGTCATTGACGAGCATCGCATAGCGGCGGCTGCGCTTGCCCATGCCGAATTTGGACACGTCGGCGTCGAGGCCGAGCGCCTCGGCGAAATGGCCGTTGCCGTCGGCGAGCATCGTCACGCCGCGTGCGTCGGTCGACTTGGCCCAGGCATCGAGGACGAAGGCGTCGTTGACGGCCGTGCAGGCGATCTCGTCGACACCCTTGGCGCGCAGCTCGTCCGCGCGGTTGAGGAAGCTGGGCAGGTGCTGCGCCGAGCAGGTGGGGGTGAAAGCGCCCGGCACCGCGAACAGCGCGACGCGGCGGCCGGCGAAGAAGGCGTGGCTGTCCACGGCTTCGGGACCCTGGGGCGTGACCTTGACGAGGTTGGCGGAGGGCAGGCGTTCACCGACGGCGATCATGGTCTCATACTCCTTGGGATTCGTCGCCGATCCCCTTCATCAAGCGGCACGGCAATTCAAGCGCGACGATTTGCCGGTGCGCGCGTTGGACGTGCCATGATGGAGACAACACGCTTTCTCGTCGGGCAATTCCTGCTTGCGACACCCGGGATCGGCGATCCCCGCTTCGAACGGGCGGTGATCGCGCTGTGCTCGCATGACGAGGAGGGCGCGGTCGGGATCGGGCTGGGCGAGGTGATCCCCGGCCTGGGCCTCCACGCCCTGCTCGACCAGCTTGAGATAGAACCGGGCGACGCGCCCGACGCGCCGGTGCATCTGGGCGGGCCGATGGAGACGCGTCGGGGGTTCGTGCTCCATTCGCGCGACTGGGGCGGGCAGGACACGATGGACGTGGCGGGGCGCTGGGCGCTGTCGGGGACGACCGACGTGCTGCGCGCCATCGCGGAGGGCAAGGGCCCGACGCGCTGGACGATCGCGCTCGGCTATGCGGGCTGGGGCGCGGGGCAGCTGGAAGGCGAGTTGGTGCGGCCGGGCTGGCTCAATGTCGAGGGCGCCGCCGACCTGATCTACGCGACCCCGGCCGCCGAGCGATGGTCGGCGGGGCTGGCCGCCGCGGGGGTCGACCCGCGATTGCTGGTGGGGGGAACGGGACGGGCCTGAATATGATGAATGTCCCCCTTAGGATCGGAGGGCGAGGCCGCGTCGTCGGCCGACAGGGCCGAGCGCCGGCTCGCCCCCGTTGTCGGCCGGGTGGCGCATGAGACCAGCCCGAACTGCCCTCGTTCTTGCGCGCCACCTCATATAAAGAATTCTTTATATTTGCTCTGCGGGGCTACCGCCGCTATGGGCGTGGGGTGCCGATCGACCGAACGCGTCTTGGTCGGCCCCAAATCTATCTGGAGATCGTCCCGTGGCCACCGCACTCAAGCCCGAGACTCATGACTATGCCATCAAGGACATCGCGCTCGCCGATTTCGGCCGGGCCGAGATCCGCATCGCCGAAACGGAGATGCCCGGCCTGATGGCGTTGCGGCAGGAGTTCGGCGCGTCCAAGCCGCTGAAGGGCGCGCGGATCGTCGGCTCGCTCCACATGACGATCCAGACCGCCGTGCTGATCGAGACGCTGACGGCGCTGGGTGCCGACGTGCGCTGGGCGACGTGCAACATCTTCTCGACGCAGGATCATGCCGCCGCCGCGATCGCCGCGACCGGCGTGCCGGTCTTCGCGATCAAGGGCGAGAGCCTGGCCGATTATTGGGACTATGTCGGCGACATCTTCAACTGGGGCGCGGGCACCACGGGTCAGACCGCCAACCTCATCCTGGACGACGGCGGCGACGCGACGATGTTCGCGCTGTGGGGCGCCAAGCTGGAGCGCGGCGAGAGTTTCGGCGAGCCGGAGAATGACGAGGAAGTCGAGTTCCAGCGCGCGCTCAAGGCGTTCGTGGCGAAATATCCCGGCTATCTGACCGAGACGGTCAAGAACCTGAAGGGCGTGTCGGAAGAGACGACCACCGGCGTCCACCGGCTGTACGAGATCGCCAAGAAGGGCGAGCTGCCGTTCCCGGCGATCAACGTCAACGACAGCGTCACCAAGTCGAAGTTCGACAATCTGTACGGCTGCAAGGAGTCGCTGGTCGACGCGATCCGCCGCGCCACCGACGTGATGCTGGCCGGCAAGGTCGCCTGCGTGGCGGGTTTCGGCGATGTCGGCAAGGGCTCGGCCCAGTCGCTCCGCAACGGCGGCGCACGCGTCATGGTGACCGAGATCGATCCGATCTGCGCGCTGCAGGCGGCGATGGAGGGTTTCGAGGTCGTGACGATGGAGGAAGCGGTGACCCGCGCCGACATCTTCTGCACCGCGACCGGCAATGCCGACGTCATCACCGCCGACCACATGAAGGCGATGAAGCCCATGTCGATCGTGTGCAACATCGGCCATTTCGACAGCGAGATCCAGATCGCCGCCATGTCGAACTATAAATGGACCGAGGTGAAGCCGGGCACCGACCTGGTCGAGTTTCCCGACGGCAAGCAGATCATCGTCCTCGCCAAGGGTCGCCTGGTCAACCTGGGCTGCGCGACGGGGCATCCGAGCTTCGTGATGTCGTCGAGCTTCACCAACCAGGTGCTCGCGCAGATCGAGCTGTGGACGCGCGGCGAGAACTATCAGAACCAGGTCTATGTCCTGCCCAAGCATCTCGATGAGAAGGTGGCGATGCTCCACCTGGAGAAGCTGGGCGTGAAGCTGTCCAAGCTGTCCGAGAAGCAGGCGGGCTATATCGGTGTGCCGGTCGAGGGGCCGTTCAAGCCGGATCACTATCGCTACTAGACGTGGGTAGTCGTCGACCCGCTACTTTCGCGTCGAGCCGGCGGGGTGCCGACCAGGGCGGGCGCCCTGGTCGGCACCTTAGCTTTTGATGGCGCCGATCATGTTACCGTTAGGCAACACTTAACCAATTTCAGCGCAGGCGATTTCCAGGAATGTTGCGATCGAGACCGTTTGGGTGTCTTAACCGCGATCTTCCGCACGTTTGTCTCCCGCCGAAAGTTCCGTTGATGATCTCGCCGCGCTTCGCCGTCCTGCTGACCTCCATATCCCTCGCCGCATTGGTCGCCGGTCCCGTCGCGGCGCAGACCGCGACCACGCCGCGCCAGGATCCGGTCGACGGCGCCCCGACCGCGGCCGATGTCGCCACACCGACGCAGCAGCCCGACGAAGTCGAGGTGATCGTCACGGGATCGCGCATCGCGCGGCCGGAGATCAGCGCGCCGAACCCGATAACGTCGTTCAGCGTCGCCACGCTCGACCAGTCCGGTCGTACCAACCTGACCGACTTCCTCGCGCAGAATCCGGCGCTGCTCAACTCGGTGACCAGCGCCGATCAGTCGGGTTCTACCGCCGCGTTCGGCGCGGTCGGCACCAACCTGCTCGATCTGCGGGGGCTGGGAACGAACCGTACGCTGGTGCTGATCGATGGTCGTCGTCACGTGGCCGGCATCCCCGGATCGGCGGCGGTGGACATCAATACCATTCCCATCGACCTGCTCGACAGGATCGACGTGCAAACGGGCGGCGCCTCGGCGGTCTATGGCGCCGACGCGGTGTCGGGCGTCGTGAACTTCATCCTGAAGCGTGATTTCGAGGGGCTGCGCGGCCGAGCCCAGGCCGGCATCAGCGAGGCGGGAGACTCCGGGTCCAAGCTGCTGACGTTGACGGGGGGCAAGAACCTCCTCGACGACCGTGCCAACGTGGCGTTGAGCTACGAATTCCGCCAGGATGATCGCGTTTCCGGTTTCAGCCGCGGTCGCGTCGGCGATCCGCTGCGGGCGTTCGGCATCGTGCGCGATCCGACAGACTTTCCCGACGATCCCGCGCGCCCCGATCGGATTCTGACCAACGACCTTCGTTACGCCGACAGCTCGCGCGATGGCGCCGTCGACCTGGACCTGGACGGGCTGCCCGACTTCACGGGCAGCGGCAAGGCGTATGACCGCGGCACGCTTCTGCGCGGGTCGGGCGGGCTGACCCGCGGCGGCGACAGCACGCCTATCGCGGGCTATCAGGGCGATCTCGCACCCGACAACCGCATCCACAATTTCAACCTGCTGACGAGCTTCGCCGTATCCGATGCTTTGCGGCTTTTTGCGCAGGGCAAATACACCAACACCAAGAGCTTCTCGATCGCGCAGCCCGGCTTCGACTTCTTCAATTATCTGGCGGCGGACAATGCGTTTCTGAATGATCGGTTCGGCATCGCGGCGACGGGTGACGGCGCATTGCTGTCGCGCGACAATTTCGATCTGGGCGTTCGCGGCGAGAGCGTGAAGCGCGAGACCTTTCGCGCGGTGGTCGGCGCGGACGGGCGTGTCGGTGAGCGCTCTCGCTATGAGCTGTCCTATGTCTATGGGCAGACCAGAAGCCGTTTCCTGAGCACCAATTACCGTCTCAGCGATCGTTACTTCGCGGCGCTTGACGCGGTGCGCGATCCGGCGACCGGTCAGATCGTGTGTCGGTCGACCCTCGATCCCACCACCAATATCGACCCGAACAACTTCGATCAGCCCGCGACCACCTTCACTCCGGGCCGGAATAGCGGCTGCGCGCCGCTCAACCTGTTAGGCGAGAATGTCAGGAGCCAGGCGGCGCTCGACTTCATCAATGCCGACCTCGTCAATCGGTACAAGGTGCAGCAGCATGTCGTGTCCGGATCGCTGTCCGGCGACTTCGGGCGGCTGTTCGAACTGCCGGGTGGCCCGGTCGCGTTCGCGGTGGGCGGTGAGTATCGCGAGGAGCGGAGCGATTTCGTTTCGGACCCGCTGCTTCAGCAGGGCGCCCTGCTCGATATCGCCCAGATCTCGCCGGAGAGCGGGAAGTTCGATGTGAAGGAGGTTTTCGCGGAGCTCCGCGTGCCCGTGCTGAAGGACTTGCCTTTCGCCGAGACGCTCGAGCTGAACGCGGCGGTGCGTCTTTCGGATTACTCGACCGTCGGGCGAACGGACACCTACAGCTTCAGCGGGATCTATGCGCCGGTCCGCGATATCCGCTTCCGCGGCACCTATGGCCAGGCGGTGCGCGCGCCGAACGTGACCGAGCTGTTCTCGCCGACCAACGGCACCTTCTCGTTCATCGACGATCCTTGCGATCCGGAAAACATCGCGGAGGGAACGTCGTTCCGCGTCGCCAACTGCCGCGCGCAGCTGACCGCCGCCGGCCTCACGCCCGCGCAGATCGCGGGATTCAACCCGGCGAGCGACCCCACCGCGACCGTCAGCCTGCCCGGCCGCGCCGGCGGCAATCCGAACCTGTCCGAGGAAACGGCGCGGACGTGGACCGCCGGTCTGGTCCTGCAGCCGCGCTTCATTCCTCGGCTGACCATCACCGCCGACTGGTACGACATCAAGTTGAAGGACGCGGTGCGTACCGCGACCGCGCAGGAAATAGTCGACTTGTGCGTCGATCAGCCGACACTGGACAACATCTACTGCGCCAACGTGACGCGGAGCGGGACGACGGGGTTCGTAAGCGATTACTTCGTCGGACCGCAGAACGTCGCCGAATTTAGGACGGCTGGTCTCGACGTGCAGGTGAACTACCAGCTCGTGCTCGATCCACGGATCGGGACGTTCAACCTGCGCGTGAACGCAAACTACCTGGACAGGAAGACATTCGTGCCGACGCCTGGTGCCGATGTCGAGGTCGATCGCCTGACGCAGCGCAATCCGAAATATAGCGGTACGCTGGACGTGACCTGGACCAACGGGCCGCTGACGCTGAACTACGGCCTGAACTATTTCAGCAAGACGCGTCGGTTCACGGTCGACCAGATCACCGCGAATCCGGACATCGCAGACCAACGCTTCTTCTTCTTCCGCGAGCGACTGGAACACGATATCCAAGCATCGCTGGCCGTGAACGACGATTTCAGCTTCTACGCGGGCGTCAACAATATCGGTGACAAGAAGGGCGATATCGCGTCGTCTTCCTATCCCTATTCCTTCGTCGGTCGTTCCTTCTACGCGGGTGCGCGGTTCGGGCTCGGCAATCTGTTCTGACCTCGAGATCGAGCGTGCCGAACGGCCGGTCCGCTCAGGAGCGGGCCGGCCGTTTCGCGTTGGACGGTCTTTAGTCCCCTCCCTTCATGGGCTAGGCTCCCGCGGATGAGCGGGGGTGCATCGTGGAGAGCGTGACGGGCGGGATGCTCGCGCTGGTGGGGGCGGTGCTGTTCGTCCTGCTGGCGGGGGCGGGGTGGCTCGCCTTTACGGGTCTGCGCGCGCGGGGTGAGGCCAGGGCGATCGCCGCCGAGAATCAGCGTCTGCAGGCGATGTTCCGCGCCGCGCCCGCGCTGGCGGCTGTGGTGCGCGCGGATGGGCGGGTCGAGATGCCCGAGCGCATGGCCGACTGGCTGGGGCTGAGCGCGCCGCCCGAATTCCTGACCGAACTCGGGGTCGAAGGACGCGGACTGGATCCCGAGGACGCGCAGGGCTTGGCGCACGACGTCAATGCGGCGCGACTGGCGGGTCGGTCCTTCACGCGGGCGGTGCGGCCGGTCGGCGCGGCGCGGACGCTGACGCTGAAGGGCGCGCGCGCGCCCGGTGAGCTGGGGCAGGCCAATGTCGTGCTCTGGGCGTTCGACGCGACGGAGAGCGAGGCGGAGATCGGGCGTCTGCGCGGGGAGGTCGGCACGCTCGGCCAGTCGTTCGACGCGATGGCCGCGCTGATCGAAGCGGCGCCGCTGCCCATGTGGTATCGCGACCGCGACCTGCGCTTGACGATGGTCAACTCGGCCTATGTGGACGCGGTCGAGGGCAAGGATGCGGCCGATGTGGTGACACGCGGGCTGGAACTGGTCGAAGCGTCGGGAGCGGGTGGGCCGCTGGCCGGGGCGGCGGCGGCGCGCGAGAGCGGGCGTCCGCACGCCCAGATGCTTCCCGCCACCATCGGCGGCGCGCGGCGCGCGCTCCGGCTGTACGATGTGCCGCTGCCGACGGGCGGCGTCGCGGGCTTCGCGATCGATGTCGAGGAATTGGAGCGCGCGCGGGTGGCGTCCAAGCGCTTCGCCGAGGCGCAGCGCGCCATGCTCGACCGGCTGTCGGCGGGGGTGGCGCAGTTCGGCGCGGACCGTGCGCTGGTATTCTGCAACCAGCCCTTTCGCCGCATGTTCGCGATGCGCACCGAATGGCTGTCCGACCGGCCCGAATTCGACCGGGTGCTGGAACGGATGCGCGAGGCGAACCGCCTGCCCGAGGTGCGCGACTTCCCCGGCTGGAAGGCGGAGCGGCGCGAATGGTTCACCAACACCGACGGCGCGGCCGAGGAGGCGTGGCATCTGTCCGCGGGCACGCATCTGCGCGTCGTCGCCCAGCCATTGCCGGACGGCGGGTTGCTGCTGATCTTCGAGGACCGGACCGAGCAGGTGCAACTCGCGAGCGCGCGCGACACGCTGCTGCGCGTGCGGACCGCGACCTTCGACAATCTGTTCGAGGCGATTGGCGTGTTCGGGTCGGACGGAAGGCTGCAATTGTGGAACACCCGTTTCCGCGCGCTCTGGGGGTTCGAGGAGGAGTTTCTGGGGAGCCATCCGCGCGTCGACGCCTTCGCGGACGCCGCCGCGCCACGGCTGGCGACTCCGGCGCGCGCGGCGCTGATCGGCGAGCTGGTGCGGTCGGCGACGAGCGAACGGCAGCAGCGCGGGGGACGGGTGGCGTTCGCCGATGGGCGGCATTTCGAGTTCGCGGCCGTACCCCTGCCCGACGGTAACGCGCTGTTCACGATGCTCGACATCTCCGACAGCCGGCGGATCGAGCGCGCGCTGCGCGAGCGCGCGGAAGCGCTGGAGGCGGCCGACCGGGTGAAGACGGCGTTCGTGGCGAACATGTCCTATGAATTGCGCACGCCGCTCACCTCGATCAGCGGGTTCGCGGAGATGCTGCACGGCGGCTATGCCGGGGCGCTGAGCGAGCAGGGGGACGCCTATGTCGAGGCGATCCTCGATTCGGTCGAGCGGCTGGGGCTGCTGATCGACGACGTGCTCGACCTGACCAAGGGTGAGGCGGAAGGCGGGATCGAGCGGGGCGATGTCGACCTGGCGTCGGTCACGCGGGCGGCGGCGGAGACGGTGCTGCCCGCCGCCAAGCGCCGGAGATTGGACTTCGCGGTCGAGGTGGCGCGGTCGACGGGGCGGGTGACGGGCGATGCGAAGCGGCTGCGCGAGGTGATCGAGCATCTGCTGCGCCATGCGGTCGCGGCGACGCCCGAGGGCGGGCGCGTGCTCCTCCACGCCGACGGCAACGCATCGCGCGCGCGGATCGTCGTGTCGGACAATGGGCCGGGCATGGACGAGGCCGCCGCCAAGGCGGCGTTCGAGCGCTTCGCCGAGCCGGGCATCCAGCCCGGCGGCGAGCGGGCGCTGGGACTGGGGCTGCCGCTCGCCAAGCAGTTCGTCGAGGCGCATGGCGGCGACATCGCGCTGGTCAGCGAATTGGGCGAGGGAACGCTGGTGACGGTGGAGTTGCCGCGGCGGTGAGGCTGGCGGATGCGCAGGCGACCGAGGCGCTGGGCGCGTCGCTGGCGGGAGTGATCCGGGCGGGGGACGTGATCGCGCTGTCGGGGCCGCTGGGCGCGGGCAAGACCAGCGTCGCGCGGGGATTGCTGCGGGCCTTAGGATTAGCGGGGGAGGCGCCGTCGCCGTCTTTCGCGATCGTCCAGCCCTATGCGCCGCCCGAGGTGCGGGTGCCGGTGCTGCATGTCGACCTGTACCGGATCGATGATCCGGCGGAGATCGAGGAGCTGGGCTTGGACGAGGCGCTGGTCGATTCGGTGCTGGTCGTCGAATGGCCCGAGCGCGCGGGCGGGGGGTGCTGGCCCGGCGCGTTGCGGCTCACCCTGTCGATCGAGCCCGACGGCGCGCGCGCCTTGACTTGGGAGGGTTCGGCGGCTTGGGAGCGGCGATGGCCGACATGACCCCGCCGGCGGGCGCCGCCGCCTTTCTCGACAGCGCCGGATGGGGCGGGGCGGCGATCCTGCCGCTGGCGGGCGACGCGTCGTTCCGGCGTTACTTCCGCGTCGAGCAGGGCGCCCGGCGCGCGGTGCTGATGGACGCGCCGCCGCCGCACGAGGACCCCCGGCCCTTTCTGGCCGTCGGCGACTGGCTGGTCGAGCGGGGCTTCGCGGCACCCCGGACGCTGGCGTCGGACCTGGACCGGGGCCTGGTGCTGCTGGAGGATTTCGGCGACGCGCGGATGCGCGAGGTGGTGGATGCCGAGCCCGCGCGCGAGGGTGCGCTCTACGCGGCCGCAGTCGACATACTCGTCGCGTTGCGCCGCCATCCGGCGGGGCCGTTCGCGCCCTATGACCGCGCGGTGCTGCACCGCGAGGCGAGGTTGCTGGTCGAGTGGTATTGTCCGGCGGTGGGGCTGGAAGTCGACCTAGAGGGTTACCGGGCGGCGTGGGACACGGTGTTCGACCATGTACTGACGGCCGAACCGGTGACGGTGCTGCGCGACTATCATGCCGAGAATTTGATGCTGGTGGGAGACGGGCTGGGCCTGCTCGATTTCCAGGACGCGCTGGCCGGGCATCCGGCCTATGACCTTGTGTCGCTGCTGAAGGACGCGCGACGCGACGTCGCGCCGACGCTGGAGGCCGCGATGCTCGCGCGGTATCGCGGCGCGACCGGGGCGGGCGAGGATTTCACGCGCGCCTATCATGGGCTCGGCGCGCAGCGGAACGCGAAGATCATCGGCATCTTCACGCGGCTGTGGAAGCGCGACGGCAAGCCGCGTTACCCGACACTCGCGCCGCGCGTCTGGCGCTATCTGGAGCGCGATCTGGCGGAACCGGTGCTGGCGCCGGTGCGGCGCTGGTTCGACGCCAATATCCCGCCCGACAGGCGCGGCGATCCCATGGCGATCGCCGCATGAGCGAGGCGCTGGCGCTGCGCCCCGATCCGGGCGGCACCGTGCCGCGCACCGCGATGGTGATGGCGGCCGGCCTGGGCAAGCGGATGCGCCCGCTGACCGCGACCCGGCCCAAGCCGCTGGTCGAGGTCGGGGGCAAGGCGCTGATCGATCATGTGTTCGACCGGCTGCGCGCGGGCGGGGTCGAGCGCGCGGTGGTCAATGTCCATTACCTCGCCGACGCGCTGGAGGCGCATCTGGCGGCGCGGGTGCGCGGGATCGACGTGATCGTGTCGGACGAGCGCGCGCGGCTGATGGAGACGGGCGGAGGGCTGGTCCAGGCCCGGCACCTGCTGGGCGACGATCCGGTGCTGGTCGTCAACAGCGACAATCTATGGGTCGACGGGCCGGTGGACGCGACGCGGCTGCTCGGCTCGCGCTGGGACGACGGCGCGATGGACGCGCTGCTGCTGCTGGTGCCGCTGGCGCGCGCCAACAGCCACAAGGGGCAGGGGGATTTCCACATGGCCGCGGACGGGCGGATCACCGGGCGGCGCGAGCCGGGCCGTGCCGCCCCGTTCGTGTTCACCGGCGTGCAGATCATCCACCCCCGACTGATCGCCGACTGGCCCGAGGGGCCGTTCTCGACCATGTTGTTCTGGGAGCGGGCGATCGCCGCCGGGCGGCTATACGGGATCGTTCACCAGGGCCTGTGGTTCGACGTGGGCACGCCCGAGGCCATTCCGCGCGCCGAGGCGATGCTCGCCGGTGGCTGAGGCCAGGACAGTCGGGGCGGGCGCCCCGCGCGTCTACACCATCCCCGATCACCGGGCCTTTTCGGACGCAATGGTCGCAGGGCTGATGCGGCGGTTCGGGCCCGACCCGATGGCGATCGCGCGCGGCATCGTGCTGCTTCCTAACAACCGCTCGGTGCGCGCGATCACCGATGCGTTCGTGCGCGCGAGCGGGGGGGCGATGCTGCTGCCCCGGCTGGTGGCGCTGGGCGATCCCGATCTGGGCGAGGGGGTGGGCGCCGCCCTCGATCCGGTCGACGCCGACCCGATTCCGCCCGCGGTGCCGCCGATGCGGCGCCGCATGATGCTGGCGCGGCTGATCGCCGAGGAACGCGAGCGGGCGGGGCAGGCGATCGAGACGGGCGAGGCGGTGCGGCTGGCGGGCGAGTTGGCGCGCACGCTCGACCAGCTGACCGTGGAGGAGGTCGCGCCCGAGCGGCTGCGCACCATCGACCTCGCGCCCGAGCTGTCGGAACATTGGCAGCGCTCGCTCCAGCTGTTCGAGGTGATCCTGGACCGCTGGCCCGACGAATTGCAGGCGATGGGGACGATCGACGCGGCCGACCGGCGCGGGCGCGTGATCGACCGGCTGGCGGAGCGGTGGCGGGGGGACCCGCCGGCGGGTTTCGTGTGCGCGGCGGGGGTGACCGATTCGGCGCCCGCGGTCGCGCGATTGTTGCGCGGCGTCGCCGAGATGCGGCGCGGGCTGGTCGTGCTCGCCGGGCTCGACATGCGGATGCCCGACGACGAATGGGAGGCGCTGGGACCGCACGCGCCCGATCCGAATGGCGGGCGGGCCAAGCGGTCGATCGAGACGCATCCCCAATTCCACCTGAAGCTGCTGCTCGGCCGCATGGGGCTGGCGCGCGGCGAGGTCCGGCGATGGCTTGACGGGAGCGATCACGACGCCAGCGTCGCGCGCGGGCGTGCGATCACCAGCGCGCTCGCCCCCGCCGAGGCGACGGGCAAATGGAGCACCCTGCGATCGGAGGACCGGCGCCTGACGGGGGTGTCGGCGGCGGAATTTCCGACCCCCGCGGCGGAGGCGCAGGGGATCGCGCTGGCGCTGCGCGCGGTGGCGGAGATTCCGGGGCGGACCGCCGCGCTCGTCACCCCCGATCGCGCGCTGGCGCGGCGGGTGGGCGTGCATTGCCGACGCTGGGGCATCGAGATCGACGATTCGGCGGGGCGGCCGCTGGCATTGTTGCCGCCCGGTACGCTGTTGCTGGCGCTGGCCGAGGCGGCGGCGCAGCGCTTTCCGCCGCTGACGCTGCTGACGCTGCTCAAGCATCCGCTGGTCAGGACGGGGGAGCGCCGGCTCGACTGGCTGCGCGGGGTGCGCGCGCTCGACGGTGTGCTGCGGGGACCGAGGCCGGCGCCGGGGCTGGAGGGGATAGACGCCCATCTGTGCGACGAGCTGGTGCGCGACGCCAAGGCGAGGGCGATCGCGGGCGCCTGGTGGCCCGAAGCCCGCGCGCTGCTGGAGCCGGTGGCGGCAACCTATGGCAAGGGGCCGCACCCGATGGGCGGGCTGATCGCCTGCCTGCGCGAGGCGGCGAACGGGCTGTGCGGCGACGCGCTGTGGGCAGGCGCGGCGGGGCGGTGTGCGGCCGAGTTCCTGAGCGACCTGGAACGCGAAAGCGGATGCGGGCCGCAGGCGATCGATCCGCAGGCGCTCGCGCCGCTGCTGCGCGTCCTGCTCGACGAGCAGGCGGTGCGCCCGGCGTTCGGCGGCCATCCGCGCCTCGCCATCTATGGGCAGATCGAGGGACGGTTGCAGTCCGCCGATCTGATGATCCTGGGCGGGCTGAACGAGGGCGTCTGGCCGGGAACGCCCGCCCCCGACCCATGGCTGGCGCCGCGCATCCGGCAGGAGCTGGGGCTGCCCGGACTGGAACGGCGGGTGGGGGTGGCCGCGCACGATTTCGGGCAGGCGCTGGGGGCGCCCGAGGCGCTGATGACGCGAAGCCGCCGCGACGAGAAATCGCCGACGCTGGCGTCGCGCTTCTGGCTAAGGCTGGAGGCGCTGGCGGGCGAGCGGTTCGAGCGGGCGCGCGACCTGGAGGCCTGGGCGGAGGCGATCGACGATCCGGGCGAGCATCTGCCCGCCGATCGGCCCGCCCCCGCGCCGCCGCCCGAACTCCGCCCGACCCGCATCTCGGTGACCGAGGTCGACCGGCTCAAGGCCGATCCGTACGCCTTTTACGCGCGGCGGGTGCTGGGGCTGTCGCCGATGGAGCCCGTCGACGCCGATCCGAGCGCGGCGTGGCGGGGGAGCGCGGTCCACCTGATCCTGGAGCAATGGTGGCGGCATGACGGCGCCGATCCCGCCAAGCTGCCGGCGCGCGCGCGGGCGCTGATGGCGGACGAGCTGACCCATCCGATGATCCGCGCGCTCTGGTCGCCCCGGCTGATGGAGGCGATCGACTGGATCGCGGGGTGCGTCGCCGCCAATGCCGAGGCGGGCCGGCGCGTGCTGGAGGCGGAAGGCGCGGGGCGGGTCGAGATCGGCGGGGTGACGCTGAGCGGGCGGTACGACCGGATCGACCGGCTGGCCGACGGCGGGCTCGCGATCGTCGACTACAAGACCGGGCAGGCGCCGTCGACGGCGGCGGTGCGCGAAGGGTTCTCGATGCAGCTGGGGATGCTGGGGGTGATTGCCGAGCGGGGCGGGTTTCCGGGGGTGGCGGGCCGCGCGGAGGCGTTCGAATATTGGTCGCTGGCCAAGCACCGCGACGGGTTCGGCAAGGTGGTGTCGCCGGTCGATCCCGACGGCGGGAGGGACAAGGTGCCGACGGGCGAGTTCACGACGGTCGCCGCCGCGCAGTTCGTCGCGGCGGCGACGAAGTGGCTGACGGGGGACGAGCCGTTCACCGCCAAGCTGGTGCCCGAACATGCGCCCTATGCCGAATATGACCAGCTGATGCGGCGCGACGAATGGTATGGCCGTGAGGACTGACGCCCCGCTCCCTCCGCTCCATGGCGAGCAGCGGGCGGCGTCCGATCCGTACGCGCATGTGTGGCTGTCGGCGTCGGCGGGGACGGGCAAGACGCAGGTGCTGGCTGCGCGGGTGTTCCGGCTGTTGCTGCGCGGGGTCGATCCGGGTGCCATATTGTGCCTGACCTTCACCAAGGCGGGCGCCGCCGAGATGGCCGGGCGGATCGGGCGCCGCCTCGCCGCCTGGGTGCGGATGCCGCTCAAGGACCTGGCGGCCGACCTGGCGGCCCTGGGCGAACGGCCGATACCCGAGATGCAGGAAGCGGCGCGCACGCTGTTCGCCAAGGTGCTCGACGCGCCGGGCGGGGGCATCCGCATCCAGACGATCCACGGCTTCTGCCAGGGGCTGCTGGCCGCGTTCCCGGTCGAGGCCGGGCTGGGGCCAGGCTTCCGACCGCTGGAGGCGCGCGAGGAGGCGGTGCTGCTGCGCGACACGCTGGCGTCGATGCTGGGCGAGGCGGAGCGCGAGGGGCGAGCGCGGCCGGTCGCGGTCATCGGCGCGCTCAGCCGGCGGCTGGGTGAGGGCGGGGCGGAGCAGTTCCTGATCGAATGCGCGCGCGCGGGTGGGGCGCTGGAAGCGGTGCCGTCGGGCGTGCAGCCCTGGCTGCGGCGCGCGCTCGACCTGCCGCAGGGCGATATCGCCGTGGCTTTGGCCGCGCGGTGCGCGGAGGTCGACGAGCACGCGCTGGAGCGGATCGGGGAGGCTAACCGCGCCTGGGGCACCGCGACCGGGGTCAAGGCGGCCGAAACGGTCGCGCGCTGGCTGGCGGCGGACGCGGCCGGACGGCTGGCCATGCTGGACGCGGTCGCGGGCGTCGTGCTGACGCAAAAGGGCGGGCCGAAGAAGACGGGCAAGAAGCTGCTCGACCTGGAGCCCGACTATGACGCGCTGGCGGCCGAGTTCGGCGACTGGGCGGCGGAGACGCGGTCGATCGCCGCGCGGGCCGGCTATGCCGATCTGCTCGCCGACGGGCTGGAGGTCGGGCGGGAATTCGCGCGGGCCTATGGGGCGGCGAAGCGGCGGGTCGGCGGGGTCGATTTCAACGACCTGATCGCGCGGACCGTGGCGCTTCTGGAACAGCCGGGAATCGGCGACTGGGTCCGCTACAAGCTCGACCAGGTGACCGAGCATGTGCTGATCGACGAGGCGCAGGACACCAATGTCGACCAGTGGCGGATCATCCGCGCGCTGGTGGACGAGTTCTTCGTCGGGCGCGGCATCTATGCCCCGCGCACCCGGACGCTGTTCACGGTGGGCGATTACAAGCAGGCGATCTTCGGGTTCCAGGGAACCGACCCCAAATATTTCGAGGCGGCGGAGCGGTCGTTCGGCGCGCGCGCGGGCGAGGTCGGCGACGAGGACCTGCCCGAACAGGATCGCGGGCTCCCGTTCCGGCAGCTGTCGCTGACCCAGTCCTTCCGTTCCACCCGGCCGGTGCTGGAATTCGTCGACCGGGCGCTCGCCGTCATCCCCGAACCCGGATTGGGGCTGTACGACGCGCCCGAGACGCATCGGAGCGAGGTGCCGGGGCCGGGCAGCGTGACCTTGTGGCCGCCGGTGATCGGCGGCGGGTCGGACGAGGACGAGGAGGGCTGGATCGACGACGCCGTGCGCGAGAATGCGCGGCGGATCGCGGTGGCGATCAAAGGCTGGCTGCGGGACGGGCTGATGCTCGAATCCAAGGGCCGCCCGCTCCGGCCCGAGGACGTGATGGTGCTGGTCAAGCGGCGCGGCGAGCTGGCGTCGCTGCTCGTCGCGCGGCTGTACGCGGAAGGCGTGCCGGTGGCGGGGGTCGATCGGCTGCGGCTCAACGCGCCGCTGGCGGTGCAGGACCTGCTGGCGGCCGTGCGCTTCGTGCTCCAGCCCGAGGACGACCTGTCGCTGGCGAGCCTGCTCGTCTCGCCGCTGCTGGGCTGGACGCAGGACGAGCTGATGCACGGCGCGGTCAGGCGCGCGACGAGTCTGTGGCGGCACCTGCAGGAGCGCGAGCCGGCGGAACGGCTGCGGCCGCTCCGCGCGATGCTGGCGCGGGCCGATCTGCTGACGCCCTATGCGTTTCTGGAGGAGCTGTTGTCGGGCGCGCTCGACGGGCGGCGCAAGCTGATCCGGCGGCTGGGGGCCGAGGCGCGCGATCCGATCGAGGAACTGCTCAACGCCGCGCTCGCCTTCGAGACCACGACCACGCCGTCGCTCCAGCGTTTCCTTGACTGGTTCGATCGGGGAGAGGTGGAAATCGTCCGCGATCCGTCCGCGCCGCTCGATGCGGTGCGCGTGATGACCGCGCACGGGGCCAAGGGGTTGCAGGCGCCGCTGGTCATCCTGGCCGACGCGACGATCGATCCGACGCTGACGCCCCGGTCGGTGCTGCGCTGGAGCCCCGACGATCTGGAGACGACCATTCCCGTCTTCCGCCCGCGCACGGCCGAGCGGGGCGGCCCGATGGGCGCGGCGATCGAGGCGACAGACCGGCGCGAGCTGGAGGAGCATTGGCGGCTTTTCTACGTCGCGGCGACGCGGGCGGAGGAGCGGCTGGTGATCGCGGGGTCGCTGGGGCCGCGCGCCAAGGGGATGCCGCCCGCGATGAGCTGGTTCCGCGCCGCCGCCGATGCTCTCGACGCGCTCGGCGTGGAGCGCGCCGACGAGGATCCCCGGGGCGAGCGAGCCTTTCACGGCCTGGTTCCCGAGCGCCCGGTGCGGCGTCGTGCGTCAGAGCGGGGCGAGCCCGGCCCGGCGGTGGCGCTGCCCGGCTGGGCGACACGACCGGCGCCCGACGAGCAGCGTCCGCCGCGCCCGCTGGCGCCGTCGGCGATCGGCGCCGACGCGGTCGCCAACCCGCCGCCGTCCAACATCCTGCGCGCGGCGGCCGAACGGGGGGCTCTGATGCACGCGCTGTTCGAGCGGCTGCCGCCCTGTCCGCCCGACAAGCGCCGCGCGGCGGCGGAGCATTGGCTCGCGACCGTGGGGCGCGTCGAGGCCGCCGGCGAGCGGACCGCGATCGCGGAGGCGGCGCTCCGCGTCATGGAGGACCCGCGCTTCGCCGAACTGTTCGGCCCCGATTCGCTGGCCGAGGCGCCGATCACCGCGGTGGTCGACGGCGGCGTGGTGTCGGGGACGGTCGACCGGCTGCTGATCGACGACGCGCTGGTGCGGGTGGTCGATTTCAAGACCACGCGCGCCGTGCCGGGAACGCTTGAGGAGGTGCCCGATTATCATCTGCGCCAGATGGCCGCCTATGTCGCGGCGCTGCGGGTGATCTTCCCCGGCCGCGCGGTCGAGGCGGCGTTGCTCTACACGGCCGGGCCGGTGTCGTTCAGCCTGCCCGACGCGCTGATCGAGGCGAACAAGCCGCGCTTCGCGGGCGCGGAGCAAAGCTAGGTCGAGCTTCGTTGAGCGGGGGCGATCGGATGCCTAGATGTCCGCCGAGCAATCACAGGAGTGTTACAATGCCCACCAAGACCGTCACCGACCAGAGCTTCCAGGCGGACGTGCTCCAGTCCGACAAGCCGGTGCTCGTCGATTTCTGGGCGGAGTGGTGCGGACCGTGCAAGATGATCGGGCCGTCGCTCGAGGAGCTGTCCGACGAGCTGGGCGAGCAGGTGTCGATCGTGAAGCTCAACATCGACGAGAATCCCGACGCGCCGGGCAATTACGGCGTACGCGGCATTCCGACGATGATCCTGTTCAAGGCTGGGGCTCCGGCGGCGACCAAGGTCGGCGCGGCGCCGAAGAGCCAGCTCAAGGGATGGCTTGAGGGCGTACTTTAAAGTCGCCCACTCGAATAAAGATGGATTCTTAGTGGGTCAGCTAGGTCATAATCGTAAGGGCGATCATAGAGCCGGGGGAGGTGGAAGCATGTATGCTATCGTGTTCGATCTCGACGTGAACATGCTTGAACAAACATATCCTAATCCGTCTTGGCGTAATGCCTACCGAGACGTTGGTGATCTTCTGATCCGCCGTGGATTCGAACGACAACAAGGGTCCACCTACTTCGGTGGAGAGAATACGACGGCAGTTGATTGCGTCCTGGTCGTGCAGGAGCTGAGTCGCACCTATCCATGGTTCAGCCCGTCCGTCACCGACATCCGCATGTTACGAATTGAGGAAAATAACGATCTCTCTCCCGCTCTGACCTAGCTGCGGTAATCGGCGTTGATCGAGATGTAGCCGTGCGTCAGGTCGCACGTCCACATCGTCGCGGCGCCCTCGCCGAGGCCCAGGTCGACGCCGATCTCGACCTCCTGGCCCTTGAGGTGCGCCGCGACGGGCGCCTCGTCATAGGCCTCGACCGCGACGCCGTTCCGCGCGACCTGGGTGTCGCCGAAGCGGATCGCGAGCAGGTCGCGGTCGGCGGGCTCGCCGGCCTTGCCGACGGCCATGACGACGCGGCCCCAATTGGCGTCCTCGCCGGCGATAGCCGTCTTGACCAGGGGCGAGTTGGCGATCGACTGGGCGACGCGGTGGGCGCTGCGGTCGCTTTCGGCGCCGGTGACGCGGATCTCGATCAGCTTGGTCGCGCCCTCGCCGTCGCGGACCACGAGCAACGCCAGCCGGCGGCATAGGTCGTCGAGCGCGGCGCGAAACGCGTCGGCGCCGGGGCTGTCGTCGTCGGCGAGCGGGACGTTGCCCGCCCGGCCCGTCGCGAAGGCGAGCACGGTGTCGCTGGTCGAGGTATCGCCGTCGACGGTGATGCACGAGAAGCTATGCGCGTTCGCATGGCTGAGCGCGCGCTGAAGGAACGCGGCGTCGCAGGCGGCGTCGGTGAAGATGAAGCCGAGCATCGTCGCCATGTCGGGCGCGATCATCCCCGATCCCTTGATGACGCCCACCAGGGTCACCGTCCGGTCGCCCAGCACCGCGCGCGCCGTCGCGCCCTTGGCGAAGGTATCGGTCGTGCTGATCGCGTCGGTCATCTCCCGCCAGCCGCATGGCGGCGCGGCATAGGCGAGGTCGAGCCCCGCCTCCGCCTTGTCGACCGGCAGCGGCACGCCGATCACCCCGGTCGAGGCGACGAACACGTCGGACGGGCGGCAGCCCAGCGCCTGGGCGGTACGTGCGGCGATCGCCTCCACCGCCTCGCGCCCGCGCGCGCCCGTGAACGCGTTGGAATTGCCCGCATTGACGACCAGCGCGCGCGCCTGGCCCAGCGTCAGCGCGGCGCGGCACCAGTCGACCTCGGGCGAGGGGCAGCGGCTTTGCGTCAGCACGCCCGCGACCGTCGTGCCCGGGTCGAGCGCGACGAGGCTCAGGTCGCACCGGTCCCATTCCTTGTACCGGGCGCGCGCCACGCGCGGCGTCGCGCCGGCGATGGCGGGGAGGTCGGGAAAGGGTCGGGCGAGCGGGGACAGGGTCATGCGCGGCTCATAGGCGGCGCGACCGGGCGGGCCAACCGGGGATCAGCCGGGGTCCTTGCGCAAGCCCCCATCGGCGTCCGCGAGCAACCAAGGGCGCAGGAGCTTGCGGATGCGCGGCAGGATGACCCAGGTCAGCGTCGCGGTCATGACGATCGAGGTGAGTGCGAGCTCGGTGGGCTGCGGCAGCTCGAACGGCAGCAGCGTGACCGCGAAGTTCAGGAACAGCAGCAGCGGGAACACGATGACCCAGGTGGCGATCCAGGTCTTCCATTTGGGGATGGCGGTCTCGCTGGCGACACGGACCTGGATATGACGGCCGATCTCGACCTGGCTGCAGCCGGACGAGAAGGCATCGGCTTCGGCGTTCAGCGCGTGGCGGACGGGGGCGTCATGCCAGCGGCGCGCGTCCTCCTCCGCCCTGAACCGGTGGACGGCGTACACCAGGCCGCTCGGCTGTTCGAGGCGGACGACATGCTCGGCGCCGGCTTCGGCCTCGGCGGCCGCGTCGAGGCGTTCGGCCCAGCGGGCGAATTCCTCCTCATGTCCGGCCTTGATGAGGCGGGTGGTGATGAGCGCGGCGGTCTGTCGGGTCTGGTGCATCGGCGGCGAACGCACGAGACGTGCGCGAAGTCGCGCGAGGCGAGGCCGGGCATCGCCCGACGGGCTTGCGCGGTGTCGATCGCCTATGCTCTCCTGTCCTCCGGCGACGATGGGGATGGATCGTGATCGGTCGAGGAATGAGGGCGGTCACGGGTGCGATCCTAGCGGCCATGGCGGGTGGCGCTTGGGCGCAGGAGACCACGCAGCCGGTTCCGCTGAGCAGTCCGGCAAGCTGGATCACGGCGGAGGATTATCCGCCGGACGCGATCCGGGCGCGGGCGGAGGGGCGCGTCGTCGCGACGCTCGGTATCGATGCGACCGGCAGGGTCACCTCCTGCGCGGTCCGGGCGTCGAGCGGGAACGCGATGCTCGACGCGGCGACCTGCGCGGTGATGACGACGCGCGGCCGCTTCAAGCCGGCGACCGGCCCCGACGGGAAGCCCGTCCCTTCCAGCTATACGATGCCGGTCCGATGGTCGCTGCCGCAGGGAACGGCCGCGCCGCCCGTCGAGATCACCGCCGCCACCAAGCTGGACATGGAGATCGCGGTCGAGCTGAACCTGGACGGCGACGGCAAGCTCCTGACCTGTCGCGTGGTGGCTGAGACGATGCCCAGCTTCGCCACCGGGTCGGCCCGGCCCTGTGCGCAATTCGGGCCGGGCGTGCAGGTCGCGCCAGGCCTTCGGCGTGGTGGCCGGCCGGTCGCGTCCAAGGTGATCCAGCGGATGACCCGCCGGGTGGAGCTCGCGCCATGAACCGCCGGGCCGCCACCGCCTGGGCGAGCGGGCTCGCCTGGGTCGCGCTCGCCGGGGTGGGGCAGGTGCCGGCGGGCGGCGCGATGGAACTGGGCCGCGGCGCGGTGTCGAACACGAATGTCGCGGTGACCGTCAGGCTCGATTCGGAAGGGCGGGTGCTCTCCTGCCGATCGGGGCCGCGGGGGCAGGCGGCCTGCCTGAGCTTTCCCAAGGGGCGCGTCGTGTCGTTGCCGCTGCGGCGCAACGGCAGGCCGGTGCGCGGGCGCATGACGGTGTCGACGACGACGGTGGTCAGCGCCGAGTAACGCGCGCCACGTCCGCCCAAGCCGGTCGGCCGCACGGATGGACGGAGCGGACGGCGTGGGCTAAACCCATGCGCGATGCGTCTGCTGTTGTTCCTGTCCGCGATCCTGGCCGCGCTGTCCGGCGTGGGTGGAGCGTCCACAGGCGACGCCGCCCGGATCAGCGCCAGCGCGCGTACCGAGCAGGGGACGGCCGTCCGCGTCGCGGCGGTCGCCCGCGTCGGTGATCCGACGCCCGTGCGCGGCTGGAGCCGGATCGCTCCCCCGCCGCGTTTGGCCGCGCAGGTCGTCGGCCCCGACCGGCCGCTTTATGCGGAGCGTCGGCGCGAGTAGCGCGACGGACATATTTGCATCGGCTTCGGCCGCTTCCCATCTCCTGCCCATTCCCGCGGGCCGTCCCGGCGGCTGCCCGCCCGCTTATTCCAGGAATTCGTCCATGCTCGGCGGCTTTGCCAAATCCCTGTTCGGGTCGTCCAACGACCGATACGTCAAATCGCTCAACCCCCTGCTCGCGAGGATCGCGGGGTTCGAGCCCGCGCTCCAGGCCATGTCGGACGACCAGCTCGCCGGACAGACGGCGCTGTTCCGCGAGCGGCTGGCGGACGGCGCCAAGCTCGACGACCTGCTCCCCGAAGCGTTCGCGACGGTGCGCGAAGCGGCCAGGCGCGTGCTCGGCCAGCGGCATTACGATGTGCAGATGATCGGCGGAATCGTCCTTCACCGGGGCGAGATCGCCGAGATGCGCACGGGCGAGGGCAAGACGCTGGTCGCGACGCTCGCCACCTATCTCAACGCCTTGCCGGGCGACGGCGTCCATGTGGTGACGGTCAACGACTATCTCGCGGCACGCGACGCGGAGTGGATGGGGCGGGTCTACCGCTTCCTGGGCATGTCGGTGGGCGTGATCGTCCCCAATCTGACCGACCAGCAGCGGCGCGACGCGTACGCGGCCGACATCACCTATGGCACGAACAACGAGTTCGGCTTCGACTATCTGCGCGACAACATGAAATATGAGCGCAGCGCGATGGTCCAGCGGCCCTTCGCCTATGCGATCGTGGACGAGGTCGATTCGATCCTGATCGACGAGGCGCGCACCCCGCTCATCATCTCGGGCCCGACCGACGACAAGTCGGAGCTCTACATGTCGGTCGACGCGGTGGTGAAGCGGCTCGCGCCCGAGGATTACCAGAAGGACGAGAAGCAGCGTTCGATCGTGCTGACGGAGGACGGCACGGAGAAGGTCGAGCGGATGCTCGAGACCGCCGGGCTGCTCCAGGGACAGAATCTCTACGACTTCGAGAACACGCAGGTGGTCCACCACCTCAACCAGTCGCTACGCGCCAATGTCATGTTCAAGCGCGACACCGATTACATCGTCAAGGACGACAAGGTCGTCATCATCGACGAGTTCACCGGCCGCATGATGGACGGGCGGCGCTGGTCGGACGGCCTCCACCAGGCGGTCGAGGCCAAGGAGGGGGTCGAGATCGAGCCCGAGAACCAGACCATGGCGTCGATCACCTTCCAGAATTATTTCCGCATGTACCCCAAGCTGTCGGGGATGACCGGCACGGCCGCGACCGAGGCGGCCGAATTCTACGACATCTACAAGATGAACGTGGTGACGATCCCCACCAATGTCGGCGTCAAGCGCGTCGACGAGGAGGACGAGTTCTACAAGGACACGCCGGACAAGTTCCGCGCCATCGCCAGGAAGATCCGCGAACATGCCGAGCGCGGCCAGCCCGTGCTCGTCGGCACCGTATCGATCGAGAAATCCGAGCTGCTGAGCGATTTCCTGGTTCAGGAAGGCGTGGAGCATTCCGTCCTGAACGCGCGCCAGCATGAGCAGGAGGCGCGGATCGTCGCCCAGGCCGGGCGCGAGAGCGTGGTGACGATCGCGACCAACATGGCCGGGCGCGGCACCGACATCCAGCTGGGCGGAAACCTGGAATTCCGGGTCGAGGACGAGCTGGGCGCCCTGCCCGAAGGTCCCGAGCGCGATGCCGCGATCGCGCGGATCAAGGCGGAGATCGCTGAGGAGAAGGCGCGCGTGCTGGCCGCGGGCGGGCTGTTCGTGCTCGGCACCGAGCGGCACGAGTCGCGGCGCATCGACAACCAGCTTCGCGGCCGGTCGGGCCGCCAGGGCGATCCGGGCTTGAGCCGTTTCTACCTGTCGCTGGACGACGATCTGCTGCGTATCTTCGGTCCGGACACGCTGTTCGCCAAGATGATGCGCAACAATATCGAGGATGGCGAGGCGATCGGCTCGAAATGGCTGACCAAGGCGATCGAGACCGCGCAGAAGAAGGTCGAGGCACGCAACTACGACGTGCGCAAGCAGGTCGTCGAATATGACGACGTGATGAACGATCAGCGCAAGGTCATCTACGAACAGCGCGCCGACATCATGGACGCCGATGCGGTCGGCGACGTGGTCGTCGACATGCGCGCCGAGACGGTCAACGTCTTGGTCGGCGAGGCGTGCCCGCCCAACAGCTATCCCGAGCAATGGGACGTGGCGGGCATGAAGGCGCGTTTCGAGGAGGTGCTGGCGCTCGACCTGCCGATCGACGACTGGCTCAAGGAGGAGGCGATCGACCCCGAACTGGTCGAGGAGCGCGTCCGCGCCGCCGCCGATGCGGCGATCGAGGCCAAGGCGGCCGATCTCGATCCCGAGACCTGGACCCAGGTCGAGAAGTCGATCCTGCTCCAGAATCTGGACCATCATTGGAAGGAGCATCTGGCCACGCTCGACGCGCTGCGTCAGGTCGTCCACCTGCGCGCCTATGCGCAGAAGACGCCGCTGAACGAGTATAAGCAGGAGGCGTTCGCGCTCTTCTCGCGGATGCTCGACGCGATCCGCGAAGATGTGACGCGGACGGTCGCCCATGCGCAGTTCCGCGTCGACATGCCGCCGGCGCTGCCCGAGTTGCCCGACTTCATCACCAGCCATTTCGACCCGTTCACGGGCGAGGACGACACGCGCGACCTCGACTCGGCGGCGCGCGGGCTCGTGAGCGCACAGCTCCCGCCGCTGTCGATCCCGCGGCCCGAGCCGATGGAGATGGGCGAGGACCCCGCCAGCTGGGAAGGCGTGGTCAGCCGCAACTCGCCCTGCCCGTGCGGGTCGGGGCGCAAGTACAAGCATTGCCACGGGACGGTGACCGCGTGAGGCGGGCGTGAAAAAGCCGCCGGTGCTGGGGAGCACCGGCGGCTTTTTCTTATCGGGCGGGGGCGACACGGGCAAAGCCCGTGTCGTCGAACACCGGGAGCGACGAACCGTCGTTCCCGGTGTCGGCCGCGCCCCGCGATCCTTCCTTGTCTAAGGCTTGGGCCTTAGCCGCGGTCGCGGGGCAGGACCACCGTCGGCCCAACCGTGTCGATCACCCGGCGCGCGTCGAAGGCGCGCAGATTGTCGCGTGGGATGGGACCGCGACGCATCACGATCTCGGCGGTCGCCTCGAACCGGTCGACCTGACGGATGTCGAAATCGTTGCCGAAGCCGCCGAACCCGCCGAACCCGCCATAGCCTCCGTAGAAGCCGCCGAACCGGCGATAGCCGAAGGGACGTCCGTAAAAGCTCCACGCCGGACCCCAGGCGCCAAAGCCGGGACCGAAGCCGCCATAGCCGAGGCCGGGCGTGGTGTAGGTACGGGTCTGGCGGTCAGTGTCGCGCTCGGCCGTGACGAAATAGTCATAGCCTTGTTGCAGCGTGAGTTCGGCGGCGCGGAAGAGCAAATAGCGCTCCACCGTGTCGCGCTCGGTCACGCTGTTGCCGCCGAAGCTGACGAGATAGCGATCGGGTTCGATCCGCTGCTCGCTATAGCCGGTGCGGTTGAAGCCCTGGCCACGCGCCGGGCGGTAGGTGGTTTCCGTCGCGCAACCCGCGACGACGAGAGTGCCGGTCGCGAGCGCGGCCAGCAGAGCCTTGCGGCCAAGTCCAAGACGCATCTTTACGTTCTCCGTTCGCGGCGAATGCGGCGAATAGACCGCCCATTAACAACCAGTTACGGAACGTCCGATGAACGAAATGGCTCCCCGGGCCTGATTCGAACAGGCGACCATTCGATTAACAGTCGAACGCTCTACCGCTGAGCTACCGGGGAACACTTTTCCACCGAGCGGAGCCGCTCGGGAGGGGCGCCTATGGCAGCGGTTTTCGGGGAGATCAACCCCGCGCCCGCGCGTGCCCGCTCAGGCGATGAACTGTTCCATGGTGATGCGGTCGTCCAGCGCGTGTTCGGGGTCGAACAGCAATGTCAGCGCCCGCGCGCGGTCGACCGAGATGTCGACCCGCGCCACGTCGCGCACCTCGTTGTGATCGGCCACCGCCGATACGGGCCGCTTGGCGGGGTTGAGCACGCGCAGCGAGATCTGCGCCTTGTCGGGCAGGATCGCGCCGCGCCAGCGCCGCGGGCGAAACGGGCTGATCGGGGTGAGCGCGAGCAACGCGGAGCCGAGCGGCAGGATCGGGCCCTGCGCCGACAGGTTGTACGCGGTGGACCCCGCCGGGGTGGCGACCAGGATGCCGTCGCAGGCGAGTTCGGGCATGACCACGCGGTCGTTGACCGTCACCTCCAGCTTGGCGGTCTGGCGGGTCTCGCGGAGCAGCGACACCTCGTTGATCGCGGGCAGTTGATGGACGCGGCCGTCATTCCCGGTGACCGTCGCCGCCAGGGGCGAGATGCGGAACGGCTTGGCGCGCAGCAGGCGTTCCGACAGGCCATGATGGCGCCAGTCGTTCATCAGGAAACCGACCGTGCCCAGGTTCATGCCGAACACCGGCACGGCCGGCCGTCGCCGCGCGAGCATCGCATGGAGCGTCTGGAGCATGAAGCCGTCGCCGCCCAGCGCCACGACGAGGTCGGCGTCCTCGAACGGGACCCAGTCGTCGGCGTCCGCCAGGTCGCGCGCGGCGGCCTGGGCGGGCGGCGTCGGCGAGGCGACCAGCGCGCGCCGCGGCTGGTCGCTCATCCGCCGGTGACGCTCATGTGACGCGCGACGGCGGGCCCGTCGCCGACGCCGATGCGGAAGTCATGGCGTGCCGGCTTGATCCGCAGCCCCAGATCGATCGCGGCGTCGAGCGCGGCAACGCCGCCGTCGCGCAGCGCGGCCTTGAGGTCGACCTGGTCGTCATGGCCGAGGCACAGATACAGCTTCCCCTCGGTCGTCAGGCGGACGCGGTTGCAGCCGTCGCAGAAATTGGCGGTGAGCGGGGATATGAGCCCGAGGCGCGTCGCGCCGCCATCGACCGACCAGTAGCGCGCGGGCCCGCCGCTGCGGTGGGCATCGCGGGTCAGGGTGAAGCGGTCGGACAGGGCCCTGAACACCTCGGTCAGCGGCAGGAAGCGGTCGACGCGGTCCTCCTCGACGGCGCCGAGCGGCATGGTTTCGATCAGCGACAGGTCGAACCCCTCGCGCGCCGTCCAGGCGAGGATGTCGGGCAGTTCATGCTCGTTCAGCCCGCGCAGCGCGACGGTGTTGATCTTGACCCGGAGCCCCGCGTCGCGCGCCGCGAAGACGCCGCCGAGCACCTGAGCGAGATCGCCATGCCGCGTGATGTGGCGAAAGGCCGCCGGATCGAGGCTGTCGAGGCTGACGTTGACGCGGCGGATACCGGCGGCGTGGAGACGCGGGGCGTGCTCCGCCAGGCGCGTGCCGTTGGTCGTCATCGTCAGCTCGTCCAGGCCGTGCCCGACATGGGCGCCGAGCCGGTCGACGAGTTCGCCGACATCGCGACGGACGAGCGGCTCGCCCCCCGACAGGCGGATCTTGGTCACGCCGCGCGCGATGAACCGCTCGGCGATGATCGCGATCTCCTCCAGCGCGAGCAGCGCCGAACGGGGCAGGAAGGTCATCCGCTCGGCCATGCAATAGCGGCAGCGCAGGTCGCACCGGTCGGTGACGGAGATGCGCAGATAACCGATCGCGCGACCATGCGCGTCGATCAGTCCGGGCGCGTCGACCGGATGCGGTTCGGCGGGACTGGTCGGGACTGCCACGTCCTTGAGCTAGGGCGGGACGTGCCGCGCGACAAGCCCGTTTACCCGGAGGCCCCGCGCGGCCTAGACGCGAAGGCGTGAGCGGGGGCGGGGACATCATCGAATTCGACGCCGATCGCGCGCTGGCGATCCTGTCGTTCCGGCAGCTCGACGAGCTGGTCCAGCTCGCCAGCGGGGCGGGGTGGCGGGTCGTCGGCGCGCGGCGGCTGGAGGAGGTCGACCTCCCCGCGGCAGGCGCGGCGGTGACGGTGGTCGACGCGCGCGGCGCGCTGGACGAGGGGCTGGGCGCGATCCGGACGCTGGCGCCTGCGGTCGAACGCGCCGGCGGGGCATTGCTCGCGCTGGTATCGCGCGGGGATGCGGGGTCGATCGGCGCGATCCTGGAGGCCGGCGCCACCCATTTCCTGCTCAGCCCGGCGGGCGAGGGCGAATTCGTGCACGCGATCCGCTTCGCCGAGCGGCTGACCGAGCGGCTGGGGCGTGCCGACGTGCTTCCCCGGCGGCGGCGGGGCGATCCGGTGCCGGTGGCGCAGGTCGGGGACGCGGTAAGGCGCTGGACGGCGGGGCGGCTGGCGGCCGGGCGCCCGGTGATCGCCGCCTGCGTGGCGCTGACGAGCTTCGAGCTGGTCAACTCCGCCCATGGCCGCGCGATCGGCGACGCGATCCTCCAGGCCGCCGCCGAGCGGCTCCAAGCGATCGCGACCGCGCTGTTCGGGTCGGACGCGATCGTCGCGCGGACCGCCGGGCCGGAATTCCTGCTGGCCGGCGATGCGGGCGCGGCGGACGCCGATGCGCTCGTCGCGCGGGTGACGGCCGACCTGTCCGAGCCGTTCGGGCGCGCGGTGGTCGGCGCGCGCGTGGGCGTCGCGACTTCGCGGGCCGGGGAGGATGCCGGCGCGCTGATCCGGCGTGCGGGAGCGATGCTGGCCCCGGTCGACCAGGGGCTGGCGGCGGAGGCGCTGGCGGTCGATGTCCACCACGCGATCGGCGACGGGCAGATCGCGGTGCTGTTCCAGCCCCAGGTCGAGATCGCGACGGGGCGGATCGTCGGGGTCGAGGCGCTGGCGCGCTGGACGCATCCGCGGCTGGGCGCGGTGGGCGCGGAGGCGCTGTTCGCGGCGGCGGAGCGCGCCGGGCTGGGACTGGCGCTGTCGGAGCATGTCCAGCGGCTGGCGCTCGACAGCGCGGCCGGCTGGCCGACGGCGCTGTCGGCGCTGCGACTGTCGATCAACGTCACCGCCGAGGATGTCGGCGGCAGCGACTTCGCCGAACGCTTTCTCCAGCGCGTCGCGGCGGCGGGGTTCGTGCTCGATCGGCTGACCGTGGAGATCGTCGAGACGGGGCTGATCGGCGATCTCGACCGCGCGGCCGCGCTGCTCGCCCGCTTGCGCGCGGCGGGATGCCGGACCGCGATCGACGATTTTGGGACGGGCTATTCGAGCCTCGCCTATCTCAACGCGCTGCCGCTCGATTATCTGAAGCTCGACATGTCGCTGGTGCGCGGGATCGAGCGCGACGGGCGCGAGCGGGTGGTGGCGCAGGGCGTGCTGGCGCTGGCGCGGTCGCTGGGGCTCCACACGATCGCCGAGGGGGTGGAGACGGCGGCGCAGCGCGACCTGCTGGCGCGCGAGGGGTGCGAGCTGTTTCAGGGGTTCCTGTGCGCGGGGGCGTTGGATGTGGCGGGGCTCGCGGCGCTGGTAGAGCCTCGTTTCGGGTCTCCCGCGTAGGCGAGAGAGCGAGGGGCGCGAGCGCGGAAGGTCACTAAGGTCACGCCAAGAACGCCTGGTCGCCGGGCCTACGAACCTGAACAAGTAGAGGGAAGTAGAGGCGTGAACGAGGTTCGGCGTGAGCCGGAACGCGGCGGACGCGGCCACCTCTGTTGCGTTGCGAGCCGCTTGCCTAGATCGACAAGGCGAAAGAGCAGGACTTGGGACGGACCCGAGTCGGCGGAGCGTCTCCGATGGTAGGGATGCTGTAGGACAGCGACTTCCTTGACGTCTGCTTTCGACCCGTAGCGGGTATCCAGCGCCGGTCGGTCAACGGCCCCGTTCCTCCGATTGCAGAGATAGTCGACATGTGAAATGTAGTTTGAATGAAGTTAGCAGGTCCGCTCCTCGTACTCCTCACCATCAGCGCTTGTGGCTCAAGTGAGAAAACTCGCCAGCAGAGATTGATGAATGAAATCGAGGCAAAACTGAAATTGCCGAAAGGCTCACTCCCGTTAGCGCAACATGCCCGGTACTACACTGAATATCGTGGTAGAGTTCTCGCAGCATACACGACTGAGATTGAGACGAGAGCCGCCGACTATGGTTGTTCGGACATGCAGGCTAATATGAGCCTTAAAGAGGTGTCAGGTCCAGCGGCTGCTGACTTGCGGCCGGGCCGTCGCCGATGGGTGCAATTCAGTGATTATCCTGCGGTGGCTTCTGAAGGTTGTCGGGCTGTTCAGATTCAGTACGACGCATCGACCAAATCGGTCGAGTACGCGGAATGCGCGATGCCGGATTACTGAGGTGGACGCCAAGCTGGCCGACGAGGACGAACGGCCGCCAGCCACTCGAAATCGTTGCTGTCCGCCAGAATGCGCCCGCCCTACCCCGCCGCCTTCGCCAGCCCCCGGCTGATCTGCAGCGCGCCGTTGAGCCGCGCCTTGGGATCGGCCCAGGCGCGGGTCACGACCAGCTTGCTGTCGGGGCGCAGGCGGGCGATGCCGCCGAGCTTCTCGACATAGGCCATGACGCCCGCCGGGTTGGGCGGCTTGTCGTCGTGGAACGAGATCAGCACACCCTTGGGACCGACATCGATCTTGGCGACGGCGGCGCGCTTGGCGTTCATCTTGATCTCGATCACGCGGATCAGGTTCTCGGTCGGGTCGGGCAGGGGGCCGAAGCGGTCGATCATCTCGGCTGCGAACGCCTCGACCTCCCGCGTCTCGTCCAGGTCGTTGAGGCGGCGGTAGAGGCCCATGCGCAGGTCGAGGTCGGGGACGTAGTCGTCGGGGATCAGGATGGGCGCGTCGACGGTGATCTGGGGCGAGAAGTCGCGCGGGCGCGAGGCGAAGCCGCCCGCCTTGGCGTCCATGATCGCCTCCTCCAGCATCGACTGGTAGAGTTCGAAGCCGACCTCCTTGATATGCCCCGACTGCTCGTCGCCGAGCAGGTTGCCCGCGCCGCGTATGTCGAGATCGTGGGAGGCGAGCTGGAACCCGGCGCCGAGCGTGTCGAGGTCGCTGAGCACCTTCAGGCGCTTGTCCGCCGCCTCGGTCATCTGCCGTTCGGGCGGGGTGACCATATAGGCATAGGCACGCGTCTTGGACCGGCCGACGCGGCCGCGCAGCTGGTAGAGCTGCGCCAGGCCGAAGCGGTCGGCGCGGTGGACGATCATCGTGTTGGCCGACGGGATGTCGAGCCCGCTCTCGACGATGGTGGTCGAGACCAGCACCTCGAACTTCTTGTCGTAGAAGGAGGACATGCGTTCCTCGACTTCGGTCGGGGACATCTGACCGTGGGCGACGACGTAGCGGATCTCGGGCACCTCCTTCCGCAGGAACTCCTCGATATCGGGCAGGTCGGCGATGCGCGGCGTCACCACGAAGCTCTGGCCGCCCCGGTAATGCTCGCGCAGCAGCGCCTCGCGCAGGACGACGGGGTCCCAGGGCATGATGTAGGTGCGGACCGCGAGGCGATCGACGGGCGGGGTCTGGATGACCGACAGGTCGCGGATGCCCGACATCGCCATCTGCAGCGTGCGTGGGATCGGCGTAGCGGTCAGCGTCAGCATATGGACATCGGCCTTGAGCGCTTTCAGCCGTTCCTTGTGGGTGACGCCGAAACGCTGCTCCTCGTCGACGACGACGAGCCCCAGCCGCTTGAAATCGATGTTCTTCGCCAGGATGGCGTGGGTGCCGACCACCACGTCGATCGTGCCGGCCGCCAGCCCCTCCTTGGTCGCCTTGGCCTCGCCGGCGGTGACGAGGCGCGAGAGGCGGCCGATGCGCATCGGAAAGCCTTCGAAGCGCGCGACGAAATTATTGTAATGCTGGCGCGCGAGCAGGGTCGTGGGGCAGACGATCGCGACCTGCTTGCCCGCCATGGCGGCGACGAAGGCGGCGCGCAGCGCGACCTCCGTCTTGCCGAAGCCGACATCGCCGACGACGAGCCGGTCCATCGGCTTGCCTGCCCCCAGATCGGCGATGACGTCGCCGATCGCGCGGTCCTGGTCCTCGGTCTCCTCATAGGGGAAGCGATCGACGAAGCCGGGATAGCCGCTCCCATCGGGCTCCAGCACCTCGCCGGGATGGAGCGCGCGTTCGGCGGCGGTGGCGATGAGCTCGCCCGCGATCTCGCGGATGCGCTCCTTCATGCGCGACTTGCGCCGCTGCCACGCCTCGCCGCCCAGGCGGTCGAGCGTCGCGCCCTCCTCGCCCGATCCGTAGCGCGACAGCACGTCGATATTCTCGACGGGCACGAACAATTTGTCCCCGCCCGCATATTCGAGCGCGACGCAGTCATGGGGGCTCTGGCCGACCTTGACCGAGGTCAGGCCGAGATAGCGGCCGATGCCGTGTTCGGTATGGACGACGAGGTCGCCGGGCGAGAGCGTCGCGAGTTCGGCCAGGAACGCGTCGGCCGACTTCTTGCGCTTGGTGCGGTGGATCAGCCGGTCGCCGAGCATGTCCTGCTCGGTCAGAAGCGCGACGCCGGGCGCGGTGAAGCCATGGTCGAGCGGCAGGACGATCAGGGCCACCCCGCTGGCGGATTGGCCGAGCGCCTCCTGCCAGGTGTCGACGGTCTTCGCGCCGGTCAGGCGGTGATCCTTGAGCAGCCCGCCCAGCCGCTCGCGCGCGCCGATCGAATAGCTGGCGAGGATGGGCTTCTTTCCGGCGCGGCGCAGGCGACCCAGATGATCGACCACCGCCTCGTACAGATTGACGCCCGACCCGCGCTCCGGCCCGAAATCGCGTGGGCCGTCGACCGCGAAGTCGAGGACGGTCGCGCTTTCGGGTTCGTGGAAGGGCGTGGCGAGATGGGCGCGCGCGCCGGTCAGCCGCTCGTTCCACTCGTCGGCGGCGAGGTAGAGCGATTTGGGCGCGAGCGGGCGGTAGCTGCCGGGCTGGGCGGCCTCGGCGCGGCGGCGATTCTCGAAATAATCGGCGACCGCCTCGAACCGGCTCTCGGCGGCGGCGACGCTGCCCGAGTCGCGCAGGACGATCGCCTTGTCGTCGAGATGGTCGAACAGGGTCGCCAGCTTCTCCTCGAACAGCGGCAGCCAATGTTCCATGCCCGCGAGGCGCCGGCCCTCGGACACGGCCTGGTAGAGCGGGTCGCCGGTCGCGGTGGCGCCGAAGCGCTCGCGGTAGGCGCCGCGGAACCGCTTGATCGACTCCTCGTCGAGCAGCGCCTCGGAGGCGGGAAGGAGGGTGAAGCCGTCGAGCCGGCCGGTGGTCCGCTGGTCGTCGGCGGAGAAGGTGCGGACCGATTCGATCTCGTCGCCGAAAAAGTCGAGGCGCAGCGCCTGTTCCTCGCCGCTCGGGAACAGGTCGACGATGCCGCCGCGCACGGCATATTCGCCGTGATCGTGGACGGTGTCGGTGCGGACGTAGCCGTTCGCCTGGAGCAGCGCGGCCAGCTTGTCGCGGTCGATCCGCTCGCCGGGCATCAGCGTCGCGACGAGCTGGCGGATGCGGAAGGGCGTCAGGACGCGCTGGGTGGCGGCGTTGGCGGTGGTGAGGACGAGCTGCGGCCGGTCGCGCCGGCCCTGGAGCCGGTGGAGGCAGGCGATCCGCTCCGCCATGGTGCGCAGATTGGGCGAGGCGCGGTCATAGGGCAGGCAGTCCCAGGCGGGAAAGCTCAGCACCTCCAGGTCGGGCGCGAAGAACGGCGCACACTGGGCCAGCGCGCGCATGGCGGCATCGTCGGGGGCGACGAACATCACACGTGACGGCGCGGCGCGGGCGAGGTCCGCGAGGAGCTGGGGCTGGAACCCGGTCGGCACGCCCGAGAGAGTGAGCGGGCCGGGAGCGGTGAGGATGGTCTTCAGGTCGGGCATCAACGCGCTACGGGCACATAGGTCAGCGCGCGCATCCGCTCCATCATCGGGCCGCCCCACTCAGGCGGGCAGGCGATCGACCCGATCGCCCAGCCCATGATGTCGACATCCTGTTCCTCGAGCAGCGCCTCGAACCAGTCGAGTTCGCTCGCGTCCCACTGGGCCGAATGCGCGTCGAAGAAGCCACCGATCATCAGATCGGCCTCGCGCGTGCCGCGGTGCCAGGCGCGGAAGCGCAGGCGCTTGAGGCGGATTTCGGGGTCCATGGGCAGGCTCCAACGGCGATCGGCCCACGGGCGCTGGCAGCGGCCGTCGGCTGGTGTATGGCGGGCAGATAGTCATGCGGCCCGACATCCTCAATCCGTTGTTCGCGGAAGCGACCGCGCTCAAGGGCGTCGGCCCCGCTCTGGCCAAGCCGCTGGAGCGGCTGAAGCTGGAGCGCGTGGTCGACATCGCCTTTCACCTGCCGGCCGGCCATGTCGACCGCTGGGCGCGCGACGAGCTGATGCAGGCCGATGTCGGCCGCACGATCGCGATCACGCTGCGCCCGGTCGATTATCGCCTGAGCGGCGGGCGCGGGCCGACGCGGGTCCAGGCGACCGACCGCCGGGGCAACCCTGTCAGCCTGACCTATTTCGGCGGGGCGTCGGGCTATGTGAAGAAGCTGCTGCCGCTGGGCGAACCCAGGCGGGTATCGGGACGGCTGGAGCAGTACGGCCAGGAGCTCCAGATCGTCCATCCCGAGATCGAGGGCGACGAGCGGTTCCGCGACCGCGAGGCGATCTATCCGCTGTCGGAGGGGATCACGTCGCGCCGGCTGGCCGCGCTCGCGGCGCAGGCGATCGCGCGCGCGCCCGCTTTGCCCGAGTGGATCGAGCCGGGGCTGAAGGAAGCGCGCGGCTGGCCCGACTGGCGCGACGCGCTGGAGCGGGTGCATCTCGACCCCGCCGACCTGAAGGCACGCGAGCGGCTGGGCTATGACGAGGTGTTCGCCAACCAGCTGGCGATGACGCTGGTCCGCGCCGACACGCGCAAGCGCCAGGGCCGCGCGCTGGTCGGGGACGGGCGGCTGCGCGACCTGTTGCGGCTGCCCTATGAACCGACCGGGGCGCAGGCGCGGACGGTGCGCGAGATCGAGGGCGACCTGCAACAGACCGCGCCCATGCTCCGCCTGCTCCAGGGCGATGTGGGATCGGGCAAGACGCTGGTCGCGCTGATGGCGCTGCTGATCGCGGTCGAGGCGGGGGCGCAGGGGGCGATGCTCGCGCCGACCGAGATCCTGGCGCGGCAGCATTTCGACACGTTGCAGCGGATGCTCGCCGGGCTGCCGGTGACGGTCGCGGCATTGACGGGCCGCGACAAGGGCCGCGCGCGCGAGGCGACGCTGATGGGGCTGCAATCGGGGGAGATCGACATCCTGGTCGGCACCCACGCCATCTTCCAGGAGGCGGTCGGCTACCGCGACCTCGGACTGGTCGTGGTCGACGAGCAGCACCGTTTCGGGGTCGCGGAACGGCTGCTCCTTTCGAACAAGGGCGTGCGTCCGCCGCACCTGCTGGCGATGACCGCCACGCCGATCCCGCGCACGCTGACGCTGGCGCAATATGGCGAGATGGATGTCAGCCGGCTCGACGAGATGCCGCCGGGCCGCAAGCCGATCGAGACCCGCGTCGTGTCGGAGGACCGCTTCGACGAAGTGGTCAACGCGCTCGGGCGGCACATGTCCGAAGGCGGCCAGGCCTATTGGGTGTGCCCCTTGGTCGAGGAAAGCGAGAAGAGCGACCTAGCCGCCGCTGAGGCGCGCGCCGAGGTGCTCCGGGCGCGGTTCGGCGAGCGGGTCGGGCTGGTCCATGGGCGCATGAAGCCGGCCGAGAAGGACGCGGTGATGACCGCCTTCGCCGGCGGACGGTTGAGCGTGCTCGTCGCGACCACCGTGATCGAGGTCGGGGTCGACGTGCCCAACGCCACCCTGATCGTGATCGAGGCCGCCGACCGGTTCGGGCTGGCGCAGCTCCACCAGTTGCGCGGGCGCGTGGGGCGGGGCGGGGGGCTGTCGCGCTGCCTGTTGCTGCGGGGCGGGGCGCTCAGCGAGACGTCGCGCGCGCGGCTGGCGTTGATGCGCGAAACCAATGACGGCTTCCGCATCGCGGAGGAGGATCTGCGCCTGCGCGGGCCGGGCGAGATGCTGGGCAAGCGGCAGTCGGGGGAGGCGGAGTTCCGGCTCGCCGCGCCCGAGATGCTCGCCGACCTGCTCCAATGCGCGCATGACGACACGCGGCTGCTCGTCGACCGCGACGGCGGGCTGGAGGGCGCGCGCGGCCAGGCGGCGCGGATCGCGCTCTACCTGTTCGATCGCGACGCGGGGGTGCAGCTGCTCCGATCGGGTTAGGCGGTCGGGAGCGTCCCGAGCAGGGTCCGATATTCGCGGGGGGCGATAGGACGATCGAACTGGCAGCCGATCCGCCCGCCTAGCGACCAGCGGACCCGGCCCGCGACCTGGCCCAGCATCGGCAGCGTGACCCGGATGGTTGCCCCCGGCTCGTAAGTCTCGTCGCACCGCGCCATCAGCCCGCCCGGCGAGATGTTGACGACGAGCATGATGGTCGGGCGCCCGGCGGGGTCATAGGCGCGCGCACGGTAGTGAACCTCGTCGCGCGGTTCGCTCCGTACTTCCGTTAAGTCCTGAACCTTGCTCGCCATTTCCGGCTCTCCCCTGCGCCATGGTTAGCGGTGGGAGAGATAAGCGCAACGGAACGGCGATGGTTTACGCGCGGCTAACCACGAACGAGCAACCCATGCTGCTTCTTGCCCGCCGACAGGCGGACCGGCTGGCCGGCGACCTCGATCGTCGCGGTTTCCGATCCGATCTTTTCGCCGTCCATGCGGGCACCGCCGCCGGCGACCAGGCGTCGTGCCTCGCCCTTGGACGCGCAGAAGCCCAGGCCGATCAGCGCGTCGACGATCGCGATCGGTCCGGTGACGGTCAGCGTCGGCAGCGCCGCGTCGGCCGCGCCCTCCTCGAAGGTGCGCCGCGCGGTCTCGGCGGCGGCATCGGCGGCGTCGCGCCCGCGGCACATCGCGGTCGCTTCGGTGGCGAGCACCTTCTTCGCCTCGTTGATCTCGGCGCCGGGCAGCGCTTCCAGTCGCGCGATCTCGTCCAGCGGCAGGTCGGTGAACAGCCGCAGGAAGCGGCCGACATCCGCGTCCGCCGTGTTGCGCCAGAACTGCCAATAGTCGAAATGCGGCAACTGGTCCTCGTGCAGCCACACCGCGCCCGAGACGGTCTTGCCCATCTTGCCGCCATCGGCGGTCGTCAGCAGCGGCGTCGTGACCCCGAACACCTCGGCCCCGTCCATCCGCCGTGCGAGGTCGACGCCACCCACGATATTGCCCCATTGGTCCGATCCGCCCATCTGCAACCGGCAACCCGCGCGGCGCGACAGTTCCAGGAAGTCATAGGCCTGGAGGATCATGTAGTTGAATTCGAGGAAGCTGAGCGACTGCTCCCGGTCGAGCCGCAGCTTGACCGAGTCGAAGCCGAGCATCCGGTTGACGGAGAAATGCCGCCCGACCTCGCGCAGGAAGGGTATATATTCGAGGCGGTCGAGCCAATCGGCATTGTCCAGCATCACCGCGTCGCTCGGCCCGTCGCCGAACACCAGGAACCGCTCGAAGATGCGCCGGATCGACGCGACATTGGCGGCGATGCTCGGCCCGTCGAGCAGCTGCCGCGCCTCGTCCTTGAAGCTGGGATCGCCGATCTTGCCCGTGCCGCCGCCCATCAGCACGATCGGCTTGTGCCCGCATTGCTGAAGGCGGCGCAGGAGCATGATCTGCACCAGGCTGCCGACATGGAGCGAGGGCGCGGTCGGATCGAAACCGATATAGCCGGGCACGACTTGGGCGTCGGCGAGCGCGTCGAGCGCGGCGGCGTCGGTGAGCTGGTGCAGGTAACCGCGCGCGTCGAGGGTGCGGAGCAGGTCGGAGATATAGGCCATGGACGCGCGGTAGCATCGGCGAGCGCGCCGAGTCACCCCGCGCTCAGGACCTGGGCAATTGCCCCAGCGGATCGACCGGGGTCCGGCCGCGCCGCAGCTCGAAATGCACCTCTGGCTGGTCGGCCTGTCCGCTGTCGCCCGACAGCGCCAGCGTGGCGCCGCGCTTCACGCTCTGCCCGCGCTGGACGAGGAGCTTGGAGGCGTGGCCATAGACGCTGGTCCAGCCATCGCCATGCTTGACGATCACGAGTCCGCCGAGCGTGGCGACGCCATTGCCGACATAGGCGACCACGCCGTCTGCCGCCGCCTTGATCGGCGTATCGGTGGGCACCGCGATCTCGATGCCGTCGTTGCGCTCGCCCGACTGGCCGCGTCCGAACCGTTTCACCACCTGCCCGTCGACCGGCCAGGCGAAACCCGAGCGCAGCCGCGCGGGCGCAACCACGGCGGCGGTGGCGGGCAGGACGCGCGCGGGGGTCGTCACCGGCCGGGCCGGCGCCTGGTCGCTCGCGAGCGCAGGCTCGCCGCCGGTCAGGATGTCGTCGACGTCGAGCGTGAACGCGGCGGCGCGCTCGGCCAGGCTGGGCGTGCCGCGCCGGTCGCCGGGAATGTCGACCCGCTGGCCGACGCGCAGCACATAGGGATCGACCAGCTGGTTGGCGGCGACGATGCGCGACCATTCGACGCCGTAGGCGCGCGCGATCGCGATCCCCGTCTGGCCGGGGCGGACCAGGTGGAAGCGCCCGGCCGGGATGGCGAGTCGCTGGCCGACCCTGATGGTGAAGGGCGGCTCGATTGCATTGGCGCGGGCGATCGCCTCCGACCCGGCTCCCGTCTTCTCCGCCACGCGGCGCAGCGTGTCGCCCGGCTCGACGATATAGGTCGCCGCGGCGACCTCCTGCGCGTCGGCGGTGACTGGGCGAGCTTCCCAGGCCGGGCGCGGCGCGGGCAGCGCCTCCACTTCCTCGTCGCCGCGGCGAGCTTCGAAGTCGGAAAGCTGCGCCTGCGACACCGGCCGGGCGAGCGTGGGCGGGGGCGGCGCGGCGTCGCTCGCGGGTGCGACATCACCCGGAATGCAGCCGGTCAGGAGCGCCGCGCCCAGGATGAGAGCGGACCGCATCGCGCCTATCCGAGCGCCCGCCCGAACGCGGCGAGCGAGGGCTCGTGCGTCAGGTCGAGGTGGAGCGGGGTGACCGACACATAGCCCTCGCCGATCGCGTGGAGATCGGTGCCGGGCTCGGGATCGTGCGGCACGCGCTGAAGCCCGATCCAGTGATAATCGAAGCCGCGCGGGTCGGTGCGGTCATGGACCTTGACGCGCCCGTGATCGCGCAAGCCCTGACGGACGACGCGCATCCCGCGCACCCGGTCGGGCGCGAGCGGGGGAAAATTGACGTTGACGGTGGTGCGCGGCGCCCAGTCCGCCGCGATCAGCGGGCGCAGGACGCGCTCGCCCCAGGCCTCGGCGGCGGCGAAGGAAACGGCGTCGCCCGGTGCCTCCTCGTCCTCGGCCACGGCATAGACCTGGCTCATCGCGACCGATCGGATGCCGGCGAAGGCGCCTTCCATCGCGGCGGACACCGTCCCGGAATAGGACACGTCCTCCGCCAGGTTCGCGCCGCGATTGACCCCGGACAGGATCAGGTCGGGCGCGTGGTCCATGATCGACGCCAAAGCCATCATCACCGCATCGGTCGGGGTGCCCGTGACCGCGAAACGCCGGTGGTCGAAGCGGCGGACGCGGACGGGGCGGGTGATCGTCAGCGAACGGCCGGTGCCCGACTGTTCCTCGGCGGGGGCGACGATCCAGATGTCGTCGGAGAGCGTCCGCGCGATCCGCTCCAGCACGGCCAGCCCCGGCGCGTGATAGCCGTCGTCGTTGGTCAGCAGGATGCGCATCTATTTCGGCTCCAGTCGGTCAAGCCTGCCCAGATAGGGGCGGAGCGCGGTCGGCACCGCGACCGATCCGTCCTCCTGCTGGTAATTCTCCAGCACCGCGACGACCGTCCGCCCGACCGCGAGGCCCGAGCCGTTGAGCGTGTGGACGAAACGCGTGCCCTTCTCGCCCTCGGGCCGGTAGCGCGCGTTCATGCGCCGCGCCTGGAAGTCGGTGCAGGTCGAACAGCTCGAAATCTCGCGATACGCGCCCTGGCCCGGCAGCCAGACCTCCAGGTCATGGGTACGCGCCGCGGTGAACCCCATGTCGCCTGCGCAAAGCAGCATCCGGCGATAAGGCAGCTCCAGCGCGTCGAGCACGCCCTCCGCGCACGTCGTCATTCGTTCATGCTCCGCCTCCGACAGGTCGGGGGCGACGATCGAGACCATCTCCACCTTGTCGAACTGGTGCTGGCGGATATAGCCGCGCGTGTCGCGCCCGGCCGCCCCCGCTTCGGAGCGGAAACAGGGGGTCAGCGCGGCGAAGCGGAGCGGCAGCTCGCCCTCGCCCAGGATCTTCTCGCGGACGATGTTGGTGAGCGACACTTCCGCGGTCGGGATGAGCCAGCGGCCATCGGTGGTGCGAAACAGATCCTCGGCGAATTTGGGCAATTGCCCCGTCCCGAACACCGCCTCGTCGCGCACCAGCAGCGGCGGCGCGACCTCCTCATAGCCATGCTCCTGGCATAGCCGATCGAGCATGAACTGGCCGAGCGCGCGCGCCAGCCGGGCGGCCGGGCCGCGCAGCAGCGTGAAGCGCGCGCCGGCGATCGCGACCCCGGTCTCGAAATCGAGCCCCAGCGCGGGGCCGATCGCGTCATGCTCGGCGGGCGCGAAGGCGAAGTCGCGGCGGTCGCCCCGCTCGTGGACGACGAAATTGCCGCTCTCGTCCGTGCCGTCGGGCACGTCGGCCGCGGGCAGATTGGGGAGCGCGGCGAGCGCGGCGTTCAGCTCGTCGCCGATGCGGGTCTCGTCGGCTTCCAGGCGCGGCAGTGCTTCCTTGAGCACGGCGACCCGCGTCATGAGCTCGTTCGCGCGCGCTTCGTCACGCGACGCCTTGGCCTGGCCGATCGCTTTGGACAGGGCGTTGCGGTCCGTCTGCGCGGCCTGCGCCTCGGCGACGCAGGCCCGGCGGCGTTCGTCCAGTTGCAGCAAGGCGGCCGAAGGCGGCTCCACGCCCCGCCGCGCGAGCGCGGCGTCGAACGCGGCCGGGTCGTCCCGGATCAGGCGGATATCGTGCATGGGCCCAGGCTATGGCGAGCACCCGACGCACGCGCAACCGCCGAGCGGTCGGGGGCGTTCACCCCCCGACCGCAATAAGGAGAATACCCCATGCACGTGCCGAACAACGCCTATGTGCTCGTGGCGGACGGCCGCAAGATGCTGTTCCTGCGCAACGACGGCGACGAGGAATTTCCGAATCTGCAGGTCGAGCTGGCGGAGGAGCATCCCAATCCCCGCGACATCGACCAGAAGACCGACCAGGCGGGGCGGGCCTCGTCCCAGCGCTCCGGCGTGTCCGCCCCGGCGGGCGCGAGCGGGGGGTCGAACCAGCAGGGGCCGGCCGGCGGCGGCGGCGCCCAGTTCGCGCAGGGCGGCGGCACGATGGGCGAAGCCGATTACCACCAGCTCGAGGAGGATCGCTTCGCCGGCGAGTGCGCCGACATGCTGCGCAAGCGCGCGCTGGCCCGCAAGTTCGACAAGCTGATCGTGGTCGCCCCGGCCAGGACGCTGGGCGAGCTGCGCAAGCATTATCACAAGGAGGTGGAGAGCCGCCTGATCGGCGAGCTCGCCAAGGACCTGACGGGCCATCCGATCCCCGACATCGAGAAAGCGCTCAAGAACGCCTGACGTGAAAACGGGCTCGCGGCCGGAAAGGCGCGAGCCCGTTTACCACCCCCTGGCTTGGGAACAGGGGGCGATGGGGTCAGCCGGCGACCGCGCCCGTCTTGCCCAGCCGCTTGCGCGCGACGAGCGCGGCAGCCGCGACCCCGAACAGGATCACCATGGGCGGAGCGGGAACGGGCGACGGATTGCCGCTCGATCCGCCGGTCGATCCGCCCGACGAGCTGGAGCTGGACGAGGAACTCGACGAGCTGGACGACGACCCGCCCATTCCGCCGGTGCTGCTCGTGCTGCTCGATCCGTTGGAGCTGAACCCGCCGGTCGAGGAAGAATAACCGCTCGATGAGGAGGAAAAACCGTCGCTCGACGAGCCGTACCCACCGGTGCTCGAACTGCTCGCCTGACCGCCCGAGGACTGGTTCTGGTTTTGGTTCTGATTTTGGTTTTGGTTCTGATTTTGATTCTGGCTGTTCGTGTTGTCGATCTTGACGTCGACATTGCCGCTCGACGTCGAACTCGACACATTGCCGGACGACGAGGACGACACGTTCCCCGACGAGGAACTCGATACATCGCCGGAGGACGACACATTGCCGGACGACGAGGAGGAGACGTTCCCCGACGAGGACGACACCACATTGCCGGACGAGCTCGACGACGAGACGATGTCCCCGCCCGAACTGCTCGACGTGGAAGAAACCACGACGCTTCCGCCCCCGCCCCCGCCGCCACCGAACGAGAAGCCGCCGCCAAAGCCGCCGCCGCCGCCGAAAAAGCCGCCCCCCCCGCCGATCACGACCGGCACCGATCCGGCGCTCGCGAGCAGGGGGCCTTGAACCGGCAGGGGGACGGGCGCGGCCTGGCTGGCCACGGTGACCACCGCGGGCGGGCAACTCGCCTGCGTCGTCGTCGTGGTCACGCGCCGGACCCGCGGGCGGGAGACGACCTGGGTCTTGTGAACGACGCGCTTCTTGACCTTCTTGACATAGGTCGCGTTCGCCGGCCGCTCGGCGACATGCACCGCGCCGCCGCCAAGAACCGCGCCGCCGCAAGCGCAAGCGCAGAGTTTCGCCATCGCCATCCGCACAGACATGCCGTTCATCCCCTCTTGGTGGCGCCCGCAGGACGCCGGGTCCAAGCTTTGCCGTAACACGACTCTCGCAAGCCGCTTGCCTGAGAAGGGCAAAGGAGCCGTTAAGTGCAAGCACGTTAACGACGAAAGCGCGGGATCGACACCCGATTCGATTACCTGGTCCGACAGAAACGGCCTTAACGTGTCAACATGAAACAGATGCGGGACTTCATGTCGATAGCCCGCCGCGCGACGGAGGTGATGCCGCTTTGCAACGGCGCGACCTAAACACGCATCAATATTGCGCTGCAGCAGATGTTTAGTCCGATTCAGTCGCTTGTCCGGCCGTTCAGCGAAGATTATAGGCCCGATCGCCAAGGGGGCGGTTTCCCGAACGGATCGGCTTGGTTGCCGGTCCCGACGGGAAGGGGAGAATATGATATGGCAAGCGCGTTTATTCGGGCGGATCGGTTCGAGGGCTTGGCCTTGGCGGCCGCCAATGACGGCGATGAGGGTTATCGGCCGCACGCCGACGAACCCTTTATGAGCTTGCGGCAGCAGGCCTATTTCCGGCGCAAGCTGGTCGGCTGGCGTGACGCGATCCGGATGGAGGCGCAGGGCACGTTGAGCCACCTCCAGGTCGACTCGATGCGCGAGGCCGACCTGAACGACCGCGCGTCCACCGAGACCGACTGGTCCATCGAACTGCGCACCCGCGACCGTCAGCGCAAACTGATCGCGAAGATCGAAGCGGCGCTTCGCCGCATCGACGAGGGCGAATATGGCTATTGCGAAGTGACGGGCGAGCCGATCAGCCTCGGCCGGCTGGAGGCGCGGCCGATCGCGACCATGACGGTCGAGGCGCAGGAGCGGCACGAACGGCACGAGAAGGTGTCACGCGAGGATTAGGCGAGCGCTTATGGGCGATCGGCGCGCGACTTAACCCTTCGTCAACCCGTCCGGACTTACCCGTGCGGGCATGTCGGACGCGATCACCTCCACACCCCTGGGCGCCTCGCCGGCGTCGAACGACGAACCCACGACCGGGCAGCGCGGGCGCAAGCGCGACAGCCTGTTCCTGGCCGCGCGACTGCGCGTCGGTGGCGAGGAAGCGACCGACATCCGCGTCCGCAACCTGTCGGAAGGCGGGCTGATGATCGACAACGTGCCACCGATGGCGATCGGCACCGCGCTGGTCGTCGAACTGCGCAACATCGGCGCCGTTCCGGGGAGGGTCGCCTGGTACACCGAAGGGCGCGCGGGAATCGCGTTCGATCTGCCCATCGATCCGATCAGGGCGCGAAAGCCGATGACGATCAAACCCGTGCCGCTGATCGATCCGCGACTGAAGCGACGCTGATCCGTCCCGGCTCGACGATGTCGATGCCGCGCCGCTTCAGAGCCGGGCGATCTCCTGCTTCAGTCTCAGCTTCTGCTTCTTGAGGTCGGCGATGACGGTCGCGTCGGGGGCCGGACGTTGGCTTTCCTGCGCGATACGTTGATCGAGCGCGGAATGCTTGGTCGCCAGGGCCGCTTGGTGCGATGACTGCATGGTGCCGAAACCTCCTGGTTCGTGTTGGGGTGGTGAGTAAACCACGGGCCCCGAGAAAAGTCGCGTACCCTCGGGCGGCCGATTCGACGTAATCCCGCTTTTCAGCGACGGCCCGTTGTTCCATGCGGGTGGCGGGGCTTGGCGGAGGTGGACCGGATGGACGAAGCGGTGATCGCAGCGCGGCTGGAGCAGCTCCGGATCGAGCATCGCGATCTCGACGCCGCCATTCTCGCGCTGGTGGAAAGCGGCTCGACCGACCAGCTGCAAATGGCGCGGCTGAAGAAGCGCAAGCTGCGGCTTCGCGACGAGATCGTCCTGCTCGGCGATCAACTCATCCCCGACATCATCGCCTGATCGGTTCCGGAACGGGACACGGATGGGTCTGGGCGCCGGCTCGACGCCGTGGCAGGGCGGACGGGTGACCGTCGACCCGCTTCAACGCCGCCTGCGCGACGCGCTTTATGCCGAGACGATGCTGCTCGCCGATGAGGCGCGCGGTTATTTCGACGATGAACTGCGGCGGGAGACCGGGCCGCTCGACCCGCTCGCGCGGGTTCAGGTCTCCTGCGAATCGCTCAAGGTCACGACGCGCCTGCTGCACGCCGTCGCCTGGCTGCTCACCTGGCGCGCGGTCGATGCCGGAGAGATCGGACCCGCCGAGGCGCGGTCGCCCTCCAGGCGCCTCGGCGCATCGCCGGCGAACGACGCAGCCGCCCACGCCCTCATGCCGGAGCGGGCGCGCGCCCTGGCGACCGCGAGCATCGACCTGCACCGACGCGTGGCCCGCCTCGACAGGGCGGCCGGCGAAGCCGCGCCCAGTCCCGCCCGCTCGATCCAGGACCGGCTCGCCCGCGCCTTTTAGTCGGCGAGGCCGATGCGACCCCGCGCCGCCAGATATTCGCGCTCCATACGGTCGACCCGCACCGCCACATCCTCGACCGCCACGACCGCGCCGATGCCCTGGCCCGATCCCCAGATGTCGCGCCACGCCTTGGGCTTGCTGGAATTGCCCCCGCCGAAATCCATCGTCTTCAGATCGCCCTGAGGCAGGTTGTCGGGATCGAGCCCCGCGCGCTCGATCGATCCGCGCAGATAATTGCCGTGCACGCCGGTGAACAGGTCGGAATAGATGATGTCGGACGCCTTGCCCTCGACGATGCCCTGCTTGTAGTCGGCTTCGGCATTGGCCTCGGTCGTGGCGATGAAGGGCGAGCCGATATAGGCGAAATCCGCGCCCATCGCTTGCGCCGCCAGGACGGCGTCACCCGTCGCGATCGACCCCGACAGCGCCAGCGGCCCGTCGAACCATTGGCGGATTTCCTGGATCAGCGCGAAGGGCGACAGCCGCCCTGCATGGCCGCCCGCGCCCGCCGCGACCGCGATCAGCCCGTCCGCGCCCTTTTCGATCGCCTTGCGCGCATAACGGTCATCGACCACGTCGTGCAGCGCAATCCCGCCCCAGGCGTGAACGGCGACGTTCAGGTCCTCGCGCGCGCCGAGCGAGGTGATGACGATCGGCACCTGCCACTTCGCGCAGGTCTGCAGATCGGCCTCCAGCCGGTCGTTGGACTTATGGACGATCTGGTTGACCGCGAAGGGCGCGGCCGGGCGGTCGGGATGGTCGCGGTTATGCGCCGCCAGTTCCTCGGTGATGCGGTGCAGCCACTCGTCGAGCAAGGTCTGCGGCCGGGCGTTGAGCGCGGGAAAGGAGCCGACGATCCCCGCCTTGCATTGCGCGATCACCAGCTCGGGCCCGGAGATGATGAACAGGGGCGAGCCGATCACGGGCAGGCGCAGGCGGTCGAAGATGGCGGGCAGGGTCATGACCCGACCGTGTAGCGGAAGCAGGCGGCAAGTCCAGATGAGGGCGCGGTCAATCAACCCGCCGCAAGTCCTCGGCGAAGGATCGCGCCTTTGCGACATAATGGGCGGCCGACATCAGCAAGGCCGCCCGCGCAGCGCCGTCCAGGTCGCGCACGGCGCGCGCCGGGCTGCCGACGATCAGGCTGCCGGGCGGAAAGCTCTTGCCCTCGGTGACCAGAGCGCCCGCGCCGACGATGCACCCGTCCCCGATCAACGCTCGGTTGAGCACCACCGCGCCCATGCCGATCAGTGCGCCGGAACCGACCGTACAGCCGTGCAGGATCGCATGATGCCCGATCGTGCAGTCCTCGCCGACCGTCAGGGGCGTTCCCGGATCGGAGTGGAGCATGGCGCCCTCCTGCACGTTCGTCCGCGCACCGATGCTGATCGGGCTATTGTCCGCCCGGATCACCGCGCCGAACCATATGCTGGCGTCCTCGCCCAGAACGACATCGGCGATCAGATCGGCGCTGGGCGCGATCCAGGCGGTCGGGTGGATGGTGGGGCGGACGCCGCCCAGTTCATAGATCGGCATCGGCCAGCTCCTGCTTCGACGCCGGAATCGTAACGACGGCGGCGCGCGATGAACAGGAGGATGGTGGACGCACTTGGGCTCGAACCAAGGACCCGCTGATTAAGAGTCAGCGGTTTATTCAATTAATTCAACGGCTGTTCCGACCGTTTCACGATTTGATCCTCATTACCTATGCATCTACGCCCCGTCAAATGTCGGAAAAGGCAAGGGCGGGTCAGAGCGGCTGACTTTTCGACCGATCGCCGCTGACATCTTCACCGCCCGTCCAGCGCACCGAGCGCCTCGACATGCGCCCGCCGGGTTGCCGCGATGCGCCGCGCCTTCTCCTCGCTGGCCTTGTTGTAGATGGCGGTCACCGCGAGCGTCTTGTGACCCGAGACGGCGCGCACGTCGTCGACACCAGCATCGCCCAGTTCGGTGATGCCGCCATGACGAAAGCCGGTGAAGGTCATGGACTTCGGCAGCTTGGCCTCGACGCAGATCGCGCGGTGGACGGTCGACATGCGCCGCTCCTTGTACGGTTGCCCGGAGCGCTCCTCGACAACGATCAGATCCTGCCCCGCGCGCCTGACAGCTTGGGCGCGCGCAAGCTCCTCCTCCAGCTCGGGGTAAAGCGGGACGCGCTCGACCTTGCCCTCCTCGCCGGGAACTTCGGCATAGAGCGGCAGCACGACCAGGTTGCCGGTCTTGGCCTGGACCAGCGTGATCCGCTCGCCCGCCACGTAGCCGTCGAACGGAATGCCGCGGCTTTCCCTGTCATCAGGGTCCTCGAAGCCGAAGGCGTCGGAGACCCGCTGGCAGCATTCGAATACCAGCGCGGCGGCGGTCGCCATCGACTGGAATCCGAGCGCGCGCGCGGTCTTTCGGTACAGGTCGTATTCCGTCCGCGAGGTCGGCCGATTGCCCTTCGCGGCAGTGCTCTTCAGCCCCATGCCGGCAAACGGGTTCTCGGTCACGCCGGTGGTGCGCTTGTGGCGTACCGCCCAGGTCCAGATCAGCCTGCAAACCTGCATGGCATAGGTCGCCTGGCGCTCGCCCGTCTCGCGGCGGAGGCGGGCATAGAGCTTGTCCGCCGAGGTGGCGTCGATCTGCTTCGCGGCGCGGCGGCCGAGCGGCTGCCCGCCCTTCGTGTCGAGCGCGGCGAGCATGTTCATCAGCTTCGAATAGTCGGCGCGTGTTTTGTGCGCGTTCTTCCTGAACCGCTCCTGGTCCCGATACCAGGCGAACAGCCAGTCGACGGAGCCGGGCAGGATCTTCGCTTCGCCCCCGCCGTGCCCGGTGCGCCACTCGGCGAGCGCGGTGTTGAGCAGGTCGGCCTTCACAATCGCCGCAGCGAGGTCAGCGCCGAGCGCCTCGGAGTGCAGGAGGCAGGGCCGACCGTGGCGGACGCGCGGCGCCTCGGCCCCGGTCGCCGGGTCCCGTTCGGGCCGCGCCCAGGGCGGCAGTTCCCAATAATAGCCGGTCCGGCCGCCCGACAGCTTCGTCGCGCGCACATAGGCAGGCAGGCGCATCATCGCCATCAGAACTCGATCGGCCCGTCGTCGGCTACCGTGTCGAACAAGGCGCCCAGCGCGGCGTCCAAATCCGCGCGCGGCGCGATATGCTCGCCGCGGGGCCCGCGCGGCCGGAACCGCACTCGGCCGCACCGCTCCCATTCGCGCAGCTGGGTCTCCGCCACGCCGGTATAGGCGAGCGCGAGGTCGCGGTTCATCGCGACGGGCCAATTGGGGAAACGTTCGAGCGGGACGCCCACTACTCTCCCCTCCTATGCGAAAGGTCGGGGGTGGGGGTGCGGTACAACGGCGTACAGGTGCCGCCGACGCGCCGCGCGTGGTCAACGGCGGTCGGCTCGTCAGCATGAGCCAGCACCCAGGTCTCGCCAGCTTTCACCCACTCTACCAAGAAAGCATCGGCCTCACGCTCCACCAGCCCGTCGACAGGCTCGGGGGTGTTGGGGGCCGTCACTTGCACCGCTCCTGATACGAGATTCGTTGGACGGCGCGGCTTTGCTCCTGAGCAGCAGTGCAGCTACTAATTTGGCAAAGCGCGATGATGTAGAGCGCGATGGCGGCGATCGGACGGCTCATGCCCCCTCTCCCTTGCCGGTGGCGGCGATGGCGTCTGCGCTCGGCTCCGATCCGGTGAGGGGTAGGGCGGAACTCGAAGCCGATCGCATCGCCGCAGCAAGAAGGGCTCGCCACCAGAACCGGCCGCGATGTCCGTAGCCGCGCTCCATCTCCCCGAAGTGACATCCTTCCAGCTCGCCCGCACCCATCAGGAAATCAACCAAGCGTTTCGGGATCGCGACTGTCGGCTCCGCTGCGATCGGTTCGCTTGAAGGGGTGGCGAGGGCGGAGTCGGTAATCACGTGCCGCCCCTTATCGGACGCGTGACCGATCACGCGTTCGGTGATTTCGACAATGCGATGCTCGGCAGTATCTACCCACCGCGCGTTCTCACTCGCCATCTCGCGAAACGCTTCTTCGCGATCGGTTAGTGATTGCGTCCTATGCAACCCGTCGCGGAAGCCCCCGCCACCGGGTCGCTTCCACTCGCCACCGTTGCGCCATTCTAACTCGTACCGGGTGGTCAGCCGCTCCCCATCCACTGACCCCACCGGCGCGGGGTGCTCGGATGCTTCGCGCGTGTTCCAGGCGGCAATGGCTTCGGCACGATCCAACCGCGGCGGCAAAGTCAGGCACCTGTCCTGCTGGCACCATACGCCGAAGTTGATCGTCACGAACGCTTGTCCGCTGCATCTAGGACATGGTTTCAACGCCTCCGCATCCCCGGCCATGCTGGGCTTATCCACAATAATCTCCTTTGCGCGAAATAAACGCATTTGCGCTATTGACGATAAGTGCATGTGCGCTTATTACCTGTGCATCGGCCACGGAGGCCCGACCAGGAGACATTAAATGACCACCTACACCGCCGCCATTGACGCCCGTGAGATCAGCTTCGACGCCCCAACGCTCATCGCTGCCAAGGTCCGCGCCCGGCGCGAGTTCGACGGAGGATACATCGGTGATCGCATCCGCATCGCCGAACACACCAACACGCACGGCCCGGTCGTCGTCTCGACCGGTACTGTGGGTCGCAAGGGCTGGCGCGATGCCCGCTGAGCCCAAACGCCGCCCCGGCCGCCCCTCCAAAGGCGACGGGGCCAAGCGCACCATCAGCACTCGACTGTCTCCCGACGTGATCGCAGCCAAGGATGCATCGGGCAGGACATATGACGACCTCCTGCGAGGAGCGCTCGGGCTGTAGAGGCCCATGCTGGGCTTATCCATGGGTTGGTCCTTTCAGGGCGGCGCGGGCAGCACGGAGCTTGCCGAATGTGATAGTGATTGCGACGGTATTGCTGTCGGGCAGGTCCCAAGCCTCGCCGCACAATGGCGCGGGCAGCAGGTCGGACAGAGCTTCCCGCACCCGCTCGCTCGCCTCTCCCGCATCGGTCGGGGCGGCTAGGCGGTCGGCCGCGTCGAGAAGGGCGGGGAGACGGGCGAGCAGAGCCTGGCGCGCGCGATTGGCGGTATGGAAAGTGGTCCACCCCCTTGCCCATGCCCACGCGGGCGGACCGCGATCTGCTGGCCAGGCCTCGTGCGCCGCCAGCAGCTCGCGCAGCCGCGCCACCTCCTCGCGGGAGATCGGTTGATTGGTCATGCGGGAGTCTCCGAAAGCTGCTGGCGGACGGTCAAACCGAACGGCGTCACACGCCGGAACGCGACCGAATACGTGTCAACGATCCCTTGCGGCCATGACTTTCGCTCCACGCGCGCGGGCACGAGTATGCGGGCGTCGAGCGTCGGCTTGGCGGACGCCAGTACCCGCTTCTGCGCATCTGTCAGGTCAGCGAGTGCTCGCTTGATGGCGCGGTCGCTCACTGTGCGTCACCTTTCGGGGATGGGAGGTCGGGCCTCCGTGCGATCAGCGCCCACGCCAGCTTGCACGCTAGGTGGATGGCCTGATCCTGATTGTAGGACAGCTTGCCCCGGCACTTGGCGTCGTCGATCGCGGCGTGGATCACCGTCTCGACTAGGCCGAGCAATGGAGAGCGCGTCACCAGCGCGACCATGCCACCGTGGATCACCGCGTGCGCCCCTAGCGCCTGATACCAGGGCACGCCGGGGATTGGCGCGTTACGATTTTTGGCCTTGGCGAGAAAATCGCCCTGTAGTGGGTAGTCGCAGAGCGCGTGGCCTGCGACGAGGGTCAGCAACATGGTCACGTTTCCTTGCCTTTCTCATCACGAACTTCTGGGACAATTTGTCCTTTGCACCGGCAAAATGATCCGGGACGGCAAGGTCGAAAACAGCGCCTGCGCGTGTCTGGGCGGGGCTTGCGACCCATCATGCCAACGCCTCCAGCCAACGGATTGTGTTCGCCCATTTGCGCTCGTCGTCGGCGTTGCATTCCAAGCAGCCCCGGATGAGCCGCAGCGATCGACGGGCCTCGCTTAGAATGTGCTGACGTTCCTCGCGTCGCCCCTCCGCCCGTGCGGCGGATTGGTCGGAGGGAGTGGACGCATGGGCGGCTAGCGGGTCTACCGGGAACGTGTTGTCCGCAATCGACGCGGCCAAGCTAGCGGCGTGAGTCTCAGCGTCCCACGGCCACCGAGCGACGGTGAAGTTCATCAGCGGGTCGTGGTAGTGCGGGACCGGATTGCGGCGATGCCAGAATATCGTCCACTGCGCGGCCCACAGTTGCGCGGTCGCACGATCCGGGGCGGGATGCACGTCGTCCATGCCGGTGACATGCATGCACCACAGGGCGTCATCGCTCCCTGCATTAGAAGAAGGGGGGATAGAGGGGTGGGTCAGAACGGGATCGGACATAGCCGGTTCTCCTTTTCGCGCGCCGCGTCGTACCGGAGCCATTCGCGAAACGAGTAGCTGCTGTCGGCATCGCGGAAGCGCTGGTAGCGTTGTTGTGAGCGGGTCAGCTTCGGCGGCGCGGGGCTGTTCGCCGTGACCCACGCCCGGCCCGCGTCGGTGACGTGGAACAGGTCATCCCCGCCGAATATGCCGACTGCAGCTCGGCAGGTCATCAGGCCGCGTTCGGTCGCGTCAACGCAGGTGTCGTGATCGCGATGGCCGGGTCCGCAGACGAAATGCGAGCGATATCGGGTGCCGCGTCCATACTCGTCCGTGCCCAGCGCGTGTTGCAGGACATGCAGGATCGCCACCTCCGTCTCGGGGACGCCCTGTCCTTGGTTGAGGATCATGAGGGGCTGGCCTGGGAGAGGGCGTTCCAAGAGGCAATCGCACGCGGCCAAAGCTGGCGGTTGCTCCAGAAGTCGTCCTCAACTTGGTCGTCAACGAACAGGTCGACAACGAAATCCGCTTCGTCCTTACTGCACTCAGCAACGGCTCGCGCTGCCCGCCAGAGGTCCCGCGCTTTGTCGGCCGGCGCGCAATAGGTGGCAACCGTCGTCGGCTGCTGGTCGTCATCGGTCACGCCGCAAAGATGAACTCCGGTCGCCGGCGGATCGTAGTTGCTCACCTGATCGCTTACCAACGATCCGTCGCGGCGATACATCGCCCGGCGCGCGGTGGCGGCATTCTCGACATATGCCGTTCGCCATGGTCCCTCCAGCGCCTCCCCATCCAGGCGGGTTCCGAGGGGAGGGGTGGGGGATGCGGTCACAGCGTCACCTGTTCGCCGCGCGCTGCCACCAGCACCTCGACCTGCGCGATTACCGCGGAGATCGTCGTCGTCTCGTCGAGCGCGTCGTCGAGCGGGAGGCGGACCCCGAACGCGGCCTCGATCTCCACCTCGATCGCGACCAGGTCGGCGAAGTCAGCGCCGCGGTCCGATAGGGTCTGGGCATCGACGGGCGCGGCGCTGGCGGGCAGAAGCTCGTCGATGATCGCGCGAACGCGGTCGGCGATGCTCATCGGCCGATGATCCAGGTCGCGACGCCCAGGGCCAGGAACCCAAGCGCGGCCACCTCGACACGCCGCGTCGGCGGAAGATCGCGCAGCGCGCGGGAGGGCTTGCACGCCCGGCAGCGGCAGAACTGATCGTGCAGCGGATTGGCATGGTCGACGATGTGCATCAGGCCCTCGTGAGAAACTGGCGGCGAAAAGGGTGAGGCGCGCGCGGCGCGGCGACGGTCGCGCAGATGTGCGCGGGTGGGCGAAGGGCGGGCTCGGCGAGCATGCGCGCGAGCGGAGCGATGCGGTCGCGCACCATCAGGCGCCGGCCTTCGTTACGGTGGAAGAACTGTGCCGGTTTTCGGAAGAGAAGTTCCAATCCGCGTCGCGGTGGAACGTCTCGACCAGCTCGCGCCCGAAGATCGTGACGAACCAGCGGTGCTTGCGCGACGCCGCCGCGGCGCCGCGCACCTCGGCGAGGTTGTGCCGCTGGAGCCAGCACAGGGACGGGTTGCGAAAGCTGGCGGGGTAGCCCTCGTCGAGCGCTTCGACCAGAACCAGCGTCTTCCACTGCGCGGGGCTAAGATCGGCGGCGGTCACAGCTCAGCGCCCCACAGCGACGTCGCGAGCGCCAGCTGGTCGATCCCGTGCAGCTCGTTCCACGCGGCCGAGCCGATGACGTGGACCGCGGTCGGACCCGTCCGGTGACAGCGCGGGCAGAGCGGCAGCACCAGCCGATGGTCGCGCGTGATGCGGGCCGACCCGTCGTAGATCACGTGATGCACCTCGACCGGCCAGGACGAGCAGGCGATGCACGGCATGGCCGCGATGCGCTCGTGATGGCGCTTGTGCGCGGCGGGCTTGGGCCGTGGGCGCGCGACGATCCGAGAGCGGGACAGGGTGGCCCGGCCGGGCTTCAGCGGCGTCCGGCGCGCGATGGGGGAGCGACGCACGCATCAGTCGGCTTCGGTCAGCGCGCACATCCGCTCGACAAGGTCGAGCGCCGACGCCTGCAAATCGCGTCGGGTGGAATCCAGCGCCGACCGCGCCGCCGACCACGCCGCCGACCGCGCCGCCGACCACGCCGCCGACGCATCATCGCGAACGGCCTCCAGCGGACCGCGCAACGACGGCATCTGCGCCGTCTCGACAATCGCGGGCAGCGCGGCGAGGTTGTCGGCCTGCTTCGTCAGGCCCGCCAGTCGGAGCCAGGCGGGCGTATGGACGCGGATATACCAGTCGACGGCCAGCAGCGCCCGGCGCTCGGAGAGCTTCTCGCTCCCGGCGGTGCCGACGGTCAGCGGGATGAGCGGCAGGAGCATTCGGCGCTCCTCGTCGGGCAGCGCGTCGTTCCAGGTGCGCAGGAACGCGGCGATGGCCTTGTCGACACAGGCCGGGTGATCGGAGAACGGCTCGCGGGCGATGTACGCCGCCGCCTCCATCGCGCACATGCCGACCGCCGGGTCCGTGTGATCGCCCTTGTCCAGGCCACGGGTCTGGACGGATGCCCAGCGCTCTTCGTCTATGGTGATCGGCTGTGTCGCCACGGTGATCGTCTCCAGCGCGGCGGGGCGCCGCTGTCTGGCAACCTTGTATTCGCATTGAACACAGAGTGTCAACAGTCCGTATTCACCATGCGAACATTATTTCGCTTGCCTATGCGCATCAGAAATGGAACATACGTAGAACACTAAGTTGCAGAATTGTGAATCTCCGCTGATTGCGTTTGCGCGTTCGTGGGCTATGTTATTGAAGTCACACAGGGAGGACCTTGCGTTGAGTGCCTTGGAGGCTGTTCGCTCCGCGTACCTGGAGCAAGCGGTCCATGCTTTCAGAAATCGTGTGACGAGCAATCTCGATCGGTTGCCCGAGGCGATCTATGCGGTGGGGACCGACGGAAATATCACCTACTACAATGCGGCTTGCGTGCCCTTTGCGGGTCGAATCCCCCGGCTCGGCGTAGATCGATGGTGCATTATGGCCGGCATCTACACGCTCGAAGGCGCGCATGTGCCTATGGAAGAATGCGCCGTTGCGGCAGTGGTTCGAGACGGCGTCGCGATTCGCGGGCAAGCCATAGGCCAAAAGGCTGACGGATCGCGAGTTCGCCTAGAGGGCTACCCGACGCCTGTGTATCAGAACGACAACGGCACTGGCGAGCTGCTCGGCGCGGTCAACATGCTGGTTGCGGTTAAGACGAAGCGCATCGTCCGACCGGCGTCGTGCTATCCGATCTGCATTGAATGCGCGCCGCAATGCAAGGCAGCGCTGTACGCGCTAAGGCCGGTTGCTAGCCAGATCGTTGGGTTAGAGCAAGAAGTACGCCGCGCGTCTGAGCAGGATCGCCCCGCGCTTCTGGCGCGGATCGATACACTTCGGACAAGTCTCGTAGCACTTGCGCGGCGCTTACGACCCCACCGGGCGCAGGCTCTTGGCCTCCTAGAATAATGCGGCCCAGGACATCGACGATTGCCGTGGCTACGGGCAGAGTGAGAGGCGCGGCGACCTCGTCCGACATCTCGACCTCAGGAAGCCCGGTCAGCGCGAGGACCTCGTCCTGGGTGATGGGCGGCTTTCCCCTGCCGGCGAACACGCGCGCAAACTCAATGGCTTTCGGAAGCGCTAGCGTACCATCGGGGCGGTAGTCAGGCTGAAAATAACGGGGCAGTCCGCCCCGCTTCACCCCTAGCTCGGCCGCGATTTTCTCGAACGACAGTCCGCTGCGCTTCTTGAGGCGCAAAAGCCGCGTCCCGACTGAATCCGTATTGTCTGACATTCGGGGGAGATTGCCGCATACGGCTGTATTCATACTAGCTTGACAGTTTGTATTCGACGTGAGTACAAACTGTTTATGGATCAGCAGAGCCCCATTACGTCCCTTATCGACCGCTTCGGCGGCATACGGCCGATGGCCCGCGCACTCAGCATCACGCCGGGCGCGGTGCAAGGGTGGAAGAGCCGCGAGAAAATCCCGGTCGATCATTGGCAGGCCATCGCCGCTGCGGCGAAGGCGCAACGCATCGCGTTCAAGATGACTGAGTTGCTGCCTGCGTCCGACACCCAGGTGGCGGCATGATCATCGCGGGCATAGACATCGGCCGCGCGGGTTTCACGGTGTCGGCAGGCCGCCAGACGGCCGGGTGCGTCACTCTGGCGGAAGTGGAAGGCTTTCTGGCGCGAGCGGCTTCGCCCGACCGAACCACGTCGACAGCATCTTGCGGGCTTGCTGATGCTGGTCCTCCTCCCCGTGGGGGCGAAGAGCATGAAGCATAAGCTGCTCAATCCCTTGGAGATCGCCTGCGTCAATGACGTGTCGCTGACCAAGGATGCTGCAAAGTTCCGCGAAGCCGGCGGTAACGGCGGCGATGGACGCGCGGATTTGTTCGTCGTGCAAGATTCTAGCCCTCCGTCGGTGCGTTGCAACACGACGATAGCCGGACGGGGAGGGGCCGCAAGCCTCTCCCCCGAAGGGCAGGTCAGATGACCACCTACATCGACGACCAGTCCGACCCCGGCAGCTGGCAGCGCGCGCTCGATCGCGCCTGCCTCGCCGGTCGAGTCTCCGACCACGGTTCCCCCGATACGGCCGCGCTTCCCCCTGGCGGTGGCCGTACCCTCCCCGGCGTGCCCCTGTGTTCCCGCGCCGGGGAGGTTCATCTTCAGCAAGGTCGCGGCCCGGATCATGTCGATCCTGGTACGCCGATGGAGGCGCGTCATCATGTCGGGTGAAAGCCGTTTGGCGCAGGATGTCGCGGAGCGGCAGACGGCGATGTTCGCGTCGTTCGTGGGGCAGGGGCGGTATACCACCCGCGCCGCCCTCGCCGCGGCCTCGCGCATCCCGGAGAGCACTCTGCGCAGCTACGCGGGCGGGGCGGCGATGCCCCTCCACGCCGTGCTGGCGCTGCGCCCGCACCTGCCGGGGCAGGCGATCAACATGCTCACCGAGCCGGGCGGCTACCGCCTGGTGGAGGTCGAGACCAGCGATACGAACTGGGACGTCATCGCGGCAGGCGCTGCCGGGCTGACGTTCGAGATCTGCGATGCGCGGAAAGACGGCGTGGTCGACCATGTCGAGCGGGCGCGACTGCGCACCCGCGCGCGCGGCCTGATCGCCGAGCTCTCTGATGTCATCGGCGACGAGTGAGGTTCTAACCGGCCGGGCCCGATCCCGGCTCAACTGAGGTCAGATCAATGCAGGCGATAGGAGCCGCGAAGCCTCGTGCTTTCGCGACAGGAAAGGTGCGTCCGGCGAAAGCCGTGATCATGGACGCGGTCCCGGTAGAGGTCAGCGCCCTGCCGAGATGGAACGAGCGGCTCCGCTGGCTGGCACGCGCCCGTGGCTGATCCCGTGGACCAAGCGAACGACTTCGCCGCGGCATACACCGATCGCGCGATCCGCGCCGCGCGCCAGCCGGTTCCGGCCGGGGTGGCCGGTGTGTGCGACGAATGCGGCGACGACAGCCCGCGGCTGGTGGGCGGGCGCTGCGCGCCGTGCCGCGAGCCGAAGCGGGCAGGGGGCGGCCGCCGATGACCAGCCCATTCCCGCCCGAGCGCCTCGCGCCTGCTCTGGCCGCGATCACGGCCGCGGCCGATGCCGGCAGGCGCTGCCCGACGAACCGGGAACTTGCCGACCTGATCGGGGGCGAGACCGGCGCGCTCGGCCAGCAGGCCGTCCACGCCCTCGAACGCGCAGGCCTGATCAAGGTCGATCGCTTCGCTCAGGCTCGCCGCGTCACGATCCTCGCGACCGGGCAGGCGACGTTCGTGAAAGCGGGCCAGTGGCCGAACGTCCGGGTCGGCCTGCGATACACGAAGCCCCGGCCGGACAAGGTCTGCACGCGCGACACCCGCGCGGATCCGGTGCTGAACGAAAAGCTGACCGAGGCACAGATCGAGGCGCGGCGCGTGGACAGCTCGACGTGTCGGCGCTGCGGCGCGCGGGTGGCGGTCGGGTGCGAGCACGCCGCCGCCAATCCCCACAATTCCGGAGCATCAGCATGACCGAGCAGCCGAGCTACCGCGCCTTCCTGGAGGCGAAGATCCCGACTGCGCCGCTGGCGGGTCTGCCGTGCGACCTCAGCGAGGTGCCGACCCATCTCGTGGACGGGCGCGAGCTGAAGCCGCACCAGCGCCATGTGATCCGCTGGGCGGTGGAGGGCGGCCGGCGCGCGCTGTTCGAGGCGTTCGGGCTGGGCAAGTCGATGCAGCAGCTGCTGATCCTCGACATCATCCTGCGCAAGCGCGCGGCGGCAGGTGAGCGAGGCCTGGGATTGATCGTCGCGCCGCTGGGCGTGCGTCGCGAGTTCATGCGGGACGCGGAGCTGCTGGGCATCCCGATCGCGTTCGTGCGGTCGGACACGGAGATCGAGGCTCAACTTCTGATCGCGGCGGCCAGCGACGTTGCCCGTCCGCCGCTCCTGCTCACCAACTATGAGAGCGTGCGAGACGGCAAGATCACGATCGCCCTGTTCACGGCCGTCAGCTTGGACGAGGCCAGCGTCCTGCGCTCCTACGGGTCGAAGACGTTCCAGACGTTCCTGCCGCTGTTCGATGCGGTGCCGTACCGCTTCGTCGCGACGGCTACGCCATCGCCGAACCGCTACAAGGAGCTGATCCATTATGCCGGCTTCCTGGGGGTCATGGACACCGGCCAGGCGCTGACCCGGTTCTTCCAGCGCAATGCGCAGAAAGCGGGGGACCTAACCCTCTACCCGCACAAGGAAGAGGAGTTCTTCACCTGGCTGAATAGCTGGGCGGTGTTCCTTCAGCGCCCGAGCGACCTGGGGTTCAGCGACGAAGGTTATGACCTGCCCCCGATCGCGGTGCGCTGGCACGAGGTGCAGGCCGACCTCGCCAGCGCCGAGGTCGAGAGCAACGGGCAGGGCCGGTTGATGCGCAGCGCGGCGCTGGGGGTGGTGGACGCGGCGCGGGAGAAGCGCTCGACGCTCGGCGCGCGGATCGCGGCGACCGAGGCGATCGTCACCGCCTCGCCGGCGGACCACTTCCTGCTCTGGCACGACCTCGAGGACGAGCGCCGCGCGATCGAGGCGACGTTTCCTGGCATCGACACGGTCTACGGGACGCAGGATCTCGATCGGCGCGAGGGGATCATCTCCCGGTTCGCCGAAGGCATGTCGCGGCTGCTCGCGGCGAAGCCGATCATGCTGGGCTCGGGCACCAACCTCCAGCGCCACTGTCACCGCGCGATATTCGTTGGCGTCGGGTTCAAGTTCAACGACTTCATCCAGGCGGTGCACCGCATCCAGCGGTTCCAGCAGCCGCATCCGGTCGAGATCGACATCATCTACGCCGAGACGGAGCGCGAGGTCGTGCGCGATCTACAGGCGAAGTGGGCCCGTCATGACGAGCTGACCGAGCGCATGTCGGAGATCATCCGACGGCACGGGCTCGCGCATGATGTCGCGCTGGCTGGCCTCGAGCGCGCCATCGGCGTGGATCGGAGCGAGGCCAGCGGCGCGGGCTGGCGTCTGGCGCATAACGACTGCGTCGACGAAGCGGCGCGGCTCGACGGGAGTTCCGTCGACCTCGTCGTCACCAGCATCCCGTTCTCGAACCATTATGAGTACACGCCCAGCTACAACGATTTCGGCCATACCGACGACGACGCGCACTTCTTCGCGCAGATGGATCACCTGACGCCGAACCTGCTGCGCGCACTCGCACCCGGCCGACTGGCCTGCATCCACGTCAAGGACCGGATCATGTTCGGCAACGTGACCGGCGAGGGCGTGCCGACGGTGAACCCGTTCCACGCCAAGTGCATCGAGCACTACATCCGCCACGGCTTCCAGTTCATGGGCATGATCACCGTCGTCACCGATGTCGTTCGAGAGAACAACCAGACCTATCGGCTCTCCTATTCGGAGATGCTGAAAGACGGGACGAAGATGGGCGTCGGCTGCCCCGAATACGTCCTGCTGATGCGCAAGCCGCAATCCGACCAGTCGCGCGGCTATGCCGACCGGCCGGTGGTGAAAGACCGTGCGGCGTACAGCCTGGCGCGGTGGCAGATCGACGCCCATGCCTTCTGGCGCTCGAGCGGTAACCGCCCGCTTCACGCGGCGGAGCTGGCCGACGCAGCCGCCCGGTTCGCGGCCATGCCGACCTCGGTCCTGCCCAAGCGGTTCCGCGAGGACACTCGCGACCTGGTGCATGATCACGAGGCGCATGTCGCGGTCGGGGAAGCCGTCGCGGACCGGCCGGCCAGCGACAACAACGGCACGCTCCCGCGCACCTTCATGGCGATCGCCCCCGGCTCGCATCACCCTGATGTATGGGACGACGTGGTGCGGATGCGCACGCTGAACGCGGAGCAGGTCCGCAAGGGCGCCGAGAAGCACGTCTGCCCGCTCCAGTTCGACATCGTGGACCGGCTGATCGAGCGATATTCGATGCCCGGCGAAATGGTGTTCGACCCGTTCTGCGGCCTCGGGACCGTTCCGATGCGCGCGCTGGCGCTCAAGCGCCGCGGCGGCGGGAGCGAGCTCAACCCCGGATATTGGGCGCAATCCGTCCAGTATCTGCGCGACCTGGAGCGCGAGATGGCCGTGCCGACCCTGTTCGACCTGCTCGAGTTGGAGCAGGCGGCGTGACGCCCGCGTCGCCAGCCCCTTGTTCCTCGTTCGAGGAACAGCGCCGCAAGCCCTGCCCGGTCAGCCGAATGGTGGGGATGGAGCGCGCCGCCGAGCTGCTCGGCCGCGGCGGCCAGCGCGAGATCGCCACCGTGCTGGGCATAGAGCCCCGCGCGCTTCGCTACAAGACTGCGGGACGGTCCGGCATTGACGACGTCGACCTGACGATCACGGCGGATTTCCTCGACACCCGCGCCGCGCGGATGATCGAACTCGCCCGCAAGCTGCGCCAGGAGGCGGTCGGACGATGAGCACTCGTCGCGCGCAAGAGCGAGACCTGCGCCACGATGCCGACCCGATCCGGTTCGGTGCCGCTGCTGTGAAGTGTGAAGGCTTCACGCCCGATTGCTCCTACCATCAGCGGTGCATGATGGGCGGCGAGTGTTTCGCGTCTCCGCCGCATCTCGTCGCCGCGCGCATGATCGAGAAGCAGGTGCTTGATCCACTGCCAGACGCTCCTGGCGTCCATAGGGCGTACATCCGCGAGGTCGTGACGATGTTGCGCGAGGGGCGGGTACGGCTATGACCGACCTGTTCGCTTACCCTCACCGGCCCGGCGCCAAGGCCCGCGATACCTCGCGTGCGGCGGGCGCCAGCATGGCGTCGGTATCGAGCTCCCTCCAGGCTAAGGTGCTCGACCTGTTCGAGCGGTCCAACGGCATGACGGCGGACGAATGCGCCGGGCGGCTGGGGATCAGCATCCTCAGCATCCGCCCGCGCGTCACGGAGCTCGTCCGCCTGGGCAGGCTGCGGGACAGCGGCGGGCGGCGGGCGAACGGGTCCGGCCGCTCCGCGATAGTCTGGGTGCCCGTGTTCCCGGCGAAGCTGCGGGGGCAGCGGGTCGCGTGAGCATTCGCCTGATGACGACCGTGTGGGACCTCGACCTTCCGCCTGGCGAGAAGCTAGTCCTGCTGGCGCTCGCCGATCAGGCGAACGACGAGGGCCGTCAGTGCTGGCCTGCCGTGTCCACCATCATGAAGCGGTCCGGTCAGGGGGAGCGCACGGTTCGGCGCGCGCTTCATGATTTGGAGGCGAAGGGGCACCTTACGCGGCATCACCGCGACGGCGGCAGCACGCAATACCACCTCCACCCCGGCCAGATTGGCACCCCTGCCAAATCGGCACCCCTGCCAAATGCGACCGCTACCCCTGCCAAATCGGCACCCAAACCTTCAGGAACCACCACTTCCGAGAAGGACAAGCCTTCTCGGAAGAAGCGCGCGGCTAAGCCGCCCGCCTTCGCTCTGCCCGCCGATATTCCCAGCGAACCGTGGGCGGATTTCGAGGACATGCGCCGCCGCATCGGCAAGCCGATGACGCCCAAGGCCCGAGACCTCGCCGTGACCCGGCTCCGAAAGCTGGCGGACGACGGCTTCCCGCCCGGCGACGTGCTGAACCACTCCACCCTCAACAACTATCAGGGCCTGTTCCCGCCGAAGGACGATCAAAATGGACAGAGACGAAATGACGCCGTGGCAGGACATGACCGGCAACGTGGTTCGGCCAGCGGCATGGGACCAACCGTCGATGCGGCCCAGCGCTTCCTTGCCCGACGGGAGGCGGCGCCCGAAGGATAGCCTGACCCCGGCGACTGACCGCGAGTTCATCGCGATCCTCACGCCGTGCCTTCAGCTGGTAGCGCCATCTGGCATGTCGCCGGACGCGCAGGACACATGGTTCGAAGCGGCGCGGCTGGCGCTGGCCGACCTGCCGGTCGATCTGCTGAAGCGCGGCGCACAACACGCGATGCGCCATGCCGATCACCCGGCCAAGATCGTGGCGCTGATCGTGAAGGATACGGCCGGGCTGCTGGAAGATAGACGGCGGCCGGTCGGGTCGAAGATCTGGGAGGGCGCGGACAACGCCCCGCGCGCGCTGCCGGCGCCCGGCGGCGAGCGCGGCACCGCGACCGAACTGGACGCGATCTGCAAGCGGTTCGCGGTCGGGCGATATGCGCGCGAGCAGTCCGGCCGAGGCTCCGGCCCGACCCCTATGGGGCTCAACCCGGAGCGCTCCTGCCGGACGCCTGCCCGCGACGATTACATCCGCATGGGCGTCGATCCGGCGGTGCTCGACAAGTTGGCCGCGGCGGACAGCGGCAAAAACGGGGAGGCAGCGTAAGGGTTATGGGGCGGGCAGATCATCAGGGCAGGGAAGGGGGATGGTGCATCCTGCGCACCAGCGGCCCGCGCACGCTGGCGCTGGCGCGGTCGCTGGCGGCGGCGGGGTTCGAGGTGTGGACGCCCGCCCGGACCTTCCGCCGTGTGCTTCAGAAGGGGCGTAAGGGAGAGCGCAAGGTGCAGGTCGACGCCCCGATCCTGCCGACCTTCGTGTTCGCCCGCGCGAGTCACCTCTCCGCGCTGGCCTATGCGGCAGCCGAGCCTGTCAGCCCGCATCCACCATTCTCGATCTTCCGCCATGGCGGACGCATCCCGCTGGTGAACGGAAGCGACGTGGCCGGACTGCGCGACGAGGAGGGTCGCGCTGCAGAAGCATGGCGAGCCCTGCTGGACGCGGACACGCGGGAGGAGGCGCAACGCATCCGCATAGCCGCGCTCAAGACGGAGCGAGCCCGGCGCAAGGCACAGCGCGCCGAACGACGGACATTCCAGCCCGGCGATCAGGTGGACATAGGTGAGATGCCCGCCTTCACCGGCAAGATCGGTACGGTCATCAAGGGAGACGGACGCTCTGCCTTGGTCGACTTCGGCGGCGCGTTCCCGATGCGTATCGAGGCTTGGCGTTTGTCTCCCCATGATGTACAGGAAGAGAACATCGCCGCACAAGCGGCTGCGGGGTTAGTTGATCTGGGGCTTCGTGCTCTTGCGCTCCCTGACCACACCGACCGACGCGCGCCGCGCTCGGGCGGACAAGCGAAGCTATGACGAACGGCAGTTCCCGTTGACCCTTTCGTGAGCGCTTCCCAGCGCCTCGGGCACCTGCCATGCTTCGTGCCGGAGGACGGCATGGGCGCAAATGATCGGTCGCTGAATATTGTCGGCGAGAGCTTCAAGAACACGGACGGCGGCAGCCGCCAAGCGGAGATCAAGCGTTGCCGGCCAGGTGAGAGGGTCGAGCTTGTCCGCGAGCCGGGCAACAAGCACGACGAGATGGCAATCGCAGTGCTCAGCGCGCGCGGTATTCAGATCGGCTACATCGCTTCCGACCATGCAGCGTGGCTTGCGCCGAAGCTCGACCGCGGCGATCGCGTTCCAGCTATAGTCGAGCGCATCAACGGCGGTGAACCTGGCAAGCCATCCCTCGGCGTCTGCATCCGGGTGAACTGGAGGGGCGAGGAGGTTAAGAAGCCGGGCCGGCGAGGCCTCCTTGCCCGACTCTTCGGCTCGGATTGAAGAGCCCCATTGCATTGGGTCCTTCCTGGGCTCCCGCCGGATACGGGGTCCAACGGCGCATCGAACGCCCAGCGTTGAGGTGTAAAAGGTGTCCGCACCCGATTTGTCCGCACCCCGCTGGGTCAGCGCACGCGAGTTCGCGCGGCTCGATGGGTGCGATGAGGGCCTTGTACGGCGTGCCATAAAGGCCGGGAAACTGCCGATTTCGGCGGAAAAGAAGCTCGACGCCGCGTTGGCCGGCACAGGGTGGCGAAAGCAGAACCGCGCGGCCGGCGCCCGTGCGGACAGTCCGAAAAAGTCCGCACCAAATGTCCGCAGTGCGGACTCGGCACCGCGCCGCCGGGCGCCGCCGTCGGCGGAAGAGGTGGAGGAGGCCGAAGACGGCCTGTTCGCCGAAGAAGCGGAGGACTTTCTCAACAAGGTGTTGAACGGCGAGTATGCCGACACCGGCACCGCCGAGCGGATCAAGGAAAACGCGCTTGCGGCGAAGCATCTGCTGGCGGCGCGGAAGACGGCGGGCAACCTGGTCGAGATCGAGCACGCCGAGACGGTGTTGTTCGAAACGCAGCGCGGCCAGCGTGACGCCTGGATGAATTTCCCGACGCGGATCGGACCATTGCTCGCGGCGGAGCTGGGACTGGAGGCGGACAAGGTCGTGGAGGCCCTGACGGTCCATGTCCACCAGCAGCTCGACGATCTCGGCGACCCCGAAGCAAACTTCACCGCCGATCAGGAAGGCTGACCGGCTCCGGGCATCGGCCCGGCGCGGATGGAAGCCCCCGCCGCGCATCAGCGTGGCGCAGTGGGCGGATGACGAACGAAAGCTCGCAAAGGAGGCGGGCTCGACATCGGGCAAATGGCGAACCAGCACCGTCGAGGTGGCGCGCGGGCCGATGCTCTCGGTCACCGAGCCGGGCGTCCACATCATCACGGCGATGGTCTGTACGCAGCTGCTGAAGACCTCGCTGCTCGAAAACACGTTCGGCTATTTCGCGCATCTCGACCCCGGCCCGATCCTGATCGTGCAGCCGAAAGAGGACGCGGCCGAGCAGTTCTCGAAGGAGCGCATCACCCCGCTGATCCGGGCAACCCCGGCGCTGCGGAAGATCTTCGGATCGGGCATGTCCCGCAACGCCGACGAGACGCTGCTCTATAAGGCGTTCCCCGGCGGGTTCGCGGCGCTCGCGGGCGCGGGCAGCCCCGACAACCTCGCGCGCCGGCCGATCCGCATCGGCATGTGCGACGAGGTCGACAAATACCCGATCACGAAGGAGGGCAACCCGCTCGATCTCGTCGACGAGCGCATGGCGACCTTCGCGAACTGGCTTTCGGTCCGCGCCTGCTCGCCGACGATCTCGGGCGAAAGCCTGATCGAGGACAGTTACAATGCCGGCGACCAGCGGCAGGCGTCCGTCGCCTGCCCGCACTGCGGTCACCGCAATTTCCTCGAGTTCTTCCGCCACGTCCATTGGGAAACGGACGAAGAGACCGGCGAGCATCGGACCGCGCGCGCGCAGATCCACTGCGAGGCGTGCGGGGCGGGGTGGTCGGAAGGGCAGCGGCTCCGGGCCCTCCAGACCACTCGCTGGCATCAGACCAAGCCGTTCACCTGCTGCGGCAAGCGGCACGTCCCGCTCGAAGATTACGAGCGCGTCTGGCGGGACCCGCCCGGCGGCGACAATGCGCCGAGCGCGGTGGACCTGATCTGGAACTGGTGGGCGTCCGATCGCTGGGCGGTGTACCGGGCCACCTGTTCGGACTGCGGCCGGTGGGCGATCAACAACGAACACGCCTCGTTCACCGCGTCTAAACTGTTCAGCCCCTGGCCGAAAGACGCCCCGCCCAAGATCGCGGCGAAGTGGATCGCGGCGAAGAGCGACCCGGACAAGCGGGTCACCTTCGACAATACCCAGCTCGGCAAGCCGCACCAGCGCCAGTCGTCGAAGGACGTGGCGGCCGAAACGCTGGCCGCGCGCGCGGAGCGGTGGGCGGGGGAGGTGCCCGAGGGCGTCGGCACGATCACTGCGGGGCTCGACACGCAGGATGACCGGGTCGAGATCGAGTTCGTCGGTTGGGGACACGGCGAGGAAAGCTGGTCGCTCGACCATATCATCGTGCCGGGCGATCCGGCCGCCGACGAGTTCTGGACGCGGGTCGATCGCGAGCTGCAGCGGACCTTCAAGCGCGCGGACGGCCGCGAGTTCATCGTCCAGGCGGCCTGCATCGACTCGGGCGGCCATCACACGCAGCAGGTGTACAAATTCGCCAAGGCCCGGCTCGGGCGGCATGTGTGGGCGGTGAAGGGGCAAAGCTCGCGCAACGGCGAGCGCACGCCGGTCTGGCCGATCGTGAAGCCGAGCGCCGCCAACCGGCAGAAGTTCAAGCCGGTGATCGTCGGCACGAACAGCGCCAAGGACTCGATCAGGAACCGCCTCGGCATCGAGGAGCCCAGCCCCGGCTATATGCATTTCGACGGGCGCCGGGATCTCGGCTGGTACACGCAGCTGACCGCGGAGCGGCTGATCACCAAGGTCGTGGCGGGCCGCCGCTTTACCGTCTGGGACCTGCCCAAGGGCAAGGCGAACGAAGCGCTCGACTGCCGCGTCTACGCCTATGCCGCGCTCGCCGGGCTGATGCATCTGGGCATGAAGCTGAACGCGGTGGTGGAGGCGGTGTCCCCGGCGCCAGAGGCGGCGCAGGCTGCCGCGCCCAAGACGCCGAGCGGGATCGAGCCAGCGCCGAAGAAGACCGCGCGGCCGAAGGCCATGAACTTCGCCGCCCGAAAAGGTGGCGGCTGGGTGAACAGGAGGCGGTGATGGCCTATACCGAAGCCGACCTGACCAAGGTGCGGGCCGCGATCTCGTCGGGCATCCGCCGCGTGACGTTCGCGGATGGCCGCTCGACCGAATATCAGAACCTCGACCAGCTGCTCGCGGCCGAAAAGGCGATCGAGGGCGCGCTCGCCGACGGAGCGGCTGTCGGGCAGCGTCGTCGCCGCATGACCGTTCTACGCGTGGCGCGTTGCCGGTGAACTGGATCGACCGCGCCGTCGGCTTCGTCGACCCGACTGCCGGCCTTCGCCGTCAGGCCGCCCGAAAGGCGCTGGAGCGGTCCGCGCCACCGCGGGCGGCGACGCGCGCGAACCGTCGATCTGATCGCGACTGGAACATCAACACCGGCAATCCAAACGATGCCCGGCCGGGCCGCTTCGTCAGTCGCCAGACCGTGCTGAAGCTGGTCGCGGAAAACCCGTTCGCGAAGAAGGCGATGAACGCGCTGCTCAACAGCGTCGTCGGCTGGGGCATCAAGGGGGTGCCGAGCGGGTCGAAGTCGCTGAAGGCGGCCTGGGCCGAATGGATCAAGGTCTGCGACTTCAACGGTCGGCTCGACCTCTACGGTCTCCAGGAACTGTGGGCGCGATGCATGTTCCGGGACGGCGACACGTTCATCGTCAAGCGCCTTGTCGCCGGCGCGAGCGGCATTCCGATCCGCCTGCAGTCGTTCGACAAAGCCATGCTCGCGGTGAGCAAGATCGGCGAGGGGATCAGCAGCGGCATCGAATATGACGGCGATGGCCGCGTTACCGCCTATCATTTCTACCGTACCCGGCCGGGTCAGCGTTGGTGGACCGGCGAGACGGTCCGCTTTCCCGCCGACGAGGTGATCCACCTCTATCATGCCGAGTTTTTCGGCCAGACCGAGGGCGTCTCGATCTTCGAGAGCGTCGTGAAGCGCCTAGGCGATGTGGACGAAGGGATCGAGGCGGAGGTCGTGAAGGCCAACATCTCGGCGTGCCTGGTCGGCTTTCGCTACCGCAAGCCGAACGCGAACCCGGACGAGGACGAGTCGATCGGCATGCCGGTCGACCACGGCTCGGACCGCCCGCCCGTCGAGGAACTGGTGCCCGGCGTCGTGGAGACGCTGGACCCCGGTGAGGAGATCGTCTTCTCCAACCCGCCCCGGAGCAGCGGCATCGCTGACCTTGCGCGTATCGCGCTCCTCGCGTCGGCGGCCGGCATCGGCACGACCTATGAGCAGATGACCGGCGACCTCTCGAATGTGAACTTCTCCAGCTACAAGGCTGGTCGGCTTGAGTTCAATCGCACCGTCGGCCGCGTCCAGTACCTGACGTTCATCCCGATCGCGCTCGATCCGATCTGGGGCTGGTTCTACGGCTTCGGTTCGTCGACCGGTCAGTTTCCGAAGAAGAACGTGCCGATCACCTGGACCCCGCCCCCGATCGAGTCGATCGACCGCATGGGCGATGCGGAGGCCGACGTGCTGGAGATGGAAGCCGGGCTCGAAAGCCGCGGCAACCTCATCGCCGGTCGCGGCTATGACGAAGACGAGCTGATCGAGCAGATCGCGGCAAGCCGCGCGAAGTCACAGGCCAAGAGCCTCACCTTCAAGGGTGATATCGTCGAGGGCTCGACCGACACCGGCGCTGCCGTTCCGAACGACCGCGCCGCCGAGATCATGCTCGGCCGCGCGATGATGCGGATGATCCGGCGCGCGCGCGCCGACGCCTAACCCAGGAGCAGCTGATGACCGAACCCAACCCGGCGCGGCAGCGCGCCGCCGATCGACCGCGCGCGGATGGCGAGATCGTCACCGCGCCTCTCCCGCCGATGCCGTCGAAACGCAAAGCCGCCCTCCTCGCGGGCGTGCTGCTCGGCTCCGCCGTCGCCGGCATCCTGACCCGCGAAGCGCCCGCCCCGCAGGGCGATCCCGCCGAGCGGCGCCAGCCCCAGACCGGCGGGCGCGGCACGCGCGCGCTGTCCGTGACCCCAGACAGCTACAATGCCGAGGCGCGCACCGTCGAGGCGATCCTGTCTGCCGGGTCGCCGGTGCGGCGCTACTATTTCACCGAAGAGCTGGAGATCAGCGCCGAGGCGATCGACCTCGGCCGTGTCGAGCGCGGCATCTGCCCGCTGCTCGACACGCACAACCAGTACGAGCTCGGCGCCGTGCTCGGCCGCATCTCCGGGGTGCGGATCGAAAACGAGCAGCTGATCGGCACGCTCCACTTCTCCGATACCGAGGCCGGTCGTGCCGTCGAGGCCCGCGTCGCGGCCGGCGAGTTGCGGGCCATCTCGATCGGTTACCGTGTCACAAAGTGGCAAATCACCGCCACCGACGAAAACGAACACGAGACCTGGCGCGCTGTCGCCTGGGAGCTGCTCGAAGCCAGTCTCGTCCCCGTTCCCGCTGATCCGAACGCCGTGGTTCGGTCGAACACAGGGACCCCCGCCCACGGAACTGAAGAGGAAGATGATATGAACCGGAACCTGCCGGGCGGCGGTGTCGCTCACCCGAATGCCAATCGTGGAGCGGCCCAGCCCGCCCAGCAGCCCGCGTCCCAGACGACCGTCGTCGTCGAGCCGGACGGGTCCAGCCGTACGGAGCCGAACAGCGACGCCGCGCCGGCCGCGCAGCGCTCCCCGACGATCGCGGCCAGCCGCATCCTCGAACTCTGCGCCCGGACGGAGGAACTCGGCGCGACCTTCGCGAACGACCTGATCCGCGACAGCGAGGCAGGCACCCTGACCGAGGCCGCCATGCACCAGCGCATCGGGGACCACCTCGTCGCGGCCCGGCAGCGTCCGAGCATCGACGCTCGCGCGGCCGGCCACAGTCAGGACGAAGACGCCTATCGCCAGGCGCTCTCCGACGCGGTGTCCCTTCGCGCGAACCCGACCGACGCGCTCGACGACGACCCCGCGCGCCCGGCCGCCCAGCGCCTCCTCGCCGCGCGCGACTTCCGGGGGATGACCCTGATGGAGCTGGCGCGGTTCCACCTGGGCCGAACCGGCGTCGACACGCGCGGCATGGGCAGGCTCGACATCGCGGGTGCCGCGCTCGGTATGCGCTTCGGCGCGATGACGACCAGCGACTTCGCGAACGCGCTGTCCTACGCCACCAACCGGCGCGTCCGCGCGGCGTTCGCCGCGGCTCCGCAGACGTTTCGTCCGTTCGTGTCGACCGGCACCTTGCCCGACTTCAAGCCGACCCAGATCGTCGGCCTGGGCGATGCCCCGGCGCTGCTGCTCGTCCCCGAGATGGGCGAGTTCAAGCGGGGCGCGGTCACCGACACCGGCCTGACCTATCGCCTGCAGACCTATGGCCGCGTGATCGCGATCAGCCGCCAGGCGATCGTGAACGATGACAAGGACCTGTTCGGGCGCATCCCGACGATGTTCGGCCGCAAGGCGGCGGACCTGGAGTCCGATCTCGTCTACGGCACGCTGCTCGGCAACCCGACGATGGGCGATAACCAGCCGCTGTTCAGCGTCGCCGCGGGCAATCTGGCCTTGGTCGGCACCGCGATCACCGTCGCCTCGGTTTCGGCCGGCGAGACGGCCATGCTCCAGCAGAAGAACGACGAGGGCGGGTTCCTCACCATCCGCCCCGAGTTCCTGATCGTCGGGCCGCTCCAGAAGGTCGCCGCGCAGGCGTTCCTGACCGCGGTCGCCGCGGGCAAGACGGCGGACGTGAACCCCTATCCGGGCAACCTCCAGCTCATCGTCGATCCGCGCATCACCGGTTACCAGTGGCTGCTGTCGGCATCGCCGGACGCGTTCGACACGATGGTGCTCGCGCACCTCGACGGCCAGGAGGAGCTGTTCACGGAAACCCGTGTCGGGTTCGACGTGGACGGGGTCGAGAACAAGGCCCGCCTCGACGTTGGCGCGGCCGTGGTCGACCGGCGCGGCTTCTACCGCAACCCCGGCGCCGCCCCTGCCTGAACGGCATAGCGGCGGCGCTCCGGTGCCGCCGTTCCCCTGACCCCAACGGACCGGCGCGGCGCGCTGGCCGGGAGACCCGACATGCAAACCATCAAGCTCAAAGGCCCGGCCGTGATCAACGGCGCGGTGCGATATCCAGCCGAAGGCGCCATTCCCGTCAGCGACGGGGAGGCCAAGAAGCAGCGCGACGCCGAGAACGTAGACGACGGCGAGAGCGACGACCTCGACGGCAAGTCGGTCGCCGATCTGAAGAAGATCGCCGAACAGGACGGCATCGACCTCGGCGAGGCCACCAAGAAGACCGACATCATCGCCGCGATCCGCGCTCACCGCGCGACGCCGGCCGAATAAGGAGCAGACCCGATGAAGAACTTCATCCAGCCGGGCGTCAACCTGGATTGTATCGCCCCATACGCGCTTGCCATCGGCAACGGGTTTCTCGACGGCGACGAGTTCGCGGTCGCCTCCACCGACGCTGCGCCGGGCGCCCCGGTCGTTGGCGTCACGGCGGGCGTATTCGAACTGCCGAAGGCGGCAGTCGCGATCACGCGCAAGACCCGCGCCTTTTGGGACAACGCCGCGCGCCTCGTGACAAACGTGGCGGCGGGCAACAAGCTCATCGGCATCTTCCAGGCCGGCGCGGCCTCGGGCGCGGCCACCGTCGCGGTCAAACTGGTCGCCTCGCCGACATGACCCCGTAGACCGGGCTTCCCCCTTTGCCCGGTGAACCTCGCCGGGCGGCGTGATCACAGTCTCGCCGCCCGGTTTGCAGGAGCAGCTTCATGGACCCATTCGAGGCTGCGCTTGATGCCCTATTCCATGCGCCAGGTTCGTTGGCCGCGCTATACGTGTCGGTTTCGGGGCCAGCTTCACCGATCCGGGTAATCTGCCGACAGCGGGTCGCCGAGATCGGGACCGTTCGACCAATCCGTGAAGTGAGCGGGCGGCTCATTGATATACGTCGAAGCGAGATACCGAACCCGCAGATCGGCGACGCCGTTCTGTTCAGCGGGTCGACGTTCGTGGTTTCGGCACCGCCGGAAATCGACGCCGAGGGCCTGACCTGGACCTGTGAAGTTCCGAAGCTGGAGCGTGTCGTCTCAGTCCTTCGCGCCGCGCCCGCCCCAAACAGCTACGGCGATCATGATCTCTCCATGCAGGAGATCGCGACGGTTCAGGCCGCTCGTGTTGATCAGACCGGTCGCGAAAGCGACGGTCAGGCTGCCACAGGAAATCAGATCACCGCGTGGCGCGCGGCAGCGTTTTTTGCGCTCTGGGACGAGACCGTGGCATCGATCAGGCCGGCAGACCGCCTGGTTGATGGTGGGGATGTATTTGATATTCAGTCGATAGCCGAGATCGGGCTGCGCATTGGTGTCGAGATCACCGCCATTGCCAGAGCCGAGTGATGCGGACCGGCTTCAAGATCTCTGGCTTTGGCGAGATGGACCGGCGCCTGCTGGCAGTCGATCGCGCGATGGACGACAACCGGGAGGTAATGGCCGTCCTCTTGGCTGCGCTTGAGCCGGTCGCCGAAGGCGCGCGGCAGATCGTGCCGGTCCGGTCGGGCAAGCTGCGCCGCGAAATCGCTACCTCCGATCGCGCCTTGGACGCGCCCGCCGAGCGCGGCATCGCCGCCTATGTCGGCCCGAGTGTGGCTGCCGAATATGCGGACGAGGTCGAGATGGGGCGTCCGGCCCGCGTCGAGCCCTCCGGCCGGGAACATGACGCGACCCGACCCCATCCGTACATGCGGCCGAGCTGGGACGCGGAAGTGGCCAACATGCCCGCTTCAGTCGCCGACGGCCTGGGTCGATTGATCAAGCGTGCTGCGGAGGGCTGAACGCATGTCGATGACCGCCCGGCTGCGCGACATTCTGCGCGCAGCACCATCCATTCAGGCCTTGGTCGACGCGCACGTCCACCGAGACGAGCGGCCGCAAGGTGAACCGCTTCCGGCGGTTGTTCTGCTCCTCATCAGCGATCCGCGACCGCTTACCTTTTCCGGGCCGCACACTGTGCGCGCCGCGCGCGTTCAGATCGACTGTCTGGCGAGCAGCCGTGGCCTAGCAGAAGCTATCGGCGATGCGGTGATCGAAGCGGTCGACGGCCGCGCGCTCGCCGATGCGGACGGCTTCGAAAGCGCGCGCATCCTGAATGTCCGGCACGACAGCAGCCGCGACCAGCCCGCGACCACGTTCCGCACGGCCATCGACGTGATGGTCTGGCACCACCCCGCACCCTGAGGAGACTACCCATGGCAGGAAACAGCCAGGCGATGACCGGTCTCGGCATCGTCATCGAGATGAAGACGACGCCGACCGGCACCACCTATGCCGAAATCGGTGAGCCGTTCGAGATCACGCCGCCCCAGCAGATGGACGACGAGATCGAGGTCACGCATTTCCAGTCGCCCGACGGCACGAAGGAGTTCATCGGCGGCCTTACCGATCCGGGCGAATGCACCTTCACGGTCAACTATGTCCCCGGCGGCGCGACCGAGACGTTGCTTCTCGAAGCCAAGGGAACGCGCAAGCCGCGCGGCTTTCGCTTCACCTGGCCGAACGGTGTGACCTGGGAGTTCGACCTCCTGATCCGTGGCCTCCAGCCGAGCGCTCCGCTGAACGACCGACTCACCATGGAGGTGACCGGACGTGTCAGCGGTTCGATCGTCCGCGGCGCGGCCGACTGAGATGGCGAACGGCATCAAGGGTGAGGTCGGCTTCAAGGTGGCCGGGAGCGACTGGACGCTTGTCTATGACTTCAACGCGCTATGCACGATCGAGCAGGAGCTCGATGTGGATGTCGCTGATGTCGGGACCAAGCTGTCCAGCCCGAGCATGATACGCTCCGTGTTTCGCATCGGCCTCGAAGCGAAGCACGGAGGGATGTCGGATTTGGAAGCCGGTCGGCTAATCCATGATCTGGGGGCGCAGGCCTCGGCAGAGGTCATCGGCCGCGCGTTCCAGGCGGCATTCCCCGAGGCAGCTTCCGCCGACGCGAGCGCGGAGGGAAACGCGCCGACGAAGCGGGGTGGGACTGGTCGCGGGCGCTGACCATATGGGTCGAGCTCGGCCTCGACCCGGACGGGTTCTGGCGCTCGACACCGCGCCTGATGACGCTGATCGTCGAGGGCAAGTCGCGGCGGGCGCTGGCGGCGCATGACGATCGCGCCTGGCTGGCTTGGCACATAGCCTCGCTCCAGCGCGCCAGGCGGATGCCGCCGCTCAAGAGCCTGACCGCCAAGCCGAAAGCGAAGAAGAAGGGTCCTATGGGCGCAGACGCGATGCTGACGATGGCACGCATGTGGTCGGCAGTGGCTGGGAAGGGGGAGTCGACAGTTTGAAAGGGTAGTTGCTAAGCAGGCCGCTGAAAGGGAAGCGACTATGAATGGGTTAGCGACGCCAAGGAGGCGTAAAGTCAGCTTGCCGCTGGGCTTTGGAATAATCTTCCTGCCGGTCATTTTCGCTTGGTTTACCCTTCGCAAAGGCCACTCGACAAAGGCCAGAGTGCTTGGGCTGGGCTGGATGGTGCTGTTCTCAGTGTTTGCGGCCTCGCCGCGAAAGAGTTCGATGCCTGACACGGCGAAACAAATCGAGCCTGTCGATAATAAGCAGGCTAAGCCCGCCATACGGTCAGCAGATGAGGACAGACAATCTCAATTTGATCGTTCATTCGTCTTAGAAGTTCGGGCCGAGAAGGCTGTGAAGGACCTACTTCGAGACCCGAACAGCGCGGAGTTCGGCAAGCATCTATACGACGTTTCGACTGGCACGGTCTGCGGAGAGGTGAACGCAAAAAACGGCTTCGGCGGGTATACTGGCCGAAAGCTGTTTATCTATCAGAATGGCGAAGTGCGCTACCCTGAGGATATGGAGCCGGAGGCGGGCGAGATTGCGATATCAGCCTGTGCTGGTGCGCGCGGTCGCGAACAATTGTCCCGAGATTGATCAAGTTACCTGCTGGGGGTTAGCCCCTTATCTACAAGGCGGCGGATTGCTTCGGCGCGGGAGGGAACGCCCGGCTGAGATGCTCTCCAAGCGTCGATCGCAGCGACCTCGCGAGAGGTCATCATAATGGGGATACGCTGGTCTCTAAGGTCGGTCATGAGCGCTGCTTATGCTAAAGGCACAACAGACACAAGTCGCTTGACAGACAAGCACAAGTAGCACAATAAGCACAACAGAGCGGCGGGCCGCTACGAACGCCCCGCCGCTCCTGACCACCACGCGAAAGGACCGCGCCATGGCTTCCACCGCCTCGACCCCCTCCCGCCGCGCGCTGCTAGGTGCGTTCATCGCCGCGCCGCTCGCGATCAGCATTCCCGCAGCGGCTCAGGGTCACGCATCCGCCCCGATCGGCGGCAATCGTCACGACGGATGGCGAGCCGAGTATCGGAGCCTCTTCCACCAGTGCGATCAGGCCGACGGCGACGATGCGACGCAGCGGGTGTACGCGCAGATGGCCGCGATGCAGCGGCGGATCACGAACACGCCAGCCCGGACGTTGGCGGAGGCGCAGTCGCAGATCCGCTTCCTGGTCGATCAGGACGAGTTGGGCATGGAGCTCGCGGGCGATGAGATCATGGCGCTGCTGCGCGATATCGCACGGTTCATGGTGTGACGGCGGCGTTAACCGGAATCACGGGAGGGGCACGGGGTGCTGAGGTTGGTCCGGTGAACGAAAAGCTTTATATCGTGCCGGAATTAACCCCGGCTGGGATGAGATTTGACCAGCCCCCTGCTGATGGCGGCTCAGAGATCAATCATCTTCTCGTCGAAATGTTCGGCTGGTTCTCTCTGAAATGCGCTCGGGCGATAAATGGCGCGTGTAAAGATCGGGATTATAATCGTGCGCTTGATCAGATAGAAAAAGCGCGGGATGAGGTTATGCGAAGTGGCCTGTGGTCCGAAGCCTACTCGGACTTATGGGTGACCGCATATGTCCACATTATCGACGGGAGATCACGATCTGCCCCCCGCGAGCTGGACTTGCAAAAGCATATAAGGGCGAATCTCTCTGCGTTCATTGACGGTATCAGTGTTCCTGTTCGATCAAAGGGCGGTAAGGGTCTTTGCGACATCCTAGTGAAGCTCGCGGACGGTTCTGAGTGTCCGGTTGAGGTTAAGCTCGGAAAGTTTGATAAAGCGGCGAAGAGCCAACTCAGGCGGTACATGGAGTTTTACGGCGCTAAACGCGGCTTCGCTATCGCCGCGACACTGGCAGTCGAACTAGACCCGGATATGGAGTTCGTACCCGCTGGTGACTGGCGCCAGTCGCTTGAGGGGCGTGCCTAGGATCGGCGCTCAAGCAAAGAAGCCGCTGACTACCCGGACCACCACGTAGGAGCGGATGCGGTACGGCAAGGCCTTCTAATGCAGGCGACGCCAGCGTCATCAGCAGCGACCATCGCAGCTACGCCGCCGCGATGGTCGAGGCGCTCAGCTACGGCCTGCCGGTCGTTTACTCCGGCTCCTAGCAGCCTCAAGAATACTGCTCGGAAGGGCGGTCCGGTTCGGGCCGCCCTTTGTCATGGGAGAGCAAGATGAGCGACGCAGTGATCGGCGCCCTTCGGGGCGTCCTGGTACTCGACACCAGCGACTGGTCCCCCGCGATCGGCCGCGCGCGCGGTGATCTGACGGGTCTGCGCGGCGCGCTGGAGCTGGTCGCGCGCACGATGGACGAGGTTGCCCGACGGGCGCGCGCCGTCGGAACGGGGCTCACCGTTGGCCTGAGCGCGCCGCTGGCCGCGCTCGCCGCGACTTCGGCGAAGACCGCGAGCGGTTTCGAGAAGTCGATGAAGAACGTCGAGGCCGCGCTGAAAGGCGTCACCGGCAAGGAGCTGAAAGAGCTGGCGTTGGCTGCTCGGGAGCTTGGCCCCAAGGTCGGCAAAGGGGCTACCGAAACGGCCGATGGAATAGAGGCGCTCGGCCTAGCGGGCGTGTCGACCGCAGACATCTTGGGTGGCGCGCTGAAGGCGTCGCTAGACTTGGCGGCGGCGGGCGCAGTTCAGCTTGCGCCAGCTACTTCGCTCGTTACCGACGTTATGGGGCAGTTCAAAAAGACAGCGGCCGACCTGCCAGTTATCGTCCAGAATGTGGTCGGAGCGCTGGACTCTTCGAAGTTCGGCTTCATTGACTTCCAGCAGGCCGTCGCGCAGGGCGGCGGCATTGCGAAAGAGGCGGGCATCTCCTTCGCCGACTTTGCGACTGCGATTTCAGCGACGAGCACCCAGTTCAGCAGCGGCAGCGACGCGGGAACCAGCTTCAAGACGTATATTCAGAGTTTAGTGCCGGTGTCCAAGGACGCTGAGTTCGCGATGAACCAGCTCGGGTTAGAGTTCTTCGATGTTCGAACGAAGCGGATGAAGCCTTTGGTCGAGCAGGCGGACATGCTGCGCAAGGCGCTCGGCAACCTGAACGACAAGTCGAAGTCAGACGCCCTGAAAACGATTTTCGGCGCCGACGCGGCGCGCACCGCAATCGGCCTGATGAACCAGGGTCGCGAAGGCATCGAGAAGCTCCAGCGCGAGATCGCGGGCGGTGATGTCGGGGCCAAAATCGCGAAGCGCCTGGAGGGCGAGGCTGCCGCGACGACGCGGATCGCCAACGCCTGGGAGAGTGTCCGCATCGCGATCGGCGAGGCCGGGCTGCTCGAGCTGATGACCCGCGTTAAGGCCGCGTTCGCGGGCGTGCTGGAGAGCATAGCGGGCGCGAGCCCGGCCGTGCTGAAGGTGGGCGTGGTGTTCGGGGCCGTAGCAGCCGCGCTCGGGCCGCTCGCGCTCGTGCTCGGCTCCGTGGCCGGTCTGATCATCGGCCATGTGGTCCGGGGCTTCGGCACTCTCGGCCGCATCGCCGCGCTCATCATCTCGCCGATTTCCGCGCTCGCCAGCGAGATCAGCGCGCTCGTGCTGCGGTTCGGCCTGTTCCGTGGCCTGGCCGCGATCGGGCGGCTGCTGCTGGGGCTGGGTGGGCCAATCACCTGGGCTATTGCCGCCGTGATCTCGCTGAAGGACGGGATCGCGGCCGGCCTGCAGGCGGTGTCGACGATCGCGGAGCAGACGCTCGGCGGGCGCCTCGGGGACCTGCTGAACCAGCTCGGCGCGCTGTTTACCTCCGTAGTTAATGGACCGATAGGCGGCGCGCTTTCAAAGCTCGGCGCGCTGATCGGCGTCGTGCTCGACGTGCTCAACACGTTCGCAGCGGTCGTGATCGAGGCGGTCGGGCAGGAGCTGGTCACCGTGATGGCTGTCGCGATAGAGGCGGTATCGGGCGTGATCGCGGTCGTGCAGCAGGTCGTGACCGCGGTCGCCGCGCTGCTGACCGGCGATTTCGCGAGCGCCTGGAGCGCCGCCGCGGCAGCGGTAGACGCGGCCTGTCAGACGATCGTCAACATCGTGACGGCCATCTTCCCGGAGGCGACGATCGCAATCCAGGCGATGTACGAGGCCGCGAAGGCGTTCCTGGTCGATGGGTTTGCGAGCATCGGCGCGCTGTTCGTCGGCATCGTTCAGGGCGCGGTATCGGCGGTCGGTGAAGCATTCCCCGGCGTCGTTTCCGCGGCGAAGTCGGTCTACGAGGGCGTGAAGGGCTGGCTGGTCGACAAGTTCGGCGGGCTGATGACCTGGATCGGCAACGCCGCGAAGTGGATCGGCGACAAATATGCTGCGCTGAAGGAGCGACTGGGCCTGGGCGCGAGTGCGGCTGGTGACAGTTCCGAAGCGCCGGCCGCTCCCAAGCCAGTCGTTGCTCCGCCAACGCCGGCCGGAACGCGCAACGTCAGTTTCGAGCAGCCCAAGGCGGCGAAGAAGGTTCGCGAGAAGAAGGGCCGCAATACCGAATATGACGGGCAGAACCGCGAGCAGCTGCGCGAGCAGATCGCGCTCGAAGCCGCCCGACTGCGCGGCGACCACGCAGCCGTGCGCCTGATCCAGGACCGCCTGGACATGTCGCGCCAGATTGAGGCGTATCAGCGCACCGGCCTGACCCTCGACCAAGCGCGCGCGGCGGCTCAGCGGGATATGAAGGAGATCGCAGCCGCGCGGTTGGACGCACAAGGTCAGGAGATGGCCCGCCAAGAACTGGGGCACCAGCTTGATGTCGCGCGCATGAGGAACGAGCACGGACTCGTCGAGGCGCTTGAGCGTGAGCATGAAATAAAGGAGCGAATTGCTCGGTTCCGTGCTGATGGACTTTCCACTGCGGAAGCGGAGTTGCGCTCGGCGCGGCAGCAGCTGGAGATTGATGAGGCCCGTGCGCAGATTCGTCGCGAATGGTTCGAGCGAGACGCGCGCTCTCGCGCCATTCGCATGGCGGAGCTTCGGGGCGATAGCGAAGAAGGCATCCGGGCCCTCAAGCGTGAGGAGGATATCGCGCGGCGGATTGAGGACCTGCGGAACGCGGACAAAGCCATGAGCGCGGGCGCCGCGCGCAAGCAGGCGGAGACCGAATGGAGCGAGGAGGATAAGGCCCGCCAGACCGGCGTGTTCCGCGACACGTTCAAGGAGGGCGTGCGCGCCGCGCTCGACGGTGACCTGAAGGGCTGGTTCAAGAACTGGTGGCGCGACCGTGTCGCCAAGGGAATGGAGGAGGCGCTGAACAGCCTTGCCGACCTGATCGCTGGCCTGTTCTCCGACCTTCGGAGCGGGTCTAGCAGCGGGGCGCTGGATACGATCGGCAAAGCCATCGGGTCGGTGCTCGGGGGCGAGTCGTCTCGCCCTTCGTCGGCGGAACAATCCGCAGCGGCGTTCAGCTTGCCCGGTTTTGCGACGGGCGGTTCGTTCAAGGTCGGCGGAATGTCGGGAGTTGATCGTAACGTGGTCGCATTCCGTGCCACAAAGGGTGAGATGGTCGACATCCGGCGGCCAGGCAACGACAACGGAGCTGGCGGCAGCACCACCGTCCATCAGACAATCCAGTTCAGCGGCGCCGTGGACCTCGCGACCCGCTCCGAGGTGTACCGCGTGGCGGACGCAGCCCGGCAATCGGCCGTGCGGGCTATCAGGGAGGCGGACCGCCGCCGTGGCTGACATCGCATGGCCCGACGATCTCGTTCCCTACCGGGTCGCCTTCCACCTCCAGCCCCATGTCGGGGGGCAGGAAAGCCCGGTCACGCGCACCCGGAAGACCTACGGCCTGTCGGCGCCGCGCTGGCTCGCGCGGCTGACGTTCCGAGGCGGGTATGGCGGGGAGGTCAGGCGCGGGGAGCAGGGGGGATATGGCGCCCGGCTCGACTCCTTGATCGCCGATCTCCACGGCGGGTTGAACATCGCCGTCTTTCACGACTGGCGCCGCCCCAAGCCGGTCGGGCCGGTCGACCGCGCCACGGCGCTCCGCAGCGCCGGGGCGCCGAAGGGCGCGACCAGCATGATCGTCACGGGGTTCGCGCCCGGCGGGCGGGCGCTGGGCATCGGCGACTATATCGGCGGCGACGGGCGCCCGCACCTCGTCAGCATGGCGGCCACGCTCGCGGCCGGCGGCGCCTTTGCGGGCGCGGGCACGATCCTGGCCGATGCCACCGGCGCGGCGCTCGTCGGGTTCAATCCCCCACTCTCGGCCGACATCCCGGCAAACACGGTGCTGACCTGGCCGGTGACGGGTCGGTTCGAGCTGATGAACGAGGACGCGGGGCAGAACGAAACGGAAGTCGGATCGCTGTCCGAATATGCGCTGGATTTCGTGGAGAAGCTCGGTGCCGCGTAACCTTGACCCCGCGCTCCAGAGCGAGATCGAGAAGCCGGAGCTTCGCCCGTTCCTCGGGCTGCACATCGATCTGCCCGATCCGGTGTTCGCGGTCACCGGCAATACCTCGCTCACCTATGACGGGAACGAGTGGACGGCCATCGGCGGCATCGGCTCGATCGACACGATCGGGGAAGGCACGGACGGTTCATCGGTCGGGGTGACCGCGACCTTGTTTCAGATCCCTTCCGAGTTTCGCGACGACATCGCCGACCAGGCGGTGCGGGGGTGCCTGTACGAGCTGTACGTCGGCGCGCTCGATCCCTCCTATCAGGAGGTGGTCGGGTTCAAGAACATCTGGAAAGGCCGGCTCGACACGTACGAGATACTCGACGCCGGTGACACGATCACGGTCAGCGCGGGAGGCGAAAGCCGGATGCGCGACCAGCGCCGCCCGGCGATCAAGCGCTTCACGGACTGGTGGCAGCAGCGCCGCCACCCCGGCGATCTCGCGTTCCAGTATGTCAGCCGCATGGTCGAAGCGAACATCCTCTGGGCAAAGGCCAAGCAAGACGCGGTGCTGTGAACGACCCCGGATGGGATCACCATTGCGGCGATCTCTGGCGGCAGCATGTGCTGAGTTCGACGGGTCGCGACATTTGCGACGTGGTGGGCCGCTCGCCCCGATCGACGCGGGATTGGGTGGCGATGATGCGCAGGCTCGGCGTGCGTGACATGTCGGGTGTGATCGGCGCGGTTCACGGCGAACCCATCCCGTACCGCCTGGCTGGTCGCGGCGACATCGTGCGGCGGGGCTGGGCGATCGGCATCTGCCGGGGTGACCGCGCGGAGTTCTTCGGCGGCGTCATGGTGCGCATGAAATATGTCGATGCCGCTTGGCGGCTGAACGGCAGATAGGAGGCTGTCATCGGCAAGGTTGTTTCAGCCGTCTGGCGGTCGACCTACGGGGTGGTGACCGGCTTCATCACGGACGGCACGCAAGGCGCCCTTCGCGGCCTGAGCAACTTCGTCACCGGGTTCACCGGCGGGCCCTCGGCCGCGATCATGAACACGCTCTCGGAGGTCGCCAGGTCGCTCGGCGCGTCGGCTCCGACCACGAAGGGCGGCACGCCGGGGGTGTTCCGTCAGGCGGTCTCGAACAGCTTCATCATCTACGGGAAACGACGGGCCGGTGGCCTGCTGATCTTCTTCCATCCGCTCGGCAAGGAGTTCCGCTACTTCGTGATCGCCGTCGCGGGGCACCGATGCAAAGGCGTCACGCGCTGGTGGCTGGGGGAAGAGGAAGTCACCGTGGACGGCGCTGGGAAGGTGACCAGCGGGCGGTATGCGAACAAGGGCTGGCTTTGGTTCAGCCGGGGCACCGACGATCAGGTGGCCCACCCGACCTTCGTCGCGGAGACGCAGGGCAAGTGGACCGCCAGCCACCGCGGGCAGGGCACCGCGCTGATCTATGCCAAGTTCCAGATGTCCGACGAGGTGGTGCAAGCGGGGATGCCGAACATCACGGCGGAGGTGGAGGGCAAGGACGATATCCTCGATCCGCGCACCGACACGCGGGGTTACACGCGCAACGCCGCCCTGGTGTTCTATGACTGGCTTGCCCTTGCTCGCGAAGAGGGCGGGTTCGGCGCCTATCCCGACGAGATCGACGACGATTGGGTCGCGGCCCAGGCGAACGTCTGCGACGAAATGGTCGACACGCCAGCCGGTCAGGAGCGGCGGTACGAGTTCGACAGCTACATCCAGACCGGCGCCGCGCCGAGCGAGGTGCGCGACACATTCGTCACCTGCTGCGCGGGCGCGTTCACCTATAGCGGCGGGAAGATGCTGTTGCGGCCCGGCTATTATGTCCCGCCATCCGCGACCCTCAAGGAGGACGATCTGGCCGGGCCCATCACGGTTCCCGCCCTTCTGGCTGGCGACCAGATGTCGAACGAGGTGACCGGCACCTATATCGAACCGACGCTATACCAACCCAGTGACGTACCGACACGATCGCTCGATGCGACCGACATCCGCCAGACCTCCTACGATCTGCCGCATGTCACCTCGATCTATCGGGGGCAGCGCATCCTCGAAATCTACCTGCGCAAAGCCCAGGCCGAACGCCGGGTCAGCTGGCCGATGAATATCATGGGCATCGCCATCTCGACGCTCGACACCGTGCAGCTGGCGACCGCGCGGTACGGCCTGTCGAACTACGTGTTCCAGACCGTCGGGTGGGGGTTGAGCCAAGACTTCTCGGTCGCGCTCCAGCTTGAGGAGCACAATGCCGAGATGTTCGAGTTCACGACGGGCATGTACGCGGCGGTCGGAGAGGTGGGCGACCTCGTGCCGGCCGATCCGATCGCGGACACCGTGGCCAGCGCTGGTTCCGCCGGCAGCGTCACCGACGGCACGACCACCTACACCCCTGCCCAGATCAAGACGCTCGAAGAGCGCCTGAACGCGCTCGAACAAGCCCCCTAACCGCGAGGCCCATCATGATCCATCCGGTAGCCGAGACGCTGATCGCGTATCGGTGGCAGCCCTATGTCGAGTTGATCGAGATATCGGGGCTCGACCTCGGCGCGGCCGGGGTCACCCTGCAGGTGCGCGCCTATCCCGACGCGCCCGGCGAGCCGCTGATCCACATCAACCGCAACGACAACCCGAATGCCGAGGGGATCGCGGTCGCGTTCGTCGAGCAGGTGGACGGGCTGTCGACCTACACGCTCCAGCTGCGCATCAACGAGACCAGTCTCGAAGCATTGCTGCCCTACCCCGGCAACGGGCTCGAACCCGGCCGCCCGCTGGAGCTGGCCTATGACCTCGTGATCGACGCCGCTGGCCTGCCCAAGTCGCGATGGATGACCGGCACCTTTCTCCTCGTCCCCGGAGCCAACCAGGCATGATCAGGCTTCGCTACGTCTCGAACGAGCGCAAGGTGCTCAAGATCGTCGGCGCGGATGCGCTCGCGGCCATGCTGGGTAGCGCGCTCTCGCGCGCGCTGGCGACGATCTCCAGCGCAGAGGCGACCGCGGTCGTGACCGCGATGACGGACGCGCTCGATGCGGTCGCGGCCGCGCGCGGGGAGGCCATGGAGGCCGTCGACCTCGCGACCGCCATCGTGGCCGGGTTCGCGGGCGATGTCGTGGCGCAGGGCAACGTCCCGATCCGCTCGACCATCGAAGGCTTTCGCGCGCTGCCGATCCCGGACGGCACGGCCTCGCTCATCATCAAGGGCCTGATGGCCGCCGATGACGGGCTGGGCGGGTCGTTCGCTTGGGACCCTGACTCCCTGCTGCCCGATGACGGCTCGGGGGTTCTCCGCCCGGACGGCATCGCGCCCGACGAGCCGGGCCGGGCCATCCGCGAGGCTCCGCGCACGTCCTGCTGCGCCGCGCACCTGACCGCCGCGCGCGAGCATAACGACAATGTGCCGCTGCCGATCGCGGTGTTCGACGGCCGGGTCTGGGGCCTGATGGGCGGCAACATCGTCTTCGCGGAAGTCGGGGACGAGGACAATTGGAGCGGCACGTTCGCGCCCGGCGTCCCCGGCGGGACGGTGAAGCTGATGCGCACCAGCGACGGCGAGGTGATCGGCATCGGCCCGGCCGCGATCTACAAGTCGAGCGGCTGGGGCACCGGCCCCGTGACGTGGACCCAGAAACAGGCGAACAGCGGCGGGAGCGCGACGTTCCTGTCGTTCGGCGCTGACGGCGACGGGACGCGGTTCATCGTCGGCGAATATTCCACCAACCCTGCGACCTGGTCGGACTCCACCTATGCATGGATCAGCACCGATGCCGGGGAGACCTGGACCGCGCGCTGGAACAGCAACGTCCAGGCACCCGCGTCCGGCCCGAGCCAGAGCCATATCCACGGCTGCGCCTATGACCGCTGGAGCCGCATCTTCTTCGTGTGCGAGGGGCATGGGCCGGGCGTCGGCATCTACTACTCGCTCGACGAAGGGGTGAGCTGGGCCAAGGTCACGAAGCTCGGCTTCCCGATGACGACCGCGCCCACCACGATCACTGCCACCGATCTGGGCATCGTGTGCGGGTCGGACAGCGAGTATAACGGGCTCTACATCCTCGACCGCGCAGCCGACCCGGCGGACATGTTCCTGCGCTGGGCATGGGAGTGGAACCGGGGCGCCGATCAGCTCAACGGGTTCGCCAATACCAGCTTCCGCGATCCTGCGACCGGGATCGTCTATGTCGCGTTCCGCGCCGAGGGACCGAACACCGTCTATGGGGGCGGGCGGCTGGTCATCGCCGCGTCCGATGGCGCGAGCGCGTCGGTCGTTTACGATAGCCCGAACGTCGCGGTCACGGGCTATCGATCGCCCTTCTACCTGACGGTCTCGCCGGGCAAGCGCCGCCTCACGCTCAGCATCTTCAACGAGACGGCGGGACTGCCGGGCCGGTTGACCGCGACGGTGCCGCCTCCGGGCGTCCAGGCGGACACGCTGCGTGATCCGGGCGGTGTGCTGTTCGGCCGTCGCATGAGCCCCGTGGGAAGCCTTGCGATCGGAGGCGACTCGGAGGCCGGGTTTCGCAGCGTGTCGGGTGGCCCGCGGTCGCGGGCGAACGGTGAGACGGGTGAGCAGCGCACGGCTTATGGCTGGCGCGCGCTGGCCCTGGGCAACTTCGCCACGGCGATCGGCGCGGATGTCGTGGTGGCACTCACTGCGGCGAACGCGACGGCGGGCGGACGCGGCGCGCGCGCGAACGGCACCAACGCGACCGTCTGGGGCTTCCAGGCCATCGGTGGGCTGAACGGTACAACTGTCGGCGCGCAGGCGGAGGCAGGCGATCAGGGGGTCGCGCTCGGCGTCAACGCCAAATCCACAGGGCAGCTATCGGTCGCCTTGGGCGCCCGTGCCTGGGCCATCCTGACCGGCACCACGGCGGTCGGGTCGGACGCCAACGCCAGCGGCGCGTTCGGCACCGCGATCGGGCGGCTGTCCTCGGCGGGGCTGAACAACACCGCGCTCGGTGCGGGAGCATGGGCGCACGGCGACAGTTCGGTTGCGCTCGGCAAGGACGCCAAGGCGCTGCACTCGTCTTCGGTGGCGCTGGGCGTCGGGAGCGTGACCGACGGCGCCGACCAGGTGATGATCGGTAATCGTCATCTCGTGATCACCGATCCCGGCCACGGCGTGATCCGTACCTCGCAGAACGGGAGCCGCTGGCGGGACGTGGTGTCGAACACCGGCGTGATCTCGACGGTGCCGGCATGAGCACCGCCAGCCCCGCCGCGCGCGCGGTCGCCAACACCGTGCATACGGTCGCCCAGAACGCGCCCATCACCGTGAAGAGCGAAACCGGCTTTTGGACGGCAGCCGGCGTGTGGACGGGTGTCGTCATCGCCCTGATCACGCTGGCCGCTGGCGTAGTCCGGGTGTGGCCCCGTCTGGTCGAACTATTCATGGGCCAGCGCCGGGCGGACATCGAGGATTTACGCAAGCGGATCAGCGAGCTCGAAACCAAGGTCGATGCCGCCCACACGGCCGCCCACACGGCCGAGATGAAGCTCGTCTACGCGGTCGCAGCGATCCAGCTGCTGGCGGCGAAGGTCCGGGCCGACAACCCGAACGACCCCACACTCGCGCAGGCGATGGAGCTGCTCGCCGCGGCGACCAGCGGCGGCTTCCCCGGCATCGACCAGCGGCTCGCGGCCGGGCTCTCAAAAATGCGCGGGACGAACGAATAGCGACTCGTCGCTGATCAAATCCGATTGGAGAAGCATCATGGCAGCGAAAGAACCGGCGTGGCTCCTGGCCGCGCGGGCGAAGCTCGGCACGCGCGAGGCGGCCGGGTCCGCGAACTCGTCGACGATCATGGGCTGGGCCAAGCGGCTCGGGTCGAAGATCGTCGGGATGGCATACAACGCGGACAGCGTACCCTGGTGCGGCCTGTTCGTCGCGACGTGCTTCCACGAGGTCGGGATCGCGCCCGTGTCGATCGCGGTTCGCGCGAAGAGCTGGGCAACCTGGGGTGCGCGGCTGCGCCCCGACCGGCTCGCGCCCGGCGCGGTGCTGGTGTTCGAGCGCCAGGGCGGGGGGCATGTCGGCTTCTATGTGGGCGAGGACGCGGCTGCGTATCACGTCCTGGGCGGCAACCAGGGCGATGCGGTGACCGTCACCCGCATCGCCAAGGACCGGCTGTTCGCCAGCCGGTGGCCGATCGGCCAGCCGGTGATCGGCGGGCCGGTGCAGCTCTCGGCGCGGGCGGGGGTTCCGCTGTCGAGGAACGAGGCGTGACGCAGGCGCGGCTGTTCGCCAACGTCATCGGCGCCGCGCTGATCACCGGCTTTCTGGGCGCGCTGGCGGCGCTGTTCGTCGTGCCGATCCCCGAGGCGAACCGCGACCTCGTGACCTACATGCTCGGCCAGCTGTCCGGGTTCGCGGGCGGCATCATCGCCTACCACTATGCCAGCAAGGCAGGGGACACGCGCGCGCAGGACCTGGACGCGGCCCGGTCGGTCAATCTGGGCAAGACGGTCGACCTCGCGCGCGAGGCGCTCGCCGCCACGCCGTCCGGCCCAGTCAAAGCGACGATCGTCAACGACGACGCTGATCCCGTGCCCGTCACGCCCGCCTGACTCACCCCGCCTGAAAGGAATATCATGCCCGACAAGTTCGCCGGCTACGCCGACAGCGTCGACTCTCCCGCAGCCACCTACCAGCCGGTCGTGAAAGGTCCCGGCGACCTGCCGACGGTGACCAAGGCGCTGCTCGTCGGCGTCGCGGGAACGGCCAACCTCGTTCAGCCCGACGGTACGCAGCGCGACAACGTCCCGCTCCAGCAGGGGTACAACCCGCTTCGTGTGCTTAAGGTGCTGACGGGTGGCACGGCCGACAACATCTGGGCGCTTTCCTGATGATAGGGTTCGGGTTCGGACAGACGCGCGCTACCCTGCTCCGGGGCGGGGCGGGAGGAGCGATCCTCCCGCCGGTCGCCGACACGGCCGCGCCCGTCATCTCGTCGCCGTCCAGCTATAGCGTCAGCGAGAACTCGCCGCTGAGCGGCGCCTCGGCCGCAAACGAGGCGGTCACCTGGAGCAAGACAGGTCCCGATGCGGCACTGGTGACGCTGAACCCATCGACCGGCGCGTGGTCGATCGCCGCGCAGGATTTCGAGATGCGGCAGGCGCTCTCGTGGACCCGCACCGCGACCGACGCCGCAGGTAATGCGACCTCGCAGCTCGTCTCGATCCAGATCCTGAACCTGAACGACACGAACCCGGCCGCCTTCGCGTTCGGCGACCTGCTCGACGTGACGACGGGCTCGGTCCAGACCTCGAATACGATCACGGTCGCGGGGCTGGGCGCATCCGATAGCGCCGTCGCGGCGGTGAGTGGTGCGATGTCCAGCGAGCTGTCGAGGAACGGTGGCGTGTGGAGCGCCGGACCGGTGAGCGTGGTAAACGGCGACACGATCGCGGTGCGGCACATCGCCGCGGGCGCGAACTCGGCCGCAACCGCGACAACGCTCGCGATCGGCGCGACGACCGACACCTTCGTCACCACGACCGTCGGCGCGGCGGGGAGTGCGCTTATCCCGGTCGGCGGCACCTTCGCTTGGGTCGGGGACGGCTTGAGCGCGATCGACGCCGGCGTAGGTCCGGGCGCCACCAATGCGCCCCACCAGTTCCAGGCCCTCATGGCTGGACTGGTTCAGCCGACGGCGCTCCCGGTGCTCGCGCAGTCCGGGACGACCATCAAGACGGACGACGGATCGAACCGCGCCTGGATCATGCCGGTGGCGATCAACGCCGCCGCCGCACAGACCCCTGACCTCTTTATCATGGGATCGATGGGCGCGAACGATAACGTGCTCGCGACGGCGCCTGGCGTGAACCCCGCCTCGGGCCAGACCACCAACCCGAGGCTGCAGGACTGGTACGACGCGGTGGCTTACGCCTATGCCAAGTTCCAGGCCTATGGCGGAAAACGGTTCCGGGTCGTGGCGACGATCGCGTCGACCAAAGCGGGCGAGACGGTCGTCGATAGCGGAGAGACCCAGGACCGCCGCACCCGCGTCTGGGCCGCGCAGGCGGCGTTCGTCGCGGCGCTGGGCGGCGGCGATAGCAAGGTCGCCTTTGTCGGTCTGACCGGGATGCTGCCCCCCTCGGCCTATTCCAGCAACACGGCCAGCTCGTTCGTCCACATCGACCAGCGCGGCGCATATTACATCGCCGCTGCCTTGAAGGCTTCGCTCGACGGGCACATCGAAGCCAAGACCCCGGCGGAGATCATGGACCTGATCGTGGCGGGTACGTATCCGCTGCAGGGCGCACAGCTTGATACCGATGCCGCGCTGACTGGCACGGCGGGAACGGTGACCGGCCCAGGCGTTACCGGCACGATCGCGACGAGCAAGCTGATCGCCAACACGACCGGCGCGACCGGCATCACCGTCTCGCAGGTGGGCACGGCAGGCGGCCGCACCAAAACGGTGGTCGACTTCGCCGCCGCCACCCCGACGACGGCGAATGGTCGCCTGCTGTTGCAGGACCGTCTCAACATGACGATCGCCGCTACGCCGGGCGCCTATGTGATGACCGGCGCGCTGATGCGCGCCAGCCCCGGCTTCTGGAACTTCGGCTCCGACTTCCTCGGCAACAACTTCGGCAAGTGGGGCGGCGGTGCCGCGTCGTTGGCGGCACCCGCATCTCCGGGCGCGTCGACCGGCACACCGGCGCAGGAGGCCGCCGCCAGTCCGATGGACACGCTGGTACTGACCAACCCCCTTCCGGTTTACGGGAGCAGCACGACCTTCGCCGGCAAACGCGGTTTTGCGCTGTACTGGCCGAGCGGGTCGACGCTTGCGGGCAGCTTCGAAATCGAGCGACCCTTCGCACACCTCGTGAACGAGCGGACTCGCCACGCGCCCGCCTATCTGGGAGATGTGATGACGATCGGCGGCAACCGCGTCGCGACCGGCGCGGGCAGCGTCGCCGGCGTAAGCGCTCCGCTAATGCGGTTGAGCGGGACCGTCTCTCAGGCGGCGGGTGGAACGGTGCGCTTAGAGCCGGGCCTCTGGACGCCGCGAGGACTGACAGAGGCCGACTTCGTCGGTCGCCATATCTATGCCGGTGGAGTCGCCGGCCAAGCCGGCACCGGCACCGGTGCGCTCATCGCCACGCTGTCCGGATCGACCTGGACCCATATGGTCGCCGCTGGCGCTGTCGCGACCGGCACGGTGCTTTACCCGGAAGCGGACGTCGACAACGGGATCGGCGGGACGGTGACGGTGCGTTCGCTGATCGGATTGATCGTTACTTAAGCGCGCGGCCTCGCGTCACCAGGCGAGATGTTCGTCGGTGCAGGACTCGCAGAAGCGCCGATTGTCGAGCTTCTCGCGCGGCTCCCGACATGCCCGGCACAGGTCCGGCGGCGTCCTGAGCGATTTCAGGAGATTTACCAGTCGTCCTATCCCGCGCGTCACAAATAGCATCATCGAGCCTATCATGCTGATAATGCGGCGGGACGCAATCCCAGGCATATCGTGAAAGCGCGAGCGCCAGGCGCGCGTCCTCTGGCAACACCTTGGGTGATCGGCGCTTGATATATTGCTGGAGGTAGGCCGGGTTGCGCCCGAGAGCCTCGGACACCGCGGTCAGGCTCTCGCCACGCGCGGCGGCGGTTGCAGCGACCTTGGCGCGCACCTCCTCGGGCCCGAGCGGGGCAGGGGTGGCATAGCAGGATTGGGGGCTTGCCGACTCGTCCATGCCGCGAGCATAGGGCGTTCCGCTTCTGTTCTCAAATCGAGTCGCGATGTCCCGCCGCAAGCCACCGCCCGCGTCGCTGTCCGAACTGGTCGAGGATCGGTGGAACCTCCACATCATCTGCCGGTGCGGTCGCATCGAGAACAAGCCGGCCCGGCCGCTGCTCGCCATGTTCCAGGCGCGAGGCTGGGCGGACGACTTCGCCACCTTGTCCGCGCATCTGCGGTGCATCAAGTGCGGCGAGCGCCCACAAAAGCTGGACGGCGTGCGCGGCTGGGGCTGATAGGGCCGGCCGCGGCCTACCCTGATCAGGACACGCCGCGAAGGCGGTCCACGTAAGCAGCCGCATCCTCAATCGGCACCACCGGGATGACGCGGAAGTTTCTCGTCCGCTCCGCGTGCTCGACCAGCGCGAACAGATCGTCAGCGGTCATGCCGCTGTCCAGATCGAGCACGTCTCCCTGCTCCAGCTTGGCGCTGAGCCAGCGGCGGGCTCGCGAAATCGGGAGGTCGATCGCCGGGCTACGCGACTCGGCGGAAGGTGCATCGGGCTTGTCCATCGCGGCACCCTATCACACCGGCTTGACCCGGCAAGTTGTCGGAATGGCGTGTCGGAACATGTCGAGGGAACATCGCTCCCCCGAGCAGAAAACCCAGCATTTACAACGTGAAAGGTGGTGGACGCACTTGGGCTCGAACCAAGGACCCGCTGATTAAGAGTCAGCTGCTCTACCAACTGAGCTATGCGTCCATGACCGGGCGCCGGCGGAAGGCCGCGGGCACGATCGGAAGCGGGCCGTTAGCATCCGCGTCCGGGGTTGCAAACCCTTTTATTGATCCCGCTCGGTGGTGCCGTCCTCGGCCACGGTCGAGCCTGCGGGGCCGAGGGCGGCGAGCGCGGCCTGGGTCTCGTTGGCGAGCGCGGTCGCCGCCTCGACCGCGGCGGCCTCGCTGGGCACCACGCCGTCCGTCCTGGTCGCCACCGCGCTCGCCTCCGCGTCGCGCGCGGCCTTGTAGGCGGCGGACTGGGCCGCGAGCCGGGTGGCGATGTCGCCGCCCCATTCCTCCTCCAGCGGCGCCAGCGACGCCAGGGCGCGCTCGCGGTCGTACAGAAAGGTGACGATGTCGCTCGCCATCGGCGCGGCGGTGACGATGTGGCCCGAATGTTCGAGCACCACCGCGATCGCATAACGTGGCTGGGCGGCGGGCGCGAAGCCCATGAACAGCGAATGGTCGCGCAGCTTGAACGGCAGCGCCGAGTCGCCGAGCACCCCCGAGCGCCGTTCCGCCATGGTGATGCGGCGGACCTGAGCCGTACCGGTCTTCCCCGCCAGCTCGACGCCGGGTATCTTGAGACGCGCCCGCCCGGCGGTGCCGCCGCCGTTCACCACCGCCCACATCGCGTCGCGCACCACCGCCAGATGCTCGGGCGCGGCGTCGAGCGCGGGCGGGTCGCGGTCTACCTTGCGCGCCAGCAACGTCGGCTTCACCACGCGCCCGCTCGCGATCCGCGCCGCCATGACGCAGAGCTGGAGCGGGTTGGACAGCACATAACCTTGGCCGATCGACGAGTTGAGCGAATCGGCGACCGTCCACTTGTCCTTGTATTTCCGCAGCTTCCACGCACTATCAGGCACGGTGCCGTAACGCTGCGTGTTGAAGGGCAGGTCGAACTTCTCGCCCATGCCGAGCGACCGGGCGACGGGCGCGAAGGCGTCGTAGCCAAGTCGCCGCGCCATTTCGTAGAAATAGATGTCGCAGCTTTGCGCGACCGCCTGGCGCATATCGACCGCGCCGTGCCCGCGCCGCTTGTGGCAGTGGAACAGGCCGCTCCCGACGCGCAGCGCGCCCGAGCAGGAGATGCGCTCGGCCGGATTCACCCCCGCCTTGAGCAGCGCGAGCGAGTTCATCGGCTTGACGGTCGAGCCCGGCGGATAGAGTCCCTGCGCGATCTTGTTCATCAGCGGCACGTGATCGTCGTCGGACAGCATCTTCCATTCGAGCTGGCTGATGCCGTCCGAAAAGCTGTTCGGATCATAGGCGGGCATCGACACCATGGCGAGCAGCTCGCCCGTGCGGCAGTCCATCACCACGACCGATCCCGAATGGGGGCCCAGCCGCCGCGCCGCATATTCCTGCAGGCCCGCGTCGATCGTCAGCCGGACGTTGCGCCCGGGCTCGTCGGGCTTGGTTTCCAGCGCCTGGACGAGCTTGCCACCCGCGGTGACCTCGATCCGCTTGGCCCCCGCCTCGCCGCGCAGCAGCGGCTCCAGCGTCTTTTCCAGCCCGTCCTTGCCTAGCTTGAACCCGGGGGTGACATAGAGCTGGTCGCGCGTTTCCTTGAACTGTTCGGCGGTGGCGGCGCCGACATAGCCGGTCAGGTGGGCGACCGCCGCGCCCGCTGGGTAATGCCGCGCGAAGCCGCGCGTCGGCACCACGCCGGGCAGTTCGGGCAAGCGGACGCTGACGGCGGCGAAACGCTCCCAGTCGAGCTTTTCCGCCACCTGCACCGGCTGGAACCCGGCCGCGCGTTCCAGGTCCAGCCGCAGGCGGGCCATCTCCTCGTCGGGCAGCCGCAACAGGCCGGCGAGCAGCGGCAGCACGCGATCGGGCTCGTGAAACCGGTCGGGAATGATGTCGACGCGGAAATCGGTGCGGTTGTTCGCGATGGGCAGTCCGTTGCGGTCGACCAGCCAGCCGCGCCGCGGCGGCATCAGCGTCATGTCGACGCGGTTGCTTTCGGACAGCAGATTATACCGGTCGTTCTCCGCGACCGCGAGCCAGCCCATGCGGCCGGCCAGCGCGAGCCCCACCGCGCCCTGCGCCGCGCCGAGCAGCCAGGCGCGGCGCGAAAAGCTATAGGCCTGGGTCGCCTCGCTCATGATCGGTTGGTGACGCATCAGCCCTCGCTTTGCCCACGCCGCCGGTCGATCCAGGCGACGATCCGCACGAACAGCGGGAAAAGCAGCACGGAGACGGCGATCTGGACCGCCAGCACCGGCGCGACCGGGGCGGCGAGTGGTGCGGCCACCAGCCGTCCGAGCAGGAGCGTCGCCGCGACCAGCCCGGCCGCGATCAGCCAGTCCTGCCCGAAATCGCGATCGGGAAAGCGTTGTTCGACGAGGTCGATCACCAGGAAACACAAACTCCACGCCAGCACCGCGCTGCCGAGCGGCTGGCCGCTCACCAGGTCGTCGAAGAAGCCGAGCGGTGCCGCCGCCCAGCGCCGGAGCGCGAAGCGGGCGAGCAGCCGCCAGGTCAGCAGCATCAGCAACCCGAGCGGGGGCAGCAGCGGCAAGGTCGCGACGACGGGCACGGCCGTCAAGGCCGATGCGCCCAACACGGTCGCCCAGGGCAGCGCGCGCGCGCGTGCAGGCGGCAGGACGGGGGCGAAGGGCCGATAGTCGAGGGCGTCGCTCATCCCGCGGGGCCGGGCTTGCTGGGCGGCGGGGCGGGCGGCAGGGCCGGGGAGGGGGGCGGCAGCGGCAGGAAGGGCCGCTCCACCAGTGCGAAATCCAGCGTGTCGGCGCGCGCCACCGTCCGGCCGAGCACGGTGTCGCGTCCGGTCGCGACGACGCGGGCGACCGGAATGCCCGGGGGATAGATGCCGCCCGTCCCCGACGTCACGAACAGGTCGCCCGCGGCGAAGCGCACGCCCAGATCGTCGACCGAGCGGATATCGACCGCCCCGTCGCCGCGCCCCGCCACGATGGCGGGCAGGCCGTCGCGCGTCCGGCGTACCGGAACCACGCTGTCGGGATCGACGAGCAGCAGCACGCGCGCCGCGTTCAGCCCCGTCTCGACCACGCGGCCGACCAGCCCGTCCGGGCCGCGCACCGGCATGCCCGGCCTGACCCCCGCGACCCGCCCGGCGTTCAGCAACGCGAAGCGGCGCGTGCTCCCCGCGGTCGACCCGACCAGCCGCGCGCTCACGACCGCCGCCGTGCTCCGGTCGCGGAGTGCCAGCAAGGTCCGCAGCCGGCGATTGTCATGGGCGATCGCGCGCGCGCGGGTGAGAAGCCGGCGGGTCGCCGCCGCTTCCCGCCGCAGCCGCTCATTCTCGTCATGCACCGCGAAATAGGTGCTGATCGCGCGCGGGACCGACAGCATCGCCTGTCCGCCGCCGGACATCAGCGAGGCGATCGGCGTGGTCACCTCCGCGACGCTCATGCGGAGCGCCGAGAAGAGGGGCGGATTGAGCGTGGACAGCAGCAGCAGCACGGCGCCGACGCCCACGCCGGCGACCGCGACCACATAGCTCAGCAGGACTCCATATTGTCGCCGCCGGGAGAAGCCCGGCCGCCGGTCGCGACCAGCCATCGCTCCTGTGCTCCGCCGGATCAGCCGCTCTGAAGAACGCCGCGGTACATCGGATCCTCGAGCGCGCGCCCGGTGCCCAGCGCGACGCAGGTCAACGGATCCTCGGCGACGGTCACGGGCAGTCCGGTCTCGTCGCGCAGCACCTCGTCCAGCCCTTCGAGCAGCGCGCCGCCGCCGGTCAGGACGATGCCCTGGTCGACGATGTCGGCCGCGAGTTCGGGGGCGGTATTCTCCAGCGCGACGCGCACGCCCTCGACGATCGTCGCCACCGGTTCCGACAACGCCTCGGCGATCATGCCCTGGTTGATCATGATCTCCTTGGGCACGCCGTTGACGAGATCGCGGCCCTTGATCGGGATGACTTTGCCGATACCGTCGGCCGGCGGGCGGGCGATGCCGATCTCCTGCTTGATCCGCTCGGCCGTCGCCTCGCCGATCAGGAGATTGTGGTTGCGACGCACGTACGAGACGATCGCCTCGTCCATCTTGTCGCCGCCGACGCGTACCGAGGTGGTGTAGGCCAGCCCGCGCAAGGAGAGCACCGCGACCTCGGTCGTCCCGCCGCCGATGTCGACGACCATCGATCCGATCGGCTCGGTGACCGGCATGTCGGCGCCGATCGCGGCGGCCATCGGCTCCTCGATCAGCCATACCTGGCTGGCGCCGGCATTGGACGCGGCGTCGCGGATCGCGCGGCGTTCGACCTTGGTCGATCCCGACGGCACGCAGATCACGATCTCGGGAAAGCGCGCAAAGAAATTGCGGGGGCCATGCACCTTCTGGATGAAATGCTTGATCATCTGCTCGGCCACGTCGATGTCGGCGATGACGCCGTCGCGTAAGGGGCGGATCGCCTCGATCGTGCCCGGGGTCTTGCCCATCATCAGCTTGGCGTCGTCGCCGACCGCCTTGACGCGCTTGACGCCGTTGATCGTCTCCACCGCCACGACCGACGGCTCGTTCAGGACGATGCCGCGTCCGCGCACATAGACCACGGTGTTGGCGGTGCCCAGGTCGATCGCCATGTCCTGCGACATGAACTTGAAGAAGCGCGAAAAGGACATGGAGGCGGTTCAATCCCGTTGAGCGCCGGCGGCCCCCCACGGGCGACGGCGGATCACATCATCTCGCGGGCACGCGCATCACGTCACCGGGCGCCAGGTGTTCGCGTTTGCGGGTCGCGGGATGCCCGCCGTTGGTCTAGGACGTGACCCATGTCAATAAGAAGGCTGCCCGAACGGCTGGTCAACCGGATCGCCGCCGGTGAAGTGGTCGAAAGACCCGCCAGCGCGTTGAAGGAGCTGGTCGAGAACGCGATCGACGCGGGCGCCGCGCGGATCGCAATATCGCTGCGCGCGGGCGGGATCGAGCGGATCGAGGTCGCCGATGACGGCTCCGGCATGACCCCCGCCGACCTGGCGCTGGCGCTCGAACGTCACGCCACCTCCAAGCTCCCGGAGAGTCTCGTCGGAGAGGAGGGGGCGATCGAGGCGGTCACGACGCTAGGTTTCCGGGGCGAGGCCTTGCCCTCGATCGCGAGCGTCGCGCGCTTCACCATCGAGTCGCGCCTGCGCGGCGCTGATGGCTGGGCGCGCGTGGTCGACAACGGCCTGGTCGAGCGGGAAGGCCCCGCCGCGCTCCCGCCCGGCACGCGGGTGATCGTCGAACAGCTGTTCGCCAGGCTGCCCGCCCGGCGCAAGTTCCTGCGCTCGGGGCGCTCCGAATATGCCGCCTGCCTCGACATCGTGCGGCGGTTGGCGATGGCGCGGCCCGATATCGCCTTTGCGGTCGAGCATGACGGCCGGCGCGTGCTCGCCGCCGATGCGGGCGACGATCGCCCGCGCCGCGTCGCCGCGCTCACCGACCGGATGCTCGGGGAGAATGCGGTCCCGATCGACCTGGAGCGTGACGGCTATCGCCTGGGCGGGGTGGCGAGCCTGCCCACCTTCAACCGCGGCGTCGCCGACCACCAATATCTGTTCGTCAATGGCCGCCCGGTCCGCGATCGCCTGCTCATGGGCGCGATCCGCGGCGCCTATGCGGAGATGCTTCCGCGCGACCGGCACGCGATCGTCGCGCTGTTCCTCGACCTGCCGCCCGAGCTGGTCGACGTGAACGTCCATCCCGCCAAGACCGAGGTGCGCTTCAGCGACGCGGTGCTCGTGCGCGGGCTGATCGTGTCGGGGCTGCGCCGCGCGCTGGACGCCACCGGCCACCGCGCGGTCCGGCGCCCGACCGAGGCGGCGCTCGGCATGTGGCGACCCGAGCCGATGCCCGAGATGACGGGAGATCGCGCGGTGCCGGTGCTCGACCCCCCGCTGGTGCGCGAGGCCCGGCCCGACTTTTTCACCGCGCCCCCGCAGGCGCGCGCCGAGCCCGCCTGGTCGCCCCCGCCCACGACCACGCATCCGCTGGGCGTCGCGCGCGGGCAGGTGGCCACCACCTATATCGTCGCGGAGGCGGAGGACGGGCTGGTGCTCGTCGACCAGCATGCCGCGCATGAACGCATCGTCCTCGAACGGCTGCGCGCCGCTGCGTTGGGCGGGCGCGTCGCGGCGCAGGCGCTGCTGCTGCCCGAGGTCGTCGAGCTGGACGAACCCGGCTGCGACCGGCTGGAGGCGCGGTCGAGGGAGCTGGCCGATTTCGGGCTGGAGATCGAACGCTTCGGCCCGCGCGCGATGCTGGTGCGCGCCACGCCCGCGCCGCTCGGCCGGCCCGACACGGCCGCGCTCCTGGCCGATCTGGCCGACGAGCTCGGCGCCTATGACGAGGCGCTGTCGCTCCGCGAGCGGCTCGACCATGTCGCCGCCACCATCGCCTGCCACGGCTCGGTGCGCGCGGGCCGGGTGCTGAACGTCGCCGAGATGAACGCGCTACTGCGCGAGATGGAGGCGACGCCGCATTCGGGCCAGTGCAACCATGGGCGACCGACCTGGGTGAAGCTGGCCCATGCCGATATCGAGAAGCTGTTCGGGCGGCGTTGACCCGGCGCCGACTAACGTGAAAAGGGCCGCCCGGATCGACATCCGGACGGCCCTTGTAGTTTGGTATTGGCGCGAAAGCCTCAGCCCTGGGGCTGCTGCTCCGTCTCGACCTCGGCGGTCGCGCCGGGCTCGGCGTTGGGATCGTAATCCTCGACGAAGCCGGCCTCGTCGCGCTCGAACATCGACGCCATGACGTCGACGCCCTCGGCCTGCATCGCCGCTTCCTCGGGCGAGCGGGCGACGTTGACCTTGACGGTCACCGCGACCTCTGGGTGGAGCGAGACGCGCACGTCGTACACGCCGATCGCCTTGATCGGGCGGTCGAGCACGATCGCCGACTTGGCCACCTTGTGACCGTCCGCGACCAGCGAATCGACCAGATCGCGCACCGCGACCGAGCCGTAGAGCTGGCCGGTGTTCGACGCCTGACGGATCAGGGTCACCGACACGCCCTCGAAGGTCTTCGCCTCGGCCTCGGCCTCGCCGCGACGATTGGCGTTGTCCGATTCGATCCGCGCGCGGTTCGAATCGAACACGCGGCGATTCGCCTCGTTGGCCCGCAGCGCCTTCTTGCGGGGCAACAGGAAGTTGCGCGCGAAGCCGTCCTTGACCGTGACCACGTCGCCGATGGCGCCGAGCTTCTCGACGCGCTCAAGCAGAATAACGTCCATCTATCGGACTCCTTACTTCACGACATAGGGCAGCAGGCCCAGGTGACGGGCGCGCTTGATCGCGATCGCCAGCTCGCGCTGCTTCTTGCCGGACACCGAAGTGATGCGGCTGGGGACGATCTTGCCGCGCTCGGACACGAAGCCCTGGAGCAACCGGACGTCCTTGTAATCGATCCGGGGAGCGTCCTTGGCGGAAAAGGGGCAGCTCTTGCGACGGCGGAAAAACGGACGTGCCATTATGCGGCCTCCTCTTCACGGTCACGACGGGGACGGTCGGGGCGGTCGCCGCGATCGGAGCGCTCGCCGCGGTCCGGGCGATCGCCACGGCCCTCGCGGCCGCCTTCGCGGTCGCCGCGACGCTCGCGGTCGCGCTCCTGCTTGCGCATCATCACGGTCGGGCCCTCTTCGAGCGCGTCGACGCGGACGGTCATGTAGCGGATCACGTCCTCGTTGATCTGCGTCTGCCGCTCGAGCTCCGCGACCACGTCGCCGGGCGCCTCGATCTCGAGCATGACGTAATGCGCCTTGCGGTTCTTCGCGATCCGATAGGCGAGGCTGCGAAGGCCCCAATTCTCGGTCTTGACCACGCGGCCCTGATTTTCGGTGACGATACGGGTGGCGTTTTCCGCCAGAGCGTCCACCTGCGCCTGTGCCAGATCCTGGCGCGCAAGGAACACATGCTCGTAAAGAGCCATGCTGCTTCTTTCATCTTGGCCGATCGCTGACGCCCGCCCCATGCGATGCGCCCCTCCGGCTTTCTTTCGACATTCGGTGATCGCGCGACGGATAGCCGCCGGCACGATCCGCGCACCTTACCGACTTGCCCGCAAAAGGCAAGGCGGGCGGGGCGATGCCCGTCGCGGTGCTCACGACCGGGCTGGTCCGCGCCCGCGCCGGTTGACCCCCGCCCGGCGGCTCGCCTAGTCGAACGGCGACAGCCCAAGGAGTTCACGGTGCGCGCATTCATCTTTCCCGGCCAGGGAAGCCAGGCGGTCGGCATGGGCCGCGCCCTCGCCGATGCGAGCGCGACCGCGCGCGACGTGTTCGGCGAGGTCGACGAGGCGCTCGGCCAAAGCCTGTTACGCCTGATGAGCGACGGTCCGGCCGACGCGCTTCAGCTCACGGAGAACGCCCAGCCCGCGATCATGGCCAACGCCGTCGCGACGCTCCGGGTGCTCGAGCGCGAGGCGGGCGTCCGCCTCGCCGACAAGGCCGATTATGTCGCCGGCCACAGCCTGGGCGAATATAGCGCGCTCTGCGCGGCCCAGGCGCTCGACCTGGCGACGACCGCCCGGCTGCTCAAGCTGCGCGGCCAGGCGATGCAGCGCGCGGTCGCCGTGGGCGAGGGAGCGATGGCGGCCCTGCTCGGCGCGAACGTCGAGCTGGCGGGCACGATCGCGGGCACGGCGGTCGACCAGATCCTGGCGGAAGGCGGGCCCGAGCTCGTCTGCACCGTCGCCAACGACAACGACCCCGGCCAGGTCGTCATCTCCGGCCACCGCGCCGCCGTCGAGCGCGCCGTGGCGCTCGCCAAGGGGCTCGGCGCCAAGCGCGGGGTGATCCTCCCCGTCTCGGCTCCCTTCCATTGCAGCCTGATGGAACCCGCCGCGCGCGAGATGGAAGCCGCGCTCGCCGACGCCGACCTGCGCGGCCCGCTGGTGCCCGTCTACGTCAACGTCGACGCCGCACCCGTCGCCGACCCCGGCGCGCTCCGTCACCTGCTGGTCCAACAGGTCACCGGCATGGTCCGCTGGCGCGAATCGATCGAGCGCATGGTCGCCGAGGGGGTGACCGACTTCGTCGAGTTCGGCGGCAAGGTGCTCGGCCCCATGGTCAAGCGCATCGCCCCCGACGCGAACGCGATCAGCGTGGTGTCGATGGACGACATCGACGGGCTGGTGAAGGCGATCTAGGGTCACGCGGAGGCGCGGAGGCGCGGAGAAGTGAAGAACCTTGACGACATAAGCGGCGATGTCATCGATCTGGCACTTCGGCTGCACCGGGAGCTAGGGCCGGGACTGCTCGAAAGCGTGTATGAAATCGTTCTTGCCAGCAAGCTGGCGAGCTTGGGCCATCATGTCGCGCGCCAACACCCGGTCGACATAGAATTCGACGGCATGCGGTTCGAGAATTCCTTCCGGGTCGATCTGCTGATCGACAGGCGCTTGATCGTCGAGATCAAGTCGGTCGAGCGGCTGAACCCGGTCCACGGGAAGCAGCTGCTGACCTATCTACGTCTGATGAAACAGCCCGTCGGGCTGCTTATCAATTTCGGCGGCGAAACGCTTAAGGAGGGGCTCCGGCGCGTGGTCAATGATTACACCCCCTCCGCGTCTCCGCGCCTCCGCGTGAACCAACCTTCTGGGAGAAGCTGATGTTCGATCTCACAGGCATGACCGCCCTCGTCACCGGCGCCTCGGGCGGGATCGGGTCGGCGATCGCGCGGGCCTTGGCGGGGCAGGGCGCCCGGCTCGCGGTTTCGGGGTCGAACCCCGACAAGCTCGACGCGTTTCTGGCGACGCTCCAGGGCGACCATGTCGCGCTCCCGTGCGACCTGTCCGACCCGGCCGCGGTCGACGCGCTCGTCCCGCGCGCGGTCGAGGCGCTGGGGGGCAGGCTCGACATCCTCGTCAACAATGCCGGGGTCACCCGCGACAATCTGACGATGCGGATGAAGGACCAGGAATGGGCGGACGTGATCGGCGTCAACCTGGAGGCGGCGTTTCGCCTGATCCGCGCGGCCGCCAAGCCGATGATGAAGGCGCGCTTCGGGCGGATCGTCTCCGTCACCTCGGTCGTCGGTGCGACGGGCAATCCCGGCCAGGCCAATTATGCCGCGTCCAAGGCGGGGCTGGTCGGCCTGTCCAAGGCGGTAGCGCAGGAGCTGGCGACGCGCGGCATCACCGTCAATTGCGTCGCGCCCGGCTTTATCCGCTCGGCGATGACCGACGCGCTGCCCGACGCGCAGAAGGCGCAGCTCGCGACGCGTATCCCCGCGGGAACGCTGGGCGAGGGCGAGGACGTCGCCGCCGCCATCGTCTATCTCGCCAGCCGCGAGGCGGGTTACGTCACCGGCCAGACGCTGCACGTCAATGGCGGCATGGCGATGATCTGACCCGCTCCGAGGCGCCCGCACCGGGATCAGACGCTTGCGCGCGGCAAAACCCCGTTCTACGTGCGTTCAGGAACACCACGCTTACGCCAAAGGGAAGAATATGAGCGAGACCGCCGACCGCGTGAAGAAGATCGTCGTCGAGCACCTCGGCGTCGAGGCCGACAAGGTGACCGAGGATGCCAGCTTCATCGACGACCTGGGCGCGGACAGCCTCGACATCGTCGAGCTGGTGATGGCGTTCGAAGAGGAATTCGGTGTCGAGATCCCCGACGACGCGGCCGAGAAGATCGGGACCGTCAAGGACGCGATCACCTATATCGACGAGCATCAGGCCTGAGCCCAATCGCTCGACGGACAGGAACGGCTCCCGCCCGGATCGCCGGCCGGGAGCCGTTTTCGTTTACGGAACAAGGATAAGCAGATGCGGCGTGTCGTCGTAACCGGACTGGGGCTCGTGACGCCGCTGGGCGCGGAGGTCGAGCGTGTCTGGGCCAACCTTCTCGCCGGGCGCTCCGGCGCGGGGCCGATCACCCGCTTCGATCCCACCGGCTATGCCTGCCGCATCGCCTGCGAGGTCAAGCCGGCCGATCACGAATATGGCTTCGATCCCAATTTGCGCGTCGATCACAAGGTCCAGCGTCAGGTCGATCCCTTCATCATCTTCGGCATCGACGCCGCCGGCCAGGCGCTGGAGGATGCCGGCCTGACCGACATGTCGGAGGAGGAGCGGTTCCGCGCGGGCTGCACCATCGGCTCCGGGATCGGCGGGCTGCCCGGCATCGAGAGCGAGTCGATCGTGCGTCACGAAAAGGGTCCGCGCCGCGTCTCGCCGCACTTCGTCCATGGCCGGCTGATCAACCTCATCTCGGGCCAGGTCTCGATCAAATACGGGTTGATGGGCCCCAACCATGCGGTCGTGACCGCCTGTTCGACCGGGGCGCACGCGATCGGCGACGCCGCGCGGATGATCGCGATGGACGATGCCGACGTGATGCTCGCGGGCGGGGCCGAGGGAGCGATCTGCCCGCTCGGCATCGCCGGTTTCGCCCAGGCGCGCGCGCTCTCCACCAACTTCAACGACCAGCCCGAGCGTGGCTCGCGTCCCTATGACCGCGACCGCGACGGGTTCGTGATGGGCGAGGGCGCCGGGGTGCTGGTGCTCGAGGAATATGAACATGCCCGCGCGCGCGGCGCGAAGATGTACGCCGAAGTGATCGGCTATGGCCTGTCGGGCGACGCCTATCACGTCACCGCGCCGCATCCCGAGGGGTCGGGCGCGTTCCGGTCGATGCAGATGGCGGTGCGCAAGTCCGGCCTCGCGCTGGAGGACATCGACTATATCAACGCCCATGGCACCTCGACCCCGCTGGGCGACGAGCTAGAGCTGGGCGCGGTCCGGCGGCTGTTCGGCGACGCGCTGAACGACGTGTCGATGAGCTCGACCAAATCGGCGATCGGCCATCTTCTCGGCGGTGCGGGGGCGGTGGAATCCATCTTCTGCATCCTGGCGATGCGCGACCAGGTCGTGCCGCCGACGCTCAACCTCGACAATCCCAGCGAGAATTGCGTCGGCGTCGACCTGGTGCCGCACGTCGCCAAGGAACGCCCGGTCCGCGCGATCCTCAACAACAGCTTCGGCTTCGGCGGCACCAATGCCAGCCTGGTGATGAGGCCGGTGGCGTGATCGCCCGAACGCGCGCGTGAGGCGGCTCGGCTGTGCCGGCGCCGCCGCGGCCGTACTGCTGCTGGTCGTCATCCTCTTGGGGGTGCGCGGCTGGAACGGCGAGGGTCCGGCCGAACGCCCGCTGACCGTCCAGATTCGCCAGGGCTCCAGCCTCGCCGCCGCGGCCACCCGCCTGGAACAGGCCGGCGCGATCCGTTCCGCCTCGCGCTTCCGCCTGCTCGCCCGCCTATTGGGGTCGGGCGACTCCATCAAGGCCGGCGAATACGGCATCCCCGTCAAGGCGAGCCCGTCCGCGATCCTGGCGCTGCTCCAGCAGGGCAGGACGCTCCAACGCCTCGTGGTGGTGCCCGAGGGCTATCCGTCGGTGCTCGTCCACGAGGCGCTGATGCGCGCGCAGGGGCTGGTGGGTGACGTGCCCGTCCCGGCCGAGGGATCGATCCTCCCTGACAGCTACGCCTTCCAGCGCGGCGATACCCGCGCCGAGGTCGTCGGGCGGATGCAGGCGGCGATGCGCCGCTACCTCGCCGAGGCATGGAAGAAGCGCAAACCCGGCATCGCGGTTTCGACCCCCGAACAGGCGGTGATCCTCGCCTCGGTGGTCGAAAAGGAGACGGGCAAGCCGTCCGAGCGGCGCACCGTCGCGGCAGTCTACGGCAACCGCCTGCGGGTCGGGATGCCGCTTCAGGCCGATCCCACGGTCATCTATCCGATCACCAAGGGCCGCCCGCTCGGCCGCCGCATTCTGCGATCCGAACTGAACGATTCGGAAAACGGCTACAACACCTATGCGCGTCAGGGACTTCCGGTGGGCCCGATCGCCAATCCGGGCCGGGCGTCGATCGACGCGGTGCTCGATCCGGCGCCGTCGGAGGCGCTCTACTTCGTCGCCGACGGCACGGGCGGGCATGTGTTCGCGAACACCCTGGCCGAGCACAACGCCAATGTGCGCAAATGGTACGCCATCCGCCGCGCGCGCGGCGAGATGTAGCCCGTCAGCGAAGCATCGCCGCCGCCCGCGCCGTCCGCTCGACCTCGGCCGGGCTGCCGCCGTTCAGCCACGTCCCGCCGACGCACAACACCGAGTCGAGCGCGAGCCAGTCGGCGGCGTTGGCCGGCGTGATCCCGCCCGTGGGGCAGAAGCGGCATTGCCCGAACGGCGCCGCCAGCGCGCTCAACGCGGCGCGGCCGCCGCTCGCCTCGGCCGGAAAGAATTTGAACCGGGTCAGCCCGAGGTCCAGCCCGCGCATGATGTCGCCCGCGCTGGAGACACCCGGCAGATAAGGGACGCCGCTCGCCAGGATCGGCTTGGCCAGACGATCGGTCAGCCCCGGCGAGACGATGAATTCCGCGCCCGCGTCGACGGCCGCGCCGAACTGCTCGGCGGTCAGGACCGTTCCCGCCCCGACGATCGCGCCCGGCACCCGCTTCATTTCGGCGATCGCGTCGAGCGCGGCCGGCGTCCGCATCGTCACCTCCAGCACCCGAAGGCCCCCGGCGACGAGCGCCCGGGCCAGCGGATAGGCCTGGGCGGCGTCCTGCAGGACAAGCACCGGAATGACGGGGGAGGCCCGCATGATGTCGTCGATGCCGATCATATCGTTCCCGTCATCCATGCGCTTGGGCGAACGCCGCGGCCGCCCCGAACAGACCGGGCTGGGGGTGGGTGATCAGCTTCACCGGAATGGCCGCCATGCGCGACTGGAAGCGCCCCTTCGCCGCGAACCGCTGGTCGAAGCCCGATCGGAGCAGCTTGTCCTTGACCCGCAGGCCCAGCCCGCCCGCGATCACGACGCCGTGCGCGCCGTGCGCCAGTGCCAGATCTCCCGCCACCGCGCCCAGCGCCAGGCAGAAACGGTCGAGCGCCGCCAGCGCCAGCGGGTCCGTGCCCTCCAGCGCTTCCTTCCAGATCGTCCTGTCGTCGCGGCTCGCGACCGGACGCCCTTCCAGCTGGGCCAGGGTCTCGTAGATCGCGACGATCCCCGGCCCCGAGCAGATGCGCTCGACCGACACGCGCGTATAGGTCCGGCGCAGCCTTTTCATGATCGCGTCCTCGATCGTGTCGAGCGGGGCGAAGTCCATATGCCCGCCCTCCGTCTCGATCACCCGGTAGACGCCGTCCTGCTTGAGCACGGCCGCGACGCCCAGCCCGGTGCCGGGGCCGCACACCGTCGTCATCCCCTCGGCCGGCAGCGGGATGTCCGGGCCGCACAGATGGACGAGCTGATCCTCCCCCACCTGCGCCACGGCATGGCCGACCGCGCCGAAATCGTTGATCAGCACATGGGTATCGACGCCCAACCGCTCCGGGATCAGCGACGGGCGGATGATCCAGGGATTGTTGGTCATGCGGATCACGTCGCCGTCGATCGGCGACGCGATCGCGATCCCGGCGGCCGAGGGCAGAGGCCGCCCCGCCCGCTCGCCGAACGCGGCCCAGGCCGTCTGGAAGCTCGCGAACTCGGCGACCTTCAGCGTGACGGCCTCGCCCAGCCGGATCACGCGACGATCCGCGATCTCGGCGATCGCGAAACGCGCATTGGTGCCGCCGATATCGGCGGCGACGATCTCCACCTCAGCGATCCTCTGGGCGGATGGCGGTCACGCCGCCCAATGGATATCGACGGGCAATTCCACGTCCGCCAGCACCCGGCCGATCGGATAGCGCGACAGGGCGCCCTGCTCGATCGCCTGTTCGACGACCTTGCGCTTGTCGGCGCCGGTGACCGCGATCATCAGCGCGCGGGCGGTGACGATGCCCTGGCGGCTGAGCGTGACGCGCGCGACGGGCGCCTCGGGCGGCAGCGGATCGGGCATGACGCCCAGCGCGCGCCGCTCGCGCGGGCCGGCCAGCGCCTCGTCGTAATCGGGGCCGGGAAAGATCGACGCGGTATGCCCGTCGGCACCCACGCCCAGCAGGCACAGGTCCAGCGGCCAGTGCAGGTCCTGCATCAGCGCGTCGGCCGACCGTCCCGCCGCGCGGTAGTCCGCGGTCGCGTTCGGCACGACCGGCATCACGCGCGCGCCTTTGGGCAGGAACGCCTTGGCGATCATGGTCACATTGCTCAGCGGATCGCCTAAGGGTACGATCCGCTCGTCGGTGGGCACGATGGTCACGCGCTTCCAGTCGAGCTTGGCGCGCGCGAGCTTGTCGTAGATCGCAACCGGGGTCTTGCCGCCCGGCAGCGCGACGACGGCGCTGCCGCGCGCGTCGATCGCGCTTTCGATCACGAACTGCACGTCGCCCGCGACCGCCTCGGCCATCTCGGCCGCGTCGTCATAATCCCACCATTCGATCTCGGTCATGTTCGTTCCTTCGGCCGCGTCCCGCCGGGGCGGGATCGGGCAAGAGTGCGGGTCATTCGTCGTGCCAGGTCACCCCGTCGCGCTCGGTCAGGGCGATCGCGGCGGAGGGCCCCCAAGTGCCCGTGGGATAGGTTTTGGGCTTCATCCGGTTCTCGGCCCAGCCCTCGCGGATCGCGTCGATCCAGCGCCACTGCGCCTCCACCTCGTCGCGGCGGACGAACAGGGTCTGGTCGCCCTCGATCAGGTCGAGCAGCAGCCGTTCATAGGCGATCCGCCGCCTGGTGCCCGCGAATTCGCAGTCCATGCTCAGATTGAGCGGCACCTCGCGCAGCCGCACCCCGTCGCGGTCGAGCCCCGGCTCCTTGGCCATCACGAGCAGCTGGACATATTCCTCGGGCTGGAGCCGGATGACGAGCATGTTGGGCTGGAGCTTCCCGCCGCGCGACGCGAACATCGAATGCGGCACGGGCTTGAACTCGATCGCGATCTCCGACCGCCGCGTCGCCATGCGCTTGCCGGTGCGCAGGTAGAAGGGCACGCCCTGCCAGCGCCAGTTGTCGACATGCGCCTTGATCGCCACGAAGGTCTCCGTCGATGACTCCTTGCCCAGCTCGTCGACATAGCTCCGGACGATCTTCCCGTCGGTGGCGCCCGCGACATATTGCCCGGCGACGACATGGGTCTCGACCTCGGCCGCGGTGATCGGACGGAGCGAATGGAACAGCTTGGCCTTCTCGTCGCGCACCGCCGTGCCGTCGAAGCGGGCGGGGGGCTCCATCGCGATCAGGGCGAGCAGCTGGAGCATGTGGTTCTGCACCATGTCGCGAAGCGCCCCCATGCCGTCATAATAGCCCGCGCGCTCCTCCAGCCCGACGGTCTCGGCGATGGTGATCTGGACGCTGGCGATCCCCCGCGCGTTCCAGATCGGCTCGAAGAAGGAATTGCCGAAACGCAGCGCCAGGATGTTCTGGACGGTCTCCTTGCCCAGATAATGGTCGATCCGATAGGTACGCGGCTCCGGAAAGGCGGCGAACACCGCCTGGTTGATCTCCCGGCTCGACGCGAGGTCGTAACCCAGCGGCTTCTCCAGGCCGATGCGCACCGTCTCCCCCGTCAGCCCGATCGAGGCGAGCCCGGTTATCGCGGGCTCGAAGAGCGAAGGCGCGGTCGACAGGAAGATCGCCAGCCCGCCCGCCACGTCGCCGACCTTCTCGGCCAGCGGCGCGAAGCCCTCGGCGTCCGACAGGTCCATCGCCTGATAGGTCAGCCGCTCGACAAAGCTGGTGATGGTGGCCGCGTCGTTGCGATCCTTAGCGAGGTATTTCTCCAACGCCTCCTCGGCGAAGACGCGGTAGCTCGCATCGTCATGCTCCGACCGCGCGGCGCCGATGATCGTCAGTCCCTCGGGAAGCAGTCCGTCCGCATGGAGGCCGTAGAGCGACGGCAACAGCATCCGCTGCGCCAGGTCGCCGGTGGCGCCGAACAGGAGCAGCTTGGCGACGGGATTGCGGGCCATGGTGACGCTCCGATCAGACGACGAGGCCGGCGAGAGGGTCTAGCCCCGCCATGATGTTCAGATTCTGGACGGCCGCCCCGGCCGCGCCCTTGCCCAGATTGTCCAGCGTGGCGACCAGCCGCGCCTGCCGGTCGCCGGCATCGGCGAAGACGTAAAGGTCGAGCATGTCGCTCGGCGCCGCGTGCCCGGCGAGAAGCAGCTCGTCGGGCTGGTCGTCATGTACCCGCACGACGGGCTGTCCCTCGAACGCGGCGGCCAGGCAGTTCAGCAGCGCCGCGCGGCCCGGCGCCCCAGGCATCGCGGCGAGCGGGAGCGGCACCTCGACGATCATGCCGCGAAAGGCGCGCGTGACGGTGGGCGCGAACAGGGGCGGATGCGCCAGCCCGGCATGGAGCCGCATCTCGGCGACATGCTTGTGCCCCAGCGAAAAGCCGTAATCGCGGAACGCCAGGTCGCCGTCTCGCTCGAACCGCTCGATCAGCGCCTTGCCCCCGCCCGAATAGCCGGATACCGCGTTCACGCTGTACGGCCAGTCGGACGGTATCAGCCTCGCGCGGACCAGCGGCGCGATCAGCGCCAGAAAGCCCGTCGGGTAGCAGCCGGGGTTGGACACCCGCGACGCGCCGGCGACGTCGAAGCCGAGTTCGGGAAAGCCATAGGTCCAGCCGTCCGCGACACGGTGCGCGCTCGACGCGTCGATCACGCGGGTGCGGGCGTTGCGGATCAGCGCAACCGCCTCGCGCGCGGCATCGTCGGGCAGGCACAGGATCACGAAATCGGCGTCGTTCAGCGCTTCGGCGCGGGCCGCCGGATCCTTGCGGCGATCCTCCGCCAGCCGGATCAGCGAGAAGTCCCCGCGCCCCGCCAGCCGCTCGCCGATTTCCAGCCCGGTGGTGCCCACCGCGCCGTCCATGAACACGCTCAACATGCGCGGTGCGCCTCCAGCGCGTCCGTGTCGACATAGCCGACCAGCGCGACGCCCGGCGCGATCCCCCAAGCGTGATCGCCCGCGAATTCGAGCACCTCGAACATATCGCCCGCCGCCAGATCCGCGAGCGGCGTGGAATCGGTCTGCCGCCCGGAACGCAGGGCCGCGGTCCTCGCGAGCCGGTGCGGGGCGGGGGCGGCGTAATGCGGCGCGAACACCCTGTCGGCCAGGCGAACATCGGCCAGGTCGCGGCGCACGGCGTGAACTAGCGGATCGAGCTGCACCGACCGGCCGGTCAGCGCGAAGCGCCTACGCGCGGCCGGCTCCGGCGTTGGTGCCACCGTCATCGGCAGCACCGTCTCCGTCGCCGATGAACTGCCCGAATTCTTCAAGAAACTCCGCCCCTTCGGATGTGCGCGCGACGAAGATGTTGCGCTTGTCGCTGTCGTCGCGTTGGCGGCGCAGATAGCCGAGCCCCCCCAGCCTGTTCAAGGCGCGCGTCACGACGGGCTTGGACACGTTCAGCGCCCGCGCCAACCCCCGAACCGTATGCGGCCCCGGATTGAGGTAGACCAGAAGGAGCAACGCCATCTGGCGATTGGTCAGGTCCGGCTCGCCGGATCGGACATAATCCACCAACGTCGCCATCCAGGTGGATAGAGCGGAAAGACCGGACGGTGCGCGCGAAGGGTAGGCGGCTGTGGCCACGGAAGGATTCCACTTGCTGGGCCGGGGATGTGCCCCCGGAATAACTCTTTGCTGAAACCTTAACGCCGCGCGACTGGCATAGTTTCCCTTGCACCGAGCGAGCATCGGGCGCCGCCGCCCGGTCGGTTGATCATCGGGCCGTCCGCGTCTATCTGCCTCACGACCTCTCGCCCACGGATCGATCCCCCAGCCCATGTTCGCATTCCTGCTCGTCCTTCACGCCATCATCGCGGCCGCGCTCGTCACGGTGATCCTCATGCAGAAGTCGGAAGGCGGCGGGCTCGGCATGGGGGGCAGCCCCTCGGGATTGATGTCCGCGCGCGGCGCGGCGGATTTCCTGACCCGCGCGACATCGGTCCTGGCCGTCGCGTTCGTCAGCATGGCGGTCATTCTCGCGGTGTTCGCCGCCACCCGCCAGACGGCGACCGTCGACACCTCGCTGGCCCGCCGCCCCGGTACGGCCGCCGCCCCGCCGATCCGCCCGACCCAGCCCGTCCAGGCGGACGATGCGCCCTTCGCGGGTGCGGCCGGTGCCGCGGCGGCCGACGGCACCGCCCCGGTCGCGCCGGCGGACAACGGGGCCGTTCCGCTCGCGCGCTGAGCGCGTCCGGTTTCGACGCGGTTCGATACTGCCCCATTCGGGCACCTTCGACGACGCCCGCGACCGACACGCGGGCGCTTGTCCCCCATGCCCTTTAGACGCTAGGCGATTCCTCCCATGGCGCGGTACATCTTCATCACCGGCGGCGTGGTCTCGTCGCTCGGCAAGGGTCTCATGGCGGCGGCGCTCGCCGCGCTGCTCCAGGCGCGCGGCTATCGCGTCCGCATCCGCAAGTTCGATCCCTATCTGAACGTCGATCCGGGGACGATGAGCCCCTATCAGCACGGCGAGGTGTACGTCACCGACGACGGCGCGGAGACCGACCTCGACCTGGGCCATTACGAACGCTTCACCGGCGTGCCCTCGCGCCAGTCGGACAACATCACTTCGGGCCGCATCTACCAGCAGATCATCCAGCGCGAGCGGCGCGGCGATTATCTGGGCGCGACCGTCCAGGTCATCCCGCACGTCACCGACGCGATCAAGGCGTTCGCGCGCGCAGACCTGTTGGACGAGAATGGGGACGATCTCGACTTCGTGCTGTGCGAGATCGGCGGCACCGTCGGCGATATCGAGTCGCTTCCCTTCATCGAGGCGATCCGTCAGCTCAGGAACGAGGTCGGCCGTGCCAATTCGGTGTCGATCCACGTCACGCTGGTGCCGTTCATCGCGGCCGCGGGAGAGCTCAAGACCAAGCCGACCCAGCATTCGGTCCGCGAACTCGCGGCGCTCGGCGTCCAGCCCGACCTGCTGGTGTGCCGCTGCGAACAGCCGCTTCCGCGCTCGGAGCGCGCCAAGATCGCGCTCTTCTGCAACGTGCCCGAAAGCGCGGTGATCCCCGCGCTCGACGCCAAGAGCATCTATGCGGTGCCGCTCCAATATCATGCCGAGGGCCTCGACGCGGAAGTGCTGCGCGTCTTCGGGATCGATCCGGGCGAAGCGCCCGACCTGTCGCGCTGGGCGGAGATCGTCGACCGGCTCACCAATCCGGAGGGCGAGGTGACGATCGGCGTGGTCGGCAAATATGTCGGGCTGCAGGACGCGTATAAATCGCTGAACGAGGCGCTGGTCCATGGCGGCATCGCCAATCGCGTCCGCGTCAACGTCCGCTGGATCGACGCGGAGCTGTTCGAAGGCTCCGAGGCCGACATCGCCGCCAGTCTGGAGCCGTGCCACGCGATCCTCGTCCCCGGCGCGTTCGGCGAACGCGGCGCGGAGGGCAAGATCGCCTCGGTCCGCTTCGCGCGCGAGCGGGGCGTCCCCTATTTCGGCATCTGTTTCGGGATGCAGATGGCCTGTGTCGAGGGCGCCCGCGACACCGCCGGCATCGCCGCCGCCTCCTCGACCGAATTCGGCCCGACGCCCGAACCCGTGATCGGCCTCATCACCGAATGGATGGGCCGCGAGGGGTTGGAGAAGCGCGAGGAGCAGGGCGATCTCGGCGGCACGATGCGGCTCGGCGCCTATGAAGCGCGGCTCGACGGCAACAGCGTCGTCGCCTCCATCTACGGCACGACGACGATCAGCGAGCGTCACCGCCACCGCTACGAGGTCAATACCGGCTATCGCGACGTGTTGGAAAAGGGCGGCCTGGTCTTCTCCGGCCTGTCCCCCGACGGCACCCTGCCCGAGATCGTCGAGCGGCCCGACCATCCCTGGTTCGTCGGCGTCCAGTTCCACCCGGAACTGAAATCCAAGCCCTTCGCACCGCACCCGCTCTTCGCCAGCTTCGTCGGGGCGGCGGTCAAGCAGAGCCGGCTGGTTTAACCTAAACGAATCCTAAATTCTTTGATGCGAAGGGGGGCCATCAACAAGCTGAGGGCCTTGCGATGAACGATGTCCTGGACGCGCGGCCGGTGCTGCCCTCGGCGGTTCCGGCCCAACTCGAGCACAGTGTGCTACGCCACCACCAGAATTTGGTGACGCTCGTGGCGAGCCTGCGCTCCGCGGGGTTCGATGAGGTCATGATCGAGCAGAACGTCCGACTCCTCGTCGATTCCTACCGCGACGAGCTGACCGCCGCGCTACGCGCCATCGCTCGGGAGCAGGCTGATGACTGACGCCCCGCTCCTCGACGAGGAGGCCCGTCTGAGCGCGCTGCACCGGTACGATGTCCTCGACTCGGCGCCGGAAGCGCAATTCGACAAGATCGTCGACCTGGTGCGCACCGTGTTCCGGGTGCCGATCGCGACGGTCACCCTGGTGGCGCAGGACCGGCAATGGTTCAAAGCGCGGCTGGGCCTGGCGGCGTCCGAGACGCCGCGTGGTGTCTCGTTCTGCACCCACACGATCCAGCAGCGCGAGGCGCTCGTCGTACCGGACGCGCATGCCGATCCGCGATTCGCCAGCAGTCCGCTGGTCGTCGGCGATCCGTTCGTCCGCAGCTATGCGGGCGTCCCGTTGCGCACGCCCGATGGCTATAATGTCGGTGCCCTGTGCGCGATGGATACGCAGCCGCGCGACTTCTCGCCCGCCGAGATCGCCATTCTCGCCAATTTCGCCAGCCTGGTCGTCGACGAGTTCGAACTGCGCCAGATCGCCCGGCGCGATCAGCTGACCGGGGCGCTGACGCGGCGCGGCTTCGTCGAACAGGCGGCCAAGGAGATCGCGCGACACCAGCGTTATGGCCGCCCCGGGTCGCTGTTGATGCTCGATGTCGATCACTTCAAATCGGTCAACGACACCTATGGCCACCCCGCCGGCGACCAGGTGCTGCGGCTGCTCGCCGACCTCTGCGGCGAGGCGATGCGCCCCAACGACGTGCTCGGCCGGATCGGCGGCGAGGAGTTCGCGCTGCTTCTGCCCGAAACCGACGCGGCCGAAGCCTTGGTGGCGGCCGATCGTTTCCGGGCGCTGATCGCGGCCCGGCCTTTCACCCTTGCGGACGGGACCGCCTTGCCGATCACCGCCAGCTTCGGGGTGGCGGAGCTGAACCGCGACATCGACGGCGTCGACAGCTGGCTCGCCGCCGCCGACGCGCCGCTTTATGCCGCCAAGCGTGGCGGGCGGAACCGGTGCTGCCTCGCCGAGCTCCCGAAATATATCGCCGCCTAAGTCATGGAAAAGCGGGGCGTCCGGACCGTCGGGTCCGGACGCCCCGACGGCGCCTCGCAGCGCGCTTCTACGCCGCCTTGGCCGTGTCGCTCGCCTCGACCGCGGCGAGCGGGGCGCCCGTCTTGATCGCGATCGTCTTGGGCTTCATCGCCTCGGGCACCTCGCGGACCAGGTCGATCACGAGCAGCCCGTCGTTGAGCCGCGCATCCTCGACGAACACGAAATCGGCGAGTTCGAACCGACGCTCGAAGCTGCGATTGGCGATGCCGACGTGCAGGAAGGTCGCGTCCGCGCGATCATCCTTCTTGCCGGTCACGAGCAGCAGGTTCTGCTGTGCCGTGATGTCGATCTCGTCGCGCGCGAAGCCCGCCACCGCCAGCGTGATGCGGTAGCGGTCGTCGGCGACGCGCTCCAGGTTGAAGGGCGGATAGTTCTCCGGCGCCGCGCCGCGCGTATTCTGCTCGAGCAGGTCGAAGAGCCGGTCGAAGCCGATGGTCGAACGGCGATAGGGGGTCAGGTCGAGTCGCATATCAAATCCTCCGAAAAGCGAGTTGATGGTGGAGCCCGCGCACCGACGGGCGCGGCACCCCGGCGCGACCCCGAAGGCGTCGCGCGGCAGCGATTTGGTGAGCGCGAAGCCGTCGTCAAGAGGCCGATCCGGCCCTATCATGAAATATTTTTCGGGTCCGGAAACGGCAAACGCCCGGGCTGTCTCCAGCCCGGGCGCCTGCGTGACGATCGCTCGTCAGCCCCCTGTTCGCCTTCGTGATCGCGCTCCCTTGTGGGTGCTGCGCGAAGGCCTGTCCCCGAACCACGGCGATTGCCTGTGTGCCAGTGCATCTTGGCTAGGCGGAACATCCGCGCTTGTCACGCGTGCCGCGACGGCCCTGCGACGAATATGTCGATCCTGTGACTTCGCCGCCACAGCCGCGCCGCGATTGCCAGTCCGGCTCCGCCCCGGTAGGCGAACGGACGACATGATCCTCGCCCCTTATGAACGCATGATCGCCCGGCGCTACCTGCTGCCGGGCAAGGGGGAGGGGTTCATCTTCCTCGTCGCCTCGATCAGCCTGGTGGCGGTGATGCTCGGCGTCGCCGCGTTGGTGATCGTGATGAGCGTGATGAACGGCTTTCGTGCCGAGCTGTTCGACAAGATCACCGGGCTGAATGGTCATGCGGTCGTGCAGGGCTTCGGCGGACGCCTGCCCGACTGGCGCGACATCGTCCGCGAGGCGCGCGCCACCCCCGGCGTGACCAGCGCGGTGCCGCTGATCGAACAGCCGCTCATGTCCAGCTATAACGGCCGGGTCGAGGCGGTGCTGGTGCGCGGCCAGTCCGTCGCCGACATGCGTCGCTCGGTCGGCGGGCAGGTCGTGTCGGGCACGCTGAACGGGATCGTCCCCGGCGGCAACCGCATCGCGGTCGGCTCGCGCCTGGCGGAGGCGCTGGGCGCGCGGGTCGGCTCGGAGATCTCGCTCATCAGCCCGCAAGGCCAGACCACCCCGTTCGGCACCGTGCCGCGCATCGTCGCCTATACGGTCGGCGCCATTTTCGAGATCGGCGTCTATGATTACGACAAGGCCTATGTCGTCATGCCGCTGGAGGAGGCGCAGACCCTGCTGCTGCTCGGCGACGCCGTCGGCATGGTCGAGGTGCAGACGGTCGATCCCGACCAGGTCGGCTCCATCCTCCAGCCGCTGGCGGCGCGCATCGGCGGTCGCGCGGTGATCGCCGACTGGCGAACCATGAACGCGCAATTGTTCGAGGCGCTGGCGGTGGAACGAGTGGCGATGTTCGTGGTGCTGTCGATCATCATCCTGGTCGCCGTGTTCAACATCCTGTCCTCGCTCATCATGCTGGTGCGCGCCAAGACGCGCGACATCGCCATCCTGCGCACCATGGGCGCGACGCGGACCAGCCTGCTGCGCATCTTCGTGACGGTGGGCACGACCATCGGCGCGCTCGGCACGCTGGCGGGGCTGGTGCTGGGCTTCATCTTCCTCTTCTACCGTCAGGGCGTGGTGAACTTCATCCAGCTCGTCACCGGCCAGAATCTGTGGGACCCGTCGATCCGCTACCTGACCGAGCTGCCGTCCAAGACCGATCCCGTCGAGATCGTCGCGATCGCGCTGATGGCGCTGGTGTTCAGCTTCCTCGCGACCTTGTATCCGGCCTTCAAGGCGGCCAGCACCGATCCGGTTCAGGTGCTAAGATATGAGTGAACCGGTCCTCCAGACCGCCGGCCTGTCGCGCAGCTTCGCCCAGGGCGGCCAGACGATCGCGGTGCTGCGCGGCGTCGACCTGCAGGTCGCGCCCGGCGAGATCGTCGCGCTACTCGGTCCCTCGGGATCGGGCAAGTCGACCCTGCTCCAGGCGGTCGGCCTGCTGGAGGGCGGGTTCGAGGGATCGATCCGCATCGCCGGGCAGGAGGCGGCCAAGCTCGACGCCGCCGCGCGCACGCTCGTCCGCCGCGACCGTCTCGGCTTCGTCTACCAGTTCCACCATCTGCTGCCCGATTTCGACGCTACGGAGAATGTCGTCCTCCCCCAGCTCGTCCGCGAGATCCCGCGCGCCGATGCCCGCGCGCGCGCGGCCACCCTGCTCACCGCGCTCGGCCTCGGCCATCGGCTGACGCATCGCCCCAGCCAGCTCTCCGGGGGCGAGCAGCAGCGTGTCGCGGTCGCCCGCGCGCTCGCCAACCGGCCGTCGCTGATCCTCGCCGACGAACCCACGGGCAATCTCGACGAACAGACGGCCGGGATCGTCCTCGCCGAGTTCCTGCGCCTCGTCCGCGACGAGGGATCGGCCGCGCTGGTCGCCACCCATAACGAACGGCTGGCGGCGAAGATGGACCGCGTCGTCCGCCTGCACGAAGGCCGCATCGAGGAGCTGTCATGAGCGCGATCACCGATCTCGAAGTCCTCGCCGCCGATGGCGGCCCCGCTTCGCTCGACACCTGGCGCGGCAAGGTGCTGCTGATCGTCAACACCGCGTCCAAATGCGGCTTCACCCCCCAATATGAGGGGCTGGAGCAGCTCCACCGCGATTACGGCGCCCGAGGCTTCGAGGTGCTGGCCTTTCCCTGCAACCAGTTCGGCGCGCAGGAGCCGGGCGACGCGGCCGAGATCGCGAATTTCTGCTCGTTCAACTACGACGTGACCTTTCCCGTTTTCGCCAGGATCGACGTCAACGGCCCCGGCGCCGCGCCCTTGTTCGACCGGCTCAAGGCGGAGGCGCCGGGGCTGATGGGCAGCCGTGCGATCAAATGGAACTTCACCAAATTCCTGGTCGACCGGCAGGGACGTGCGGTGCGCCGCTATGCACCCACGACCAAGCCCGAGGACCTGCGCCGCGACATCGAGGCGCTGCTCTGACCTTCCTCGCGGACCGGGGAGGAACCGCTTTCCGAATCATCGGGCGGGTCCCATAGTCCCCTTATGCATTCCGGTTTCGTTCCGCTCCGAATCTTCTCCTCCTACACCATGCTCGACGGGGCGATCGAACCCAAGGCCATCGTCGAGCGCGCGCGGGGCTTGCGCTTTCCCGCGGCCGCGCTGACCGACCGCAACGGGCTCTATGCCGCCATGGCCTTTTCGGAGGCAGCGAAGAAGGGCGGGGTGCAGCCGATCATCGGCGCGATGCTGGGCGTCTGCCGTCCCGACACGCCCGAAGGCGTGACCGCGCCGCTCGACTGGCTGGCGCTCTACGCGCAGGACGCGATCGGGTACGACAATCTGTGCCGGCTCGTGTCGATGGCGCATCTGGGCCGCCCGATCGAACTCGACGCCCATGTCGACTTCGCCGCGCTGGAGGGGCGCACCGACGGCCTTCTCGCGCTCACGGCCGGCGGGGAAGGGGGACTGGCTCGTCTCTTCGCCGAGGACCAGCCCGACCGCGCCCACGCCTATGCCGACCGGCTCCAGACGCTGTTTCCCGATCGGCTGTACATTGAATTGTCCCGCCGCGACGACCCGGTCGAGATCGCCGCCGAGGCCGCGCTGATCGAGCTCGCCTATGCGCGCGACCTGCCGCTCGTCGCGACCAACCCGTCCTGCTTCGCCGAGGCCGATTTCGGCGACGCGCACGACGCAATGCTCTGCATCGCCCAGTCGAGCTATGTCGCGACCGAGGACCGCAAGCGTACCTGCCGCCACGCCTGGATCAAGCCTGCCGAGGTGATGGCCGAACTCTTCGCCGATCTGCCCGAGGCGATCGCGAACACGCTCCATGTCGCGCGCCGCTGCGGCGTCATGGCGCCCAGCCGCAAGCCGATCCTGCCCAGCCTCGCCACGCCCCCCGATCTCGCCGCGGAGGCGGAGATGCTTCGCCGCGACGCCCGCGCGGGGCTGGAGGCGCGGCTCGACCGGATCGCGGCGCTCGGCAAGGGGGGCGAGGGCGACTGGCAGGCCGAGTATCGCGACCGGCTCGAATTCGAACTCGACGTCATCATCCAGATGGGATTCCCCGGCTATTTCCTGATCGTCGCCGACTTCATCAAATGGGCCAAGGATCACGATATTCCGGTCGGCCCGGGCCGCGGCTCGGGCGCCGGGTCGGTGGTCGCCTGGTCGCTGACGATCACCGATCTCGACCCGCTCCCGCTCGGGCTGCTGTTCGAACGGTTCCTCAACCCGGAACGCGTGTCGATGCCCGATTTCGACATCGATTTCTGCGAAACCCGCCGCGGCGAGGTCATCCGCTACGTCCAGGAGAAATATGGCCGCGACCAGGTCGCGCAGATCATCACCTTCGGGCGGCTCAAGGCGCGCGCCGTGCTCAAGGACACCGGCCGCGTCCTCCAGATGAGCTATGGCCAGGTCGACCGCCTCGCCAAGCTCGTCCCGAACCACCCGACCGACCCCTGGACGCTGACCCGCGCGCTGAACGGCGTGTCGGAGCTCGCGCGCGAATATGCCAACGACAATGGCGTGCGGCGCCTGCTCGACCTGGCGATGAAGCTCGAAGGCCTGCCGCGCCACAGCTCGACCCATGCGGCGGGCGTCGTCATCGGCGACCGTCCGCTCGCCGAGCTCGTCCCCCTTTATCGCGACCCGCGCTCCGACATGCCCGTAACCCAGTTCGACATGAAATATGTCGAGGGCGCCGGGCTGGTGAAGTTCGACTTTCTCGGCCTGAAGACGCTGTCCGTTCTGAAGAAAGCCACGCAACTGCTTGCGAAACGGGGGATCGTCATCGATCTCGACGCGCTCGCCTGGGATGACGAGGGCGTCTACGAACTGCTCCAGCGCGGCGACACGGTGGGCGTCTTCCAGCTCGAATCGGAAGGCATGCGCCGCACGCTGTCCGCCGTCCGCCCGTCGAATTTCGGCGACATCATCGCGCTCGTCTCGCTCTACCGACCGGGCCCGATGGATAACATCCCCAGCTTCGGCCGCCGCAAGAACGGGCAGGAGCCCATCGCCTATCCCCATGCGCTGCTCGAGCCGATCCTGGCCGAAACCTACGGCATCTTCGTCTATCAGGAACAGGTGATGCAGGCCGCGCAGGTGCTGGCGGGCTTCAGCCTGGGCGGCGCCGATCTGCTCCGCCGCGCCATGGGCAAGAAGGTGAAGGCGGAGATGGACGCCCAACGCGCCGGATTCGTCGAGGGATGCCGGACGGTGAACGGCATCGGCAAGCAACAGGCGAACGAGCTGTTCGACCTGATCGACAAATTCGCCGGCTACGGCTTCAACAAGAGCCACGCCGCCGCCTATGCGCTGCTCGCCTATCAGACCGCCTGGCTCAAGGCGCACCACCCGCACGAATTCTACGCCGCGTCCATGTGCTACGACATGGCGCTGACCGACAAGCTCGGCATCTTCGTCGACGACGCCCGGCGCCTCGGGGTGACCGTCTGCGGCCCCGACATCAACCGGTCCGACGCCGAGTTCGACGTCGAGGTGGGGGAAGACGGCCCCAGGGTCCGCTACGCGCTCGCCGCGCTGAAGTCGGTCGGCGAGGGCGCGATGGAGCGGCTGGTCCAGGAACGGCGCGAGCATGGGCCCTTCGCCGATATCGACGACCTCGCCACCCGCGTCGATCCGCGCCTGTTCAACAAGCGCCAGCTCGAAACGCTCGCCGCCGGGGGCGCGTTCGACGCGCTCGACGCGAACCGCGCGGGGCTCCACGCGGCCGCCGACACGATCCTCGCCGTCGCCGCGCGCACCCACGATGCCAAGACGAGCGGGCAGGGTGGCCTGTTCGGTGAGGAGAGCCACGCCGGTGACGCGATCAAGCTCCCCGATATCCGCTGGACCCTGGCGGAGCGGATGGAGCAGGAGAAGGAGGCGTTCGGCTTCTACTTCTCCGCCCACCCGGTCGACCGCCACGCGCATATCGCCCGGATGCACGGCGCGCGCGCCTATGCCGCCTTGGGCGAGCTCCACATCCCCGACGACGGTCGCACGGGCGCGACCATGGCGGTGCTGGTCGAGGAGGCGCGCTGGCGCCAGTCCGCGCGCGGCAAGCGCTATTTGATGGCGCAGCTTTCCGACGCCAGCGGGCAATTCTCCGCCACCTGCTTCGACGATGCCGTCGCCAAGGACCTGGAGGAGGCCGCGCGCGAGGCGACATGCGCGCTCATCACCGTCGAGCTGGATCGCCGCCCCGGCGAGGACGCGCCGCGCGTCAGCGTCCGCCGCGTCCAGCCCTTCGACGGGCTCGCCTCCACCGCGCGCTTCGTGATCGAGGCGACGATCACCGATCCCGCCGCCTTCCCTGCATTGGCGGGCATGCTCCAGCACCACCGCGGCGCGCGCGGCGAGGTGCGAGCGATCCTGCGCTATTCCGACGGCGCCGAGGCGACCGTCCTGCTCGGCCGCGACTTCCTGCTGGACGCCGAGCTTGCGGGGCGGATCGAGCTGTTGCACGGTATCGCGAAGGTCGAGCTCCGGAACAGCGAAACGCGGCTGGCGCTCGTCGGATAATTACGCGGGAGAGAGCGATGCTGGGCGGAATGCAGGATTTCGAGCTGCGGGTGCCGCGCCTGATCGAACATGCCGCGCGCGAGCATGGCCGGCGCGAGATCGTGTCGCGCTGGGCCGACGGTTCGGAGACGCGCACGGACTGGGCCGGGATCGAGCGCGATGCGCGCCGTCTGTCCCAAGCGCTCGTCCGCCTCGGCTGCGGCCCCGGCGACCGCGTCGCCACCCTGGCGATGAACCACGCGCACCACCTCGCCGCCTGGTACGGCGCTACGGGCATGGGCGGGGTGATCCACACCATCAATCCCCGGCTGTTCGACGACCAGCTCGTCTATATCGCCAACCACGCCGAGGACCGCGTCCTCCTCTACGACCGCATGTTCCAGCCCATCGTCGACCGCCTGCGCGACCGCTGGACGACGATCGAGCATTATGTGGTGATGGACGGCGAGGGCGAGGGCAGCTTCCGCGCGCTCGTCGACGCCCAGGACGGGGATTTCGCCTGGGTCGAAGGCCCGGAACGCGACCCCTGCATGCTCTGCTACACCAGCGGCACGACCGGCAACCCGAAGGGTGTGCTCTACACCCACCGTTCAAGCGTCATCCACGCCCTCGCCGAGGTGCAGCCCGCGGTCTTCGACCTCGACACGCGCGCGGTCGTGCTGCCGATCGTGCCCATGTTCCACGCCGCGGCGTGGGGCCTGCCCTTCGCCGGCGCGGTCGCGGGGTGCAAGTTCGTCTTCTCCACGGTCAACGAGCCCGCCCTGCTGTGCGACCTGATGAACCGCGAGCGCGTGACCCACTCGGCCGGCGTGCCGACCGTCTGGCTCGGCATGTTCGCGCACATGGACGCGACCGGCGTCGCGCCGAAGCATCTCGAGCTCGTCACCATCGGCGGCTCGGCCGCGCCGCGCGCGATGATCGAGCGGATCATGCGCATGGGCGTACGCGTCAACCATGCCTGGGGCATGACCGAGACCTCGCCCATCGGCACCATGGGCGCGCGCTCGCCCGATTGGGACGATCTGACGTTCGACCAGCAGGTCGACCAGGTGGCGATGCAGGGTCGCGTGCCCTTCGGCGTCCAGTTGCGCGTGGTCGACGAGGAGGGGGCGGAACTGCCCCGCGACGGGCAGAGCTCGGGCCGGCTGCAATGTCGCGGCCCGTGGATCGTCCAGCGTTATTTCAAGGCGGAGGAGGTCTCGGTCGACGCGGATAACTGGTTCGACACGGGCGACGTCGCGCTGCTCCACCCCGACGGGACGATGCAGATCACCGACCGCGCCAAGGACGTGATCAAGTCGGGCGGTGAGTGGATCAGCTCGGTCGAGCTGGAGAATGCGGCCGTCGGCTGCCCGGGCGTCGCCGAGGCCGCCGCCATCGGCGTCCATCACCCCCGCTGGGACGAGCGTCCGCTGCTGCTCGTGGTCCGCAAGCCGGGCGCATCGGTGACCGCTGCCGAGATCGCCGCGCATCTGGCGCAGCATGTCGCGAAATGGTGGCTGCCCGACGAGGTGCTGTTCGTCGACGAACTGCCCCACACCGCGACCGGTAAATTGCTCAAGACCGCGCTCCGGGAGCGGTACAAGAACCACCAGCTCGCGGCCTGACGCCCGCTTCCCGTCGCCCCGGCCTTGGAGCCGGGTCCTATCGCGCGTCGCTGCTCGAGTCGCCGGGTTCGCCCTCCAGGTCGGGCACGGCGTGGTTGCCATAGCCCGCGCCGGCATCCTCGCTCGGCTCGGCGCCCGATCCGGCGCCCGCGCGATCGGCGTCGTTGGGGCTCAGCGGCTGTTTGGGCGCATCGTCGCGGTTGCGGTCGGTCATGATCGATCCTCTCCTGGGTTCCCGTCCGACAACGGTCGGCGCCGACGCGGGTTGCCTCAGAACAGCTCGCCCTGCGGCCCGGCGGGCGGGCGGAACAGGTCGGAGCGCAGGGGGACCTTGCGCTCGTTCAGCCGGTGCTTGCGGCACGCGATGCGAAAGCGCGTCGCCAGCAGCTCCGCCCAGGGCCCCGATCCGCGCATCCGCGTGAAGAAACCCGGATCATTGTCGCGCCCGTCGCGCAGCGAGCGGATCGTCGCCATCACCTTGCCAGCCCGGTCGGGGAAATGCTCGTCGAGCCACGCCTTAAACAAGGGCGCGACCTCCCAGGGCAGCCGGACGGGGATGAAATAGGCCGCTGTCGCGCCCGCCTCGGCCGCGCGCTCAACGAGATGCTCGATCTCGTGATCGGTGATCGCCGGGATGACGGGGGAGATGGAGACATGGACGGGCACCCCGGCGTCGGCCAGCCGGCGCACCGCCGCCAGCCGTCGCTCGGGATGCGGCGCGCGCGGCTCGATCGTCGCCGCGATCCTCGGGTCGAGCGAGGTGACCGACAGGCACACCGTCGCCAGCCCCAGCGCGGCCATGGGCGCGAGCAGGTCCAGGTCGCGCACCACCCGGTCCGACTTGGTCGTGATCGTCAGCGGATGACGGCACTCGGCCAGCACCTCGATCACCCCGCGCGTGATCCGCCAGTCGCGCTCGATCGGCTGATAGGGATCGGTGTTGGTGCCCAGCGCCATCGGCGCCGCGACATAGCCGGGCCGCGCCAGCTCGGCGCACAGCAGCGCCGCCGCGTCGGGCTTGGCGAACAGCCGGCTCTCGAAATCCAGCCCCGGCGACAGGTCGTGAAACGCATGGCTCGGCCGCGCATAGCAATAGATGCAGCCATGCTCGCACCCGCGATAGGGATTGATCGACCGGTCGAACGGCATGTCCGGCGACGCGTTGCGGCTGATGATCGTGCGCGGGCGCTCCACCGTCACCGTCGTGCGCAGCCGGGGCGGCGGTCCGTCGAGCGCCTCGCGCGCGTCCAGCCAGTCGCCGTCCGCCTCCGTCCGGGGCAGGTTGAACCGCCGGCTCTCCGCGTTCAGCGTCGCACCGCGCACGGGCCGAGTCTTCGCCATTGACGAAGACTATCGGGCCGATCAGAACATAGCAAGAACTGTCACGGAGGCGAACATGGCGCGACTGAACTATCTCGAACTGCCCGTCGGCGACATCGCGGCGGCGCAGGGCTTCTACGCCGACGCGTTCGGCTGGACCTTCACCGGCTTCGGCCCGACCTATGCCGCGACCACGACAGGCGACACCGATATCGGCTTCCAGGCCGATCCTGCCGAGAAGCCGACCCAGCTGTTGCCGGTGATCGAGGTCGCCGATCTCGACGCGGTGCTGGCGCGGGTCGAAGCGGCGGGCGCGACGATCACCCGCGCGATCTTCGCCTTTCCCGGCGGTCGTCGCTTCCACTTCCGCGACCCCGCCGGCCACGAACTCGCGGCGATGCAGGCGGCCGGCTGAGCGGGCCGGTCAGCGCTCCAGCAGGCGCGGCATCAGCTCGACGAAGTTGCAGGGGCGGTGACGGCTGTCGAGCTGGTCGCGCAGGATGCCGTCCCACCCGTCCTTCACCGCGCCCGTCGATCCCGGCAGCGCGAAGACGTAGGTGCCCCGCGTGACGCAGGCGCAGGCGCGCGACTGGATCGTCGAGGTGCCGATCGTCTGGAAGCTCAGCCAGCGGAACAGCTCGCCGAAACCGGGGATCATCTTGTCCGCGACCTGGCGGATCGCCTCGGGCGTCACGTCGCGCCCGGTCACGCCGGTGCCGCCCGTCGTGATCACGCAGTCGATCGCGGGATCGTCGATCCACCCGTTCAGCCGCCCGACGATCGCCGGCACCTCGTCCCGCTCGATCCGCCGGTCTGCCAGTTCGTGACCCGCCGCGCGCAGCCGCTCGACCAGGATGTCGCCCGACCGATCTTCCGCCGGGCCGCGCGTGTCGGAAACGGTCAGAACGGCGATGCGGACCGGAACGAAGGCGCGGCTCTCGTCAATCGGCATCGGCGACCAGCGTCGTCCGGATCGGCACGGGCGCGCTCGCCGCGATCGTGGTCGTGGGGGCGGGCGGCGCGATCGGGGTCCTGATCCGCACCGCGCTCGCGCCGGGCAGGCCGGGAAAGCGCGGCCACATACCCTGGGCCAGCGCCTTGCGGCTGGGCGAGGCGGCCTTGCCCCCGACGCCCTCATACATCCAGTAATTGCGCAGCACCGTCGTCACGTATCCGCGCGTCTCCCAATAGGGGATCGATTCGATGTAGAGCAGCGGATCGCCGCCGTCGCGGACAGCCATGTTCCATTCGCCGACCGGCTTGGGCCCGGCATTATAGGCGGCGATTACCTTGGGCAGCAGCCCGCCCGTCGTCCCCTTCATGTCGCGCAGCCGCTCCAGGTGACGTTGCCCGACATCCATGTTGGTCGACGGCCGGGTCAGGAAGGCGCGGTCCGCCTCCGCCAGCCCGCGCTCGCGCGCGAAGTCGGTCGCCGCGGCGGGCATGATCTGCATCAGGCCGTAAGCGCCGGCGGGGCTGACCACCTTGTTGCGGAACCGCGACTCCTCCAACGTGTGGGCGTAGACCAGCGCCTTGTCGACGCGCCAGCCGCTGTCGGGCTTCCAATTAGGGGTCGGATAGCGCGCCTCGGCGGCGGGCTTGAAGCCGGCCGGGCAGTTATGCGCCATCCACAGACTGGTGGCGGGCAGGTCCAGCGTACCTGCCAGGCGGAGCAGGCTCTGGAACTCCGCCGGGCTGCCGATCTTGGCCTGCTGGCGCAACACGTCGTCGGCCAGGTCCATCTCGCCCAGCTCGACCAAGGCCGCCGCCACGCGCACATTGGGCCGCTTGTCGAGCGCCGCCCAGTCCGCCGCGACCAGCCCAGTCACCGGCTTGGTCTTGCCTTTCAGCCCCAATGTCTGCCCGGCGAGCTGGCCGTAGAAGGACTCGGAAAATTGCGCCGCCGCCTTCAACCGCGCCTCGACGCGGTCGGGCCGCGCCCCGGCCATGTCGGCGCGCGCCGCCCAGTAGAGCCCGGCCGCCCGCAGATCGACATCGGTCGCCCGCGCCGCCACCGCCTCGAACGCGGTTCCCGCCGCGCGATAGTCGCGCTGGCGCCACGCCGACAGCGCGCCCGTCCAGCGCGCCTGGAGCGCCCATTCGCCAAGGCCCGATTCGGCCTGCACCGCGAGCCCACGCGCATTCGCGTCGTCGCCGCGCAGGAAATACATCCACGCGATCTTCGCGCGCCACTCGGTCAGCGCCTCTGGGCTCAAGCCTTGGGTCGCGTCGAGCAGCGCCCGCGCCTCGGCGGCCTGGTCGGCCTTGACGAAGGGTTGCATGCTCACCGCCAGATCGGCCGCGATCAGGTCGCTCTTGACCGCCTTGGCGCGGACGCGGCGGGGAGCGCCGTCCTGCCAGATCAGCCGCTGCGCCACCGGCAGCGGGGGCAGCTCTTCCGCGCCGCGCGTCCGCGCCAGCCGGGCGAGCGCCTCCGCCTGGGGCAGCTCGGGTGCCTCGTTCAGCAGCGCGATCAGCGGTTCCAGCTCGACCTTGGGAGAGTTCTTGGCGGTGTAGAGTTCGGCGCGCGCGACCGCATGGAGGGGCCCGGGCTTCATCGCGTCCAGCGCGATCTGTGCGTCGGTCCAGCGTTCGGCGCGGATCGCCCCGAACACGGCCGCATAGCCCTCGCGCTGCCCGGCATCGAGCTGCGCGGGAATGCGGTCGCGCGAAAAGTCCGCGGCTGGCGCCGCCGGCTCGGCCGCGAACACGGGCGCGGCCACGGCCATGCTCGCCAACATTAGAAAGTTGATCGACTTCATTCCCCAGATCCCCGGATCAACATCTGCAGGTCCCTCCAGGCCTCCCGCTTGCGGCCGGGATGTTCGAGCAGGAAGCGCGGATGGAAGCTCGCCACCACGCTCGTCATTCCACCCTTATGGTTAAGCGGATGTAAACGCCCGCGCGCCTGAAGCACGCTCATCCCGAGCACGGCACGGCTGGCCGCATCGCCCATCACCAGCAGCCGCTCGGGCGCGACCAGCTCCACATGGTGCCGCGCGACCTCGCCCAGCCGGGTCTCGTCGTCGCGCCCGACGCGTCCCGACACGGGCCGCCTGGCGCAGACCGACGCCACATGCACCGTCTCCCGCGCCAGTCCGATCGCTGCCAGCATCCGGTCGAACAGCCGTCCGGGTTCGCCCGTCAGCAGCTTGCCCGCCGCGCAATCGTCGCGGTCGGGCACGTCGGCAAGCACCATGACCGTAGCGTCCGCCGGCCCGCTCGCCAGCACGCCGGGGCCGGCCCACCCGGCTTCGGGCGCATGGTCGCCCCCGCGCCAGGCCAGGAACGCGTCCCAGCTGTCCGGTAGCGACGCGGACGGTTCCGCCGCGACGGGCGGAGCGGGGGAGGGCGTCGAAGGCTTGGCGAACCAGTCGCGGGGCAGCTCGTCGACCAGCGTGTCGACGCCCGCGTCGCGCCACCAATCCAGCGCGGATTCCAGCATCTGCCGGTCGAAAATCGGTTCCGCGCCCATTACATGGCTGGTGCGACCCGGTTGACGTGCGCGTCAATCCGGCTGATCGGGATTCGGGACAAGATGACGCCTCCCCGCGACCGGACGGGCAGGCTTGGAGTGTTGAAGATGAGCGAACGCGAGTCGATGCCCTATGACGTCGTGATCGTCGGCGCGGGCCCCGCCGGCCTGACCGCGGCGATCCGGCTGAAACAGCTTGCCGCCCACGCCGGGTCGGAGCTGTCGGTGTGCGTTCTCGAAAAAGGATCGGAGGTCGGCGCGCACATCCTGTCGGGCGCCGTCGTCGATCCGCGGTCGATGGACGAGCTCTTCCCCGACTGGCGCGACGGCGACTGTCCGCTCGCCGAGACGCCGGTGACCGAGAATCATCACTGGGTGCTCGCGGGCAAGCGCAAGTTCAACCTGCCGCATCTGTGGACCCCGCCCTTTCTCCACAACAAGGGCACCTACACCGTCAGCCTCGCCAATCTGTGCCGCTGGCTCGCGGGCAAGGCGGAGGAGCTCGGCGTCGAGATATTTCCCGGCTTCGCCGCCGCCGAAGTGCTGTTCCACGAAGACGGACGGGTGAAGGGCGTCGCGACCGGCGACATGGGCGTCGCGCGCGACGGCACGCGCAAGCCCGACTACACCCCCGGCCTCGAGATCCACGCGAAATACACCTTCTTCTCCGAAGGCGTGCGGGGCCACCTGTCCAAGGAGGTGATCGCCTTGTTCGATCTCGCCCGCGACAGCCAGCCCCAGGTATACGGCCTCGGCGTCAAGGAATTGTGGGACATCGTGCCGGAAAAGCATCATCCCGGCCGCGTGATCCACACTCAGGGCTTTCCCCTCGACGCGCACGCCAACGGTGGCGGCTGGATCTATCACCAGGCGAACGGCCAGGTGTCGATCGGCTTCGTTACCTGGCTCAACTATTCCAACCCCTATCTCTCGCCCTTTGGCGAGATGCAGAAGTGGAAGACCCACCCGGCGGTCGCCGAGCTGCTGGAGGGCGGCAAGCGCGTCTCCTACGGGGCGCGCGCGATCAACGACGGGGGGCTCCAGTCCATCCCCAAGCTGGTCTTCCCCGGCGGCGCGCTGATCGGCTGTTCCGCGGGCTTCCTCAACGTGCCCCGCATCAAGGGCGTCCACGGCGCGCAGAAATCGGCGATGCTGGCGGCCGAGGCGGCGTTCCAAGCACTGCGCGAGGGGCGCGAGGGCGACGAGCTCACCGCCTATCCGCAGGCATTCGAGGCGTCCTGGCTCCACAAGGAGCTGTCGGTCGTCAGGAACGTCGTTCCCACCGTCAAGAAGTTCGGCGACTTCGCGGGCTCGGCGCTGTCGGGGGTCCAGATGTGGCTGGAGCATTTCGGCCTGAAGATGCCCTGGACGATGAAGCACCATCCCGACCACGAATCGCTGTGGCGCAAGGACCAGGTCGTGCCGCCCATCTATCCCAAGGCGGACGGCGTGCTGACCTTCGACCGCCTGTCCTCGGTGTTCCTGTCGAACACGAACCACGAGGAGGATCAGCCCGTCCACCTGACCCTGCGCGATCCGTCGATCCCGATCGAATACAACCTGCCCAATTACGACGAGCCGTCGCAGCGTTACTGCCCGGCCGGCGTCTACGAGGTGGTGGGCGAGGAGACGGACGACCCCCGCTTCGTGATCAACGCGCAGAACTGCGTCCATTGCAAGACGTGCGACATCAAGGACCCGCGCCAGAACATCAAATGGGTGGTGCCGGAGGGCGGCGGTGGGCCCAATTACCCGAATATGTAGCGAGCTTCGCTCGGCTCGGCCGACCTCGCCGAAGCAAGGATCGACGACGCGGCTTCGCCGCGGCCGCCTGGCACTGGCGTCGCTACTCGCGCTCGCTCCCGGCCCCGCGCTCGCAGACATCTCGGGTCTCGCCGCCTATGTACGCGCGCGGGTGGCCGGCGCGCGCGGCGAGCCCGGCCGCGCCGCCGCCGATTATGCGCGCGCGCTGGCGATCTCGCCCGACATCCCCGTCGCGATCCGCGCCTATCGCGAGGCGCTGGCGGCCGGCGACCTCGAGCTGGCGGACCGGGCGATCGCCATTCTCGACCGGGCCGGGGTGACGCCCGAGGACGCGGTGCTGCTCCGCGTCGCCCGCGCGGCCCGGACGGGCGATGCGGCCGCGCTGGAGGCCGGCACAGCCAGGCTGGCGCGCACGCGGCTCGTGATCCTCGCCCCCGTGCTGCGCGCCTGGACCGCCCGCGCGCGGGGCGGCGACCCCTTGGCCGCGCTGGGCGCCACCGGCACCGAACCCGTGGCACGGCGCCTGGCGACCGAGGCGCGGGCGTTCTTCCTGATCGCGACCGGTCGCGAGGTCGAGGCGCTGACGCTCATCCGCTCGCTGGGCGGCATCGACGCGGGGTCCGATCTGCGGATCGGCGCCGCCCAGCTGCTCGGCGGGCGCGGCAAGATCAATCTCGCGCGCCAGCTCTTTCCCGGCGACCAGGCGGGGATGGGCGTCGCGCTGGCGCGGGCGGGCGTCGGCCCCTCGCTCGGCTTCGGGGTGTCGCGGCTGTTCGCGCGCGTCGCGGCCGATCTGACCAGCGGCGACGATCCCAACCCGCTCGCGATCGCGCTGACCCGCGCCGCCCTGCTGGCCGAACCCGGCAATGACCGCGCGCGCCTGCTCCTCGCCAATGCGCTTGGCAAGCAGGGCGCGGCCGATCATGCGCTGGCGGTGCTCGGCGGGATCGGCGCGAACGGCCCCTTCGCGCGCGCAGCTGCGACCGCGCGCGTCGCGACGCTCACCCGCGCCGACCGCCGTCCCGAGGCGCTGGCCCACGCCGCCCGCGCGGTCGTTCGTCCGGAGGCGGACCGCGACGACTGGCAGCTCTACGCCGACCTCCTGGCCGATACGGGCCGCGTCGCCGACTCGCTCCCCTTCTACCGCCGGATCGCGGCGGGCGAGGGCGCGGACGAGTGGGTGGTGTGGATGCAGCTCGGCGGCGCGCTCGAACAGGCCGGACGCTGGCCGGAAGCCCGGACCGCGCTCGCCAGGGCGGTCGATCTCGCCCCCGACGAACCGGTCGCGCTCAACTATCTCGCCTATGCCCGCCTGTCGCGCGGTGAGGCGACGCGCGACTCGACCCGCCTGCTGGAGCGCGCGCACCGCCTCGCGCCCGAAAATGCGGGGATCACCGATTCGCTCGGCTGGGCCTATCACCTGACCCGCGACACGCCGCGCGCGCTGCCGCTGCTCGAACGGGCGGCCGAGGCGGAGCCGACCAATGCCGAGATCGCCGATCATCTCGGCGACGCCTATTGGACGCTCGGTCGCCGTTTCGAGGCCCGTCACGCCTGGACCGCGGCGGCGCTGGTCGCCGACGGGCCGGACAAGGTGCGGATCGATGCGAAGCTGCTGACCGGCCCGCCCGGACGATGATCACCGAACCCGCCCCGGCCAAGCTCAACCTGGCGCTCCACGTCCGGCGTCGTCGCCCCGACGGCTATCACGAACTGGAAACGATCTTCGCCTTTTGCCGCGACGGCGACCTGATCGAGCTCGAACCCGCGACCGACAACGCCTTCGCCGTCGCCGGCCCCTTCGCCGCCGCCCTGACCGGTTCGGCACCGGCCGAGCCCTGGGCGGACAATCTCGTCACCCGCGCCGCCGACGCGTTCACGGCCGAGTACCGCGTCGACCGCGCGCACCGCATCGCCCTCACCAAGAATCTGCCGATCGCATCGGGCATCGGCGGCGGTTCGGCCGATGCCGCCGCGACCTTGCGCGCGCTGGCCCGGCTGCACCGCGTGCCGCTCGACGATCCGGGGCTCATGACCATCGCCGCCGGGCTCGGCGCGGACGTGCCCGCCTGCCTGCGCGGCGCGACGACGATCGGGCGGGGCCGCGGCGACGCGCTGGAGCCAGTCGCCGGTTTGCCCGGCATGCCCGTCCTGCTCGTCAACCCTGGCGTACCGGTCTCGACCGGCGCGGTCTTCGCGCGCTGGGACGGCGTGGATCGCGGCCCGATCGGGAAAGACGATCTCCTGACCCGCGCCTGCGCCGGTCGCAACGACCTCCAGGCGGCAGCGCGCGGCCTCGCGCCGGCGATCGACGCGGTGCTCGATCTGCTCACGAGCGCGCCTGGCGCATTGCTCGCGCGGATGTCCGGATCGGGCGCGACCTGCTTCGCGTTGTTCGACCGCGAAACCGATCGTGCGGCGGCGGCCGGGGCGGCATGCGCGCGCGGCTGGTGGTGTCTCGAAACGGCACTCGCCTGACACCGTCCGTGCCGTGCCGGGACGGGTCTCGGGACTCGCCCCTCGCATTCCGGCTGGCACCGTGCTTGCAACGCTAGCCAGGACGGGTCCGGGGAGGGCAGAACTCACGCATCCGTCGATGGTCCGTGCCCCCACGCGCCGTCGCACGAAAGGGCGGTCGGAAACGACCGCCCTTTCTCGTTTCCGCGCCGGATCCGCCTTGCAAATCGCACCGATGTTCCTATCTTGTTCTCACCACTTACAGGGTGTATCCGACCAGTCGCGCGTTGAAGGGTTCGCGCGATTGCTATAGCGAATGGGAGCAGAACAGATGGCCGCCAATCTCAAGGTGATCGATACCCGCATGGCAACCGCTACCTCCACCACCGCCGCTTCCAACGACCGGCAAAAGGCGCTCGACGCCGCCCTGGCGCAGATCGACCGCGCCTTCGGCAAGGGTTCGGCGATGAAGCTCGGCCAGCGCGAGGCGATGAAGGTCGAGGTGATCTCGACCGGCTCGCTCGGGCTGGACATCGCGCTGGGCGTGGGCGGGCTGCCCAAGGGCCGCATCGTCGAGATCTACGGGCCCGAATCCTCGGGCAAGACCACGCTCGCGCTCCACGTCATCGCCGAGGCGCAGAAGAACGGCGGCACCGCCGCCTTCGTCGACGCGGAGCACGCGCTCGACCCCGTCTATGCCAAGAAGCTGGGCGTCGATGTCGACAACCTCATCGTCTCGCAGCCCGACACGGGCGAGCAGGCGCTGGAGATCACCGACACGCTGGTCCGCTCCAACGCGATCGACGTGCTCGTCATCGACTCGGTCGCGGCGCTCGTGCCGCGCGCAGAGATCGAAGGCGAGATGGGCGACAGCCATGTCGGCCTCCAGGCGCGTCTCATGTCCCAAGCGCTCCGCAAGCTGACCGGCACCATCAGCCGGTCGGGTTGCCTGGTCATCTTCATCAACCAGATCCGCATGAAGATCGGCGTGATGTACGGCAGCCCGGAGACGACGACCGGCGGCAACGCGCTGAAATTCTACGCCTCGGTCCGCCTCGACATCCGCCGCATCGGCGCGGTCAAGGACCGCGAGGAGGTCACCGGCAACGCCACCCGCGTCAAGGTCGTCAAGAACAAGGTCGCGCCCCCGTTCAAGCAGGTCGAATTCGACATCATGTACGGCGAGGGCGTGTCCAAGCTGGGCGAGATCATCGACCTGGGCGTCAAGGCCGGGCTGGTCGAGAAGTCGGGCAGCTGGTTCTCCTACGACTCGGTACGCATCGGCCAGGGCCGCGAGAACGCCAAGGCGTTCCTCAAGGCCAACCCCGAAATGACCGATCGTTTGGAGCAAGCCATCCGCGGCCGCACCGACAAGGTCGCCGAGGAGCTGCTGGTCGGGCCGAGCGAGGAAGACGACGTCTGACCTACAACCCTCTCCCGCCTTCGCGGGAGAGGGACAGTCCCGCGTAGCGGGGCAGGGTGAGAGCAGCGTGGTTAGGGAAGGGCTCGCCGGCGACGGCGGGCCTTTTTCTTAGGTCCGAACGCGGGAAAGACTTACGTCCGTTATGGGTGGTTAGCAGACATTAGTCTATTGCACGGGCCTTCTCTTGTGGCGGGCGGACTTTCTGCTCCGGCTTAACTTCTAAACCGAGGCTTGGTCGCTGGACTGCTCGGGCAGCATTGAACCCGAACGACGCCGCTCGCTGCACACATCCGACGATTGCACTGTCACGGGGTCCCGACGCGAACGCGACGCTCACTCCTCCCATTCCAAGATCGTTGGTCTCAAACTCGCGTACCCCGCACGCATAGACAATCCCTGGCAGGTCATCGCGCCCGCCCGTGTAGCGCGCGGTCCCCTGGATCATCTGTGGTGGCTGAAAACACCCTGTATCGTCGAACCAGATGTGTAATCGCTGAGCCTGTGGCTTCGGTTGCTGGGTTGGACCACTACACCCCGACAGCAAGCCTGCGATTAGCGCATAAATAGACAATCGGCTGGCAGTCATCAGGGCTATATAGTCGAACCGTATATGTCCGCTACAGGTCGTTGGCGGGACCTGCTGCGAAAGTGCGTCAGGTTGGAAAGCGGCCTTCGCGTGAATGTCTGGAATGGGTCGAAAGCGGCCACAGCGAAAAGCGCTGTCCTACACGCATCCATCCGATTACCGGTTCCAAACTCTTTCCACCGTTCGCCTTCTCCCTATGCCGCCGTCTTGGCGAAAGCTGGGATCGCGTTGTCCGGAGCACGCGCATGCTCGGCGAGAGATCCCCGCCTACGCCGGGGTGACGACCAGCGCGAAGCATCCTATCGCAACTCACCAGCACCCCCGCCAGACGTTCTTGGCGTGACCTTTAGTGACCTTCCGCGCGAGGAGCCCCGCCCATGATCACCGTCCACCATCTCGAAAACTCCCGCTCGCAACGCGTGCTCTGGATGCTGGAGGAGCTCGGCCTCCCCTACGCGATCAAGCGCTATGAGCGGAACAAGGCGACCATGCTGGCCCCGCCCGAGCTGAAAGCCGTTCACCCGCTCGGCAAGTCGCCCGTCATCGAGCATGACGGCCGCGTGGTCGCCGAGACGGGGGCGATCGTCGAATATCTGGTCGAGCTCGCCGACGGTCGTCTCGGTGCGCCGCCGCACCGCGAAGCGAGCTTACGCTACCGCTTCTTCCTCCATTATGCCGAGGGCTCGATGATGCCGCCCTTGCTCCTGAAACTGGTGCTCGGCCGCATTCCTCTGTTCGGCAAGCGGATCACCAAACGCATCCAGCCGATGATCGACCTCCACCTCGACTATGTCGAAGCGGAACTGGCGCAGCGCCCCTGGTTCGCGGGCGACGCGATCACCGCCGCCGACATCATGATGAGCTTCCCGCTCGAAGCCGCCCGCTCGCGCGGCGGCCTGGAAGCGACCCGCCCGCACACGATCGCCTGGCTCGACAAGGTCCATGCCCGCCCGGCTTATCGGACCGCGCTCGAGAAAGGCGGACCTTACGCCTACGCCTGAAATCGGTTCACGCGGAGGCGCGGAGACGCGGAGGGTCTGCGCAACGGGTTGAGCGTAGACCCGCCGCGCCAGCGGCTCTCATCGAAAGGAGATTGGGCCGCTGACGCGGACGTCGCCTCGTCGCTCCTCTTTTCTTCTCCGCGCCTTCGCGCCTCCGCGTGAACCAACTAACGGAAGCTGTCGGTCTCCGCCCGCACCGGGTGCGTGGGGGAGACCGGTCCGCCATCGATCACCGGCTCCGGCGCATCCAGCCCGCCTTCCCATTTCGCGACCACCGCCGCCGCCACCGCGTTGCCGATCACGTTGGTCGCGGTCCGGCCCATGTCGAGAAAATGGTCGATCGCCAGGATCAGCAGCAGCCCGCCCTCGGGGATCTTGAATAGCGGCAGCGTCGCCGCGATCACCACCAGCGACGCGCGGGGCACGGCCGCGATCCCCTTGGACGAGATCATCAGGAACAGGAGCATCGCCACCTGCGTCCCCAGCGGCAGGTCGATCCCGTACGCCTGGGCGATGAACAGCGACGCGAAGGTCATGTACATCATCGACCCGTCCAGGTTGAACGAATAGCCCAAGGGGAGCACGAAACTGGCGATGCGCGGCGGCACGCCGAACCGGTCCAACGCCTCCAGCATTCGCGGATAGGCCGCCTCCGACGACGCCGTCGAGAACGCGACCAGCATCGGCTCGCGCACATGCCGCACCAGCTCGACGATCCGCTTTCCCAGGAACAGGAAGCCCGCTCCCAGCAGCACCGCCCACAGCACCGCGAGCGCGATGTAGAAGCTGCCCATGAACCAGGCGAGCTGCCCGATCACGCCGGGTCCGCGCTCGGTCAGCGTCGCCGCCACCGCGCAGAACACGGCGATCGGCGCGACCCGCATCACGTAATCGGTGATCTTGAGCATCACCGCCACCAGCCCGTCGACCGCGCGCACCAGCGGCGCGGCGGGAGCGCCCACCGCCGTGATCGCCACGCCCACGAAGATGGAGAAGACGACGATCTGCAGGATCTCGTTGGTCGCCATCGCGTCGATCATCGATGTCGGCACGATGTGCGTCAGGAACTTCTCGAACGAAAAGGCGGCCGTCTCGACCCCCGACGCGGCGGTCACCGGCGGCAGCTCCAGGTTGAGCCCGACGCCCGGCTGCATCAGGTTGACCAGCACCAGCCCCAGCCCCAGCGAGACCAGCGTCGCCGCCAGGAACCACCCCACCGCGCGCCCACCGACCCGCCCCAGCGCCGCCGTGTCGCCCATCTGCGCGATGCCCTGCACCAAGGTCGCGAACACCAACGGCGCGATGATCATCTTGATCAGCCGAAGGAAGATGGTGCTGCCGTAGCTGAACCATTTCGCGATCCCCTTCAGCCGCTCGGCGGCTTGGGGAGACCCGTCGTTGAGCGACAGATGGATCGCCAGCCCGGTGACGATGCCGAGCACCAGCCCGATCAGGATGTAATAGGTCAGCCGCTTGGCCATCATGCGCTTTCGAACAGGGAATGTGGGGCGCACGGAACGGGATTGCGGGCGCTTGGTCAAGCGCCGTAACGTGCCGCCCATGCTCACCACCCGCCGCCGGGCGCTCGCCGCCGCCGCTCTCGGGCCCTTCGCGCCTGCGATCCTGCGCGCCGCCGAACCCGATCTGACCGCGCTCGGCGATCTGACGAGCGGAGCGAAGCCGATCAACGCCGCCGAGCGCGCGCGGCGGCTCTCGCGTGCCCAGGCGCTGATGCGCGCGAATGGCATCGGCGCCGTGCTCGTCGAACCGGGCGCGAGCCTCACCTACTTCACCGGCATACGCTGGAGCCGGAGCGAGCGCCTGACCGCCGCGCTGATCCCCACCGAGGGCGAGCCGCTGATCGTCACGCCGTTCTTCGAGGAACCCAGCGTCCGCGAGACGCTCGCCATCCCCGCCACGGTGCGCGTCTGGCAGGAGCATGAGGACCCGCTGCGCCTCGTCGCGACCTATCTGAGCGAGCGCGGGCTCGCCGCCCGCCCGATCGGCATCGAGGAGACGGTCCGCGCCTTCGCGACCGAGGGCCTGCGCCGCGCGCTCCCCGACGCGCGGCTCGTGTCCGCCAACCCCGTCGTCCGCGCCTCCCGCATGATCAAGACCCCCGCCGAGATCGCGCTGATGCAGGCCGCCAGCGACGTGACGGTCGCCGCCTATCGCTGGACCTGGCCGCGCATCGAGGCCGGGATGACGGGCGCCGACATCGCCGCGCTCATGAACGCCGCGACGCGCAGGCTGGGCGGCGCACCCGAATTCGCGCTCGTCCTGATCGGAGAGGCATCCGCCTATCCGCATGGCAGCCGCGAGGTGTACCGCGTCGCCCCCGGTCAGGTCGTGCTCATGGACTGCGGCTGCACCGTCGGGGGCTACCAGTCGGACATCTCGCGCACCGGCGTCTTCGGCCGTCCCACGCCGCCGGTCGCGCGGGTCTGGGATCACATGGCACGGGGCCAGCAGCTCGCCTTCGCCACTGCCCGGCTTGGCACTCCCGCCAGCCAGGTCGACGATGCGGTGCGCCGCTTCTACACCGGGCTCGGCTATGGTCCGGATTATCGGCTCCCCGGCCTGTCGCACCGCACCGGCCACGGCATCGGCATGGACGGCCACGAACCCGTCAACCTCGTCCGCGGCGAGTTGACGAGGCTCGCGCCCGGCATGTGCTTCTCCAACGAGCCCGGCCTTTATCTGCCCGGCCGGTTCGGCATCCGCCTGGAGGATTGCTTTCACATGACCGAGAGCGGACCCCGATACTTCAGCGAGCCCCCGCGCTCGATCGAGCAGCCCGTCTAGCTTGAGGGCAGGGCGCGACTCCCCTAAGCCTTCGGCCATGACCTCGACCAACGACATCCGCCGCTCCTTTCTCGACTATTTCGCGGGGACCGGCCACCAAGTCGTGCCTTCCGCGCCGCTGGTGCCGCAGAACGACCCGACGCTGATGTTCGTCAATGCGGGGATGGTGCCGTTCAAGAACGTCTTCACCGGCCTGGAGTCGCGGCCTTATGCGACCGCCACCTCGTCGCAGAAATGCGTCCGCGCGGGCGGCAAGCACAACGACCTCGACAATGTCGGCTACACCGCGCGCCACCACACTTTCTTCGAGATGCTCGGCAATTTTTCGTTCGGCGCCTATTTCAAGGAACAGGTGATCGAACACGCCTGGACGCTGCTGACGCGCGACTGGGGTCTGCCCGCCGATCGGCTGACGGTGACCGTCTACCACACCGACGACGAGGCAGCTTCGCTCTGGCGGCGGATCGCCGGGCTGCCCGACCACCGCATCATCCGCATCGCCACCAGCGACAATTTCTGGGC
>NZ_DASVRV010000014.1:0-54648 GCF_036388435.1 Sphingomonas sp.
CCGCGTGGATCGCGGTCGCCAAGCTGTACGGGCTCGACGGGCCTTATTCGGCGCTGGTGAACCTGCTCGCCTGTGCGGTGCCGATGCTGCTATGGTCGGTGCTGGTCGACAAGGTGCACCGCCGCCCCTCGACGGGGATCGACTGGACGGCCGCGCGGCCGTGGCGCGAGACGATCGACGACAGCCTGACCAAGCTGGCGGGCCTGTGGGCGACCTGGGCCGCGATCGCGCTGATCTATGCGACCGGTCGCTTCTATTGGCAGGGCAATTTCCAGTTCGCCATGTGGTGCTTCACCGTGGCCGCGCCGGTGCTGTTCGCGCTGTCGGTGCCCTATGTGCTGTGGATCGACCGGCGTCTCGGCGAGCCCCGTGACGGCGCGCATGCGCTGGGCAGCTGGCTGATGGGTCAACCGCACGATCCCGAGGCGATCTTCGCGCATCTGCGGGCCTGGGGGGTGAAGGCGTTCTTCCTGGCCTTCATGCTGGCGATCGCGCCCGGCGGGTTCGGAGAGATGATCCGCGCCGATTGGGGCGCCGCGCTGCGCGATCCGGTGGCGCTGGCGCGGCTGCTGATCACGATCATGTTCGTCGTCGACGTCGCCTTCGCCAGCGTGGGCTATATCCTGACGATGCGCCCCCTCGACGCGCATATCCGCTCGGCCAACCCCCATGCGGCGGCGTGGATGGCGGCGCTGATCTGCTATCCGCCCTTCATCCTGATGAGCGCCGGCGGGCCGCTCGACTATCATCCGGGCACGTCGGACTGGGTCCATTGGCTAGGCGGCTGGCCCTGGGTGCAGGCGATCGTCGGCGCAGCGCTGGTGGCGCTGACCGCCATCTACGCCTGGGCGACGGTGGCGTTTGGGCTGCGCTTCTCCAACCTCACGCATCGCGGCATCCTGACGCACGGGCCGTACGCATGGTCGCGGCATCCGGCCTATCTGTCGAAGAATCTGTTCTGGTGGCTGTCGACGCTGCCGATGCTGTCGACCGCCGGGCTGGTGGAGGGCGCGCGCGCGACCCTGCTGCTCGCGGCGGTCGGCGGGGTCTATTATTGGCGCGCGCGGACGGAAGAGCGGCATCTGCGTAGCGACCCGGCCTATGCCGAGTATCACGCCTGGATGGCGCGCAACGGCCCGGTGCCGCGCTTCTTCGCCTGGCTGCGCGGTTAGAAGCTTTCCTCGGGATAGACCCGGCTCACATCGCCGCCCCAGACGCCGTGATAGCGGTCGAGCATCCGCTCGGCATGCGTCTTGCCCGACCGCACGACCTCGCGCAGCGGATCCAGGAACCCCGTCTCGTCCTCGCCCGCGAAATTGCCGCGCGCGCGCGCCTTGAGGCCGGCATGGGCGATGTCGAGCACTTCGCCCGCGATGTCGCGCAGGCGTCCGCCGCCGGGAATCGGGGCATCCAGCCCCTGGGCCGGCACCGCGTCGCGCAGCGTCTGGCGTTCGTCCAGCGACCAGTGCCTGACCAGGTCCCACGCCGCGTCGAGCGCGCCCTGGTCGTAGAGCAGCCCGACCCACAAAGCGGGCAGCGCACAGATGCGGTTCCAGGGGCCGCCATCGGCGCCGCGCATCTCTAGGAAGGATTTCAGCCGCACTTCGGGAAAGGCGGTGGACAGGTGATCGGTCCAGTCCTCGATCCTGGGCTTCTCGCCCGGCAAAATCGCCAGCTCGCCGCGCAGGAAATCGCGAAAGCTCAGGCCCGCCGCGTCGAGATAGCGCCCGTCGCGATAGACGAAGTACATCGGCACATCCAACGCATAGTCGCAATAGCGCTCATAGCCGAACCCGTCCTCGAACACGAAGGGCAGCATCCCCGTGCGGTGCGGATCGGTGTCGGACCAGATATGGCTGCGATAGCTCAGCATCCCGTTCGGGCGACCTTCGGTGAAGGGCGAGTTGGCGAACAGGGCGGTGGCGAGCGGCTGGAGCGCCAGGCCGACGCGGAACTTCTTGGCCATGTCGGCCTCGGAGGAATAGTCGAGATTGACCTGGATGGTGCAGGTGCGCAGCATCATGTCGAGCCCCATGGTGCCGACGCGCGGCATATGGTCGAGCATGATCTTGTAACGGCCCTTGGGCATGCGCGGCAGCTCGGCGCGGGTCTTGTCGGGCCACATGCCCAGGCCCAGAAAGCCCAGGCCGAGCCGGTCGCCGACCGCCTTGACCTGCTCCAGATGGCGGCCCGTCTCCGCGCAGGTCTGGTGAAGCGTTTCCAGCGGGGCGCCCGACAGCTCGAACTGGCCGGCCGGCTCCAGGCTGACCGATCCGTCCGCGCCCGCCAGCGCGATCACGCGGCCATTCTCCTCGACGGGGGTCCAGCCGAATTCGGTCAGCGCCAGGAGCAGGTCGCGGATGCCGCCGGGTTCGTCATAGGACGGCGCGCGGTGATCGGCGGTGCGGTAGACGAACTTCTCGTGTTCGGTGCCGATGCGCCAGCGTTCCGGCGGCTTCTCGCCCTTGGCGAAAGTCGCGATGAGCTGGTCGCGCGACTCGATCCGCGTCGAGTTGCTATCCGAAACGGTCTTGGTCGTCATGGCCGGGCCTTAGGCGGGGCGGGGGCAACCGTAAATCCTCCCCGCCCAAAGCATCACCAATCGCCCGCGACGCTCATCCAGATCGCCACGGCGGCGGCGGCGGCGGTGTCGGCGCGAAGGATACGGGGACCGAGCGACACGCCGACCGCCCGGGGCAGCGCGCGGATCGCCTCGCGTTCGGCGTCGGCGAAGCCGCCTTCCGGGCCGATCAGGATCGCGGCGGGGCCGGGGCGGGCGCGCATCGCGGCGGCGGCAGGCTCGCCCCCGGCCTCGTCGGCGAAGAACAGCGCGCGGTCAGCGGGCCAGTCGCGCAGCAGCGTGGCGAGCTTGACCGGATCGGCGAGGACGGGGAGCGCGGTGCGGTCGCATTGCTCGGCGGCTTCGATCATGTGCGCGCGGAGCCGGTCGGTGTTGGGCTTGTCGACGACCGCGCGGCGGGTGAGCACGGGGACGAGCCGCGCCACGCCCAGCTCGCAGGCCTTTTCCGCCACCCAGTCTACACGCCCCTTCTTCAGGGGCGCGGCGCACAGCCACATGTCGGGCACAGGCTCGCGCGGGCGCAGCAGGGTGGTGAGCTGGACATGGAGGTCGCGCTTGCCCGTCGCTTCCACCACCGCCAGCCATTCGCCGCTGCGGTCGTCGAACAGCTTCACCGCGTCGCCGACCTTCAGCCGCATCACCGACAGCAGGTAATGGGCGGGCGGACCGTCGATCCGGCGGGGGCCTTCGGCAAGCGCCGCGTCGACGAACAGGCGGGGGGTGGAGCGCGGCGGCCAGGCCGGGGTGGCGGCCATCAGCGTCTTGCCGTCCGCATCCGCCAGAGCTTGCGCGCCAGCAGCCACGCGCAGGCGAGCCCGAGCGCGCCGACGACCGCCATCGCCGCGACCCCGCCCGCGACGCGCAGGATCGCCCAGAACAACGCCTCGACGAAGCGCCCGATCGCGACCGACAGACCGATCATCGTCGGTTCGGGGCGGTCAACGGACGCGCGTCCATTCCTGCGTCTTGCATCCGAAGCCCGCGAACAGGCAGCCCTCTGCGACGAGCAGGTCGCGGTTCACCTGTTCGAGCGAACCCTCGACGGCGCGGCCCAGGTCGGGGACATAGACCTCGCCATACCACAGGCCGTCCTCGCCACGTTCCAGCCCCCGGAACAGGTCGGTGCCGACGAGGCGCGGCGTGCCGCCCGCCGCCGCCGCCTCCCGCGCGACGGGCGCCGCCTGGACGACGCGCCCGCACAGCCCGCGCCCGCAGCGCTGGACGCGGATGCGCACCGTATCGCGCGCGTTGCGCCAGATGCCCTCGGGACCGGTCGCACGCGGGGCGGCCGGCGCGGCGGTCGCGATCAAGGAGGCAAGGAGCAGGGCGGGAAGTACGCGTTTCATGCCGGAAACATAGGCGCTCGATCGCGCGGGCGAAAGCGTGTCGGTCGACCCCCTTCACCTTGGCGGCGATCTGTCCCATGCGCTCCCGACATGACCTTCTCCACCACCCCCGACAGCCAGCATCGCGGGCTCGTCGCCCGCCTGCCGCGGCGGGTGCGCGGGCTGGCGTTGCTCGCGCGGTTCGATCGGCCGATCGGGTGGTGGCTGCTCTTCTGGCCCGGCGCCTGGGCGGTGGCGCTGGCGGGCGGGGCGATCGAGCGGTGGGACCTGATCGCGTTGCTGCTGGTCGGCAGCATCGCGATGCGCGGCGCGGGGTGCGTGTATAACGATATCGTCGACCGCGATCTCGACGCCCGCGTCGCGCGCACCGCCGCGCGGCCGATCCCCAGCGGGCTGGTGTCGGTGCGCGGGGCCTGGACGTGGCTCGTCGCCCTGTCACTGGTCGGGTTGGTCGTCCTGCTCCAGCTCCGCCCCCCGGCCGCGTTGGTCGCGGTGGCGAGCCTCGCGCCGGTCGCCTGCTATCCTTTCATGAAGCGCATCACCTGGTGGCCACAGGCATGGCTGGGCATCGTCTTTTCCTGGGCGGCCTTGGTCGGCTGGGTGGAGGTGGCGGGCGGGTTTAGCTTAGCGGTGGCGGCGGTCTATCTGGGATCGGTCGCCTGGGTGATCGGATACGACACGATCTACGCGGTGCAGGACATCGACGACGATGCGCTGATCGGGGTGCGGTCCTCCGCGCGCGCGCTGGGCGGGCGGGTGAGGCCGGGCGTGGGCGCCTTTTACGCGCTGGCGGTCGCCGCCTGGGGTGTCGCGATCTGGCGGGTGCGCCCCGATCCGCTGGCGTTGCTCGCCTTGCTCCCGGTCGCGGCGCATCTGGGCTGGCAGGCGGCGACTCTGCGTCCCGCCGACGGTGCGAACGCGCTCGACCGCTTCCGCAGCAACCGCAGCGCCGGGCTGTTGATGTTCCTGGCCTGTCTGGTGGTCGGCACCGCCTGACGCCCGAGGCTGATGGTTGCGCGCGTCCGGCGCGCGGCCTACCTCGCGCCCATGTTGACCCCCGATCAGGCGCGCGACCGCGCCCATGCCATCGTCGAGCGCGCCGTGGCGGCGGGCGCCGACGCCGCCGACGCGGTGTTCGCCGCCGATCGGAGCCTCGACGTCTCCGTCCGCCTGGGCAAGCTGGAGGATGTCGGGCGGTCCGAATCGGGCGAATTGGGCCTGCGCGTCTTCATCGGCGCGCGGTCGGCGAGCGTGTCGAGTTCGGATCTGTCCGACGACGCGGTGGCGACATTGGTCGAACGCGCGGTGGCGATGGCGCGCGAGGCGCCCGAGGATCCCTGGGCCGGGCTGGCACCCGCCGAGCGGCTGATGCGCGGCAACCCGCCGCTCCTGGACCTGGACGACCGCGCCGATCCCGAGCCGCAGGCCCTGCGCGACCTGGCGCTCGCCGCCGAGGACGCGGCGCGCGCGGTGCCGGGCGTCACCAACAGCGAGGGGGGATCGGCCAGCGCCTCGCGCTCGGTCTGGGCGCTCGCCACCAGCCACGGCTTCGCGGGCGCCTATGCCGCGACCGGTTACGGCGTGTCGGCCAGCGTGCTCGCCGGAGAGGGCGGGAACATGCAGCGCGATTACGCCCATCACGGCGCGCGTCACCTGTCGCGGGTCGACCCGCCCGAGGCGATCGGGCGCTTGGCGGGCGAGCGCGCGGTGGCGCGGCTGTCGCCGGGCAAGCCGCGCGCCGGCGCCTATCCGATCGTCTTCGATCCGCGCGTCGGCGCGTCGCTGCTGGGGCATCTGATCGGGGCGATCGGCGGGCAGGCGATCACCCGGCGCACCAGCTTCCTGCTCGACGCGCTGGGCACGGCGGTATTCGCGCCGGGTGTCACGATCCGCGACGATCCGCACCGGCCGCACGGGCTGCGCTCGCGGCCTTTCGACGGGGAGGGACTGCCCGTCTCGCCGACCGAGATCGTCGAGGACGGGATGCTGGAGACCTGGCTGCTCGATTCCGCCTCCGCGCGCCAGCTCGGGCTGGAGCCGACGGGTCATGCCGCGCGCGGCGTCGGCGGCGGGCCGGGCGTGTCGACGAGCAACCTGTTCATGGCGGCCGGCCGCGTGCCCCGCGCGACCCTGATCGCCGACATCGCGGAGGGCGTGCTCGTCACCGAGCTGATCGGCCAGGGCGTCAACGGCGTGACGGGCGATTACAGCCGGGGCGCGTCGGGCTTCCGCATCGTCGACGGCCGGATCGCGGGGTCGGTCGCCGAGTTCACGATTGCGGGAAATCTCAAGGACATGTTCCGCCGGCTCACCCCCGCCAACGACCTGGAATTCCGCCACGGCGTCAACGTGCCGACGATCCGCGTGGACGGCATGACCGTGGCGAGTGGCTGAGGTCGCGAGCGCGCTGCTCGATGGCGTGACTGGGATCGTCGCCGAGGCGGGGCGGATGGCGATGGCGCGGTGGCGGACCGATTTCGACCGCTGGGAAAAGGCGCCGGGCGATCCCGTCAGCGAGATCGATCTGGCGGTCGACCGGCAGCTGCGGGCGGCCCTGGCCGACCTGCTCCCCGATGCGGGATGGCTGTCGGAGGAGACGGCCGACCGCCCCGACCGGCTTGAGTGCGACCATGTGTGGGTGGTCGATCCGATCGACGGCACCCGCGACTATATCCGCGGACGCCGAGGCTGGGCGGTGTCGGTGGCGCTGGTCGAGCGCGGGCGGGTGGTGCTCGGCGTGCTCGACGCCCCGGCGCGCGGCGAGACATGGACCGCGACGCTCGGCGGCGGCGCCTGGCGCGACGGCGTTCGGCTGCGCGCGGGCGACCGGACGGTGCTGACCGGCGCGCGGGTGCCCGCCGACGCGCTGCCCAAGGCGGATCGCGACCTGGTCGCGGTCGCCAAGCCCAACTCGATCGCGCTGCGCGTCGCGATGGTGGCCGCCGACGAAGCCGATCTCGTCGCGACCCGGCGCTGGGGCCATGAATGGGACATCGCCGCCGCCGCGCTGATCGCGAGCGAGGCGGGCGCCACCGTTACCGATGCGCTGGGCGGGGCGATCGGCTTCAACAAGCCCGACCCCCGGGCATTCGGGCTGCTGGTGACCGCGCCGGGCCTGCACGCGGCGGCGTTGGAACGGTTCGAGGGCAGGGCGCGAGGCTGACATTTCCTCCCGCCCGCCGGAACGGAGAGGGTCAGTCGCCCTTGTACTTGATCTCCAAGAACCGGCCGCGGGTTTGTAGCGAGTCGAGATTGCTCTGCGCCAGCCGCTCGGTCATCGCGGCGATCTCGCCGTCGATGAGGCGCAGGCCGTCGACGAGCTGCGCGTCGGGGGTCCGCCCGTTGCGCGGCTGGGCGCGGAGCGGCGCGGGGACCTTCTGATAGTCGCCGACGAACGCGGGCAGTTGCTCGCCGATCAGGCGACGCAGTTCATGGGCGGCCTCGCCCTCATTCTCGATCGCGGCGAGCTGGGGCGTCAATGTTTCCAGCCGGACGCCGATCTGATCGACCAGCGTCCGCGCGGGCGGGGGCAGGGCGGGTCGCTGCGCCTCCAGCCAGCGTTCGGTCTGGGCGGGTAGCGCCTTGATGTCGACCTCGCGCAGCTTGCGTTCCGTCGGGGCTCGGGCGGCGGGGGTCATCGCGATGCCGAGCGTCACCGCCGCCATGAGGAGGAGCACCGCCAGTCCACCAAATAGCCCCAGCGCATGGTTCAAGCCGATCACGCCCGCGGTGACCAGGATAAGCGCATTCACGAAAGCCATCCACACGAGCTTGCGGCCCGCCGATCGCGCCCTGCGCCGCGCGCGCTTGGTGGTGCCCCGGTAATCGGCGGACACGCGCGCCATCACCTCGCGCGCGCGCTCGATCTGCGCGTCGACATCGGTGGGGCCGCGCGACGCCATCACACCGATTCCAGTTTATACGGGCTGGAGGCGGGGCCGGTGAGCGCGCCGGCATTCTGCGCGGCGCCCTCGGCGCGCGCGATATAGCCGCGCGACCGCTCCACCTCGCCCGACAGCGCGTCGACGGTGGTCTTCATCGAATCGAGCGCCTTGAGCTTGAACGTGTCCACCGCGTCCATCGTGTCGTAGATGTTCTGGAACGCCCGCTTCAGCGTATCCAGCGGGATCGTCGCCGACGCCGCCTGTTCGTGGATGCGCGCCGTATTGTCCTTGAGCAGCTTGCCCGTCGAGTCGATCAGCCCGGCCGTGGTCGTGTTGAGCGCGGTGATCGATTCGAGCACCAGTTTCTGGTTGGTCAGCGCCTGCGCGACGGTGACGGCGGTGCGCAGCGCCGAGACGGTGGTGGTCGAGGCGCGGTCGATGCCCTTCACCAGCTCGACATTGTTCTTCTTGACCAGGTCGAGCGCCAGATAGCCCTGCACGGTCACCGCCATCTGCGTCAGCAGGTCCTGCGTGCGCTGGCGGGTGTAGAATAAAGCCGTCTCGCGGATCGCCTTTGCCTTGGCCGGGTCGCTGTGGTCGAGTTCGCCCGCCTTCTCCTCCAGCTTGGCGTCCATCGCCTTGGACAGGTGGATCATCTGCTCCAGCCGACCCATTGCCGCCCACAGATTCGCGCGTTCCGTGTCGATCGCGGCATTGTCCATCAGGAGCTCGTCCTTGCCGCTGGCGAGCGACTTCAGGATCGCGGCGATATGCGTCTGCGAGGATTTATAGCTGTCGAAATAGTCGCGCATCCGGCTGCCGAACGGGATCATCCCGAACAGCTTCTTCGGGGCGGTGAGCGAGCCGCGCTTGCCGGGATCGAGATCCTCGACGACGCGGCGGAGCTGGGCGAGGTCGTTGCCCACCCCCGTCTCCTTGTCCATCGCGCGGATCGGGCGGTCGAGAAAGCGGTTCGACTGGCCCGCCGCCTCGCGAATCTCCTTTTGCCCCATGGCGGTGATCGCGTCGACGCGCCGCCCGAATTCGGGAGAGTTGACGTCCTGTGCCACCAGGTCGGCGACGAAGCCCTCGACCCGCTCGTCGAGCTTCGACTTCACTCCCGCCTCGACGGGCACCAGCCCCGCCGCTTTTGCGGCCGTGACCACGGGCACGGGATCGGGCGCGGTGAGCACCAGTTCCGTTTCGGCGGTCAGGTTCGGGCCGGTCGTCGGCGCAGTCGTCGCCATCATCTCGTCTCCAGTATCGGCGCGCAGAATGACGGCGAACACCCGTCACGGCAAGTGTGTTGGCGATGTAGAACGCCTGACACCAGCTCGCAATGGGCCGTGGGCCGCCGGATGGGGCGCGAGAAGGCGGGCCAGCGTCCAGCCGGCGGCGACGATCAGGAACGGCATCGCGGAATAATGGTAACGGATCTGGCCGGTAAAGGCGAAGGCGGTCAGCGTGGCGAAGGCGGGCATGCAGCCGAGCAGCAGCAACGGCCAGCGCGCTTCCGGGCCGCGCCAGCGCGCGCGGCCAGCCGTCCAGAGCGCGACGGCGGCGAGCGCGAGAAGCGCCAGATAGAAAAGCTGGTTCAACGCCTGCACCGCGCGCCAGAGGCCCGATCGGGCCGGATAGGTGGCATGGAGCCCCCAAAAGGCGTCGCTGTCCTTGAGCCAGAGCAGGGCGACCTTGCGGACGCCGAGCGCGGTCCAGCGACCGGGATGGTCGGCGATCCAGCGTGTCGCGGCGACCTTGAAGTGGCGATCGAGTTCCACCTGGCGCTCGACCCGCTGGGCATAGGGGATGGGAACGACCTGATCCCAGACGGGGGTGCGTTCCCAAGCGTACCAGCCACCGGTCGTGCGGTCGTTGGCGCCGTAATAGAGCGCGATGCCGCCATTGGTGGAAACAGGGACGAAGGCGCCCAGCTCGCGCCAGTTGCGCCAGGTCCAGGGGGCGACGACGGCGGCCAGCGCGAGATGGACGAGAAGCGCGACGCGCAGGCCGTCGCGCCAGCGGACATCGCGATAGACGATCATGAGCGCGACGATCGCGCCGATGGGAAAGAGCAGTAGCTGCGCGCGCATCAGCGTCGCCGCGCCGAACAGCAGCCCGGCGGCGACCAGCAGTGCGGCCCGGCGGCGGCCGGCGATCAGCAGCGCGAACGCGGCCATGGCGAGCGCGGTCGAGGTGGTTTCCGACGCGGTCTGGCCGGCATAGACGATGTGGGCGGGATACAGCGCATAAAGCAGCGCGGCGAGCCTCGCCGCCAGCTCGCCCGCGCCGAGATGCCGCGCGAACCAGAGGATCAGCGCCAGCGTCGCGGCGGCGGCGGCGAGATTCAGGAGCAGCGGGCCGAGCAGCGAGGGGCCGAACGCGGTCTGGCTGGCGGCGAGCAGCGCCGGATAGCCGACGGGCCAAAAAGCGGTCGGGTGGCCCTTCTCCTGATAGCCGAGCCCGCGTACCAGATCGGCGGCGCGGTCGAGATACCACAGGCTGTCCGAGACCGGCTGCTGCGGCAGGACGAGCATGATGGCGAGGCGCAACGCCAGCGCCAGCGTCATGATCGCGGGCACGATCCAGCGGGCCTGCGTGAACCGCGCCGCGATGCGCGCCGTCGCCATTCCCGCCGTCGTTCCCGTTGCCGCCATCCCCGCCCTGGCCATCTTCCCGTCGCCTTCCCCATTCCCGCCGCCGGCATCATCATCGTCGACGCGACAAGCAGCAAGACGGGCGGGAAGGCGAGCCGTGTTCGCGGTTAACGCGGCTTTTCCCGGGGCGCTCGCCGGCCGATCGACGAACGCGACGCGCCGATGTGCGATCGCGGGACGGATGGCGGGGGAAAAGGCGACGGACGGGACGGGTCGTCGGGCAATCGTCGCGCCGCCCTTCCCGCAACGCACCAATTCGGCTATGGGCGCGCCCAATATCCCTTCACGCATATCAGGAATTTCCATGAGCCTCCGCAATGTGGCCATCATCGCGCACGTCGATCACGGCAAGACCACGCTCGTCGACCAGCTCTTCCGCCAGTCGGGCACCTATCGCGACAATCAGCGCATCGAAGAGCGCGCGATGGATTCGAACGACCTCGAAAAGGAGCGCGGGATCACCATCCTCGCCAAATGCACCTCGGTCGAATGGCATGGGGTGGCGGGCGACACGCGCATCAACATCGTCGACACGCCCGGCCACGCCGATTTCGGCGGCGAGGTGGAGCGCATCCTGTCGATGGTCGACGGCGTGATCCTGCTGGTCGACGCCGCCGAGGGCGCGATGCCGCAGACCAAGTTCGTGACCGGCAAGGCGCTGGCACTGGGTCTGAAGCCCATCGTCGTGGTCAACAAGATCGACCGTTCGGACGCGCGCGCGCAGGAAGTGCTCGACGAGGTGTTCGACCTGTTCGTCTCGCTGGAGGCCAATGACGAGCAGCTCGATTTCCCCGTGCTCTTCGCGTCGGGCCGCAACGGCTATGCCGGCGACAATCCCGACGTGCGCGAGGGTACGCTGGCGCCCCTGTTCGAGAAGATCGTCGAGCATGTCCCTGCGCCCGCGGCCGATCCCGACGGGCCGTTCAAGTTCCTGGTCACGCTGCTGGACCGCGACAATTTCCTCGGCCGTATCCTGACCGGGCTCGTCGCCTCGGGCTCGATCCGGGTCAACGCGCCGATCCACGCGCTTGATAACGACGGCAACATCGTCGAAACGGGCCGCGCGTCCAAGCTGATGGCATTCCGGGGACTGGAGCGCGTTCCTGTGGAGGAGGCGCAGGCCGGCGACATCATCTCGCTCGCCGGACTGACGGTGGCGACCGTGGCGAATACCATCGCCGACCCGAGCGTTACCGAGCCGCTCCACGCCCAGCCGATCGATCCCCCCACGCTGTCGATGCGCTTCGCGGTGAACGACAGCCCGATGGCGGGTCGCGAGGGGTCGAAGGTCACCAGCCGCATGATCCGCGACCGGCTGCTCCGCGAGGGCGAGTCGAACGTCGCAATCAAGGTGACCGAGGCCGCCGACCGCGACAGCTACGAGGTCGCCGGGCGCGGCGAGCTCCAGCTCGGCGTGCTGATCGAGACGATGCGCCGAGAAGGCTTCGAACTCGGCATCAGCCGCCCGCGCGTGCTGTTCCGCGACGGCGAGGGCGGCCGCGAGGAGCCGTACGAGACGGTCGTGATCGACGTCGACGACGAATATTCGGGCACGGTCGTCGAGAAGATGGCGAGCCGCAAGGGCGACCTGACCGACATGCGCCCCTCGGGCGGCGGCAAGACGCGCATCACCTTCTCCGCGCCCAGCCGCGGGCTGATCGGCTATCATGGCGAATTCCTGTCCGACACGCGCGGCACGGGCATCATGAACCGGCTGTTCGAGAGATACGGTCCCCACAAGGGCCCGATCGAGGGCCGCAAGAACGGCGTCCTCATCTCCAACGGCTCTGGCGAGGCGAACGCCTATGCGCTGGGTCCGCTCGAGGAGCGCGGGATCATGATGGTCGCCCCCGGCGAGGCGCTCTATGAGGGCATGATCATCGGCGAGAACGCCAAGACCGACGACCTCGAAGTCAATCCGATGAAGGCCAAGCAGCTCACCAACTTCCGCGCCTCGGGCGGCAAGGACGACGCGATCCGCCTGACCCCGCCCAAGCGGCTGACGCTGGAACAGGCGATCGCGTACATCGACGACGACGAGATGGTCGAGGTGACGCCGAAGTCGATCCGCCTGCGCAAGCGCCACCTCGACCCGCACGAGCGCAAGAAGGCCAGCCGGGCCAAGCAGGCGGCCTAAATCCGGGACAAGGCGGTGTCGAGCGCGGCGATCAGCGCCTCGACCCCGTCGATCCGATCGAGCGTCCCCGCGTCCACCAGGAGGCGGGGATCGTCGTGTCCGGCATCGAGCAGGATGGCGGGTAGCGGAACCGCGACGCCGGGATAGGCGCGTGCGAACGCGCCGCGATGCAGGAACCGAGCGGGGTAGGGGACGGACCGCAAATAGGCTCGCCACTCCGGCCGCATCCGCACCGCGCCATAGGTGATCGCGCAGAGCGAGCAGGGATAGCTGTCCGGCGAGACGAGCTTGTGGACCGCGTCGCCGATCGCGGCGAACAGGCCGTCATCGGCGTTGTAGACGAACAGCAGCGTGGTCACTCGGCCATCTCCACCAGCACCGCCCATTCCGCCTCTCCGACCGGCGACACCGACAGGCGGGGCCGGCGCAATATCGCCATGCCGGCGAGGCGGGGGTCGGTCTTCATCGCGGAGAGGGTAACGGGGCGCGGGAGGGGCGCGACGGGCTCGATCGTGACCGACACCCAATTCCCGTCTGCGCCGTCCTTGCGCGCCTCCCGCGCCACGCGGACGATGCCGACCGCCGCCTTGTCCGCGCCCGAATGGTAGAGGAGCGCCAGGTCGCCTTCCCGCATCGCCCGGAGGTGGTTGGCGGCGGCGGCGTTGCGCACGCCGTCCCATTCGGTGCCGCCGTCCCGCACCAGGTCGGCCCAGCCATAGCTGCCGGGTTCGGTCTTGAGCAGCCAGTGCGCCATGCCATCCACTCCCGTTCCTGAACGACCCGTTCTACCCCGGTTCAGATCGACCCGGCTAAACCCCTGGATACGCTCGCATCGTTAGGCGTTTCTAGAGCGGACTGAGCGTAATTGTGAGGAGGTCTGTTATGGGTAATCTGATGACGAAGGCGGTCCTGGGCGTAACGCTCGCGGCGACCGCGTTGACCGCGGCGGCTCCGGCCGACGCGCAGCGCTACCGGCGCTACAATCGCGGCGGCGGCGACGTGGCGGCGGGCGCGGTGCTCGGCGGCATTGTCGGGCTGGGCATCGGCGCGGCGATCGCGTCGAGCAACCGCAACCGCTTCTACGACCGGCGCTTCTACGGTGGCGGCTATTATCCGCGCGGCTACGCGTTCGATCGCGGCTATGTCGTTGATCGGCGCTTGGCGCGTCAGCAGCGCCGTGCCTACCGCAACGGCTATCGCGACGGGTTCGGCGGTGGCTATTACCAGCCTCGCGGCTATTACCCCGCCCCGCGCGGCTATTACGGCTACTGACGCCGGCTTCGGCGGATCGTGGGACAGGAGCGGCGCGGGGTCATCGACCTCGCGCCGCTTTTTTGTGGCGGGGCGAGCGCCGATGCGGTTAGGGCGCGTGCCATGACCGACACCGCTCCCGACCGCCTGTCCACCAACCCCGACAGTCCCTATTTCGACGAAGCGCTGCTCGCACGCGGCGTGGGCATCCGCTTCAAGGGCACGGAGCGCCACGACGTCGAGGAATATTGCCTGTCCGAGGGCTGGATCCGCGTCGCGCTGGGCAAGAAGGTCGACCGGCGCGGCCGCCCGCTGACGCTCAAGCTGTCCGGCGAGGTCGAGGCCTGGATCGAACGGCCCGCCGTCGGCGCGGACGAGGCGGACCCCGAGCCGACCGAGACGCCCCAGCCCTAGGCCGCTTCCTCCAGCACCGCGCTGGCCGCCAGCCAGCGCGCCTCGGCCGCCTCGACCTTGGCCTGCAGCTCGGCGCGGCGCTTCATCAGGTCGGTCATGCTCAGGCGGGCGAGCTGCGGATCGGCCGCCTTGGGGTCGAACATCGCCTTGTCGATCGCGTCGCGTTGGGCGGTCAGCCGCGCGGCCTCGGCCTCCGAGTCGCGTAATTTCTGGCGGGCGAGCTTGTCCGCCTCGCGCGCGGCGGCGGCGAGCCGCTTGTCCTCCTTGCGGTCCTTCTTCGACGCGGCCGGCTTGCTGTCGCCGGTCAGCACCAGCCGGATATAATCGTCGAGCGTCCCGTCGAACTCGCGCGCGGTGCCCTCGTCGACGAGCACCAGCCGGTCGGCGGTCATCTCTAGCATGTGGCGGTCGTGGCTGACGACCACCACCGCGCCTGTGTAGCTGTTCAGCGCCTGGACCAGCGCCTCGCGCGCATCGACGTCCAGATGGTTGGTCGGCTCGTCGAGGATCAGCAGGTGCGGCGCGTCGCGCGTCACCAGCGCCAGCGCCAACCGCGCGCGCTCGCCGCCCGACAACCGGCCCACTTTCGTGATCGCCTTGTCCCCCGAAAAGCCGAAGCGCCCCAACTGCCCCCGTACGGCCGCCGGGCTCGCCCCGCGCATGACGCGCGCCATATGCTCCAGCGCGGTGTCGTCGCCGTCCAGCTCCTCGACCTGATATTGGGTGAAATAGCCCACCTTCATCTTGGCGGAGGACGCCATCTCGCCCTCCATCGCCGTCAATTGGGCGGCGAGCAGCCGCGCCAGCGTGGTCTTGCCGTTACCGTTGCGGCCGAGCAGCGCGATCCGGTCATCGGGGTCGAGCCGCAGGTTCAGCCGCTTCAGGATCGGCACGTTGCCGTAACCGACGCTCGCCATGTCGAGCGTGATGAGCGGCGGGCGCAGCTCGGTCGGATCGGGAAAGTCGAAGCGCAGCGAAGGGTCCTCGTGCAGCTCGGCGATAGGCTGCATCTTGCTGAGCGCCTTGGCGCGGCTCTGCGCCTGCTTGGCGGTCGAGGCGCGGGCCGAGTTGCGCGCGATATAATCCTGCAGCTTGGCGCGCTGGGTCGCCTGAGCGGTGCGCGCCGCCTCGATCTGCGCGAGCCGCTCGGCGCGCTGGCGCTCGAACGCATCGTAACCGCCGGGATAGAGCTGCACCTTGCCGCCGCTCAGGTGCAGGATGTGGTCGACGACGTTGTTGAGGAAGTCGCGCTCATGGCTGACGACGACGATCGTCGCCCGGTAGGAGCGCAGGAAATCCTCCAGCCACAGCACCGCTTCGAGATCGAGATGGTTGGACGGCTCGTCGAGCAGCAGCAGGTCGGGCTGCGAGAACAGGAGCGCGGCAAGGCCGACACGCATCTTCCACCCGCCCGAGAAGCTGTCGAGCGGCCGCCCCTGCGCCTCCTCGTCGAAGCCAAGCCCCGACAGGATGCGCGCCGCGCGGCCGGGCGCGGCATAGGCGTCGATCGCCAGCAGCCGTTCATGGACATGGCCCAGCCGGTCGGGGTCGTGGCAGGTCTCGCTCTCCTTCAGCAGCGCCGCGCGCTCCGTATCGGCGGCGAGCACGGTCTCGAACGGGGTGGCGGGCCCGGTGGGCGCCTCCTGCTCCAGATAGCCGATGCGGGCGCCGCGCGGCATGTCGGCCGACCCGTCATCGGGATCGAGCAGCCCGGCGATGACGCGCACCAGTGTCGACTTGCCCGCGCCGTTGCGCCCGATCAGCCCCACGCGCGAGCCGGGCGGCAGCGACGCGGAGGCGCGGTCGAGGATGACGCGCCCGCCAAGGCGGACGGTTACGGCATCTAGGGTAAGCATGATGCGCGGGTCCTTAGCAGATGTTGCGGTGCGGCGCGAGCATGTCCGCCGCCTGCCCGCTCAGTTCCCGTCGATACGCCCGAAGGGCAGCATCAGCGAGGCGAGCTTGCGGGTCGCGTCCTTGTCGCCCGCGCGCAGAGGCTTCAAGACCGCCGCGGCGCCGCGTTGCAGCTGGCGGTCGATGGCGGTGGGCGTCGCGCCGCGGGCCGCGGCCTCGACGAGCGCGCGGCCGCGCGGGTCCGTCGGGTCCATCTCCAGGCGCAGCATCCCGGCCAGCGCCGGGAACATCGCGCGTCCCCCGCCCAGCGCGACCGCGCGATCGAGCGCCGCGATCCCTGCGGACTTGCTCGCCCCCAGCGCCGCACGCGCGACCATCCGGCCCAGCTTGTGGACGGCGCCCATATGCCAGGCGCCGAGCACCACCTGGCGTTCGGGATCGCCCGGAACGCGGGCGACGAGCTGTTCCATCACCTTGCGCGCGGCGATCGCGTCGCTCCGGCTGCCGGTGAGCTTGGCGCGATAGCCCAACGCGGTCGCCTGCATCAGCGCGGCCTCGCGGTCGTTCGGCGATCGCTGAAGCTGGGCGGCGGCGGCGGCATGGGCGAGCGCGACCCGCTTGATCGCCACGGCCTTGTCGCGGTCGTGGAACGAGGCATGGGTCAGGAGGTCGCGCGGCGTTTCCGCGCGCACGGTCGCGCCTGCGCAGATCAGCGCGATACCCGCCAGCGCGGCCCTGGCTTCAGTCAACATCCGGCAAGCGACCCTTCGTCGTTTCCGAAGGGCTTAGCCGCAACCGGCCGGGCTTGGGACCCCCAATATGCCGCGCTCAATGGACGAAGCGCGCCACCACGTCGCGGTAGGAGCGCGACACCTTCACGCTGGCGCCCGACCCCAGCACCAGGAAGCATTCGCCATTGGTGTGCGGCTTGACCTGCTTGACCAGGTCGAGATTGACGATGGTCGAGCGGTGCACGCGCTGAAAGCGGCGGGGATCGAGGCGCTTCTCCAGATCCTTCATCGTCTCGCGCAGGATCAGCGTGTTGTCGCCGGTATAGATGCACATGTAATCGCCCGCCGCGTCGATCCGTTCGATCGTGTCGACATCGACGCGGAATATCTGCCCGCGATCCTTGATGTTGATCAGCTTCTCGAAGCGGTTGGAGGCATGATCGCCCGCATTCGCCTCGCCCGCCATGTCGTCGACCGCGTCGGGGGCGACCTCGGCGAGGACTTCCTTCAGCTTCTCCGTCTCCTCGGCGCCGCGCTTGTCCGACAGGCGCTGGCGCACGCGGTCGAGCGTGTCGGCGAGGCGCGACTCCTCGACGGGCTTCATCAGATAGTCGACCGCCTGCGCCTCGAACGCCCGGAGCGCATGGTCGGAATAGGCGGTGACGAAGACGAAGAGCGGCGGCTCCACCTCCATAAGCCCCTGGACGACCGAGAAGCCGTCGAAGCCGGGCATCTGGATGTCGAGCAGCACCAGGTCCGGCTTGTGCGTCTTGATCGAGCGGATCGCCTCGCGGCCGTTCTGGCACCGGTCGACGATCTCGACATCGGGATGCGCCATGAGGCGGATTTCCAGGCCCTGGATCGCCAGCGGCTCGTCGTCGACGAGAATGGTGCGGATGGTCATGCGGCTTCCTTGTTCAGGTCCCGGTTCACGTCGTCGAGCTGGAACGGGATCTCGATCTCGACCGAGAACCCGCCCGCCGGGGTGGAGCGGGTATCGAAGCGATGGTTCGGGCCATAGGCCTGGACCAGTCGCTCGCGTATATTGGTGAGCCCCACCCCGGTTGAAAGTGCGTGGGACGGGGTCGGCGCGCGCGACGCGTCGCGCAAGCCCGGGCCGGTGTCGGATACGGCGATCCGCACCCGTTCCCCGGCCAGTTGCACCAGCACGCTGATCTCGGCGCCTTCCTCCTGCGGGGTGACCGCATATTTGATCGCATTCTCGACCAGCGGCTGCAGCAGGAGCGAGGGCAGGCGCGCGCGCTCGACGCGGGGGTCGACTTCGAATGACGGGCGCAGCCGTTCCTCGAAGCGCATCTTCTCGATCTCGAGATACAGCTTCAGCGTCTCCACCTCCTGCGCGACGGTCACATGTGCGGTGGGTTCGTTGGCGAGCGTGTAGCGCAGGAAGGAGGAAAGCCGCGACAGCATCGCATTGGCGCGCTCGGTCTGCTTGAGCAGCACCAGGGTCGAGATCGAGTTGAGGGTGTTGAACAGGAAATGAGGATTGAGCTGGTAGCGCAGCATCGCCAGCTGCGCCGAGCTGGCCTGCATCTCCAATACCTTGAGCTCGTCGATCTGCTGCTCGACGATCAGGTAGAAGTTGATCCCGAAATAGAGAGCCGACCAGCCCGCCAGCACGGTGAAGTTGAGGAACACCGACCCCAGCACCAGCGTCAGGCTGAGCCCCGGCGACGCCTCCTTCAGGAACGAGAAGGTGAAGGCGTCGATCACCGCATAAAGAAAGGTCGCCGCGACCAAGGTCGCGATGGCGAGCAGCACGCCGGGCACGCGCCCCATCCGGCGATAGCCGCCATAAAGCGTCGACAGCAGCAGCGTCAGGCAATAGCCGACGATCGCCTCGACGATGACGGGGATGATCACGTCGAGCTGCGGCCCGTTCGAGATCGACGACACCCCGCGCAGCAGCAGATAGCCGCTCCACCCCACCGCCTGGAGCGTCCAGAAGGCGCGCGTCTTGTTCTCGAAGAACGGCCGCGCGCCGAGCACGCGCGCGCGCAGGCCCGAATGGTCGAGGGGCGGGGAGGGGGGTGCGAGCGTGGCCATGGGATGCGGCGGTTATAGGCGCGCGAGCGACGACGGGGAACCCGGCGCCGCCCTTAAAGCGAAAGCCGCCGCCCCGGTGGGGGCGACGGCTTTCGCCTGTTTCGATCGAGCCGACGTTCTAGAACTCGAACCGCACGCCCGCCGTGAAGGTACGCGGGAAGCCGACGGAAAAGTTCGGGTTGGCCCCGGCGATGCCGCCGGTGAACGACCCGTTCGCGTTCTGCACCGCCCCGATCGTTCCCGCCGAGGTCTGGGTAGAGATGTTGCCGAAATAGAACTCGTCGAACACGTTCTGCACGTTCAGCTGGACGAAGGTGCGCGGCAGGCCGAGCGATTCGAGGCTGTAGCGCACGTCCAGATCGACCAGCGTGTAGTCGGAGACCACCACGTCGTTGACGTCCGTCGCGAACCGCTCGTCGACATATTTGGCCTGCACGCCGACATCCAGGCCGCCATAGGAGAACTGCGCCCGACCGCCGACCTGGTATTCCGGCGTCTCGGGAAGCTGCTTGCCGCGCGTCGGTGCGAAGATCTGGAGACCGCTCGCATCGCTGCCGAGCAGCACGTCCGACTGGAACTCGGACTTGGTGTACGATCCGAAGGCGGTCAGCGCGAGGAAGTCGACCGGGCGCACCGTGACGCTCACGTCCGCTCCATAGCTTTCGACGCGGCCGACGTTGCGGTCGACCGAGATTCCCTGATCGACGTCGAACGAGGTCACGATGCGGTTCTTGTACCCGATGAACCAGCCCACCGCTTGGGCCTGGATGCGCCGGGAGGTGTAGCGCAGCCCCAGATCGAACGTGTCCGTCGTCTCCGGGTCGATCTCGACGCGCGGCGCACGGTAGAGGTTGTCGGTACGCGGTGAGGAGAAGCCCTTGGCGTAGCTACCGAACATGCTCACGCCTTCGAGCGAGTCCGAAAACTTGTACACGAAACCGGCGTTGGGCAGGATGGAGTCGAACTTGTAGTTGGCGGCGAAGGGCGCGAAATACGGTGTGGCGCCCGTCGTCGGCACTACCGCGTCCGGCGCGATGACGCGCAGGGTGGAGAGCGGCTCGCTGGTGCAGTAGGCGAAGCCGCTGCCCCGTGCCTCGATCGGGCAGAAGGTCTCCAGGTCGCGCTCGAAGAACGGCGCGCGCAGACCGATCTGGACGCGGAACGCGTCGTCGAAGAAGTTGCCCACATATTCCGCCGACACCTGGTTCAGGAGCGCGACCGAGAGGCGATCACGCTGCTGGAACTGGAAGCCGTCTGCGGTGACCACGTCGGTCCCGTTGCGTCCGCCGAACGGGTTCTCCGGATTGCCGACGGTGTCGAGGAAGCCCCACTCGCCGGTCTGGCGATGGCGGCCGCGGTCATAGGTGTAGGCGACGCGAGCGAGATTGTCGTCGTCGAAGCGATAGATGAGCGACGCCAGCGCGGTCACGCGGCGGGTGCTGGTGTTATTGGGCGTGTAAAAGCGCGCGATGTCCGGCTGGAAGGTCGGAACCCCGTTCACCAGGACCGTACCGCCAAAATTGCCGTCGCCGTTGAAATCGACGCCGCCCGCCGTCGTCGAGCCGCCGCGCGCGCGGGCGCTGTTCTCCGCCAGCACCGACGTGCCGCCGCCGTTCGCCAGCACGTACTGGAACGCCACGTCGGCCGTGAGCGTAAGCTTTTCGGTGAGCGAGAAGCGCGAGTTGGCGCGGACGTTGCCCGTGTTGGACGGGTTCTGGAAGAGGTTGAAGTAGTTGGTGCAGGTGTTCGTCTCGTTCTGCGGACCCGCGCCCGGCGTCGGACGCGCGCAGAACCGGTCGCGCTCGATCCCGAAGATCGCTTCCTCCTGCGCGCCCGTGAAGTTGCCGCCCACCTCGATCGGATTGGCGGAGCTGAACGCGGTCGCTGCCGGGATGATCGTGGTCCCGAACGCGCCGCGCAGGTCGGTGATCGACGGGTTGCGATAGAAGTTGCTGCGGTTCTGGTTGTAATGCGCCGACACGCGGATGAAGTCGCCATTGCCGCCGATCGGCTGATAGATGCCGCCGTTAAACTGCTGCTTGTAGATGCGGCCCGGGCCCTTGAACTTGTCATTGCTCGCGGTGGACGCGGCGATGAACAAGCGGGTGCCCGACGCGGTCAGGTTGCCCGACTGAAGCAGCACGAAAGCGCGGGTGAAGTCATCCTCGCCTGCGGTGAAACTGCCGGTCGCCGACATCTCCTCCCGCGGGATGATGGTGCGGTAGTTGATGGTGCCCCCCGCGGCGCTCGCGGTCGGGCTGTCGACGTCGGTCGCGCCCAGATTGACGTTGATCTCGTCGACCAGCTCGGAGTCGAGCTGCTGGTTGGAGAAGATCGCGTAATTGCCCGTATCGTTAAGCGGAAAGCCGTCGAAGGTCAGCGAAATGCGGTTGCCGTCGAAGCCGCGGATGCGGATGTTGCCGCCCGACGAGCCGTACGGGTCCGACTGGGTGAAGTTGACGCCCGGCACGATGTTAAGGGCGTTCAGCACCGTGTTGCCCGGCGTGCCACGCTGCAGGAACTCGTTGGTCAGGACCTGACGTGCCTTGGGGCTGTCGGGAATCTGGATGCCCTCGATGCCTTGGCTCACACGGCTGCCGGTGACGACCACTTCTTCGGTGGCCTCGGCTTCGGCGTTCAGCTCGACCGAGCCGGTGGACTGCGCCCAGGCCGAGGCCGGCGCGAAGAGCGCGACGGCGGCCGCGCCGAACAGGAACTTGTTCCGCATTGAATTTCCCCTGAGGAGCCTAATTGTCCGGTTCGGCGACTCCGGTCGCCGTTCCGAGGTGCCCTGCGCGATCATTATTGCGCTTCGATGACAAAGCGGCGCGCGACTCGCGCGGGTTACCAAACGGTTCCGCTGCGTTGCAAAAAAACATCAGCGGCCCGGTGTCAGGCCGATCCCGCGACGATTTCCGCCCAGCCTGCCTCGTCGATCACGCGCACGCCCAGATCGGCGGCTTTCTTGAGTTTCGATCCCGCGCCCGGCCCCGCGACCACCAAGTCGGTCTTGGCCGATACCGAAGCGGCGACGCGCGCGCCCAAAGCCTCCGCCTGTGCCTTGGCCTCGTCGCGCGACAGGGTCTCCAGCGAGCCGGTGAAGACGACCGTCTTGCCCGATACCTCGGACGCGCGGGTCTCGTGCACCAAGTCGAGCGGTTCGACCTCGCGGAGCAGGTCGGCGACGACGGCGCGGTTGTGCCGTTCCGCAAAGAAGCCGAGCAGCGCGTCGGCGACCTCGGGGCCGATCCCCGCCGTCTCGATCGCGGCGACCAGCGCACGGCCGCGGCGGAGCACGAAGCGGCGCTCGGGCTCGCCGATGGCCGGCACGGTGGCGCGGCGGACACGGAGCGCAGCGCGGATCATTGCGGCGAAAGCGCGCGCGGAGACATAGCGCCGGGCCAGGTCGCGCGCGGTCACCTCGCCGACATGGCGGATGCCCAGCGCGAACAGGAAGCGGTCGAGCCCGATCCGCCGCCGCTCGTCGATCGCGGCCAGCAGCTTGTCGACGACCAGTTCCGACATCCGCTCGCGCGCGACCAGCGCCTCGCGGTGCCGGTGGAGGCGGAAGATGTCGGCGGGGGAGGCGATCAGGCCGTCGCGGAAGAAATCCTCGACCCGCACCAGCCCCAGCCCGGCGATGTCGAAGGCGTGGCGCGACACGAAATGGATCAGCCGCTCGACCCGCTGCGCCGGGCAGACCAGCCCCCCGGTGCAGCGCACCACCACCTCGCCCTCGCCACGCTCGGCCAGCGAGCCGCAGTCGGGGCAGGTGGCGGGAAACACGAAGTCGGGCCGCTCCGCGTCGCGGGTCAGATTGCCGACGATCTGCGGGATCACGTCGCCCGCGCGCTGGAGCACCACGCGGTCGCCGGGCCGTACCCCCAGCCGGGCGATCTCGTCCGCATTGTGGAGCGTGGCGTTGGTGACGACCACGCCGCCCACCGTCACCGGCTCCAGCCGCGCGACCGGGGTCAGCGCGCCGGTGCGGCCGACCTGGATGTCGATGCCGTTGAGCGTGGTCTGCGCCCGCTGCGCCGGGAATTTATGCGCGATCGCCCAGCGCGGCGCCCGCCCGACGATGCCCAGCCGTGCCTGCCAGTCGAGCCGGTCGAGCTTGTAGACGACGCCGTCGATGTCGAAGGGCAGGTCGGCGCGCGCCGCCTCGATCGCGCGATATGCCTCCAGCGCGGCTGCGACATCGGCGCAGCGCGTGAAGCGCGGGTCGACGGGAAAACCCCACTCCCGCCACTGCGCGACGAGCCGCTCCTGCGTGTCGAACGGCAGGGCGGACGCCTCGCCCAGCCCGTGCGCGAGGAAATGGAGCGGCCGGGTCGCGGTGACGCCGGGGTCCTTCTGGCGGAGCGATCCCGCGGCGGCGTTGCGCGGATTGGCGAATTGCCGCGCCCTGGCCGGGTCCTCCGCCTCGCGGAGCAGCCGGGCGTTGAGCGCGGCGAAATCGGCCTTGCTCATATAGACCTCGCCGCGCACCTCCAACAGGTCGGGCGCCTCGCCCGCCAGCGTTTCGGGTATGTCGGCGATCGTGCGGACATTCTCCGTCACGTCCTCGCCGACCGCGCCGTCGCCGCGCGTGAGCGCCTGGACGAGCCGCCCCCGCTCGTAGCGGAGCGAGCAGGACAGTCCGTCGATCTTGGGCTCGGCGGTCAGCGCGACGGGCGCGTCGTCGGGAAGCTTCAGGAAACGGCGCACACGCGCGACGAACTCGACCACCTCCTCGTCGGCGAACGCGTTGTCCAGGCTGGTCATCGGCCGCGCATGGGCGACCTTGGCCAGGTGCGACGCGGGCGCGGCACCGACCGCCTGCGCGGGCGAGTCGGCGCGCACCAGCCCCGGAAAGGCCGCCTCGATCGCCGTGTTGCGCCGGACCAGCGCGTCGTACTCGGCGTCCGAAATCTCGGGCGCGTCCTCCATATGATATAGCCGGTTGTGCCGCGCGATCTCGGCGGCGAGCGTCTCCAGCTCGGCGGCGGCCTCGGTCTCGGTGGCGGGCAACGGGGTCATGGCGACCGCGCCTAAGCACCCATGCCGAGTCGCGCCACCCCGCCGGGCAACCACAGACCCGGATAGAGCAGCACGACCATGCCCAGGATCAGCGCCAGCCTGGGCAGCGGGCGCCAGTCCAGCGCACCCAGCGCCTCGACCGCCGTGACGGTCGCATAGGCGCAGGCGACCGAGCCCGCCCAGCACCAGAGCGCGACGAGCGCGATCGCGGCGCGGCCTTCGCTGAACAGAAAGGCCATCACCGTCATGAACAGCCCCGCCATGCCCAGCCCGAGCATCGCCACCCCGGCGACCAGGGCGAGCACCGCCGCGATCGGCAGCACGCCGATCGCCAGCGCCGCCGCGATTCCGCCGCGCCAGTCGATGCCGCCGTTACGCAAGCGCCGCGTCCGCTCCCATCAGCGCGGGGAAGAAGCCCTCATGCGCCGCGCGCAACCGGTCGAGAGTGACGACATAGTCGCCGTGCGGCAGCTCGAAGATCAGCCGCTTGCCACCGGTGCGCCCCAGCGGCATCACCTCGACGCCGGCCGCGTCGGTCGACATCAGGAAGTCGAGCAGCGCCATGTCCTGGATGGTCACGACGTAGAGCCCCTGATCCTCCGCGAACAGCGCGCGCGCCGGCCCGAGCCCCAATGGCCGGTCGATCATCGCGCCGATGCCGCCCGCCAGCGCCATCTCCGCGACCGCCACCGCGACACCCCCATCGGCAACATCGTGGACGGCGGTCAGGCACCGCGTGCCGATACGGTGGCGGATCAGCGCGCCCGTCCGCCGCTCCGCGTCGAGGTCCACCGGGGGCGGGGGACCCGCGTCGCGACCCTCGATGCCGTGCAACTCGCGCAGATAGAGCGACTGGCCGAGATGCCCGACGCGGTTGCCGACCAGCAGGATCACGTCGCCCGGCTGCTTGAACCCGATCGTGGCGGAGCGGGTATAGTCGTCGAGCAGCCCGACCCCGCCGATCGCGGGGGTGGGCAGGATCGCCGAACCGCCGCCGGTCGCCTTCGACTCGTTGTACAAGGACACGTTGCCGCTGACGATCGGGAAGTCGAGCGCGCGGCAGGCCTCGGCCATGCCCTCGATGCAGCCGACGAGCTGGCCCATGATCTCGGGGCGCTCGGGATTGCCGAAGTTCAGGCAGTCGGTCGCGGCGAGCGGCCTGGCGCCGACGGCGCACAGGTTGCGCCATGTCTCGGCAATCGCCTGCCGCCCGCCCGCGACCGGGTCGGCGAAGCAGTAGCGCGGGGTGCAATCGGTGGTGATCGCCAGCCCCTTCTCCGTCCCGTGCACCCGCACCACCGCGGCGTCGCCGCCGGGGCGCTGGACGGTATCGGCGCCGACCATGTGGTCGTACTGCTCCCAGATCCACCGCCGCGACGCCAGGTCGGGCGAGGCCATGAGCTTGAGCAGATCGGCCGCCGGGTCCTCGCATTCGGGAAAGTGGGCCAGGGGGGCGGGGGGCTCGGTCGGGACGTGCGGCCGGTCGTAACAGGGCGCATCGTCGGCCAGCGGGCCGAGCGGAATGTCGCACACCGTCTCGCCGCGCCAGCGAAGCACCATCCGGCCCCCATTCGGACCGGCTTCCGTCACCCGCCCGATGACCGCGAAGTCGAGCTCCCATTTGCGGAAGATCGCCGCTGCTTCGTCCTCGCGGCCGGGCTTCAACACCATGAGCATCCGCTCCTGGCTTTCCGACAGCATCATCTCATAGGGCGTCATGCCGCTCTCGCGCTGGGGCACGTCGTCCATCACCAGCTCGATCCCGACCCCGCCCTTCGACGCCATCTCGACCGAGGACGAGGTGAGGCCCGCCGCGCCCATGTCCTGGATCGCGACGATCGCGTCCGATGCCATCAGTTCAAGGCAGGCCTCGATCAGCAGTTTCTCGGTGAAGGGATCGCCGACCTGAACGGTGGGGCGCTTCGCCTCGGCGTCCTCCCCGAAATCCGCCGACGCCATGGTCGCGCCATGGATGCCGTCGCGGCCGGTCTTGGACCCGACATAGACGATCGGATTGCCGATGCCCGACGCCGCCGACAGGAATATCCTGTCCTGGTCGGCCACGCCCACCGTCATCGCGTTGACCAGGATGTTGCCGTCATAGGCCCGGTGGAAATTCACCTCGCCGCCGACCGTCGGCACGCCCACGCAATTGCCATAGCCGCCGATGCCCTGCACCACGCCCGCGATCAGGTGACGCATGCGGGGATGGTCGGGCCGTCCGAAGCGCAACGCGTTGAGGTTCGCGACCGGGCGCGCGCCCATGGTGAACACGTCGCGCAGGATGCCGCCCACGCCCGTCGCCGCGCCTTGATAGGGCTCGATATAGCTCGGGTGGTTGTGGCTCTCCATCTTGAAGATCGCCGCTTGGCCGTCTCCGATATCGACCACCCCGGCATTCTCGCCCGGCCCGTGGATCACGCAGTCGCCCGTGGTCGGCAGCTTCCTCAGATGGATGCGGCTCGACTTGTACGAACAATGCTCGGACCACATGACCGAGAAGATGCCGAGTTCGACCAGATTGGGCTCGCGGCCCAGTGCGTGGAGGACGCGGTCATATTCTTCGGGGGACAGGCCGTGCTCGGCGACGATGTCCGGGGTGATCCGGGGGGCGGTCTCGGTCATGGGCGGGCCAATAGCGACGTGCGCCACCCGCGTCACTCCCGCGCTTCTGCCCTATTCCACCGCGTCGAAGCGATATTCGTGCTGGCTGTCGCGCACGATCAGCTGACGCTTGCCCCCCGTGTCCGCGATGACCAGCGGAAAGCCGAGCACCGTCGGGTCGGTCAGCACCATCGACACGCTGCCGTCGTCGTTGCGCCGCGTCCCGACCGGGGTCACGATCGTGTTGAAGCGGAACAGCGTCTCGGCGCCGCGCCGCTCCACGTCGAGCCGCCCCAGCTCGGCGCTGCGATAGCGCCGCGCCAGCTTCGCCACGATCGCCGGGTCGGCGGGCGCGGTCAGCTTGGCGCGCTCGGTCGCGAATTCGGCCCTGATCCGCGCCGCCGACGCGGTCACGTCGCCCGCCGCTTCGGGCTTGCCGTCGTAGAGCAGTTCCAGCAGGCGGCGCATGAAGGGGCGGAGCAGCGACTGGCCGTTATCGGCATTGGTCAGGATCACCGCGCCGATGCCGGCATCGGGCACCAGCATGATGTCGCTCTTGTAACCGCCCATCGATCCGCCGTGATGGACGACGGGGACGCCCCAATAACGGTTGACCTCCAGCCCCATGCCATAGGTCACGTCCTCGCCGACGGGCACGGTCGGTACGCGCCGTTCGAGCAGGTTGGCGGGCGTCACCCATTGCCGCCCGTCATCCAGCCGGCCCTCGCGCAGCTCGAAGCGGACATACTTCACCAGGTCGTTGGCGGTCGACCAGGCGCCGCCGGCCGGACGAAAGGGCGCGACCGCGCGGTTGAGCGCCATGCCCGCGTCGAGCGTCGCGGCGGGCTTGCCGTCGAGCCCGTCCGAATGCGGCCGCGCCCAATTGCCTGCGGTCGCCCGGTCGAAGTCGAACGTCGTGACCGTCATGCCCAGCGGCCGGAATATCTTCTCGTCCATCGCCCGGTCGAACGCGCGGCCCACCTCCATGCCGGGGTGGACGATATGGGCGCCGACATAGCCCGCCGCCGACGCCATCAGGTTGTTGTACTGGAACACCTCGCCGAACCCGCTGGTCGGCTGCGTCGCCGCGAGCTGGACGAAGGTGTCGGAAGCGGGGGTGGTCGGGCCGGTGTTGAACAGCCATTCCATGTCTTTGCGCGGCAGGCCCGTGCACGCGCACACCAAGTGGCGGACCTGGACCTTGGCGGTGGTGTCCGCGCTACCCAGCTTGAAGGCCGGATAGACCGAGGTCACCGGCTGGTCCCAGCGCAGCCGGCCCTCGTCGACCAGCCGGGCGAGCAGCAGGGTCGCCATGCCCTTGGTGTTCGACGCGATCATGAACTGGCTATCGGCGTCGACCGGGGTCGGCTTGCCGATCTCGCGTACGCCCAGCCCCGTCGCGTAGACCGTCCGGTCGCGGTCGGTGATCGCGAACGCCGCGCCGGGGATGCCCAGCTCGCGCATCGCGGTCTGGACGAAGCCGCGCAGCTCGGCGATCCGCGCGGCGTCTATCGGGCGCGCGGCGCGTCCGGCGAAGCTCTCGCGCGAATAGCCGGCGGGCCGGATGCTCTGCGACACCAGGCTGGCGGCGGCGCCACGCTTCTCGAAGGTAGCCTCGGCGCCGTCGGCGATCATCACCGTCCAGTTCGGGCCCGACCGCAGCGCAAAGGCGCTCATGAAGCGGCGCTCGTTGGGCGACACCTCGTAATCGACATAGTGGCGCTCGTCCCAGCCGTTGCGCGGCGGGCGCGCGGTGACGAGCTTGGGCGCGCGCGCGGCGGCGGGCGCGTAAGCGGCCCAGGCCGCGGCCGCGGCGGCCTTGGCGTCGGCGGCGGGCCCGACATTGACGATCGCGATCTTCACGTCACCTTCCGGCGCGATCACCTCCGCGAAGCGCGGCGCGTTCCGGAGCGTCCACGCCTTGGGCGCGGTGAAGGTCGCGCCGGACGGGGTCCTGGCCGGCCGATCGGCGTCGGCCGTCGCGGGCGCAGGGCTTGTCTGGGCGAGCAACGGCGGCGCGCTCCCCAGTCCGGAGATCAACGCCAGGGCCGTCAAGGTGTCGCGCATTTCAGCCTCCCCAAGATCGGGGAAAATCTATGCTCGATCCGGTGACGGTGCAATCGCCTATTGGTAAGACGTTGAATCGTGATCGGAAGACTTGGGTGGTCCGCTGTCAGTTATACGGCGGCTGGGTATATCCCTTGGGACTCAACGTGAAGATCTCGCAGCCCGTGTCGGTGATGCCGATCGAATGTTCGAACTGAGCGGATAGCGACCGATCACGCGTCACCGCCGTCCAGCCATCGTCGAGCAGCTTCACGTCGTGCCGTCCGATATTGATCATCGGCTCGACGGTGAAGATCATGCCCGGTTTCAGCTCCGGGCCGGTGCCCGGCTTGCCGACATGCACCACTTCCGGCGCGTCGTGGAACAGCCGCCCCAGGCCGTGGCCGCAAAAATCCCGCACCACGCCGTAACGGTGGCGTTCCGCGTGACGCTGGATCGCATGGGCGACGTCGCCCATCATGTTGCCGGGCCGCGCCTGTTCTAAGCCCAGCATCAGGCATTCATAGGTGACCTCCACCAGCCGCCTGGCCTTTAGCGGCACGTCTCCGATCAGGTACATGCGGCTCGAATCGCCGTGCCACCCGTCCAGGATCGGGGTCACGTCGACATTGACGATGTCGCCCGACTTCAGCGTCTTGTCCGACGGGATGCCGTGGCACACGACATGGTTGATCGAGATGCACGAGCTGTGGGTGTAGCCGCGATAGCCCAGGGTCGCAGGCACCCCGCCGCCCGCCAGGATGAAGTCGTAGATCAGCCGGTCGATCTCGGCCGTCGCGACGCCGGGCACCATGTGCGGCACCAGCATGTCGAGCGTCTCGGCGCAAAGCCGCCCCGCCCGGTGCATCCCGTCGAACGCGGCGCGGCCGTGAAGCTTGATGGCGCCGGTCCGGCCTTCGGGCGCGTCGGCGGTGACGGAGACGTAATCGGTCATGATCCAGGCATATAACCGCGCCTCTTCCGCTTTGCGAGGGTGGCCGGCGCGGCTAAGACGGGGGGCATGGAACCCGAACGCATCTGGACCGCCGCGCTCATCGTCATCGGCGACGAGATCCTGTCGGGACGCACCCAGGACAAGAACGTCGCGCAGGTCGCGTCCTGGCTCAACGTCCAAGGCATCAGGCTGGCCGAGGTGCGCGTCGTGGGCGACCGCACCGAGGCGATCGTCGAGGCGGTGAACGCGCTACGCGCCCGCAACGATTACTGCTTCACGACCGGGGGCATCGGCCCGACGCATGACGACATCACCGTCGACGCGATCGCCGAGGCGCTGGGCGTCGGCGTCGTCCATCACCCCGACGCGATGGCGGTGCTGACCCGCTATTACGAACCGCGCGGCGGCCTGACCGAAGCGCGGGCGCGGATGGCGCGGGTGCCCGAGGGCGCGGAGCTGATCCCCAACCGCCTGTCGGGGGCGCCGGGCATCCGCGTCGGCAACCTGTTCATCATGGCCGGCGTGCCGCATATCACCGCCGGGATGCTCGACGCGCTGACGGGCACGCTGGAGGGCGGGCGCCCCGTCGTGTCCAAGTCGGTCGGCTGCTGGGTCGCCGAATCGGAGGTCGCCGACCTGCTGCGCACCGCCGAGACGACGCATGAAGGCGTGTCGATCGGCAGCTATCCCTTTTTCCGCGACGGGCGCGTCGGCGCGAATTTCGTGGTCCGCAGCCCCGACGAGGCGCTGGTCGACCGCTGCGTCGCCGATCTGACCCGCGACCTGGAAGCGGCGGGCAAGGACGTGACCGGCGGGGGGATCTGACCCTGCTCCCCTCCCTATCCAGGGAGGGGAGGGGATCGCGCCGACCCCGCCCACCAGTCCGCATAAGGCGTGTTCTTCGCCATATGGCGGTTCCAGTCCGCCGCCCCGTCGGCCCACCACACCGGCCCTCTCTCCCCCAGCGCCAGCTTCGCCCGGTGCACGTCGGCCCGCGCCGCGCGCTCGGCGTCGGCATCCCCGGCCTTCAGGGACGACCCGACCCGTCGCCGCGCGTCCATGAGGTCGCGGACCAGCGCCGCCCGCCGCTCGGGCGAGAGCGCCGGGTCCGAGCACCGCCACAACCGCCCCCGCACGACGAAGTAGCGTCCGTCGGGCGTCACGGGGTGGCCTTTGCCCGCCTCGCTCATCTATGCGCTGGCCCGGCTTGGGCGTCGGCGCGTTGTGCGCGGCTCTGGAGGGTGTCGATGAAGCTGTTCCACGTAAGCGACGTGCATTTCGGGGCCGAGGACAAGGCGGCGATCGCCTGGTTCGACGGGCTCGTCGCCACCGAGAAGCCCGACGCGGTGATCATGACCGGCGACCTGACGATGCGCGCGCGCGCGCATGAGTTCGAGGCGGGGGCGAACTGGCTGCGCGCGCTGAACGTCCCTGTCACGCTGGAGGTCGGCAATCACGACATCCCCTATTATTGGGACCCGGTCCGCCGCTTCCTGTTCCCGTACAAGCGCTACGAGAAGCTGGAACGGATGATCGAGCGCGAACTGCACCTGCCCGGCCTGACGATCGTGCCGCTCCAGACGACCGCGCGTGCCCAGTGGCGGTGGAACTGGTCCAAGGGTCATGTCAGCCGCACCGCGCTCGACCGCGCGCTGGCGGCGGTCGCCAAGGCGCCGCGCGGCGACCTGATCTTCGTCGCGGGTCACCATCCGCTGGTGGAGGCCGGGACGCGCGGCACCGCCCGGACCGAGAATGGCGAGCAAGCGCTCACCGCGCTCGCCGCCGCCGGCGCTCATGCGGTGCTGTCGGGCCATGTCCACGACGCGTTCGACGTGCCCGTCGATCGGAGCGGCTGGACCGTGCGCATGATCGGCGCGGGCACGCTGTCCAAACGCACCCGCGCGACCCCGCCCGCCTTCAACGAGATACGCATCGAGGGCGGCCGTTTCGACACGGTGATCCGCAGCTTCTCGTCCGAACCCGACGTCTCGATCAGCGGGACGACGCGGTCGGGGGTGCAACGCTGAGCGACGCCTGAATTCACGGGCAGCGCGCATCGCGTTTGTTCGTCAGTCGCCATTCGGGCCGATCGGCGACGACGTACCAGGTCGACCGGGTCGGGGCGGCCCCCTGGACATACGAATCCTGGGCGGTGAAGGACAGGCACGCGTTGCCCAGCCAGGCGAGGTCGGCGGTGTAGGAAAGCGCTTCGGGTACGATCCGGCGGCGCAAGGTCAGGCCGTCGACCGCCCAGAGGTGGAAACCTTCGGTCATGGTCTCATAAGCCTCGTTGAACACCGCCGCGGCCAGGTATCTGGCATCGGGCGAGAACACCGGCTTCTCGCCCGTCGTGATCCAGTTCGACTCCGTCGTGGCGACGACGTAATCCTGTCCTTCGTAATAGCCGACATCGACGCCGAAGAGCCGCCCCTCGATAAGTAGGTCGCGGGCCCGGAACGTCACGCAGCTATCGACGTCCACCTCGCAGCTTATGTCGGTCAGTTCGGTGCGTCCGATGAACAAGGTCGCACCGACCCGGCGGACGACGCCCGGATGGGCGGCCATGATCCGCCTTTCTCCCTCGTCGGCCGGCCCGGCCGCTCGGGACGGTGCGAGCGAGGACGGTGCCGACATCGGGGGCGCCGCGCAAGCGGACAGCGGCAGCGCGAGCAGTACCGCCACCCGCGCGAACACGGCCCCGCCCGTCAGCGGGCGGTGATGGCGGGCGCGGTACTCGCCACGCCGTCCGCCGCCGGCGTTCCGAGCACGCCGCGCAGGAACACCGTCTCGACCTGCAGGCTCAGGTCGCTGTTGGGCTTCTTGCGCCAGCCATGGCCTTCGTCGGCGAAAAGCAGGTAGGACACGGGCACGCCGCGCGCGCGCAGGGCAGCGACCATCTGCTCGCTTTCGGCGCGGGGCACGCGCGGGTCGTTGGCGCCCTGTTCGATCAGCATCGGCTTGGTGATCCGGGCGACGTTGGCGCGCGGGGAGATGCGCGCGAACACCGCCTTCATCGCGGGCGTCCGCTCGTCGCCATATTCGGCGCGGCGCAGGTCGCGGCGATACGCTTCGGTCTTCTCCAGGAAGGTCGTCCAGTCGCCGATCCCGAACAGATCGACCCCGCCCGCCAGCCGGTCCGAATACATGGTCATCGCCGCCAGCGACATATAGCCGCCATAGGACCCGCCGATCACCGCCACCCGGCTCGCGTCCAGATCGGGCTGCTTGGCGATCCAGTCGAGCAGCGCGCCGATGTCCTTGACCGAATCCTCGCGCTTCTCGGCATTGTCGAGGTTGAGATAGCTGGTCCCATGGCCGTCAGACCCGCGCACATTGGGGACGATCACCGTCGCCCCCAGCATGTCGACGAAGCTGGCGATCGTCGGCGACCAGCCGGGCCGCGCCTGCGCCTCCGGCCCGCCATGGATCGAGATCAGCACGGGGGTCTTCGCGCCCGCCGCCGCCTTCTTGGGACGGTAGACGAAGGCGGGAACCGACAGCTTGTCGAAGCTCTCGAACCGCATCAGTTTCGGCTCGGGCAGGGTCGCGCGGTCGATCGGGCCGATCTCCGACTCCGTCCACCGCGTCAGCTTGCCCGCGCCCGTGTCCCACACCCACACATCGCCGGGCGCGGTCGGCGAGGCGAGGCCGATCGCCAGCCGCTGGCCGTCGGGCGACAGCCGCATGGTGCCGACCACCCCCGCCGGCAGCGTCGGTTGCGGCAGCGCGCGGCGGGTGACGAGGTCGCGGACGACCACCCTCGAATAGCCGTCCTCGTTCACCGCATAGGCGAGGACGCGGCCGTCGTCGCTCAGGTCGAAATCCTCGACATTCCACTTGGATGCGGGGCTGATCGGGGTCATCCGACCCGATGCGACGTCGATCTCGACCAGCCGTTTCACGTCGCTGCCCCGGTCGCTGACGGCGAGCACGGTGGTGCCGCCGCGCCCGAACCGCGCGGCCTGGAGCAGCGCGGGCGTTCCGGTCGCGATCTCGCGCGGGGTCCCGCCCGCGACGGGCATGACGTACAGCTTCTGCTCGATGTTCGACAGCGCGCGCGACAGGAGCAGCGTCCGCCCGTCGGGCGACACGTCGTCCACGCCGATCGCGCCCGCGCCCTTGTGGATCACGACCCGCGATGCCGGATCGGCGGGATCGGCGGCCAGGATGTCGTAGTCGCTCGACCCCTTGCTCGACCGCGACCAGTAGAGACGGCGCCCGTCGCGCGCGATCACCGGCCCGCTGTTGCGCGTGCCCGTCTCGGTCAACTGCACCGACCGGCCGTCGGGGCCCATGGCGTAGAGCTGGAACCATTCATCGCCGCCCGTGTCGCGGCCGTACAGGATGCGGTCCGACCCGGGGATCGATCGCGCCCCGGCGATCGGCTCGGCGGCGAAGGTGATCTGGCGGCGGTCCATCCCCGGCCCGGCGACACGGTGGAGCTGGGCGGTGGCGCCGAAGCGGGTGGTGATCAGCAGGCTGCCGTCGTCGGCCCAATCGACGACCCCGGCCGACCGGCTCTGCTGGTAGCGCGAGACCGCCTCCGTCACCTCGGCGGGGATGGTGGGGACGTTCTCCAGCGTCGCGGCGCCGACGGTCCGGGTCGCGACCTGCTGGGCCGATGCGGCCGCGGCGAGCGCGAGAAGGGTGGTGGTAGCGAGAAGGTGGCGCATCGATCGGCTCCCAGATTTGCGGAAAGTGTGAGCCAAGCTCCCGGCCGGCGCAACCGTCATCGCCGGGCGTCGTCGGTCTTCGCGCGCACCGCGCGATATTCGACTCCCGAGCGCCATTGCGGCCACCGCCCGCCATCGGCGATCTCGCGCCCGAGTGCCAGGACGAGCGCCCCGTCCTGCGCGGCGGCCGCCATGTCCCATTCCTCCCGGAACTCGTCACAGCGCTGGTGATAGCATTGCGAATTATACTGCTCGACGGCGGCGTCGGCCCGTCCGCCGCTCGCCAGGTCGCGTCCCGCGCGGAAATACAGGCTCGGCACCCCGGCGGCGGCGAAGGCGAAATGGTCGGACCGCTGATACCAGCCCGCCTCGGGCGAAACCTCCGGCTCGATCCGGCGGCCCTGGGCACCCGCCAGCCGCGCGAGATCGTCCTCCAGGTCGACCTTGCCCGCGCCGATCAGCTCGACGCTGCGGGTCAGGGACAGCGCCAGATGCGGGTCGAGGTTGAACACCGCCGCCGTCGTCGCCAGCGGCCGGACCGGATTGGCGGCATAGTGATAGGCGCCGAGCAGCCCGTCTTCCTCGGACGTATAGCCGATGAACAGCAGCGAGCGCTGCGTCCGCGGGCCTCGCGCAAAGGCGCGCGCGACCTCCAGCAACGTCGCCGTGCCTACCGCATTGTCGACCGCGCCGTTGCGGATCGTGTCACCGGTGGAATCCGCCGGCCCGACGCCGTACGCGTCCCAATGCGCCCCGAACAACACCGTCTCGGCGGCGCGGGTCGTTCCCTCTAGCCTGGCGAGGATGTTGCGGGTGACGGTGGGCGTCGCGGTCACCGTCGCCCCGGCGCTCAGCGTCGCGTTCGGGATCGCCACCGCGCGGAAGCCCGGCTCCTGCGCGCGCGCGACCAGCGCCTCGAAATCGAGCCCGCCGCGCGCGAACAGCGTCGCCGCCAGCTCCCCGGTGATGTATCCGGTCAGCCGTGCGGGGCCGGTCGGGGCGGGCGCGCTCGCCGGTCGGAAGGTCGCGTTCGGGTCGCTATTGGCGATCTGCTGCCAGGGCCAGCTCGTCAGCGCGGTGCGGTGCACCGTCAGCACGCCGACCGCGCCCCGGTCGAACGCGGCCTTGGCCTTGCCGCCCGCGTATTTGCTCCGCGCCCGCCCGCCGAACGGCCCCGTGTCGCGGGCGAAATCGGGATCGTTGGGCAGGATCACCACCACCTTGCCGCGCACGTCGGCGCCCGTGTAATCGTCCCAGCCCAGTTCGGGCGCGTGGACGCCGAACCCCAGGAACAGGAGCGGCGCGTTCGCGACGGCGGCGCGTCCCTCGTGCGACGCCCCGATGCTCCAGTCGCGCGCGCGTTCCAGCGGCAGCGCGACGCCGCCGACCCGCAGGTCGAACGACAAGGCGCCCTTGTCCAGCCGGATCAGCGGCACCTCCTGGAACCAGGACCCGTTCGCGCCGCCCGGCTGAAGCCCCGCCGCCTCGAACTGCGCGCGCAGATGCGCCAGCGTCGCCGTCTCCCCGCGCTCGCCCGGCCCGCGGCCCAGGAACGCGTCGCTCGACAGGATGCGGACATCCTCCCGGATCGCCTCGCGCTGGACGGGGGAGGGGGTCGCCATCTGCGCCGCCACCGATTGCGCCGCCGCGATCCCCGCCAACAGAGCCCATGTCCGCATCATCCGTCTCCCATCGCCCGCATCGTCGTAACGGGTCGGCCGCCTCACGCCAGCGCGAAGACGAGTTCGACCGCCAGCCCGTCGTCGCGCCAGTCGATCGCGAAGCTGCCGCGCCGCGCGCGGACGATCCGCTCCATCAGCCTGAGGCCCTGGCCGCCCTCGCGTTCGCGGTTGAGGATGCGGCCGTTCATGCGTTCGGTCCAGCGGATCGACAGGCGGTCCGCCTCGACCGCCGAGCCGACATGCACCGAGCCGCCCCGGGCCAGCGCGCCATGCTTGGCCGAATTGACCGCCAGTTCGCCGATCACCAGCGCGATCGCGTCCGCCTGTCCCTGCTCGACCGCCGTCGCGGGCAGCGCGTCGATGACGACGGGGCAGGCGGGGCTGTCGAAGGGAGCCACGAGCGCCGGGATCAGGCTCGTCACCTCGCACGGCGCCTGGTCCGACACGAACAAGGATTGCGCGGTGCTCAGCGCCGCCAGTCGCCCCGCCATCTCTCCCGCGAACGCCTCCAAGGCGGCATCGCCGCGCGCATAGCCGTGAAGCAGCCCGCCGATCATCGTATAGGTGTTCTTCAGCCGGTGCTTCATCTCGGCCGCGGCGATCGTCAGCGCCTCGCTCGTCGCCTGGTTCTCCGTCACGTCGCGCGAGATCGACAGGAAACCGGCATGGACGCCGCCCGCGTTCGACACGGGCGACACGGTCACGTCCCACCATTTCGGGGTGCCCCGCGCCGTCGGGCAGAAGGCGCGAAAGCGAACGGCCTCGCCGGCGCTGGCCTTTTCATAGGAGGCGAGGATCGCGCCCCGCGCCTCGTCGGGCCACAGATCGGCCCAGCTTTGGCCCTGGATCGCGCACAGGTCGTCGACCTCCATCGCGCACAGGCCGTTGCCGTTCATGTACTGGATCGTGCCGTCGAGCCCGACCAATTTGACGCAGTCCACGCTCTGGTCGAGCACCGACGCCAGCGTCACCGCCGACAGCGAGCTGACGACGGCGGCAAGCGGGCGTTGATCGGTCAAGCTCTTCTCCCCGGTCGGCCGGACCGTCCTCGATGGGGACAGGGCGGAGCGATAACGTCTGCCACTGCCATAGATCATGCCGCGACCTTTGGAACCCACTCCGCTTTGTTTCGACGCTGCCCCGTAACGATTGCGACCATTCGGCTCCTTGCTGGTTGGAGACGCCGATATGGGAGAAGCGACATGGCTACTGATCGGGCCGACAACCGGATCGTCGCGGTCGGGTTTCTGACCCGTGGCGACCTTGACGTCCTCGGACGCGGATTCTCGCGGCATTTTCCGGTAAAACATGACGACGCGTTCGATGACCTGCTGGCGAAACTCGACACGGTCGACGCGACGCCGCCGGGCCGGCGCCTGTCCATCAGCGTGACGGAGGACTGAGCGGCGGGCACCGGCTTGACTTGTCGCGGGTGATCGGCTGTTAGGCCCGCTTCGGGCGGCTCCTCCGCCCGGCCGGGGGTGCCTGACACGGCCCCTGGACGAACCGAAGGACTGATATCATGCGCCATCGCGTCGGCGGCCGTAAGCTGCAGCGTACCTCCGCCCATCGTCTGGCCCTGTTCCGTAACATGGCGGCGGCGCTCATCAAGCACGAGCAGATCACCACCACGGTCGCCAAGGCCAAGGAACTGCGCCCTTATGTCGAGAAGCTGATCACGCTAGCCAAGCGTGGCGGTCTGTCGAACCGGCGCCTCGCCCATGCGCGGCTGCTCGACGACGCGCAGCTGGTTAAGCTGTTCGAGGTGCTGGGCCCCCGCTACGCCGCGCGCAACGGCGGCTATACCCGCGTGATCAAGGCCGGCATCCGCCTGTCGGACGCCTCGCCGATCGCGATCATCGAGTTCGTCGACCGCGACGTGTCCGCCAAGGGGCAGGACTCCGGCCCGGTGATGACCGACGAGGATTACAGCGAAGCGGCGTGATCGACTTCATCCGACCGTGAAGGGCCGCGTCTCGCAAGGGGCGCGGCCCTTTCCGTACGCGCGCGCCACGGCTACACGCCCGCGCCATGAACCAGCCCGACACCATCCTCATCGTCGACTTCGGCAGCCAGGTGACGCAGCTCATCGCCAGGCGCGTGCGCGAGGCGGGGGTGTATAGCGAGATCGCGCCCTTCCAGTCCGCCGCCGAGGCGTTCGCGCGGATGAACCCGGCGGGCGTGATCCTGTCCGGCGGGCCGGCGTCGGTGGTCGATCCCGATTCCCCGCGCATTCCCGACGCGATCCTCCATTCCGGGCGGCCGATGCTGGGCATCTGCTACGGCCAGCAGGCGCTGACCGCGCAGCTGGGCGGCAGCGTCGAGCGCGGCATGGCGGGCGAGTTCGGGTCGTCCTTCATCGACATCGCCGATCGCTGCCAATTGTTCGACGCGCTGTGGAGGGAAGGCGAGCGCCACCGGGTGTGGATGAGCCACGGGGACCATGTCGCCGCGCTCGCGCCGGGCTTCCGATCGGTCGCGGCGAGCGCTGGCGCTCCTTATGCGGTCATCGCCGACGATGCGCGCCGCATCTACGCGATGCAATTCCACCCCGAAGTCGTCCACACGCCCGACGGCGCCAAGCTGATCGCCAATTTCGCGCGCCATGTCTGCGGGCTGGCCGGGGATTGGACGATGGCGGAGTTCCGCGCGGCGAAGATCGCCGACATCCGCGCCCAGGTCGGGTCGGGCCGGGTCATCTGCGGGCTCTCGGGCGGCGTCGATTCGGCGGTGGCCGCGGTGCTGATCCACGAGGCGATCGGCGAGCAGCTCACCTGCGTCTTCGTCGACCACGGCCTGCTCAGGAGCGGCGAGGCGGAGCAGGTCGTGTCGCTGTTCCGGGGCCATTACAACATCCCGCTCGTCCATGTCGACGCGGTGACCCTGTTCATGAACGGCCTGGCCGGGATCGGCGACCCGGAACTCAAGCGCAAGTTCATCGGCCGCACCTTCATCGACGTGTTCGAGGCGGAGGCGAAGAAGATCGGCGGGGCGGGGTTCTTGGCCCAGGGAACGCTCTACCCCGACGTGATCGAGAGCGTGTCCTTTACCGGCGGGCCGTCGGTGACGATCAAGAGCCACCACAATGTCGGCGGCCTGCCCGAGCGCATGAACATGGCGCTGGTCGAACCCCTGCGCGAGCTGTTCAAGGACGAGGTGCGCGAGCTGGGGCGCGAACTGGGGCTGCCCGACGCGTTCGTGGGCCGGCATCCTTTCCCCGGCCCCGGCCTGGCGATCCGCATCCCCGGCGAGGTCACGCGCGAGCGCTGCGACATCCTGCGCCGTGCAGACGCCATCTATCTGGAGGAGATCCGCGCGGCCGGGCTGTACGACGCGATCTGGCAGGCCTTCGCGGTGCTCCTTCCCGTCCGCACCGTGGGCGTGATGGGCGACGCCCGCACCTATGAATCGGTGCTGGCGTTGCGCGCGGTGACCTCGACCGACGGCATGACCGCCGAAGCGTTCGACTTCCCCGGCCACTTCCTGCCCCGCGTGTCGACCCGCATCGTCAACGAGGTACGCGGCGTGAACCGGGTGGTGTATGACTACACCTCCAAGCCGCCGGGCACGATCGAATGGGAGTGACGAGGACTCGCGACCGCGCGGGGCGCGGACGCGGCCTCGTCACTCGTCCGGGCAAGTGGGCGCGGTGAAGAGGGCCCTCACACCCCCCGCACGAACGCCGCCAGCGCCGCGTTGACCGCGCCCGGGGCTTCCTGCTGCACCCAGTGGCCCGCGCCCTCGATCAGCGTGGTGCCGCGGAAGTCGTCGCAATAGGTGTCGGCGTTCGCATACACGTCATAGCCGGGCATGAAACGGCGGACGGGGTCGAGCGTACCCGCGATGAAGCAGGCGGGCTGGGTGACGTGCCTGCCCTGGACCGCGGCGCGCTGTTCCCAGTCGAGCCGCTGAGCGCGGTAGCGGTTGAGGGGGCCGCGCCAGCCGCCCTTGGCGAATGCCGCGTTGTACAGGGCCAGGTCCTCCGCGCTCAGCCAGTCGGGGAGGCGGCCGGGCTTGGGCATGCCCGTCAGGAACTGCGCGTCGCGGCCCTTGGGCTCCGCGAACGCCTCGGCGACGCCCTCGCCGGAGATGCCCCAATAGATTTTGAGCAGCGTGTCGGGGTCGGCGGCGAACTCGGCCTCGGCGACGCCTTCCTGCTGGAAATAGAGCTGGTAGAAGAATTTGTCGGGGTAGACCTGATCGATCACGTCGAGGAAGAAACGGTCGTTCAGCGGGGTGTACGGAACGCTTAGCCCTGCGACGGCGAGGACGTGATCGGGATGGCGGACGGCGGTGTTCCAGACGATCGGGGCGCCCCAGTCATGCCCGAACAGGATCGCGCGGCCGCCAAAGGCGTCGATCACGGCGGCGACGTCGGCGCAGAGCTCGGCCATGGTGTACGCCTCGACCGGGTGGGGCTTGCTGCTCTCGCCATAGCCGCGCACGTCCATCGCGGCGATCCGGTGCCCCGCGCCCGCGAAATGGGCGATCTGGTTGCGCCAGCTATGGCTGAGCTCGGGCCAGCCATGGACGCACAATATGGGCGGGTGGGAGCCGTCGGCGGGCCCGTCGACGATGACGTTCAGCTCGATTTCGCCGTTCGTGACCCGCATCTTTTCCACCGCGATCCCTTTCGTTGTTCGCCCAAAGCATGGGCCCGGGCGCGGCGGGTCGCAACGCCATTTCGGCGGGGCTCTTTACGACGGTGGCGGAACGCCTAAACCGGCGCGCGAACGGCCGGGCGCCGCCGGGGCGAGGGGGGAAGGACGAACTTGGTGGACGCCGCAACCCCGACAGGTCCGGCATTCCTGAACGGCGGGGGCGCGTGCGGGGCGTTGATCGCCGCGCGGGACTGGGCCGCGACTCCGCTGGGGCCGATCGGGGACTGGCCGCAGTCGCTGCGCACCGCGACCGCGATCCTGCTGCGATCGCGGGTGGCGATGGTGATGCTGTGGGGCGCGGACGGCGTGATGCTCTACAACGACGCCTATTCGGTGTTCGCGGGTGGGCGCCATCCCGCGCTGCTGGGCTCCAAGGTGCGCGAGGGCTGGGCGGAGGTCGCCGACTTCAACGACCATGTGATGCGCGTCGGGCTCGCCGGGGGCACCCTGGCCTATCGGGGGCAGGAGCTGACGCTTTATCGCAGCGGCACGGCCGAGCGCGTGTGGATGGACCTGGATTACTCCCCGGTGCTCGGCGAGGCGGGCGAGCCGGCGGGCGTCCTCGCGATCGTCACCGAGACCACCGAGCGGGTCGAGGCGGAGCGTAGATCGCGCGAGAGCGAGGCCGAGCTGCGGATGGTCAGCGACGCCATGCCGGTGCTCCTGTCCTATATCGACCGCGACGAACGCTACCGCTTCGTCAACCGCACCTATCAGGACTGGTTGCTGACCCCGCCCGAGGAACTGGTCGGGCGCACCGTGCGCGAGGTGATCGGCGACGTCTCCTATGCGGCGGTCAAGGACCGGATGGATCAGGCGCTGGCGGGGGAGCTCGTGGAATTCTCGTCCCGGCTCGGCTATGCCGACGGGCGGACGCGCGACGTGGAGATCAGCTTCGTGCCGCGCCGCGCCGGCGACGGAATGGTGGAAGGTTTCCACGCGCTGGTGGTGGACGTGTCGCGGCGCAAGGCGGCCGAGGACGCGCTGCGGTCCGCAACGGAGGAGGCGAACGCCCAGGCGGCGGAGCGGGCGGCGATGCTTGGCCAGCTCGCCGAGGGTGTGATCATGACCGATGCGCAAGGGCGGGTCACCTTCGTCAACGCCGCGGCCGAACGGCTCCACGGCACCTCGACCGTCGGTGTCGTGCCCACGGAAGATGCACGCAATTATGTTCTTCTGGCCGAGGACGGTGGACCGCATCCGCCGCGCGAGCTGCCGCTCGCCCGCGCGGTGATCCATGGCGAGACGGTGACCGACGCGCGCTGGCGCATCCGCCGGGCGGACGGCAGCGAGGTGCTCGCGATCGGATCGGCGCAACCCGTGCACGACGCGGACGGCGTGCAGATCGGCGCGGTGCTGACCCTGCGCGACGACACCGCGCGGGGCGAGGCGGAGGCGGCGCTCAGGCTGAGCGAAGAGCGGTTGCGCGCGGTGGTCGAGGCGGCGCCGGTCGGGCTCGTCTTCGCGGACGCCGATGGTCGGATCACCGGGGGCAACACGCAGGTCGAGCGGATCACCGGCCACCCCGTGCTGCCCTCGCCCGATATCGACTCCTATCGCGACTGGATCGGCTATCACCCCGACGGGCGACGGGTGGAAGGGCCTGAATATCCGCTGGCGCGCGCGTTGGCGGGGGAGGAGCGGCCGTCGCTGGAGGTGCTTTACCAGCGCGGCGACGGGCGGCTGGCCTGGATCAGGTTCATCGCCGCGGCCAAGCATGATGCGGACGGGCGCATCGTCGGCGCGGTCGTCGCCTCGCTCGACATCGACGCCGAACGCCGGGCGGAGGACGAACTGCGCCGCCTGAACGCCGAGCTCGAGGCGCGGGTCGCCCAGGAACTCGCCGAGCGCCGCGTCCTGGCCGAGATCGTCGAGCGCACCGACGCCGAGATCCAGGTGCTGAGCGGGGATCTCCGGTTCCTGGCGATCAACGCGGCGGCGGTGGCGGCCTATCGACGGGTGTACGGCGCGGAGCCTAGGGTCGGCGACCGCCTGCTCGATCTGCTGCCCGACGCCGATGAGCGCGAGCGGGCGGAAGCCGTATGGCGGCGGACGCTGGCGGGCGAGGAGTTCGCGATCGAATCGGAATGGGGCGATCCCGGCGTGGAGCGCCGCTGGTACGATATGCGCTTCCGCTCGCTGCGCCGCGACGACGGCGAAGTCTGGGCGGCCTATCTCATCGCCTATGACGTGACCGAACGGATGCGTCAGCGGGAGCGGCTCGCCCAGGCCGAGGACGCGCTGCGCCAGGCGCAGAAGATGGAGGCTGTGGGACAGCTGACGGGCGGGATCGCGCACGACTTCAACAATCTGCTCGGCGCCGTGGTCGGCAGCCTCGACCTGATCCGGCGCCGGCCCGACGACCTCGACCGGGTGAAGCGCTATGCCGAGGCGGGGCTGCAGGCCGCCGAGCGCGGGGCCAAGCTGACCGGCCAGCTCCTGGCCTTTTCCCGCGCGCAGCGGATCGAGCTCAAGCCGCTGAGCGTCGCCGGGCTGGTCGGCGGGATGCGCGACCTGCTGGCGCGGACGTTGGGGCCGATGATCGACCTGCGCTTCGACCTGGAGGCGGGCGACGCGGCGGTGCTGTCGGACGCGACGCAAGTGGAGATGGCGGTGCTCAACCTGGCGATCAACGCGCGCGACGCGATGACGGGCGCGGGAACGGACGCGGGGGCGCTGACCGTCGCGACCGCGCTGCGCCGGGTGGAGGACGATCCCGAACTGGCGAGCGGCGACTATGTGGAGTTGGCGGTAGCGGATACGGGCGCCGGAATGGACGCCGAGACGCTGGCGCGCGCCTTCGATCCTTTCTTCACCACCAAGGGCGTGGGCAAGGGCACGGGGCTGGGGCTGAGCCAGGTCTATGGCGTCGCGCGCCAGACCGGCGGCGCGGTGCGGATCGACAGCCGGGTGGGCGAGGGGACGACGGTGCGCATCCTGCTGCCCCGGACCGACGCCCCCGTGCGGGTCGATACGGACGAGGCGGCGATGGCCGGGGAAGCGCAAGGGACCGTCGCGACGGTGCTGGTGGTCGACGACGATCCCGATGTGCGGCGCGTGCTGGTCGATGCGCTCGACGCGCTCGGCTATCTGGTGGTCGAGGCGGAGGACGGGCCCATCGGGCTGGAAATGATCGACGCGCAATGCCCCGACCTGCTGCTGGTCGACTTCGCCATGCCCGGCATGAACGGCGCGGAGGTGGCGCGCGCGGCGCGGGTGCGATGCCCCGAATTGCCCGTGCTGTTCGTGAGCGGCTATTCCGACACCGCCGCGATCGAGGACGCCGCCGGGCCCGACGTGCCGGTGCTGCGCAAGCCCTTCCGCGTCGGCGATCTTCAGGCGATGGTCGCCGGCGCGCTGGCACGGCCGGCGGGCTGACCCGCGCCGCCAAGCTGGGCTATGCCGGGGTGGAGGCGAAAGCGTCGTGCGGGCCGGGATCGCGCGCCCTAGATAGCGGGACATGGCGGACCTGACCCATCTCGACCGGCTGGAGGCCGAGAGCATCCACATCATGCGCGAGGTCGTGGCGGAGGCCGCGCGGCCGGTGATGCTGTATTCGATGGGCAAGGATTCGGCGGTGATGCTCCAGCTCGCGCGCAAGGCCTTCTTTCCCGCGCCGCCGCCTTTTCCGCTGCTCCATGTCGACACGACCTGGAAGTTTCGCGACATGTACGCGCTGCGCGACCGCGCCGCCGCCGAGGCGGGGATGGAGTTGATCGTCCACCGCAATCCCGACGCGCTGGCGCGCGGCATCAACCCCTTCGATCACGGCAGCCTCCACACCGATCTGTGGAAGACCGAAGGGCTCCGTCAGGCGCTGGACGCCGGCGGTTACGACGCTGCGTTCGGCGGCGCGCGCCGCGACGAGGAGAAGAGTCGCGCCAAGGAACGCGTCTTCTCCTTCCGCTCCGCCAGCCATCGCTGGGACCCCAAACGCCAGCGTCCCGAATTGTGGCGCCTGTACAATGCCCGGACCCGCGCGGGCGAATCGATGCGGGTCTTTCCCCTGTCCAACTGGACCGAGCTCGACATCTGGCAATATATCCGGCGCGAGGCGCTGGAGATCGTGCCGCTCTACCTCGCCGCGCCGCGCCCGACCGTGGAGCGCGACGGAATGCTGCTGATGGTCGACGACGATCGCTTTCCGCTGCGCCCGGAGGAGCGGGTCGTCGAGCGCTCGATCCGGTTCCGCACGCTCGGCTGCTATCCGCTGACGGGGGCGGTCGAGAGCAACGCCGCGACGCTCGACGCGGTGATCCAGGAGATGCTGCTCACCACCACCTCCGAGCGCCAGGGCCGCGCGATCGACCATGACGGCGCGGCCAGCATGGAGCGCAAGAAGCAGGAGGGCTATTTCTGACCGGCTACCGCCCCGACGCGCTGATCGGCGCGGACATCGACGCCTATCTGCGCGGGCACGAGAACAAGTCGCTGCTGCGCTTTATCACCTGCGGGTCGGTGGACGACGGCAAGTCGACGCTGATCGGGCGGCTGCTCCACGACACGCGCACCATCTTCGACGACCAGCTCGCGGCGCTGCGCGCGGATTCGGCGCGGGTGGGAACGCAGGGCGCGGAGATCGATTTCGCCCTGCTCGTCGACGGGCTTGCGGCCGAGCGCGAGCAGGGAATCACGATCGACGTCGCTTATCGCTATTTCTCGACGGAGAAACGCAAGTTCATCGTCGCCGACACGCCTGGGCACGAGCAATATACGCGCAACATGGTCACCGGCGCGTCGACCGCCGATCTGGCGGTGATCCTGGTCGATGCGCGCAAAGGCGTGCTGACCCAGACGCGGCGGCACGGCTATCTGGTCAACCTGCTCGGCGTCCGCCGTTTTGTGCTGGCGGTCAACAAGATGGACCTGGTCGGTTACGACCGGGCGCGCTTCGACGCGATCGTCGCCGACTACGCCGCCTTTGCGCGCGAGATCGGGGCGGAGGAAACGGTCGCGATCCCGATCTCGGGCTTTCGCGGCGACAATGTCATCGCCGCCTCGCCTGCCATGCCCTGGTACGCAGGTCCGACGCTGCTCGATCATCTGGAGACGGTGTCGGTCGAGGCCGAAGCCGAGCGCGCGTTCCGGATGCCGGTGCAATGGGTCAACCGCCCCGACCTGGATTTCCGCGGCTTCGCGGGGACGGTCGCGAGCGGGACGGTGCGGCCGGGGGACGCGGTGCGGGTGCTGCCGTCGGGACGAACCACGAGTATCGCGCGCGTGGTCGCCTTTGACGGTGATCTGGACGCGGGCGAGGCCGGGCGGTCGGTGACGCTGACCTTCGCCGACGAGGTCGATTGCTCGCGCGGCGACGTGATCGCCGCCGCGGGCGATCCGCCCCAGGTCGCCGACCAGTTCGAGGCGACCCTGGTGTGGATGAGCGACACGGCCCTGCTGCCGGGGCGCGGATACTGGCTGAAGCTCGCGACGCAGACGGTCACGGCGCAGGTTCAGCCGCCCAAATACCGCGTCGATGTCGATACGCTCGACCGGCTGGCGGCGCGCACGCTGGAGCTGAACGGGATCGGCGTCGCCACCGTGTCGACCGACCGCCCGATCGTGTTCGAACCCTATGCCGACAGCCGCGAGCTGGGCGGGTTCATTCTGGTCGACAAGGAGACGAACGACACGGTGGCGGCGGGCGTGCTCCACTTCGCGCTGCGCCGCGCCGGGAACATCCACCCCCAGGCGATCGACGTGCCCCGCGAAAGCCGCGCCGCGCTCAAGAACCAGCGGCCGATAGTGTTGTGGTTCACCGGGCTGTCGGGAGCGGGCAAGTCGACGGTCGCCAATCTGGTCGATGTCCGGTTGCGGCGGATGAACCGGCACGGCTTCCTGCTCGACGGCGACAATGTGCGCCACGGGCTCAACCGCGACCTGGGCTTCACCGACGCCGACCGGGTGGAGAATATCCGGCGCGTGGGCGAGGTCGCGCGGCTGATGACCGATGCAGGGCTGATCGTGCTCACCGCCTTCATCTCTCCCTTCCGCGCCGAGCGCGAGATGGTGCGCGCGATGATGGCGCCCGGCGAGTTCGCCGAGATCTTCGTCGACACGCCGCTGGCCGAGGCGGAGCGCCGCGACGTGAAAGGCCTCTACGCCAAGGCGCGGGCGGGCGAGCTGGCCAATTTCACCGGCATCGACTCGCCTTATGAAGCTCCCGTCGATCCCGATCTGAGGATCGACACGACCGCGATGACGCCCGAAGCCGCGGCGGACATGATCGTGGACTGGGTGATCGCCAATGAGGAACGCGGCTAGCCGAGCGCGACCGCCCCGATCGTAGCGCCGATACCGAGCACTAGCGGGGTCGCGAGCTTGCTTCGCCACCGGTATAGGATAACGAGACCGATCGTGAAGATCGCCGCGCTGGCCAGCGGGCCCGGCGTCCGCGCGGCGGCGGTGCGCGCCAGGTCGAGCAGCGTCACCGCGATCAGCCCGACGACCCCCGCCGCCACGCCCGCCAGGAAGCCGCGCAGCTTCTCATGCTCGGCCACCGCCTCCAGCCGCTCGTAGAAGAGCAGCGAAAAGGCGAAAGCCGGGCCGAACATGCCCGCCGTGATCGCCAGCGCCCCCGCCAGGCCCCCGCTGACATAGCCCACAAAGGTCGCGAAGATCACCAGCGGCGCGGGCAGCACCCCCGACAGCCCCAGCCCGTCGAGGAATTGCGCGTCGGTCATCCAGCCGCGCCCGACCGTGTCGTTGCGGACGAAGGGAATGGCGGTATAGGCGCCGCCGAACGTCAGCAGCCCGCCCTTCAGCCCGGCCCAGAACAGCGCGGCGACGCTCGGCGCGGTGTCGGACAGCGCACCGGCTTCGACCGGCTGCCCCGACGCGAGCAGAATCGCCGCCGCGCCCGCCAGCGCGATCAGCGCCGCCGCCGCAAGGTGGCGTCCGCTCGCCAGCAGCGCGTAACTCGCGCCCGATACGGGCAGGACGATCCAGAAGCTCACCCCCAGCAGCGACGCTCCCACCGCCGCCGCCGCGATCAGCCAAAGCCGCCGGTCGACGAGGATATGCTCGCCGATCCGGTGCACCGCGCGGACGATGACGGCGATTACCGCCGCCTGGACGCCCAGAAAAAGCGCATCGATCGCCGTCCCGCGGACCGGCAGGCTGGTATAGGCCCAGGCAAGTAAAAGCATCAGCACCAAGCCGGGCAGCATGAAGCCCAGCCCGGCCAGCACTCCGCCCAGCCGCCCCTTGGCCCGGATTCCCAGATGCACGCACAGCTCGTGCGCCTCCGGTCCCGGCAGCACCTGCATCACCGCCAGCAGGCGATTGAAGCGGTGGCTGGAGATCCACCGTTCCTCGTCCACCAGGTCGCGCCGGATGATGGCGATCTGCGCGACGGGTCCGCCGAACGCGAGCGCCCCGAACCGCAGGAAGCGCAGGAACAGCCCCGCATGGGTCATGTCGGGCGGGCGGGGGTCCGCGTCATCGCTCCGGTCGGGCGAACGATCAATGCCGTCCATAATGTTCTCCCCCGTGACAGCGCACCAAGCCTGACTAGGACTTGGTAGGGTCTATGCAAAGGGGCGCCGCCTCGGGTCCGATCCATCGCAATCCCCGATCATGGTAGCCGAAAATTAACCCTGTTGCCGGGATAGGGAGGCGGGCACGGGCGATCAGGGCGCTTTTTCGATGTGGGACGACGCGCAGGGAACCCGCACGATCAATGTAATGCGGCTGGCGGCGCTCGTCATGCTGGCCGCAACCGCGTCGAATTTGGTCTTCAACATGGTCGCCGCCCATACCGGCCATGGACCACCCTATTCGATCTTCCTTTATGACCTGAGCGAACGATACGACGACTTCTTCAAGTTTATTCTTTCCTTCCCGGCGCCGGGACCCGTCGCATGGGGGCCATGGATGCGGGACCGTGTCGCCCAGTGGGAGGTCGCCAACCCCTTTGCCGGGATCGCCGCCCTTCGTGCGGGCGGACTGACGCATCTATTCGTACCGCCGCTGACCGCGCTTTATTGCCTCCTGAACGCAGCGGCGATGCGCGCGATCGATCCCACGCTCCTCTTCGGAGCGACGCTCGCGGCGTTGTGGGCGTATTGGGCATGGCTGGCCGCGCGGTTCGACGGAGCCGGCAAGCTCGCCTGGATCGGTCTGGGCACGATCAGCTACCCGATGTTGATGATGGCGACCCGGGGCAATGTCTATGCCGGCGTCACCGCCCTGCTGATCATTCATGCGCTATGGTTGTCGATCCGTGGACGGTCGCCTGCCACAGCCGCGATCCTGCTGGCGCTGGCGGTCAACATCAGGCCCAACGCGATTGTCTTCGCGCTGCCCCTAATCGCGCTCCAGCCGCTTCCACGGCGCGCGGCGGTGACGCTGGTCGTTGCGGGATCGGGCCTGTTCGCGGCATCGCTCCTCGGCGCCTCGATGCTCTACCCCGATTATTCGTTGTCGTCCTTTATCCAAGGTCTTTCCAATTACTATGACTTCTACGTTATCGGCGATCTCGGACTGGCTTATGGCTCGTCGCTCTACGGAGCGCTCAAGCTGATGCTCGGCTATCGGCCGGGATTAGACCTGCTTGCAGCGGCCGTCGCATTCGGCCTGATCGGGATCGGTGCATGGCTCCATTGGTGCAAACCCCTTGCGTCATCGTCCATGTTGTTCCTGGTCCTGGCCGCCTATACGCTCGGCTCGACCGTGATCACCGACTATCACCTGCTCGTCTTTGTCCTCGTTCCCGCAGCCTTGGCAGTCGAGCCACGACCCTTGTCCCGCGCGGGCGGAGCGGCGCTGATCGCGTCCTGCCTGATGCTCGCGCCTAAGAACTATCTGTTCATCGACGGCGTGTCGCTACAGGTGGTTATCAATCCCGCGATTCTACTGGTGGCGGCGTCGCTGGTCATCGTGTCGGAATTGCGCGCGCGGCGTCTCGTTCCTGCTCCGTCGCCGACGATGGCCGGCTGATGTACCAGGGTCGGATCACGATCGACACCGCCGAAGCTCGCCGGCTCCGCGATTATGTGAGGGCCATGCGTCCCCACCAATGGTCCAAGGATCTGCTGATCTTCGTGCCGGTGATTACGTCGCACCGGGTGACGGGATCGGTGCTAGCCGACAGTTTTCTGGGCTTTGTCGCTTTCTGCCTCGCCGCATCCGCGGCCTATGTGCTGAACGACCTGCTCGACCTTCGCGCCGATCGCTTGCACCCCCGAAAGCGCCTGCGGCCCTTCGCGTCGGGCATGATACCCATTTGGCATGGGATCATGATGGCGGCGGTTCTGGCGATCGCCGCCGTCGGTGCGGGAATGCGGCTTTCCCCGAGTTCCTGGCCGTTCTAGTCGGCTATATCGGCGCGACGCTTGCCTATTCATTCGTGCTGAAACGCGAAATGGTGGTCGACGTCATCGCGCTAAGCGGCCTTTATACGGTTCGGGTCGTGGCCGGCACCGTCGCCGCGCACACAGAGCGTTCGCCTTGGCTGCTGCTCTTCTGCATCTTTATTTTTCTGAGCCTCGCCATCGTGAAGCGTTGTTCGGAACTGGTGATGACGCGCGATGAAGGCCGGCTCGACATTGCGGGACGCGGCTACCGAACGATCGATCTGCCGACGATGACCGCGCTTGCTGCAGCCGCCGGCTATGCGGCGGTCCTGGTCTTCGCCTTCTATCTTTCGAGCCCCGAAATGGCGCGGCTCTACGGCCGTCCTGACTGGCTATGGGGCGCCTGTCCGCTCCTGCTAGCCTGGATCAGCCGAGTGATCCTGCTCTCGGCTCGAGGGGAATTGCACGACGACCCGGTCGTGTTCGCGCTCACCGACCGTACCAGCCTCATGACCGGCCTGCTGTTCGCCGGGATCATCCTGCTCGCGATCTGACCCAATGAAAACCGCCGCCCGGGCGTCCCCGGACGGCGGTTTTCATCATCTCACGCTGGAACCGATCAGTCGCGGTCGAGGAACTCGGTCGCATCGGGAGCGCGGTCGAGATACTCGCCCGCATCCTCGTCGGTGCCCGTGCCCGAGGTCACGACCTGGGCGAGCGGATCGTCGCCGGTTCCGCCTGCCTCGCGCGCGTCGCGGCTATTCTCCGCCTCGCGCAGCTCGGCCGCCGAGTCCGGGGCGACCAGGGCCGCCGCCAGCGCGCGTTGCTGCACCCTGAGCGCGGCGTCGCGGCTGGATGCCGCCACACGCAGCCGGTTCATCCCCGCGCCGGTGCCCGCCGGGATCAGCCGGCCGACGATGACATTCTCCTTCAGGCCCATCAGATTGTCCTGCTTGCCCTGGACCGCCGCCTCGGTGAGGACGCGGGTGGTCTCCTGGAAGGACGCCGCCGAGATGAAGCTTCGGGTCTGGAGCGACGCCTTGGTGATGCCGAGCAGGATGGGCTTGCCCTGGGCCGGCGACTGCTTGGCGTCGAGCTTGGCGTTGACCGCCTCCATCTCCTCGCGGTCGAGTTGTTCGCCGACCAGGAGCGTGGTGTCGCCCGACTCGATGATCTCGACCTTTTGCAGCATCTGTCGGACGATCGTCTCGATGTGCTTGTCGTTGATCTTAACGCCCTGCAGACGATAGACCTCCTGGATCTCCGACACGAGATATTCGGCCAGCGGCTCGATGCCCATGACTTCCAGGATGTCGTGCGGATCGGGGCTGCCCCCGATCAGATTGTCGCCGCGCTTGACATAGTCGCCTTCCTGCACGTCGATGACCTTCGACTTCGGGATCAGATATTCCACGACGTCGCCGCCATCCTCGGGCTGGATGCCGATCTTGCGCTTGGCCTTATAGTCCTTGCCGAACACGACCCGGCCCGAGACCTTGGCGATGATCGCATTCTCCTTGGGCTTGCGCGCCTCGAACAGCTCCGCCACCCGCGGCAGACCGCCGGTGATGTCGCGCGTCTTGGCGCTCTCGCGCGACACGCGAGCCACGACGTCGCCGGCCTGGACCTGGGCACCATCCTCGACCGAGAGCGTCGCGCCCGAGGCGAGCATGTAGCGGCCCGCCTCGCCCGACGCGTCGTCGAGCAGGGTGATGCGCGGACGCAGATCCTCCTTCGACTTGGTCGTGGCCCGATATTCGGTGACGACGCGCTGGGCGATGCCCGTCGCTTCGTCGGTGATCTCGGTCAGCGTCTTGCCCTCGATCAGGTCCTGGAACTTCACGATGCCGGGATTCTCGGTGATGAGCGGCATGGTGAACGGGTCCCATTCGGCCATGCGGTCGCCCTTGGACACGATGTGCCCGTCGTCGAACAGCACGTACGCGCCGTAGGGGATGCGGTCGACCGCCAGCTCGCGGCCGTCCATATCGAGGATCGCGATCTCGCCCGACCGCGACAGCACCACGCGGCGCCCCCGCTGGTCGACGATCACGCGCAGGTCGCGGTAGACGGCCGTCCCGTCGGCATGGGCCTCCAGATTCGACTGCTCGTTGAGCTGCGCCGCGCCGCCGATGTGGAAGGTCCGCATCGTCAGCTGGGTGCCCGGCTCGCCGATCGACTGCGCCGCGATGACGCCCACCGCCTCGCCGATGTTGACGGGCGTGCCGCGGGCGAGATCGCGCCCGTAGCACTTGCCGCACACGCCGATCTTCGACTCGCAAACCAGCGGCGAGCGGATCTTCATCGACACGATGCCGATCCCCTCGATCCGGGTGATCATCGCCTCGTCGAGCAGCGTGCCCGACGGGATCGCGACCGCGCCCGTCTTGGCGTCGACCACGTCCTCGGCCGTGGTGCGGCCCAGGATGCGCTCGCCGAGCGACGCGATGGTCGTGCCGCCCTGGACGATCGCTTTCATCTCCAGCGCGCGCTCGGTGCCGCAATCCTCCTCGATGATGACGCAATCCTGCGACACGTCGACGAGACGGCGGGTGAGGTAGCCCGAATTGGCGGTCTTCAACGCCGTGTCCGCGAGACCCTTGCGGGCGCCGTGGGTGGAATTGAAATATTCGAGGACGGTCAGGCCTTCCTTGAAGTTCGAGATGATCGGCGTCTCGATGATCTCACCCGACGGCTTGGCCATCAGGCCGCGCATGCCGGCGAGCTGCTTGATCTGCGCCTGCGAACCACGCGCGCCGGAATGGGCCATCATGTAGATCGAGTTGATCGGCGCCTCGCGCCCGTTGGGGAGCTTCTTGACCGCCTTGATCTCGTTCATCATCGCGGCCGCCACCTGGTCGCCGCAGCGGCTCCAGGCGTCGATCACCTTGTTGTACTTCTCCTGCTGCGTGATCAGGCCGTCCTGATATTGCTGCTCGAAGTCTTTCACCAGGCCGCGCGTCTCGTCGACGAGCGCGATCTTCTCGCCCGGGATGATCATGTCGTCCTTGCCGAACGAGATGCCGGCCTTGAACGCGTGGCGGAACCCCAGCGCCATGATGGCGTCGGCGAACAGCACCGTCTCCTTCTGGCCGGTGTGGCGATAGACCTCGTCGATCACGTCGCCCACGTCCTTCTTGGTGAGGAGGCGGTTGACGGTCTCGAAGGGCACCTTGGACGATTGCGGCAGCGTCTCGCCGAGCAGCATCCGGCCCGGCGTCGTCTCCACGCGCTTCATATAGGGCTTGCCCGCCTCGTCCGTCTGGGGAACGCGGCTGATGATCTTGGTGTGCAGCGTCACCGCCTTGGCCTCGAGCGCCTGATGGACCTCCGACATGTCGGAGATCATCATGCCCTCGCCGGGCTCGCCTTCCTTCATCATCGACAGATAATAGAGCCCGAGCACCATATCCTGCGACGGCACGATGATCGGCTTGCCGTTGGCGGGCGAGAGGATGTTGTTGGTCGACATCATCAGCACGCGCGCTTCCAGCTGCGCTTCGAGCGACAGGGGAACGTGGACGGCCATCTGGTCGCCGTCGAAATCGGCGTTGAACGCGGAGCAGACGAGCGGATGCAGCTGGATCGCCTTGCCCTCGATCAGCACGGGCTCGAACGCCTGGATGCCGAGACGGTGGAGCGTCGGCGCGCGGTTCAGCATCACCGGATGCTCGCGGATCACCTCGGCCAGGATGTCCCAGACCTCGTTCCGCTCCGTCTCGACCCACTTCTTCGCCTGCTTCAAGGTCATCGACAGACCCTTGGCGTCGAGGCGCGCATAGATGAACGGCTTGAACAGCTCGAGCGCCATCTTCTTCGGCAAGCCGCACTGGTGCAGCTTCAGCTCCGGACCCGTCACGATGACCGACCGCCCCGAATAATCGACGCGCTTGCCGAGCAGGTTCTGGCGGAAGCGGCCCTGCTTGCCCTTGAGCATGTCGGACAGCGACTTGAGCGGACGCTTGTTGGCGCCCGTGATCGTCCGGCCTCGGCGGCCGTTGTCGAACAGGGCGTCGACCGCCTCCTGGAGCATGCGCTTCTCGTTGCGGACGATGATGTCCGGCGCGCGCAGCTCCATCAGCCGCTTCAGGCGATTGTTGCGGTTGATCACGCGGCGATACAGGTCGTTCAGGTCCGACGTCGCGAACCGGCCGCCGTCGAGCGGCACCAGCGGGCGCAGCTCGGGCGGGATGACCGGCACGACCTCCAGGATCATCCACTCCGGGCGGTTGCCCGAATCGATGAAGCTCTCGACGACCTTCAGCCGCTTGATGATCTTCTTGGGCTTGAGCTCGGACTTCGTTACCGCAAGCTCCTCGAGGAGCTGCGTGCGCTCGCCGACCAGGTCCAGGTCCTCGAGCATCTTGCGGACCGCCTCCGCGCCGATGCCGGCCGAGAAGGCGTCCTCGCCATATTCGTCCTGCGCCTCGAGCAGCTCGTCCTCGGTCATGAGCTGGTACTTCTCGAGCGGGGTCAGCCCCGGCTCCGTGACGATATACGCCTCGAAATACAGCACGCGCTCGAGCTGCTTGAGCTGCATGTCGAGCAACAGGCCGATGCGCGAGGGGAGCGACTTCAGGAACCAGATATGGGCCACGGGCGCGGCGAGCTCGATATGCCCCATCCGCTCGCGGCGGACCTTGGACACGGTCACCTCGACGCCGCACTTCTCGCAGACGATGCCCTTGTACTTCATGCGCTTGTACTTGCCGCACAGGCACTCGTAATCCTTGATCGGACCGAAGATGCGCGCGCAGAACAGGCCGTCACGCTCGGGCTTGAACGTGCGGTAG
>NZ_DASVRV010000015.1:0-14564 GCF_036388435.1 Sphingomonas sp.
CGGTCGGCGTGCAGCACAAGCGCGCGGACCGGGCACCGGTGCTTCGCGCGGTCGGCGCCGGCAAGGCGAACGGCACCGATTACTATCTGTCCGCGACCAAGGTCTTCCTGGCGCGGAGCCTGATCGTCAGCGCGACCTTGCGCCTGACCGAGGCCAATCAATGGGGGCTGCTGGGCCATGGCGGCGACAAGGGCACGAAGCACGGCGCGCAGTTCGAGGGATCGGCGGCGCTGATGCTGTCCCCCCGGATCGCGGTCGGCGCGGAGCTGCGCACCAAGCCCGACCGGCTCGGCTTCGCGCAGGAGGACGACGCCTATGACCTGTTCGCCGCCTGGGGCATCCACCGCCACCTGACCCTGACCGCGGCCTATGCCGATCTGGGCGACATCGCGACGGTGAAGAACCAGCGCGGGCTGTTCGTCCAGCTCCAGACCGGATTCTGAAAAGGCACGACCATGATCCTGCTCGCCCTGCTGCTGCAGACCGCTCCCGTCGAGGAGCCGGTCGCCCCCTACCTCCAGAGCCCCGCCAATGCCGGCGCGACCCCGATCGCCGACGACGGCGTGTGGCGGGCCTTTCACCGGCGCGAAGGGGTGACGCGGATCGTCGACCGCTTCGTCGCGCGCAACCTGGCCGATCCGCGGATCGGCGATACGTTCAAGGGGCAGGACCTGGTCCGACTGCGCCGCGTATTGGGCGAGCAGTTCTGCTATCTGCTCGGCGGCGGTTGCACCTATACCGGACGGTCGATGAAGGACGCGCACAAGGACATGGGGCTGCAAAGCGCCGACATGGGCGCGCTGGTCGAGAACCTGCAATGGGCGATGCGCGCGGAAGGCGTGCCCTTCTTCGCGCAGAACCGGCTGCTGGCGAAGCTCGCGCCGATGAAGCGGCACATCGTCGAGCGGTAGTCCGGCATCGACCCGTTGCGGACGTTCAGTCCAGCCCGAGCTAATCAGCCCCCGTGCGCATCAACTCACGCCGGGGCATTTTCGACCGACCCATGGAAAAAAACTGTCGAGTCGGCGACAAGAGGTGCACAACCGGCGTTCTTGACCCGGCGGGCGCCCCCGCTCTGGCGCGTACCCATGACCATCTATTATCTCAACGTGCGGACCGAGTCCCACATCGCGACCTCGTTGAAGGTCGAGCAGGCCGATCTGACGGGGCTACGTATCGAGATGGCGCGGTTCGTGGGCGAGCTGCTCAAGGATCATGCCGACCTGATCTGGAAAGACGAGGACTGGCGGATCGACGTGACCGACGAGGCAGGGCTGATCCTGTATGTCATGCAGATTACCGCATCGGACACAGCCGCGACGATGCCCTTCGGGCATTAGCGGGCATGTAGACTCCATAATCGCCTGGACCGGCCACGTGATGAACATTGTTCATTGTTATCAACCCGTGTTATAGACCTGCTATCCTCGATATCAGCCAGCAGGCGTCGACGGCTGGCAGTGTTCCCAAACTTCCGCTTGCACGACGGAAGTTCGGTCATGAACCGGTCCATCAACACTCCCCTACAAATGTTCGTCGACCGCTTGTTGACGCGCTCCATCCTGACCGAGGAGGAGCAGCAGGTCGTGCTGCGACTGCCGACCCACGCGATGCAGGTCCAGAGCAGGCAAGACTTCGTTCTCATGAACGAGGAGGCGACCTATAGCTGCCTGATCGTGTCCGGGCTGGTCGGGCGCTTCGGCCAGACGGTGGACGGTTCGCGGCAGATCACCGCATTACACATACCGGGCGACATGGCCGATCTGCACTCGGCGGTGAGGCCGATCGGGGTCGGTGGGCTGATGGCGCTTTGCCCTACGACGGTCCTGCGGGTGCCCCATGACGCGATCAGGGCATTGGCCGCGCGCTATCCGGCGATCGCGGAGGCGTTATGGAGGGACTGCATGCTCGACGCGGCGATCCTGATGGAGTGGGTGGTCGATGTCGGTCGGCGAAACTCGCAGACCCGGCTGGCCCATGTCCTTTGCGAGATGTCGATCCGGGCCGGCGGCGGCCGCGAGGCGACGCTCGACTATGCCTTTCCGATCACGCAGGAGCATCTGGGCGACGCGGCGGGCCTGACGCCAGTGCACGTCAACCGGTCGCTCAAGATACTGCGCGAGCAAGAACTGGCGACGTTGAAAGGCGGGCGGGTGCGGATTCACGACTGGGAAGCGCTCGCGAGTGCCGGGGAGTTCGATGCCTCCTACCTCGTCGCGGATACCGCGCCCGCGCGACAGAAGCGGCTGCTCGCCACAATCTGAGCGAGCCTCCGCTTTCCACCCTTAGCGGACATCCCCTCGATCGGCTAAGCGCGGGCGATGCGTGAACTCCAGACCCTCGTAATCCTCACCGGCGCGGGCGTGTCCGCCGAAAGCGGGCTCGCCACCTTTCGCGGGCCGGGCGGGCTGTGGGAGGGGCACCGGGTGGAGGATGTCTGCACCCCCCAGGCGCTGCGCCGCGACCCCGAGCTCGTTCACCGCTTCTACGACGAGCGCCGCGCCGCGCTGGCGGGCGTGGAGCCGAACGCCGCGCACCGGGCGCTCGCGCGGCTGGAGGCGGAATGGGCGGGCGCGTTGCTGCTGGTGACGCAGAATGTCGACGACCTGCACGAACGCGCCGGATCGACGCGGCTGGTGCACATGCATGGCGAGCTGAACGCCGCGCTCTGCGCCCGCTGCGGCGAGCGGCGGCGCTGGGCCGGGCCGCTGCCGCCCGGAACCCCCTGCCCGGCCTGCGCCGCGCCGGCTTTGCGCCCCGACATCGTGTTCTTCGGCGAGATGCCCTATTCGATGGAGCGGATCGAGCGCGCGGTCGCGGGGGCGGACCTGTTCGTGTCGATCGGCACGTCGGGCGCGGTCTATCCGGCGGCGGGGTTCGTCCAGGTGGCGGCGAGGAGCGGCGCGCGGACGCTGGAGCTCAATCTGGAACGGTCGGCCGGGAGCGACTGGTTCGACGAGACGCGGCTCGGCCTGGCGGGCGCGCTGGTGCCCGCCTGGGTGGACGAACTGCTCGCGCGCCGGGCTTATTCCACCCAGTCGAGCCCCATGTCCCGGTAGACCTCCCGGTCGTCGGCCCAGCCCTCCTTGACCTTGACGTGGAGGTAGAGGTGGACCGGCCGCTCCATCAGCGTCGCGAGCTGGACGCGGGCGCGCGCGCTGATCTCCTTGATGCGCGCGCCGCCCTTGCCCAGGACGATGGCGCGCTGGGTCGGGCGCTCGACCAGGATCTGCTGGTGGATCTCGACCGACCCGTCGGCGCGTTCCTGATATTTCTCCGTCTCGACCGCGCTGGCATAGGGCAGCTCGGCGTGGAGCTGGAGGTAGAGCTGCTCGCGCGTCACCTCCGCGGCGAGCGCGCGTTCGGTCGCGTCGGACACCTGGTCGGCGGGATAATGCCACGGCCCGACGGGCATCATCCCGGCCAGCGCCGATTTCAGCTCGGGCAGTCCGTCGCCGGTCTGCGCGCTGACGAACCAGATCTCGTCGAAGGGCACGACCGCGTTCAGCTTCTCGGCATGGCCCAGCAATTTCGCCTTGTCGGCGATGTCGACCTTGTTGAGCACCAGATGCTTGGGCTCGGGCCGGCTGGCGATCCGCTCGGCGATCGAGGTGACCTTGGGGCCGAGCCCGCCCCGGCCGTCGACGACCAGCGCGATGATGTCGGCGCCCTCCGCCCCCTCCCAGGCGGCGGCGACCATCGCGCGGTCGAGGCGGCGGCGCGGCTCGAAGATGCCGGGCGTGTCGACGAGCAGCAATTGCGCGTCGCCCTCGATCGCGACGCCCAGCAGCTTGGTGCGCGTGGTCTGCGCCTTGGGGCTGACGATGGCGACCTTCTGGCCGACCAGCGCGTTGACCAATGTGGACTTGCCGGCATTGGGGGCGCCGACGACCGCGACGAGGCCGCATTTCTGTTCAGTCATGGCGTGCGATTAGGCGCGCGGGCGCCTGGCGTCACCCCTTGAGTTGACGCAGCAGCGTCTTCGCGGCGGCGGTCTCCGCCTCCTGCTTGCTGGCGCCGGTCGCGCGCGCCTCGTGCTGGCGCCCGACGCGGACGACGACGGTGAAGCGCGGGGCGTGGTGCGGCCCCGACCGGTCGGCGATGCTGTATTCGGGGGGCTTGCGATTGTTGGCGGCGGCCCATTCCTGGAGCTGCGACTTGGGATGCTGGGGCGCCTTGTCCTGGGCGTGGACCCGGTCGGCCCAGGCCCGGCGCACAAAGGCGCGCGCGGGGTCGAGCCCGGCCTCGAGATAAAAGGCGCCGAGCAGCGATTCCATCACGTCGCCCAGCACATTGTCGCTGTCGAGCGCGCCGTCGTCGCGCGCCTGCTTGCCCAGGCGCAGATGATCGCGCGCACCCAGTTCGCGCGCGATTTCGGCGCAGGTCGCCCCCGACACCAGGGTGTTGAAGCGTTTGGACAGATTGCCCTCGGGCTCGGCGGGGAAAAGCTCGAACAGCCATTCGGCCATGCCGAGCCCCAGCACCCGGTCGCCGAGGAATTCGAGGCGTTCGTAATTGTGTTCGCTCTGACTCGAATGCGTCAGCGCGCGCTCGAAGCGGGCCAGGTCGACCGGCGGGCGGCCGAACACCTGTTCCAGCCAGCGGGGCAGCTCGCTCAAAACGTCTCGCCGATCCGCTCGAACCGCGCCGCCGAGACCCAGGTCCAGGGCTTGAGCCATTCGGCATTGCCGTCGGTCGAGAAGAAGGTGACGAGCGCGCGGCCTTCCAGATTGGCCTGGGGCACGAAATGGAAGCCGACCGGGGGCGCGAAGCGGCTGTCGCCGCTATTGTCGCGATTGTCGCCCATCATGAACAGATGCCCGGCGGGCACGGTGAAGACCTCCGTGTCGTCGGCCGCGGGTATGTCCGCCTGATCGAGCACGTCGTAGCTCCGCCCGCCCGGCAGCGTCTCGCGGTAACGGCGATAGCGGCAGATCGGGCCGTCGGTGCCGACATCCTGAAATTGCGAGGGGCAGGTGTAATTGGGGGTGATCGGCACCGTGAAGTCGGCGACGCGGCGCTTGGGGATCGCGCGGCCGCTCAGGAACAGCCGGCCGCCGCGCATCTGCACCGTGTCGCCCGGCAGGCCGATCACGCGCTTGATGACGTCATGATCGTTCAGCGGGTTCGCCCGGAACACCGCCACGTCGCCGCGCTCGGGCTGCGAGCCGAGGATGCGGCCCGGGATCAGCGGCAGTCCCCAGGGCAGCGACCAGCGCGAATAGCCGTAATTCCATTTGCTCACGAGCAGATAGTCGCCGATCAGCAGGCGGGGCAGCATCGATTCCGACGGGATTACGAAGGGCGCGAGCACGAAGGATCGGAACAGCAGCACGAACAGCGCGAGTTTGAGCAGGAAGCGCAGCGTTTCCGCGCCTTCCGAGCGCGGCGCGGACCGCTTGGGGGTGATGGCCATGGTCCGATTAACTGCGCGACCGCGTTCAACGCGTCAAGGTTCGCCGCTTTTGCTGGTGGCGCCGCCCCGCGCGCGGCATTACCTGCGCGCCACCAATCGGAGTTACCAAGCATGGCCGCAGACTGGACCGCGATCGAAGCCCTGCCCTCGCCCCGGCTTTCCGACCTGTTCGGAAACGACCCCGACCGGCTCGCGCGGCTGTCGCTCGACGTGGCGGGCATCCATTTCGACTGGTCCAAGACCCATCTGACCGCCGACGCGATCGCCGCTTTCGAGCAACTGGCGCGCGCCTGCGACCTGGCCGGCAAGCGCGAGGCGATGTTCGCGGGCGAGCCCGTCAACGTCACCGAGGGCCGCCCCGTCGAGCACACCGCCGAGCGCGGCGAGGGCAAGCCCGAAAGCGTCCAACGCGCCGCCGCCTATCACGCGCGGATGCGCGCGGTGATCGATGCGATCGAAGCGGAGGCGTTCGGCCCCGTACGCCACATCCTGCATGTCGGCATCGGCGGCTCCGCGCTCGGCCCCGATCTGCTCGTCGACGCGCTGGGGCGCGAGAATGAGCGCTACGACGTGGCGATCGTGTCCAACGTCGACGGCTCCGCGCTGGAGGAGGCGTTCGCGCGCTTCGACCCCGCCGCCACCCTGCTCGTCGTCGCGTCCAAGACCTTCACCACGACCGAGACGATCCTGAACGCCCAGTCGACGATCAGCTGGATGGTCGAACACGGGGTCGAGGACCCCTATGGCCGCGTCATCGCGCTCACCGCCGCGCCTGACGCCGCGATCGAATGGGGCGTCGACGAAACGCGGGTGCTGCCCTTTTCCGAAGGCGTGGGCGGGCGTTATTCGCTGTGGTCGTCGATCGGCTTTCCCGCCGCGATCAAGCTGGGCTGGGACGCGTTCCAGGAACTGCTCGACGGCGCCGCCGAGATGGACCGGCATTTCCGCCTGGCCGCGCTCCACGAGAACGCCCCCGCCCTCGCCGCCTTCGCCGACCTTTATTACACCCAGGTCCGTGGCGCCGAGACGCGCGCCACCTTCGCCTATGACGAGCGGCTGCGACTGCTCCCCAGCTATCTCCAGCAGCTGGAGATGGAATCGAACGGCAAGGGCGTGACGACCGACGGTCGGCCCGTCGGCCGGCCGACCGCGCCGATCACCTGGGGCGGGGTCGGCACCGACGCGCAGCACGCGGTGTTCCAGCTCCTTCACCAGGGCACCCACCTTGTCCCCGTCGAATTCGTCGCGGTGATCGAGCCCGGCGACATCCTCGACGAGGAGCATCACCGGCTGCTGCTCCTCAACGCCTTCGCGCAGGGCGCGGCGCTGATGCAGGGCAAACAGGCCGAGGACCCCGCGCGCAGCTATGGCGGCGACCGGCCCTCCTCGACCCTGCTCCTCGACCAGCTCGACCCGCGTACCCTGGGCGCGCTGATCGCCTTCTACGAACACCGGGTGTTCGTGAGCGGGGTGCTGCTGGGCATCAACTCGTTCGACCAGTTCGGCGTCGAGCTGGGCAAGGAAATGGCCAAGGCCGCGGCCAAGGGCGGCGGCGACTTCGACGCGTCGACCACCGACCTGATCCGGCGGGCCGGTCTGGACTGAGGGCGATCATGTGCCTATGTGTAGTACGTACGGGAGCTATACACATGAGGACCAATATCGAGATTGATGAGGCGTTGATGGCGGAGGCCATGAAGGCGCTCGGCACGAAAACCAAGCGTGAGACGGTCGAGGCGGCTCTACAGCATATGGTGCGAGCCAAGCGACAGCTCCGGGCGTTCATGGAACTCAAGGGAATTGGTTGGGAAGGCGATCTCGAATCGATGAGGACAGATAAGCCGCTGCCCGACCACGGATGATCCTGATCGACACCAGCGTTTGGATCGACCTGTTCGCGGATCGGGCCACACCTCAGGTTCTCCGTCTACTTGGGTTCATCAATGAGAAGCAGGCTCTCGCTATCGGCGATCTGGTCCTGACCGAAGTCCTTCAGGGCGCACGTGACGATGCGCACGCGCGGCGGCTTCTTGATCGATTGCGGACGTACGAGCCCATCACGATCGTGAACGGGAAAGTAGCGATAGCTGCGGCCGGGCACTACCGTGCCCTTCGTGGCCGAGGCCTTACGGTTCGGACTACGATCGATACGCTGATCGCCACACGCTGCATCTTGGATGGCATTCCGCTTCTATATAGCGATCGTGATTTCGATCCGTTCGTCGCGCATCTCGGCCTCAGGTCGGCGCTGGACCTCGATCCCGGAGTGAATTGATGCCCGACATCTACGACTACGACCTCCTCACCATCGGCGCGGGCTCCGGCGGGGTCCGCGCGTCGCGCGTCGCCGCCGCGCACGGGGCGCGCGTCGCGGTCGCGGAGGAGCACCGGGTGGGGGGCACCTGCGTCATCCGCGGCTGCGTGCCCAAGAAGCTGCTCATCTACGGCGCGCATTTCGCGGAGGACCTAAAGGATGCGCGGCGGTTCGGGTGGAACGTTCCCGAATGCGCGTTCCACTGGCCGACCCTGCGCGATAATGTGCTCGCCGATGTCGATCGGCTCAACGCCGCCTATACGACCACGCTCGAGAATCACGGGGTGGCGATCATCCATGAGCGCGTGACGGTCACCGGGCCGAACAGCGTCAAGCTCGCCAGCGGCCGCGAGGTGACGGCGCGCACCATCCTGGTGGCGGTGGGCGCGCATCCGGTCGTTCCCGACTTCCCCGGCCGCGAGCATGGCATCACCTCGAACGAGGCGTTCCACCTGCCCGAAATCCCGAAGCGCGTGCTGATCGCCGGGGCGGGCTATATCGCCAATGAGTTCGCGGGCATCTTCAATGAATTCGGTGCGGCGGTGACGCTGATGAACCGGTCGGACGTGATCCTGCGCGGGTATGACGCGCAGATCAGGGACCGGCTGCTGACCATATCGATGACCAAGGGCATCGATTTCCGCTTCAACGCGCGGTTCGAGGCGGTGGAGAAGAATGCGGACGGCAGCTTCACCGTCAGCATGACCAACCACGACCCGCTGACGGTCGACCTGGTCATGTTCGCCACCGGCCGTGCGCCCAACACGCGCGGGCTGGGGCTGGAGACGGCGGGGGTCGAGCTCGATGCCAACGGCGCGGTGCGCGTGGGCGCGGACAACCGCTCGACCTGCGAGAGCATCTATGCGATCGGCGACGTGACCAACCGCATCCAGCTGACCCCCATCGCCATCCGTGAGGGCCAGGCCTTCGCCGACACGGTGTTCGGGGGCAAGCCGACGGTCGTCGACTATACCAATGTCCCCGCCGCGGTGTTCAGCCACCCGCCCATCGCCGCCGTCGGCATGACCGAGGGCGAGGCCCGCAACGCGCTGGGGTCGGTCAAGGTCTACACCTCCGACTTCCGCCCGATGAAGAACGTGCTGGCGGGCCGCAACGAGCGCGCGCTCTACAAGATGATCTGCGAGGGCGAGACGGGGCGCATCGTCGGGCTGCACATGATCGGGCCCGACTCGCCCGAAATCCTCCAGGCGGCGGCGGTGGCGATCAAGGCGCGGCTGACCAAGGACGATTTCGACGCGACGGTCGCCTTGCATCCGACGATGGCCGAGGAGCTCGTCCTGATGCGGTAGGCGCAGCCTAACGCAGAGAACAAGCTCCTCGGCCGGCGACCGCACGAGCCGATCTCGCGCGTGTCGTCCGACGGCGTGGCTTCGCCACGACGCCCCTTCTACTTTCCCCCATCACTCCCCCAAGAACCGCCCTGGCCGCCGCTCGTTCACCGCCCGCACCCCTTCAGCGAAATCCCGCGTCTTCTGCAGCCACGCCTGCTCCGCCAGCTCATGATCGGTCGCCGCCGCCACCAGCGCGGCCAGGTCGCCCCTGAGCGTCGCCCGCGTCGATCGGACCGCCAACGGCGCCCCCGTCGCGATCTCCCGCGCCAGCGCCAGCGCGGCGTCGTCCAGCCCGCCGGCCGCGACGAGCTGGTCGGCCAGCCCCCAATCGAACGCCTGCTCGCCGCCGATCCGCCGCCCCGTCAGCAGCATCGTCAGCGCGCGCTGCCGCCCGACGACCCGCTCCAGCACCGCCGAGATGCCGAACCCAGGATGGAAACCGAGCTGGACGAAATTCGCCACGAACCGCGCCTCGGGCGCCGCCACCCGGAAATCGGCGACCAGCGACAGCCCCAGCCCCGCGCCCACCGCCGATCCCTGCACCGCCGCGACCACGGGCTTGGCCACCCCGAACAGCTTCGCCGCGGCGACGTAGAAGGGGTTGCGCTCCCCCGCCGGCCGTTCCTCGGCGACCGGATTGGCGTTGGCGAGGTCGGCGCCCGCGCAGAAGATGCGTCCCTCCGACCGCAGGAGGATCGCGCGCACCTCGCGGTCGGCATCGGCGGCGTCGAACGCGGCCCCGATCGCCTCGATCAGCGCCAAGTCCGCGAAATTGTGCGGCGGTCGGCTGAAGGTCACCACCGCCACATGGCCGTCCCTGGTCGTGCTCACGGTCATTGTTCCACCTCCCGTTCGTCCCGAGTAGGGGCCGAGTAGCCGAAGGCGTAGCGAGGGTCCGTATCGAAGGACAGGTCTTCGCGTACCGATCCTTCGATACGGGACTTCGACGAGCTCAGCCCCTACTCAGAACGAACGGAAGGGGTTAGTCGAAGCCTGCATCCATTCACGAAAGGCCCCTCCATGCGCGAAGCAGCGATCGTCTCCACCGCCCGTACCGCCATCGGCAAGGCCTATCGCGGCGCGTTCAACGCGACGGAGGCGCCGGTGCTCGCCGCCCATGTCATGGACGCGGCCGTCGAGCGCGCGGGGATCGACCCGACGCGGATTGACGAGATCTTCTGGGGCGTCGGCAATCAATGGGGCACGCAGGGCGGCAATGCCGGCCGGATGGCGAGCTTCGCGTCGAGCCTGCCGCATTCGGTGCCGTCCTTCACCCTCGACCGCAAATGCGGCTCGGGGCTGACGGCGGTGGCGCTCGCCGCGCGGTCGATCATGTGCGACGAGATCGACGTCGCGCTGGCGGGCGGGATGGAGAGCATCAGCTTCACCGTCACCAAGGACGCGCCGCGCTACGTCAACAACTCGGTCACCGCCAAGGTGCCCGCCGCCTATATCCCGATGATCGAGACCGCCGAGATCGTCGCCGAACGCTACGGCATCTCGCGCGAGGCGCAGGACGACTACGGCGCCCGGTCGCAGCAGCGTGCCGCCGCCGCGCTGGCGCGCGGCGCCTTCGTCGAGGAGATCGCCCCCATCACCGTCGAAAAGGCGTTGTTCGACAAGGAGGGCAACCGGACCGGGACCGAGACGGTCACGCTGGCGCAGGACGAGGGCATCCGCCCCGGCACCACCGTCGAGGGCCTACGCGGGCTCAAGACGGTGTGGGGTGGCGGCGCGTTCAGCGGGCCGGGAACGAGCGTCACCGCGGGCAATGCCAGCCAGCTCTCCGACGGCGCCTCGGCGCAGCTGCTGATGGACCGCGCGACCGCGCAGGCGGAAGGGCTCGACGTGCTCGGCATCTATCGCGGCTTCCAGGCGGCGGGCTGCGAGCCCGACGAGATGGGCATCGGCCCGGTCTTCGCGATCCCGAAGCTGCTCGACCGCGCGGGACTGTCGGTATCGGACATCGGTTTGTGGGAGCTGAACGAGGCGTTCGCGTCGCAATGCCTTTATTGCCGCGATCATCTCGGCATCGATCCCGACAAGTATAATGTCGATGGCGGCGCGATCGCGGTCGGCCATCCCTTCGGCATGACAGGCAGCCGCCTCGTCGGCCACGCGCTGATCGAGGGTCGCAAGCGCGGCGTCCGGTGGGTCGTCGTGTCGATGTGCACCGCCGGCGGCATGGGTGCTGCCGGGTTGTTCGAGATCGTGTGAGGCGGTGGGCCGCGCTAGGTTTGAAGAAGGTCGGTTCACGCGGAGGCGCGGAGACGCGGAGAGGACCTGCTTCGATGATCTCTTCGACCGCGCCAGCGGCGAAATTGCTTTGCGGCCCGATGGTCAAGGCCGCTGGCGCGGCGGGGCCGATCCGTGGATCACGCGTTCTCCGCGCCTCCGCGTGAACCAATTCAGGCGGGCGCCACCGCCCGCCCCGCCCGCCAGCTGTCCCAGCCATAAAGGGCGCATCCCGCCCAGATCAGCCCGAAGGTGACGAGGTGGACCGGGCGGAGCACCTCGCCGAACAACAGCACCGCCAGCGCGAACTGGATCGTCGGTCCCAGATATTGCAGCAGCCCCAGCGTGGCGAGGCGCAGCCGACGTGCCGCCGCCGCGAACAGCAGCAATGGCGCGGCGGTGACCGCGCCGGCCAGGACCAGCAGCCAGTCGGTGCGCGCATCCTGTCCGAACGCCCCCTGCCCCACCGACCAGCCGTGAAGCAGGACGATCGCCGCCACCGGCGCCAGCACCAGCGTCTCGACCAGCAGCCCGCCCAGCGCGTCGATCGCGACGGTCTTGCGGATCAGCCCATAGACGCCGAAGCTCAAGGCGAGCGTGACCGATATCCACAATCCGCCCCCGCCGGCCAGCGCCATCGCGGCCACCCCCGCCGCCGCCAGCGCGACCGCGACGCCCTGGACCGGCCTGATCCGCTCCCCCAGCACCGCCATGCCCAGCGCGACGTTGACCAGCGGGTTGATGAAATAGCCAAGGCTCGCGTCGAGCACGCGATTGGACTGCACCGCCCAGATATAGACCAGCCAATTGACCGCGATCAGCACCGCGCTCGCAGTCAACAGCGACAGGGTGCGCCCGCGCGCCGCCGCGCGGATGCTCCCCAGCCGCCCGAGCACGCCCGCGACGATCACCAGCAGCAAGGCCGACCACAGCACCCGGTGCGCGAGCACCTCCGTCGCGGGAATCCCGTGCAGCAGCCGCAGATAGAGCGGCATCAGCCCCCAGAGCACATAGGCGGCGATGCCCAGCAGGATGCCCGAGTCGATGGGAAGGCGCTTGTTCATGCGCGCGCCTTCGCGGGTGCGGCTTGGCGGCGCAAGCGACCTGCGCGTCGGGCAAGGCCGGCCCGCTTGCTTTTCCTGCCGCTCAAGCGGAGGCTCGACCGCGCAACATCGGAGCCGAACCCATGCCCACCGCACTCATCACCGGCGCGTCCGCCGGCCTCGGCGCCGGTTTCGCCCGCGCGCTCGCCGCCCAGGATCACACGCTGATCCTGACCGCGCGCCGGACCGACCGGTTGGAGGCGCTGGCCGCCGAGCTGCGCGCCGCGCACGGTGTCGCCGTCCATGTCCTCGCCGCTGACCTGGCCGATCCCGCCGCGCCCGCGCGCCTGCTCGCCGACATCGCGGCGGCGGGGCTCACGATCGACCTGCTCGTCAACAATGCCGGTTACGGCGCGCGTGGCGATTTCGCGGCGCTCGACCGCGACGAACAGCTCGGCATGGTCGACCTCAACTGCCGCGCGCTGGTCGCGCTCGCGCACGGCGTGCTGCCGCAGATGATCGCGCGCGGATCGGGCGCCATCCTCAACATCGCCTCCACCGCCGCCTTCCAGCCCGGCCCCTGGATGGCGGTCTATTATGCCAGCAAGGCCTTCGTGCTGAGCTTCTCGGAGGCGCTGCACGAAGAGGTGCGCGGATCGGGCGTGCGCGTCTCCGCGCTCTGCCCCGGCCCGACCCGCACCGAATTCGCCGACCGCGCGGGTATGGGCGACATGGCCGCCTTCGACGCGATCGCCAGCGATGCCGACACCGTCGTCCGCGACGGCCTGGCCGCGATCCGCACGAACAGCGCCGTTAAGATATCGGGTGCGGTGAACACGCTGATGGCCGACGCGGTCCGCTTCGCGCCGCGCATGGTCGCGCGCAAGCTGGCGGGATCGTTCCAGAAACGGCGGGGCTAGCCGATCCCGTCATCGGCCTTGGCGCGCTCCTGCGCCAGGCCGGCGCGGCCCGACGATTCGGCGAATACGGTGCCGGACACCTCCTCCACCACGACGCGCCGGCCGGCCGCTACCCGTTCCTCATGCACCTGCTCGGGATCGGCGGGCACCAGCGTGTCGCCATTCTCGCCGCGCATTCCCTGGGGCGCGGGCGGGGTGCGGTTGCCGTCGTCCGCCTGTCCGTAGACCCGCGGTTCTTCGTTCCGGTCGCTGTCGGGCATCGCCGTCTCCATTGCTCGTCCACCGGGTGAACGCGACAGGGAGCGGATAAGTGCCTCAATCGGCGAAGAGCAGCACCGGGGTCTCCAGATAGCGCTTGAGCGCCTGGACATAGCTCGCCGCGTCCCAGCCGTCGACGACGCGGTGGTCGCAGGAGATGGACAGGTTCATCAGCTTGGCCCGGCGGATGTCATCGCCGTCAAACACCGGCCGCTCGACGATCTTGTTGGGGCCGATGATCGCGACCTCGGGCCGGTTGATGACGGGCGTCGTCGCGATCCCGCCAAGCGGTCCAAGCGAGGTGACGGTGATCGTGCCGCCGCCCATCTCCTGCGGCGTGAGCTTGTTCGCGCGCGCGGCCTCGGCCAGCCGCGCGATCTCCGTTGCGAGCTGCCAGACGTTGCGGTCCTGCGCGTCGTGGATGACGGGAACGGTCAGCCCGGCATCGGTCTGCGTCGCCATGCCCAGATGCACTCGGCCGCTCCGCGTCACCACGCCCGCCTCGTCGTCATAGCGCGCGTTGAGCATCGGGAAGTCGGGCAGCGAGCGGCAGATCGCGACGATCATCAGCGGCAGCATGGTCAGCTTGGGCCGGGCGCCGCGATTGTCGTTCAGCGACGCGCGCATCCGCTCCAGCTCGGTCACGTCGATCTCGTCGACATAGGTGAAATGCGGGATGTTGCGCTTCGACGCGGCCATGTTCTCGGCGATGCGGCGGCGCATCCCGATGACCTTGACGGCCTCGTCGGCGCGGGCGCGGCCGGCGCCGGGCGCCCCATAGCCCTGGCCGGCGCCGTAGCGCAGGAACGCGTCGAGATCGGCATGGCGCACGCGGTCGGACTCCGACCTCACCTGCGCCAGGTCGACGCCGAGCTCCCTGGCGCGCTGGCGCACCGCGGGGGAGGCGAGCGCCTTTTGCCCCCCTCCCTGGACAGGGAGGGGTCGGGGGTGGGGGGACGGGATAGGATCGGCCACCGGCTCACGTCTACCCACCCCTTGTTCCTCTCCCTGTCCAGGGAGGGGAGA
>NZ_DASVRV010000016.1:0-58372 GCF_036388435.1 Sphingomonas sp.
GAGCCGATCCGCGAGGGCCGGTTCGTCGTCCACACGGCCGCCTGTCCGGTGGCGGCGCCCGAGCATGGCCGCGCCTTTCTGATCGAGGCGGGGCAGGCGTTCGGGACCGGTCATCACGAAACCACCTCGGGCTGTCTGGCGATGCTCGACGCGCTGGCGGACGAGGATTTCGCGAACATCGTCGACCTGGGGACCGGCACCGGCCTGCTCGCCTTCGCAGCCGCGCATCTCTGGCCGGGCGCGTCCGTGATGGCGACCGACATGGATCCCGTGGCGGTCGCGGTCACGCGCGAGAATGCCGGGCGCAACGGCGTGGGCGGCGTCCGGCTGCTCGTCGCGGACGGCACCCGCCACCCCGCCATTGCGGCGGCCGCGCCGTTCGATCTCGTCATCGCCAACATCCTCGCCGGCCCGCTGATCGCGATGGCGCCCGAGATCGCGGGCATCGCCGCGCCGGGCGCGACGATCATGCTCGCCGGCCTGCTGGCAACGCAGGCGGACGCGGTGACGAACGCCTATCGCGCGGCCGGTTGCGAGCCCGCGCGCGCCGATCGGCGCGGCGACTGGACGATCCTGCGGCTCACCGCGGGCGAGCGCACCGTCACCGGCGGCGTCACGCCGGGCGACCGCGACGCCTGGGCGACCGACGGCTGATCATGTCCCGGCGCTATGCCGCCCTGCCCCGCGCATAGTCCTGCGTGCCCCGCGTGATCACCCGGTCGCCCGGCTCGATCGCGGCGACCGGGATGTCGGGCAGTTCCTTTAACGCCTCGTAGAGCGGGGCGAAGTCGGTCTCCACGGTCAGGCGCAGCAATTCGTCGAAGCTGGGGATGACGAAATAGTTCTGCTGGAAATCGTCGATCCGATACTCAGTCCGCATCACCCGCGCCAGGTCCAGCGCGATGCGGTCAGGGCTGGGATCGTCGAGCGCGAAGCGGCTCTCGGCGAAGCTCGACACGATGCCCGAGCCATAGATGCGAAGGCCCTCGGGCTCGGCGATCAGCCCGAACTCGACCGTGTACCAGTAGAGCCGCCCCAGATATTTGAGCGCGTCGAGCCCCAGCGCGCGCTGCCCGCCGCGTCCATAGGCCGCGAGATAATCGCCGAACACCGGATCGGCGAGCATCGGCACATGGCCGAACACGTCGTGAAAGACATCGGGCTCCTGCAGATAATCGAGCTGGTCGGGCCGGCGGATGAAATTGCCCGCGACGAAGCGGCGGTTCGCCATATGGTCGAAGAACACGTCGTCGGGGACGAGCCCCGGCACCGCGATCACCTGCCAGCCGGTCGCCTTCATCAGCCGCTCGTTGAGCTCCTCGTAGCGCGGGATGCCCGGCCGATCGAGCTTGAGCACGTCGAGCCCACGCAGCCAGGCGTCCGAAGCGCGGCCCGGGAGCAGCTTCGCCTGGCGCGCGAACAGCGTGTCCCAGGTGGCATGTTCCTCGGGGGTGAAGCGCTCCCAGTCCTGCGGGATCGTCCAGTCGGGCGCCGCGCCGGGCGGGGGTCGGTCGAGCACATGCGTTTCTTCTGCCATGTTTTGCCCCTAGCATGACGGGATGAGCGGGGAAAACGTGCGGCGGGCGATGCGGGTTGCCTCGCGATGGGGCGGTTACGCGCTCGCGGGGGTTACGGCGACGCTGCTGCTCTACGCCGCGGCCGGGCTGATCGGCGGCGCCCTGCCCGTCAACACCGATCGCCGCCCGCCCGAACGCGGGGTGCTGGTGTTCGTCGAAAGCAACGGCGTCCATACCGGCATCATCGTGCCCAAGGTCGCGGCCGGCGTCGACTGGCGCGACCTCGCGCGGCCCGAGCACCTCGCCGATCCGCGCTACGGCGCGCACTCCCATCTGTCCGTCGGCTGGGGCGACCGCGCCTTCTACCTGGAAACGCCGCGCTGGTCGGACGTGCGCGCCCGCACCGTGATCGCGGCGGCGCTGGGGAGCGGCGACACCTTGATCCATGTCGATCACCTACCGCGCCCGATCCTCGGCCCGGACGTGCGCGCGATCCTGCTCAGCGCGGACGAGTATCGGCGGCTGGCCGCGTTCATCCGCGCGACGCTCGCCGACGATCCGCGCCGCCATCGCGGTTATGGTCCATATGACGCCTTCTACGAAGCGCGGGGCCGTTATTCGGCGCGGCGGACCTGCAACGCCTGGACGGGCGAGGCGCTGGCCCATGCCGGTGTACGCATGGGCCGGTGGACACCCTTTCCGGCCACGGTAATGTGGTGGTTGCGATGACGCGTCCGCCCTCCAAGCTCCTCTGGGCAGCCGAACTGCCGCGTGCCGCCTGGGTCGTCGCGACCTGGTGGCGCCACCGGGTCGCGCTGGCGGGCGCACCGCCGGGCGACGGCCGCGCGGTGATGCTCCTTCCCGGTCTGTTCAATTCGGACCGGTCGAACTTCGTGATGGCGCGGTTCCTGCGAAGGCTGGGCTACCGCGTCGAGGGCTGGGGGCTGGGCCGCAATCGCGGGGTCCGCAGCGTGGGGCCCGACGCGGAACGGCTGATCGCGCGGATCGCGGCACTGGCGGCCGAGGCGGGGCCGGTCACGTTGGTCGGCGTCAGCCTGGGCGGGATGCTCGCGCGGCTCGTGGCCCATCGGCGGCCCGATCTCGTCCGCGCCGTCGTGACGGTCAGTTCGCCCTATGCCGGCGATCCGCGTGCCACCAATGTCTGGCGGGCGTTCGAGCTGTTCACCGGCGAGCGCGTCGACGACCCGTCGGTCCGCGCCCGAAGCGCCCGGATCGCGGCGCCGCTCCCGGTCCCCGCCACCGCGATCTGGAGTGCGTCGGACGGCCTGGTCGCGGGCGAAATCTGCCGCTGCGATCACGCCGTGGCCGTCGAGATACGCAGCGGGCATCTGGGCGTCCAGCTCAAGCCCGCGCTGCTCCTCGCGGTCGCGAGGGCGATCGTCCGGCCTTAATCGTCGGCGCTCGCCTGATAGCCGTCATAGCCCCGGCAGCCTTCTCGGCTCTTGCGGCAGCGCCGCTCGTAATCGCGCCGCTCGCGGCCCTCGCGCGCTTCCTTTTTGCGCATCTCCCGCCCGAAATTGCGGTCGGCCTCATCCTGGCTGGTCGTGGTCCAGTCGACCACCTGCCCCGCCGCCTTGAAGGGCGCGGTGACGACGGCGCCTACGGTGCGGACGCAGCCCCCGGTCAAGAGCGGAAGCAGGGCGGCGGCGAGGATGAGTTTACGCATGAGCTATTCCTTATCACGGACGCGGGCGCCGATCTGCGGAAAATCGGTAAAGAAACCGTCGATTCCAAGGCGAAGCGCGGCGGAAATCTCGCCGGCGAGGTCGCCATGCGCTGCGCCCTCATGCCGGAAGCGGGGGTCGAGGAACCGGTTCTCCGCGCGAAACGTCCAGGGATGCACCCGCAGACCCGCTCTATGGGCGTCGCGCACCAGCGGCGACGCCGCCTCCCCGGCCCACAGCATCGCCTTGTTCGGGCCGATCCCCCAGGCATAGGTCGCTACGGCGCGCAGCCCCGCGGGCGTCGCCATCGCGGCATAGCTGGGCGCGGCGCCGTCGGCGGGCACGCCGGTGGCGTCGAGCAGCTGGATCAGCCGCACGCGCGTCATCCCGGCCAGCCGCTTGAGATTGTCAACCTCGAACGACTGGATGAACACGGGCGCCGCTGGCGTCCGCCACCCCGCCGCGTCGAGCGCGCGGACGAGGAGCGCGTCGGTCGGGTGGCCGATCCGCGCGAAATAGGTCGGATGCTTGGTCTCGGGATAGACCGCGATCGTCCGCCCCAGCTCGCCCGATCGCCGCTTGGCGAGCGCGATCACCTCGTCCAGCGTGGGGATCGCCTCCCGCCCGTCATAAGCGGTGTTCCCCGGCCGGAGCGTCGGCAGGCGTTCGCGCGCGCGGAGCGTCCTCAGCTCGGCCAGCGCGAAGTCCTCGACGAACCAGCCGGTGATCGATCGTCCGTCGATCAGCCTGGTCCCGCGGCGCGCGGCGAATTCGGGATGCGCGGCGACATCGGTCGTCTCGGAAATCTCGTTCTCGTGCCGCGCGACAAGGAAGTCGTCCTTGGTCGGCACCAGATCGGGCTCGATCGCGTCGGCCCCCTGCGCGATGGCCAGGTCATAGGCAGCGAGCGTATGCTCGGGCCGCTCGCCGCTCGCGCCGCGATGCGCGATGACGATCGGGGGCGAGAGCGGGCGTTCCACCGGCGCATCCTGCCCCGGCATGGCGCAGGATGCCAGGGGCAGCAGCAGCACGGCCAGCCGTTGCGGAACCATCATCATCCCCTATTTGCCCGACATGGCGCGATCATGCGCCGGCCCGGGGACAATCGTGTGACGTCATGACCGACAATGACGGCGTGATCGCCGCCGCGCGCGCCTGGGCGGGCGAGAAGCTGGCGCTGGCCACCGTCGTGTCCACCTGGGGCTCCGCGCCGCGCCCGCGCGGCAGCCACATGCTGGTCCATGCCGATGGCCGGTTCGAGGGATCTGTGTCGGGCGGCTGCGTCGAGGCCGACATCCTCCAGACCGCTGCCGACGTGATCGCGGGCGCCCCACCCCAGGTGAAGCGCTACGGCGTCGCCGACGCGGCCGCCTGGGAAGTCGGGCTGCCCTGCGGCGGCGAGATCGCGGTGCTGGTCCAGCCCGTGTCGGCCGAAGGGTTCGATCCCGAATTGTTCGACCGCATTGCCGAGGCCCGGGCCGATGGGCGCGCGCTGGTGGTCACGACCGACCTGGCGTCCGGCCATTCCAGCGAACGGCCCCTCGAGACTGGCGAGGTCTTCGTCAACCGCTACGACCCGCCGCGCCGGCTGCTCGTCGTCGGCGCGGTGCAGATCGCGCAGAGCCTGGTCGCGCTCGCCCGCACGCTCGGCATCGACACGGTGGTGATCGATCCGCGCGCCCGCTTCCTGACGCCCGAGCGCTTTCCCGGCGCGACGCTCGACGACCGCTGGCCCGACGAGGCCGTGGCGGCGTCGCGGCCCGGCCCGGCCACCGCGGTGGTGACGCTCAGCCATGACGTGAAGATCGACGATCCCGCCCTGCTCGAAGCGCTGCGCCATCCGACCGCCTATGTCGGCGCGCTCGGATCGCGGCGCAGCCATGCCGCGCGGCGCGAGCGTCTGGCCGCGATGGGCGTCGCGGTGGAGGATCTGGACAGGATCGACGGCCCGGTCGGGCTGGACATCGGCGCGATCGGCCCGTCGGAGATCGCGCTGTCGATCGCCGCCGCGATGATTCGGGCATTTCACGGAAAGGCACGAACATGATCGCGGTCGAGAACACGATCCTGCTGCTCCTCGCGGCGGGCAGATCCGAACGCTTCGGCGATGTCGGCTCCAAGCTCGACGAGGATTTCCTGGGCAAACCGCTTGGGCTCCGCGTCGCGGTGACGCTGGAGGATATGCCCTTCAAGGAGCGCATCGCGATCGTGCGCGCCTGCGGCATCGATTACTCGCAGCATAATTTCACCATGCTCCGCAACGACGATCCGGTCGGCGACATGGCCAGTTCCGTCCGGCGCGGGGTCGCCTGCGCCAAGGAGCGCGGCGCCGACGCGGTGCTGTTCGCGCTCGCCGACATGCCGCGCGTGACGGCCGCGCACATCCACCGCCTGTTCGACGCGGCCACCGACACGACCTGCGTCGTCTCCTCGTCCGACGGGGTGACCACCAAGCCGCCCGCTCTGTTCGGGTCGGAGCGGTTCGATCATCTGCTCACGATCCAGGGCGACCAGGGCGCGCGCGACATGGTGCGGGCGGGGCGCCACGTCGTCACCGCCCCGGCCGAGCTGATCGACGTCGACACGCGTGAGGAGCTGGAGGAACTGCGTGCCCTCATCCACTCGCCCGCCGCGATCACTCGTGCCGTAGCGCGTCGATCGGATTGAGCGCCGCCGCGCGCCGGGCGGGGAAATAGCCGAACACCACCCCGATCACCGCCGATATGGCGAAGGCGACGACGTTGATCTGAAGGTCGAACGTCCAGGGCACCTGCATCACCGGCACCAGCAGCAGGATGACGCCTTGGGCCAGGATCAGCCCGATCACCCCGCCCAGGCAGGACAGCGCGACCGCCTCGACCAGGAATTGCAGCAGCACCTCGTTCGCCACCGCGCCGATCGCCAGGCGGATGCCGATCTCGCGCGTGCGTTCGGTGACCGACACCAGCATGATGTTCATGATGCCGATCCCGCCCACCACCAGGCTGATCGCCGCCACCGCCGCGACGATGCGGGTCAGCAGCGTCGTCGTGCCGGTCAGCGTGTCGGAGATCTGGCGCGTGTCGAAGATGTTGAAGTCGTCCTCGCGCCCGCCGGTGATGGCGCGGCGTTCGCGCAGCAGGTCGGTGATGCCCGCCTGGATCTGCTGGGTGGAATAGGCCTGGTCGGTGCCGACCAGCATCAGCCGGATGTCGCGCGTGCCGGTGAAGCGCCGCTGCACCGTCTTGATCGGCATCACGATCACATCGTCCTGATCGCCCCCGAAGCCCGCCTGGCCGCGCGTCGACAGCGTGCCGATCACGTCGCACGAGATCGGCCCCACACGGAAGCGCCGCCCGACCGGGTCCACGCCCGCGAACAGGTTGCGCTGGACGGTGGAGCCGATCACGCACACCGCCTTGCCCGCCTCCTCCTCCGCGCGCGTCCAGGTGCGGCCCGCGGTGAGCGGCCAGGGCTGTACGCGGAAGATCGCGCTCGTGGTGCCGTTGACGGTCGTCGACCAGTTCGCGCCCTCATGAATCGCGGTCGCGGTCGCCGACGCCTGGGGCGCGACCGCCGTCACGCCCGCGATCTGGTTGGCGATCGCGGTCACGTCCTCCGGCTCGAAATCGGGCGGACGCGGGCCGCCGCCGCCACGCCCGAAGCCCTGGCCAGGGCGGATCTGGAGAATGTTGGTGCCCAGCGCCGATATCTGCTGCTGGACGGCGGCGGTAGTCGCCTTGCCCAACGTCACCATCGTCACGACCGCGCCGACGCCGATGACAATGCCCAGGATGGTCAGGAACGACCGCAGGATGTGCCGCTGGATCGACCGGATCGCTAGAAGGAAGGTGGTGCCCAGCATCAGGCGACCGCCGCGCCCTGGCCCAGAACTTGACCGGGCCGCGCCTCGATCCGCTCGACCAGCCCGTCGCGGAAATGCACCACCGTGCGCGCGAAGGCGGCCATGTCGGGTTCGTGGGTGACCATGATGACGGTGATACCCGCGTCGCGGTTGAGCCCGGAGAGCAGTTCCATGATCTCGACCGAGCGTTCCGAGTCGAGATTGCCCGTCGGCTCGTCTGCCAGCAGCACGTCGGGCTCGGTGACGATCGCGCGGGCGATGGCGACGCGCTGCTGCTGGCCGCCCGACAGTTCGGCGGGGGTGTGGTCCCACCAATTCGCCAGCCCGACCTTGTCGAGCGCGGCCATGCCCATTTCGCGCCGCGCCCGCTTGTCCTCGCCCCGGTAGAGCAAAGGCAGTTCTACATTCTCCAGCGCGGAGGTGCGGCTGAGCAGGTTGAAGCCCTGGAACACGAAGCCGAGATAGCGCCGCCGGAGCAGCGCGCGCTGGTCGCGGTCGAGCCGCTCGACCGGGTGCCCCCGGAACAGGAAGCGCCCGCCGCTCGGCACGTCGAGACAGCCCAGGATGTTCATGGTCGTCGACTTGCCCGATCCCGAGGCGCCCATCACCGCGACGAAATCCCCCGCCTGGATGTCGAGGTCGACGCCCTTCAGCGCCTGAAACGCGGTCGGCCCCTCGCCATAGGTCTTGGTGACGCCCCGCATGGAGATGATGGGGGCGGCGATGGCGGGTTCAGCCACCGGCGCCGCCTCCCCCACGCCGGCCGCCGCCACCGCCCTGGCGGCCGCCGCCCGCGGCCGGGGTGTCGCCGCCCGCCAGCTGGCCGGTGATCACCTGCTCGCCCGCGCGCAGTCCCGACAGCACTTCGGTCACCGTGCCGTCGGTGTCGCCCGTGGTCACCTGCCGCGCCCGGGGCTGACCGTCGGCGCCGCGCACATACAGGCTCTGGGTGCCGCCGCGCCCGACCGTGGCCGTACGTTCGGGCCGGCCCTGCCCGCCGCGCCGTCCGCCGCGCGGGACGATCGCGCCGGCGATCCCCCCGCCCTGGGCCCCACCCGTCGCCGGCCGGAAGCGGAAGGCCGCGTTGGGAACGAGCAGCACGTTCTTCTTCTCGCTGGTGACGATGTCGGCGGTCGCCGTCATGCCGGGCCGCAGCACCCCGCTCGGATTGGCGACCGACAGGTCGGCGGCGTAACTGACCACCTGACCGGTCGTGGCGGTCGTCGTCGTGGCCGCCGAGGACGCCGCGCTGCTGACCGTCAGGTTCGATCCCAGATCGACCCGCGTGATCGCGGCCGGAAAGGTGCGCCCCGGAAACGCGTCGACGACGAAGCTCGCGCGCTGGCCGACCTGGACCGATCCGACATCGGCCTCGTCGATCGCGACCTCCAGCTTCATCTGGGTCAGGTCCTCCGCGATCACGAACAGGGTGGGCGTGTTGAACGACGCCGCCACCGTCTGCCCCGGATCGACCGCGCGGGCGAGCACCACGCCCGCCACCGGCGAGCGGATGATCGCGCGCGCGCGCTGCGTCCGGCTTTGCGCGAGCTGGGCCTGCGCCGCCGTCACGTTCGCCTGCGCCACCCCGAGCGCCGCCACCGCGCGCTGGGCGTTGGCGCGGCCCGTCTGAAGCTCGGCGCCCGACGGCACGCGCCCGCCCGACAGCCGGAACACCTCCTCCAACCGCGCCAGCTGCGCCTGCGCCTCGCCCACCGTCGCGCGCGCCTGGTTGACGCCGGCGACATTGGCGGCGAGCGCGGCCTCGCCCTGGCGGATCTGCGCGTCGAGCTGCTCGGGGTCGATCAGCGCGAGGGGCTGGTTCGCGCTCACCCGGTCGTTGACGTCCACCACGACGCGCGTGACCAGCCCCGACAATTGCGAACCGACCGTCACCTGGTTGGTGGGCGCCAGCTTGCCCGTCGCCGAGACGCTGACCCTGAGGTCGCCGCGGCGCACCGGCGCCGTCGAGTAACCGACCGCCTCGTCGCTGCCGAACAGGCGCAGCAGGGTGAAGACGAGCAGCGCGACGCCGAGGGCGACCAGCACCCATTTGACCCAGCGCCGCCAAGCGGGGGCGGGCTTCACACCCAGGAAGTCGTCGAGCGTCGCGCCATCTTGTTCCTGGGGGGCCATTACCGAATTCCTGTCTGATCGGGCGCGACCGGGGTCACCGCCGCGTCCCAGCCGCCGCCGAGCGCGGAAAAGAGCTGCACCGTGGCGGTCGCCGCGTCGGCGCGCGCCTGCGTCGCGCCGCTCAGCGCATTGAACAACGCCGCCTCCGCCTGAGCCAGCGTCGTGAAATCGGTCAGCCCGGCGCGGTACTGGCTGCGGCTGAGCGTCGCGAAATTGGTCGCGGCGTCGAGCGCGATGCTGAATTCCCGCTCGCGCGCCTGCGCCGAGGCCAGCGCGGCGAGCGCGTTCTCGACATCCTCCAGCGCCAGCAGCACCGTCGCGCGGTAGGAGGCGAAGGCGATGTCCGCACCTGCCCGCGCGCTGCGCACCTGGCTGCGCAGCCGCCCGCCGTTGAAGATCGCCTGCGTCACTCCCGCGAACAGGGCGCCGGTGATCGCGTCGCCCAGCCCGCCGAGCGAGGCGGCGTTGGTGTTGATGTTCCCCGTCAACGCCAGCGCGGGATAGAGCGCGGCCTGCGCCACCCCGATCTCGGCGGTGGCGGCGGCCAGCTGGCGCTCGGCCGCGCGGATGTCGGGGCGGCGGCGCAACGTGTCGGCGGGCACGCCCGCGCTTACGGTGCGCGGCCCCGTCGGGATCGGGCGCGGCGCCGACAATTCGGGCTTGAGCGCACCGGGCGCCTGCGCGGTCAGCACGCCGAGCCGCGACAGCGCGGCGTTCAGCTGCTGGTCGAGCTGCGGGATGGCAGCGGCCGTCTGCGCGCGTTGCTGGCGGGCCTGTTCCGAGTCGAGCGACGAGACGAGCCCCGCCCGGACCCGGAACCCGGCGATCTCCAGATTGTCGTCCTGGAGCAGGAGGCTGGAGCGGGCATTGGCGATCTGTGCCTGGAGCCCGCGCGCGAGGATGTAGTTCCGTGCCACCTCGCTCTGCACCGTCAGCAGCACCGCCGCCTGGTCGAACCCGGCCGCCTCGTACTGCGCGCGTGTCGACTCGACGGTGCGCCGGATCTCGCCGAACAGCCCGACCTGATAGCGCGCGTCGAGCCCGGCGGAGAAATTGCCGCCCGCCGAGCGCGTGATCGTCGTGATCGACCCGTCGGGCAGCGTCACCGCCGTGCCGCCGCCGACCAGGTTCAACGACCGGTTATACCCCGCCGACCCGCTGATCGTCGGCAGCAGGTTGCTGCGCGACTGGAGCAGTCCCTCGCGCGCCTGTCGCAGCCGTCCGACCGCCTGCGCGATGTCGAGGTTCGCGAGCCCCGCCTGTTCGACCAGCCGCCCCAGCACGGGATCGTCGAACCGCGTCCACCAGCGGGTCAGATCCTCGCGATCGGGCGCGGCCGGGACGGAATAACGCTCCGGCATGCCGAGTTCGGCGGCGGTGCGCGGGCGATGATCGGGGCCGACGGTGCAACCACCGAGCCCGAAGGCGATGGTCGCCAGGGCGACGCTCCACGACCTCGGTCCGTTCGACCTGCTCGGATCGGGGCTGGTCGCATTCGTCATCGCTTCCGTCTCAAGCGCATCGGCGGTGAACCGGGGATGAGCGATGCGGGCGGTCACTCCAGCTCCAGGATCACCGCGTCCACCGCGAGGCTTTCGCCCGCCTTGGCCTCGACCGACTTGACCCGGCCCGATTTCCCCGCGCGCAGGATGTTCTCCATCTTCATGGCTTCGACGACCGCGAGCGGCTGGCCCGCCTCCACCCGGTCGCCGACGCCCACATCGAGCCGCACCAGCAGCCCCGGCATCGGCGCGAGCAGGAAGCGCGACAGGTCGGGCGGCACTTTCTCCAGCAGGTGCCGCGCATAGGGCGCCACCCGCGCCGGAAGCACGCGCGCGACGTGAGAGGCCCCCCGCGCCGTCAGCCGGAATCCGGTGCGCGTCGGGGCGATGCGGACGGTGAGCGTCTCCTCGCCCTGCTCCACCTCCACCATCCGGTCGCCCGGCGTGTATTCGATCGCGAGATCGAGTTCCTCGCCGTCGATCGTCAGCCTCTCGGTCGAGACGGACACGCCGTGGTCGACGCCCCCGATCCGTACCACCCAGTCGGCGGGCGGGCGCAGCCGCTGGCCGAGCTGCCCGTCGACCCGCCGCGCGCGGTCGGCATGGGCGGTCGCGGCGAACGCCGCCACCGCCGCCAGGGTGCGCACCAGTTCGGCGCTCGCGGGCGCCCCCGTGAACCCGTCGGGATATTCCTCCGCGATGAACCCCGTCGTGATCGCGCCCGACCGGAATCGGGGATGCTGCATCAGGGCCGACAGGAAATCGAGATTGTTGCCCGGCCCCTCGATCTCGAATGCGTCGAGCGCCGCGACCTGCGCGTCGATCGCTTCCGTGCGGGTCGGCGCCCAGGTGATCAGCTTGGCGATCATCGGGTCGTAGAACATCGACACCTCGCCGCCTTCGAGGACGCCGTCGTCGACGCGGACATAGGGGGTAGCCGGGTCGAGCGGCTTGCCCGTTACGGGCGGATTGTACCGCACCAGCCGCCCCGTCGACGGCAGGAACCCGCGATACGGGTCCTCCGCATAGACGCGGTTCTCGACCGCCCAGCCGTTCAGCCGCACCTCGTCCTGCCCGAAGGACAGCGGCTCGCCCGCCGCGACGCGGATCATCTGCTCGACCAGGTCGAGCCCGGTGATCGCCTCGGTCACCGGATGCTCGACCTGAAGCCGCGTGTTCATCTCGAGAAAGTAGAAGCCCTGGCCGGTGGTATCGGCGCCCGACACGATCAGCTCGACGGTGCCCGCCGAATAGTAGCCGACCGCCCGCGCGAGCGCGACCGCCTGCTCGCCCATCGCCCGGCGCATCTCGGGCGTCACGAACGGCGACGGCGCCTCCTCCACCACCTTCTGATGCCGCCGCTGGATCGAGCATTCGCGCTCGCCGAGATAGACGATGTTGCCGTGCCGGTCGCCGAGCAGCTGGATCTCGATATGGCGCGGGCTCTCGATGAACTTCTCGATGAACACGCGGTCGTCGCCGAAGCTCGCCAGCCCCTCGCGCTTGGTCGCCTCGAAGCCTTCGCGGACATCCTGTTCGGACCAGGCGAGCCGCATCCCCTTGCCGCCGCCGCCCGCCGACGCCTTCATCATCACCGGATAGCCGATCTCCCCCGCGATCCGCACCGCATGCTCGGTCCCGTCAATCTCGCCCAGGAACCCCGGCACGACGTTGACCCCAGCGGCCTGCGCGAGCTTCTTGGACTCGATCTTGTCCCCCATCGCCGCGATCGCGTTCGGCGGCGGGCCGACGAACGCGATCCCCGCTTCGGCGCAGGCGCGCGCGAAGCTCTCGCGCTCCGACAGGAAGCCGTATCCCGGATGGATGCAATCCGCCCCGGCCTCCTTGGCCGCGAGCAGGATCAGCTCGGCGACGAGATAGCTCTCGTTCGCGGGCGCGGGGCCGAGCCGCACGCTCTCGTCCGCCATCAGCACATGCGGGCTGCGCGCGTCGGCGTCCGAATAGACCGCGACGGTCGCGATCCCCATCCGCTTGGCGGTCCGCATGACCCGACACGCGATCTCGCCACGATTGGCGACCAGGATTTTCTTAAACATCACGTTCCTTGCGGAAAAAGCGGTAGGCGAGCACGAGCAGTAGAAAAACGCAAAGGCCTCGCCAGGTTATCATGCCTCTCATCGCTCCTCTGTAGTTCTCGCACGAGGCGTCCGCGCAATCACCAAAAGTATAGGCGAACAAGTCAACCGCGACGTATACAGCCCAAGCTAAGGTCAACGCGCCGAAAAGTACTTGGATTGCGAAACGGCTCACTCCGCCGCCACCCGCATCGGCTCCTCGCCCGTCATCGGCGCGAGTCCCAGCTTCGCGAACAGCGCCGCGTCCGCGCCGCCGCCAGCATTGCCCGCCGTCAGCAGCTTGTCGCCCGTGAAGATCGAGTTCGCGCCCGCCAGGAAGCATAGCGCCTGGGTCGCGTCCGACATCGACTCGCGCCCCGCCGACAGCCGGACCATGGACCTGGGCATCGTCACCCGCGCGACCGCGACGGTGCGGACGAACTCGATATCGTCGATCTTCGCCATCGGCGTGTCCGCCAGCATGTCGCCCAGCACCGTGCCGCGGACGGGCACCAGCGCGTTGACCGGCACGCTCTCGGGGTGCCTGGGCAGGGTGGCGAGCGCGTGGACGAAGCCGACCCGGTCGGCCCGCGTCTCCCCCATTCCCACGATCCCGCCGCAGCACACCGCGATCCCGGCGTCACGGACATGGCCCAGCGTGTCGAGCCTGTCCTGGAACGTCCGCGTCGTGATCACCTCGCCATACTTCTCCGGGGAGGTGTCGATATTGTGGTTGTAGTAATCGAGTCCCGCCCCGGCCAGCCGATCGGCTTGCGCGGGCGTCAGCATTCCCAGCGTCATGCACGTCTCCAGCCCCATCGCACGCACGCCCGACACCATCGCGACCACCGCGTCCATGTCGCGGTCCTTCGGGTTGCGCCACGCGGCGCCCATGCAGAAACGCTGCGACCCCGCTGCCTTGGCCTCGGCGGCGGAGGCGAGGACGGCGTCCACGTCCATCAGCTTGCTGGCGCCCACATCGGTGTCCGCATAGGCCGACTGCGAGCAGTATCCGCAATCCTCCGGGCAGCCGCCGGTCTTGATCGACAGCAAGGTGCAGAGCTGTACCTCGTCCGGCGCGTGATGCGCGCGGTGAACGGTCGCGGCGCGGAAGAGGAGGTCGGTGAAGGGCAGGTCGAACAGGTCGGCGATTTCGGCGCGGGTCCAGTCGGTGCGCACGTCCGGCTCGGCGCGGAGCGAAGGGATAAGGTCCGTGATCATGTTCATTCCGCCGCTTCCTCCACCGGTCCCATATTATGCCCCAGCAGGCGGAGCACCTCCGCCGCCGCGTCGATCAGGTTGGTGCCCGGCCCGAAGATCGCCTGCACCCCCATGTCGCGGAGCAGCTGATAATCCTGCGCGGGGATCACGCCCCCGGCGATCACCTTGATGTCCGCGCGACCCGCCTCGCGTAAAGCCCCGATCAGCTCGGGGATCAGCGTCTTGTGCCCTGCCGCCAGGCTGGACGCGCCGACCACGTCGACATCGCGCTCGACCGCCAGCGCCGCCGCCTCCGACGGGGTCTGGAACAAGGGGCCCGGCACGATCTCGAATCCCAGATCGCCGAACATCGAGCTCACCAGGTTCGCGCCGCGGTCATGCCCGTCCTGCCCCATCTTGGCGACGAGCATGCGCGGCTTGCGGCCTAGGCGCCGCTCGGTCGAGGCGACGCCTTCCTCCAGCCGCGCCCATTGTACGTCCTCGGCATAGGCGCCGCCATAGATACCCTTCACCGGCGTCGGCTGGGTGCCATAGCGCCCGAACACGTCCTCCATCGCCGAGCTGATCTCGCCCAAAGTCGCGCGCGCCCGCGCCGCGTCCACCGCGAGGTCGAGCAGATTGCCCGTGCCCCGCGCGCCCTCGCGCAGCGCGTCGAGCGCGGCGCGGCACGCCGTCTCGTCGCGCGCCGCCTTCACGCGCGCGATGCGGGCGACCTGCGCCTCGCGCACCGCGACATTGTCGACATCGAGGATGTCGATCGCGTCCTGCGTCTCCAGCTTGTATTTGTTGACCCCGACGATCACGTCCTCGCCCCGGTCGACGCGGGCCTGGCGGGCGGCGGCGGCCTCCTCGATCATCGCCTTGGGCCAACCGGCCGCGACGGCCCTGGCCATCCCGCCCTCGCGCTCGACGCGCTCGATGATCTCCCACGCGCCGTCGACCAGCTGCTGCGTCAGGCTCTCGACATAATAACTGCCGCCCAGGGGGTCGACGACCCTGGTCATCCCCGTCTCCTCCTGGAGCACGATCTGGGTGTTGCGCGCGATCCGGGCGGAGAAATCGGTCGGCAGCGCGATCGCCTCGTCGAGCGCGTTGGTGTGTAGCGACTGGGTGCCGCCCAGCATCGCCGCCATCGCCTCGACGCACGTGCGCACGACGTTGTTGTACGGATCCTGCTCGGTCAGCGACACGCCCGACGTCTGGCAATGCGTCCGCAGCATCTTGGAGCGCTCGTCCTTCGCGCCCAACTCGGTCATCACCCGGTGCCATAGCACCCGCGCGGCGCGCAGCTTGGCGATCTCCATGAAGAAGTTCATGCCGATCGCGAAGAAGAAGCTGAGGCGGCCAGCGAACTTGTCGATATCCAGCCCGCTCGCGACGCCGTACTTCACGTACTCCCGCCCATCGGCGATGGTGAAGGCGAGCTCATGGAGCTGCGTCGCCCCCGCCTCCTGCATGTGATAGCCGCTGATCGAGATGCTGTTAAACTTCGGCATCTCGCGCGACGTGAAGCCGAATATGTCCGAGATGATCCGCATGCTCGGCTCGGGCGGGTAGATATAGGTGTTGCGGACCATGAACTCCTTCAGAATGTCGTTCTGGATGGTCCCGTCGAGAGCGCTACGCGGCACGCCCTGTTCCTCGCCCGCGACGATGAAGAAGGCGAGGATCGGGATCACCGCGCCGTTCATCGTCATGCTGACCGACATCTTGTCTAGCGGGATGCCGTCGAACAGGATCTTCATGTCCTCGACGCTGTCGATCGCGACCCCCGCCTTGCCGACATCGCCCGTCACGCGCGGATGATCGCTGTCATAGCCCCGGTGGGTGGCGAGATCGAAAGCGACCGAGAGGCCCTTCTGCCCCGCGGCCAGATTGCGGCGGTAAAAGGCGTTCGACTCCTCGGCGGTCGAGAAGCCGGCATATTGCCGGATCGTCCAGGGCCGCCCCGCATACATCGAGGCCCGCACCCCCCGCGTGAACGGCGCGAATCCGGGTAGGCCGGGGTCGACGGTCACGTCCTCTGCGGTGTAGAGTGGCTTGACCGCGATCCCCTCCGGCGTGTGCCAGGTCAGGTCCGCGCCCTTGACCTCCTTGGCCGCTAGCCTTTCCCACTCGGCCGGCGTTGCCTCGGCCGAAGGCTCGGGCAGGTCGCGGGGAGCGGGCGGAATGCCGGGGTCCTCGCCGGGCGCGGCGAGCGAAGCGTCGACGGTGGTACGGTCGGTCATGCGCCGGTCTCTACGCCACCAGCGCGTCGCATCAACCCTCCTCGCTCATGCACCCTTAAAGGCGGGCTTGCGCTTTTCCAGAAAGGCGAGCCCGCCCTCCATCGCGTCGCCCGTGTCGCCCGCCCGGCGCTGCCCGGCCGCCTCGCGCTGCAATGCCTGGGCATAGGTACCGTCCATCGCGTCGGCGATGTTGCGCCGCATGATGCCGATCGCGACCGTCGGCCCGGCCGCCAGCCGCTCGGCGAGCGCGAAAGCGTGCGTCTGGAGCATGTCGTCCTCCACACAGGCATGGATCATCCCCCAGGCCAGGGCCTTCTCGGCGCCGATCTTCTCGCCCAGCATCATCATCTCGGTCGCGCGCGCCTTGCCGATCAGGCGCGTCAGCATCCAGGACGCGCCGCCATCGGGCACCAGCCCGATATTGACGAAGGCCTGGAGGAAATAGGCCGACCGCCCGGCGACCACGAAATCGCCCGCGAGCGCGATCGAACAGCCGATCCCCGCCGCCGGCCCGTTCACCGCGGTCACGACCGGCACGTCGAGCTCGGCCAGCTTCATCATCAGCGGGTTGTAGTGGCGCGTCAGCGCGGTGTGCGATCCCTGCCCGCGCCCGGTGGCCCCGCCGCTCCGCGCCTGGAGGTCCGCCCCCGAACAAAAGGCCCGCCCCGCCCCCGTCAGCAGCACCGCCCGCGCACCGTCCAGCCGGTCGAGCGCCGCGTTCAGCTCGTTTGCCATGTCCAGTGAGGCGGCGTTCAACCGCTCGGGCCGGTTGAGCGTGAGGATCATCACGTCGCCGCGCTTTTCGAAGGTTATGGTCTCGTAGGTCATGGCTGCTCCCTGTTCTCGTGGGTGTGGTGGACACGAAGGATCGAGATAGCCCGCTCCCGATCGATCCGATATCGCGCTACATACTGGATGTCGGTGAAAGAGAATTCCCATATGTTCGAGTCAGAAATCGGACGACCGATATGGGGAAAGCGGCCGAGAGCCCCACAGCCGGTGACGAGCCGCCTTTCCACCAGCGCGGCCCTGGATTCAGCAAGTCATAGGTTGAATTCGAAAATACGGACAGAGGTCCGCTCGCGCGGCGCTGGTCCAGATGACCTCCACTATCCGGCTGCGCGCATCCGATACTGCCGCTGACGTTCCTCCATGTCGCGAACGATTTCGGCATGCGGCACAGTCCGCCCGGCATCTACATCTTCTAGCCCGACCAAGATGTCGGCCACGAGCCGGCGGCCATCGTCAGGCGTCCGAAAGTTCGGCTGATTGGCCATGAATTCGGCCAGCCCCTTATCCGGTCCGTTCAGCAGCCCTGTAAAGAGCGCAATATCCGCTTCCAGGCCTGACTGCTCTGCCATGACTAGTCCTATACCATCATCGGTGCCCACCCGCCACGGGCGTCTCCATCAGCTCGACCAGCACGCCCCCGAAATCGCGCGGGTGGACGAAGACGATCGGCGTCCCATGCGCGCCGATCCGCGGCTCGCCCAGCAGGGTCGCGCCCTTGGCACGGAGCTCCACGATGGCCTCATCGATGTCGGGCACCTCGAAGCACAGGTGATGCTGCCCCCCGGCCGGGTTCCTGGCGATGAAGCCCGCAATCGGCGAGCGGTCGTCCAGCGGCTCGATCAGCTCGATCTGAGTGTTCGGCGTGTCGACGAAGCACACCCGCACGCCCTGCGTGGGCAGATCGAAAGGCTCTCCAATTGCGTCGGTGCCGAGCAGGGTACGGTAGGTCTCGACCGATCGCTCGATTGAGGGTGTGGCGACGCCGATATGGTTGAGGCGGCCGAGGGTCATGCCAGTGTCCCGGAGTCGTGCGTCATGTCCAAGAAGTCCCTGAGCTCGGGCAGCCAATCGTTACCGATATGTTCGGCACATGCTTGATCCGAACTGGTAGGCAGGCCCATCAAGGTGTTCGTCGCCTGCCTCAGCATCAGAACGACATCTTCATCGCTCGGTCGCTCGTTTCCAGTCTGTAGCACTTCATATTCGGCCTGCTCGTAGCCGGTCAAAGTATCGATTTCACCCGGATACCAATTCTGTCGCACGTCTAAGAAGGCACTCAACAGCCCGGGTAGCGCGTGATCACAACGGAATGTTGTCATGCTTCTTCCACGGGTTCTCCAGCTGCTTGCCCCGCAACTTGCGCAGGCCCAGCGCGATGCGGCGGCGGGTGGAGTGGGGCTGGATCACCTCGTCGATGAACCCCTTTGACGCTGCCACGAACGGGTTGGCGAAGCGCGCTTCGTACTCGGCGGTGCGCTCGGCGATCTCCTCGGGCGTCTTGCCCCGGAAGATGATCTCGACCGCGCCCTTGGCGCCCATCACCGCGATCTCGGCGGTCGGCCAGGCATAGTTCAGGTCGCCGCGGAGATGCTTGGACGCCATCACGTCATACGCGCCGCCATAGGCCTTGCGGGTGATGACGGTGATCTTGGGCACGGTCGCCTCGGCATAGGCGAAGAGCAGCTTGGCACCGTGCTTGATGATGCCGTTGTGCTCCTGCGCGACGCCCGGCAGGAAGCCGGGCACGTCGACGAACGTCACGATGGGGATGTCGAACGCGTCGCAGAAGCGCACGAACCGCGCCGCCTTCTTGGACGAGGCGATGTCGAGCACCCCGGCCAGCACGGTCGGCTGATTGGCGACGAAGCCGACGCTGCGCCCCTCGATCCGCCCGAAGCCGCACAGGATGTTGCCGGCATGGCGCGGCTGGATCTCGAAGAAGTCGCCCTCGTCGACGACCTTTCGGATCAGCTCGTGCATGTCATAGGGCTGGCTGGCGCTGGCCGGGATCAGCGTGTCGAGGCTGTCCTCGACCCGGTCCCAGTCGTCGGCGGTCGGCCGCTCGGGCACGCCCTCCCGGTTCGAGAGCGGCAGGAAGTCGATCAGGTCGCGCGCGGCGAGCAGCGCCTCGATATCGTCCTCATAGGCGTTGTCGGCGACGCCCGACTTGACGGTGTGGGTCGACGCGCCGCCCAGGCCTTCCTGGGTCACGACCTCGTTGGTCACCGTCTTGACCACGTCGGGGCCGGTGACGAACATGTAGGAGCTGTCCTTCACCATGAAGATGAAGTCGGTCATCGCCGGCGAATAGACCGCCCCGCCCGCGCAGGGGCCCATGATGAGCGAGAGCTGCGGCACCACGCCGCTGGCGAGCACATTGCGCTGGAACACCTCGGCATAACCGCCGAGCGACGCCACGCCCTCCTGGATGCGCGCGCCCCCTGAGTCGTTCAGCCCGATCACCGGCGCTCCGACCTTCATCGCCATGTCCATGATCTTGCAGATCTTCTGCGCGTGCCGCTCCGACAGCGAGCCGCCGAACACGGTGAAATCCTGGGAAAAGACGAACACCAGGCGCCCGTTGATCGTCCCCGACCCGGTCACCACCCCGTCGCCGGGATAGACCTGATCCTCCATCCCGAAATCGACGCAATTATGCTCGACGAACATGTCGAGCTCCTCGAAGCTGCCCTCGTCGAGCAACACGTCGAGCCGTTCGCGCGCGGTCAGCTTGCCCTTGGAATGTTGGGCGGCGACACGCTTGTCGCCGCCCCCCGTTCTCGCCGCTTCCCGTTTCGTCTCGAGCATTGCGATCGTCGACGACACTGGCATTCCTCTCCTGCGGACGCGGCTCCAGTCGCTCTGGCCGCACCCGCGCGACGATGCAAATGCGAAGTTCGCACGCCTATCAAGGCGATAGCGCGACCCTCAGACTCGGATCGCCCCCGCCGCGCGCACCGCCGCGATCGTCGGATAGCCGTTGACCGCCATCAGCAGGTCCGCCTCCGCCAGCACGCAGCGCAGCACATGCGCCGCGCCCTCCGCTCCGTCGAGCGCGAGACCATAGGTATAGGGCCGCCCGATCCCGACCATCCGCGCGCCGAGCGCGACCGCCTTGACCATGTCGCTGCCCGACCGGATGCCCGAATCGAACAGCACGGGCGTGTCTCCCGCCGCCGCGACGACGCCGGGCAGCATGTCGATCGCCGCAATCCCGCCATTGGCCTGGCGCCCGCCATGATTGGAGCAATAGATCGCGTCAGCCCCGCCATCGACGGCACGGCGCGCATCGTCGGGATGGCAGATGCCCTTAAGGACGATCGGCAATTTCGTCATGCCCTTGAGCCATGGCAGATCGTCCCAGGTGAGCACCTTTCCGAAGGTCGCGCCCCATGTCGTAATCGCGGCGCGCGGGTCGTCCTCGGGCGGCTTGGCGAGCATCGCCCGGAAGACGGGATCGCTGAAATAATTCTGGAGCACAGCCCCGCGCAGCTGCGGGAAATTGGCGACGTTCAGGTCGCGCGGCCGCCAGCCCGTGACCCAGGTGTCGAGCGTGACGACGATCGCCCCATACCCCGCCGCCTCCGCGCGCGACACCAGGCTTTCCGCCAGCTCCTTGCTGCGCGGTGTGTAGAGCTGGAAGAAACCGGGCGTATCGCCTTGCGCCGCCGCCACCTTTTCCAGCGGGTCGTTCGACAGGGTCGACGCGCAGAAGGGCACCCCCGTCATCGCCGAGGCGCGCGCGGCGTGGAGATCGCCATGGCCGTCCTGGGTGCAGATGCCGTTGACCCCGACCGGGGCCATGAACAACGGGCTGGGGTAACGCCGCCCGAACAGCTCCACCGACAGGTCGCGCGTCGTCGCGTCGACCATCATCCGGGGCACCATGCCCCAATGGGCGAAGGCGGCGGCGTTGCGGTCCTGGGTCGTCTCGTCCCCGCACCCGCCCTGGACATAGGTCAGCACCTGGGGCGGCATCGCCGCCTGCGCGCGGACGGACAGCGTGGCGAAATCGACCGGCAGCTTGGGGATCACTCCCTGCAGCCCCGCGCCGTAGATCAGGTTCTGGTAATCGCCATAATGCGCCATGCGGCCTCTCCTCGACCGGAAGCATTCGCCGCCCCCGCGCGTCGGCGCAAGCCCGGGCGGGCCCGAGCGTGCCCTGTCCTCGGGAAGTTCGGCGCCGGCCCCGACCGGCTCGGATCGCGTATGCGACGATCATCGGCATCATGCCTGCCGAGGTGATCGAGGTTGAATTCCGGCACGCCTATCATTCATTTCGGCGCGGAACCGTGCGACGTGGCGGTGCTTTGTTCAAACGACCCAGCCGGGGAGGCTTCGTGACCCGTTCCACCGACGCGCCCCTGCTCGACGTCCGCGGCCTCGCCAAATCGGTCCCGCCGGCGCGCACGCTGTTCCGCCACCTCGACCTGCAGGTCGCGGGTGGTCAGGTGGTCGCGATCCTGGGCGAATCGGGGGTCGGCAAGTCGACCCTGCTCAACATCCTCGCCGGCCTCGACGACGCCGATACGGGCGAGGTGCGGATCGAGGGCACGGCCCTTGGTCCCCTGGACGAGGCGGCGCGCACGCGGCTGCGCCGGGAGCGGATCGGGTTCGTGTTCCAGGCCTTCCACATCCTGCCCTATCTGACGCTGCGCCAGAACGTCGCGCTCCCGCTCGCGCTCGTCTCTCCCGATGCGCGCGCCGCGGCGACGCGCGCGGACGAGATGCTGGACGCGGTCGGGCTCGCGACACGCGGCGACGGCTATGCGCGCGACCTGTCGGGGGGCGAGTTGCAGCGCGTCGCCATCGCCCGCGCGCTCGTCCATCGCCCCGCGCTAATCCTGGCGGACGAGCCGACGGGCAATCTCGACCCCGACACCGCCGCCCGCGTGCTCGCGCTTTTCGCCGACGCGGTGCGCGCGGGGGGTGCCGCCGCGCTGCTCGTCACCCATTCGGCCGCGACCGCCGCCGTCGCCGACCGGGTGCTGACGCTGACCTCGGGCGGTCTCGTCTCCAATGGCTGAGCCGGGGCTGGTCTCGGCCCGGCTGGCGCTGGGCTGGCTGATCGGGGGCGAGTGGCGCTGGCATCCGGTGCGCTTCCTTTTGACCGCAGTGGCGATTGCGGTCGGGGTGGCGCTCGGTTTCGCGGTGCACCTCGTCAACGGCTCGGCGCTCGCCTCGTTCGACCGCGCGATCCGGGGCGTGAACGGTTCGGCCGAACTCGCGGTGCGCGCGGCGAGCCCGCTCGGCTTCGACGAGGCGCTCTATCCGCCCGTCGCGACCGCCCCCGGCGTGGCCGACGCCAGCCCTGTGGTCCGCCTGTCCGCGCGCGCGAACGGCAAGCCGTTCACCCTGCTCGGCCTGGACGTGATCCGCGCCGCCGCCGTCACCCCCAGCCTGATCGGCCTGCGCGCGAGCGGCCCCGAGGGACGGGGCGACGCGGCGTTCGACGAGTCCGCCCTCTTCCTGTCGCGCGACGCGCTGACCCGGCTCGGCACGCGGGTCGGCGCGCGGCTGTCGGTCACCGCCAATGGCCGCACGGTGCCGCTCACCGTCGCGGGACTGCTCGCGGGTATCGGCGAGGGCCAGGCGATCGGCGTGATCGACATCGCCGCCGCCCAATGGCGCTTCGACCGGCTCGGCCGGCTCGACCGCGTCGACCTCAAGCTCGCCGACCGCGCCGCCGCCGAAGCCGCGCTCGCCCGCCTGCTGCCCGCTACGGCGACGGTCGGCGGCGCGGCGGCGGAGGCGGCGCAGGGGGAGACGCTGTCGCGCGCCTACCGCGTCAATCTCGACATGCTGGCGCTCGTGGCGTTGCTGACGGGCGGGTTCCTGGTCTTTTCCGCCCAGTCGCTGTCGGTCGCGCGGCGGCTGCGCGCCTTTGCCCTCGTCCGCACCCTGGGACTGCCCCGGCGCGGGATCGTCGCGGCGGTCGCGATCGAGGGGCTGGTGATCGGGCTGATCGGCGCAGGGCTCGGCCTGCTCGCGGGCTATGGCCTCGCGCTGCTCGCCCTGCGGCTGTTCGGGGGCGATCTGGGCGCGGGCTATTTCGCGGGAGGCGCGTCGCGCGTCGCCTTCCAGCCCGGCGCGGCGCTCGCCTTCTTCGCGCTGGGTCTGGCGGCGGCCGTGCTCGGCAGCGTCCTGCCCGCCCGTGCCGCCTCCCGCGCCGCCCCTGCCGCCGCGCTCAAGAATGCCGGCGACGTGATCGACCCGCGTGCGCCCGTGCCGTGGCGCCCCGCGCTGCTGCTCATGGGGCTGGGCGTGCTCGCCGCCTTTCTCCCCGCGGTCGCCGGGCTCCCGCTATTCGGCTTCGCCAGCATGGCGCTTCTCCTCGCCGGCGGGGTCGCGGGCGTGCCCTGGCTCGCGCGGCGGCTGCTGAGCGGCTGGGCCAAGCGCCCGACCGCCAGCGTGCCCGCGCTTCTCGCGGTCCGCCACATCCATGGGGCACCTGGTGAAGCAGCCACCGCCTTGTGCGGCATCGTCGCCTCCACCGCGCTGATGATCGCGATGGCGACGATGGTGGGCAGCTTTCGCGGCGCCGTCGACGAGTGGCTCGGCGATCTGCTTTCCGCCGACCTGTATCTGCGCACAGAGGGGGGTCCCGGCTTCGATCCCGCCACGCAGGAAAGGCTGCGCGGGGCGTCCGGCATCGCCTCGCTCGCCTTCAGCCGCCAGATCCCGCTGACCCTCGCCCCCGACCGGCCGCCCGTCACGCTGATCGCGCGCCGCGTGAACGCCGGCCGCGACACGGTCCTGCCGCTGATCGCGGAGGCGGCGGTGCCGCCGGGGGCGATACCGGTCTGGGTGTCAGAGCCCGCGCGGCGCATCCATGGCTGGGACCCCGGCGAGCTGATCGCGCTGCCGATCGGCGACGGCCGGCGCTTCGCGGTCGCGGGCGTGTGGCGCGACTATGCCCGCCAGGCCGGGGCCGCCGTGATCCGCGACGCCGATTATACCCGCCTGACCGGCGACACGACCCGCGACGAGGCCGCCGCCACGCTCCGCCCCGGCGCCGACGGCGCGACCGTCGGCCGCGCGTTGCTCGCCGTGCTGTCGCCGGACCGGCGCGCGCTGACCCAGGTCGCGGCGCCCGCGACGCTGCGCCGCTTCGCGCTCCAGCTCTTCGACCGCAGCTTCGCGGTCACCTATATCCTCGAAGGCGTCGCGATCCTGGTCGGGCTGGCGGGGGTCGCCGCCACCGTGTCGGCGCAGACGATGGCGCGCAGCCGCGAGTTCGGGATGCTCCGCCATCTGGGCGTCGCTAAGCGCCAGATCACCGCGATGCTGGCTATGGAGGGCGCGCTGCTCGGGCTGATCGGCGGGCTGGCGGGAGTGTTACTCGGCGGGATACTCGGCCAGGTGCTGATCCATGTGATCAACCCCCAATCGTTCAACTTCACCATGGCGACGCGCGTGCCCGTCGGCACGGTGCTGGGCGTCGTCCTCGCCCTGATCGCGGCGGGCGCGGGCACCGCGATCCTGGCGGGCCGCCGCGCGACCGCGACCGACGCGGTGCTCGCCGTGCGCGAGGATTGGTGATGCGCCGCCTGTTCGCCCTACCCGCCCTGATCGCCGGCGCCGCGCTGGCCGCGCCCGCGCCCTATCCGGTCGTGCGCCCCGGCATCGCGCTGCGCTTCCCCGCCGATCACGGCGCGCATCCCGCGTTCCGCACCGAATGGTGGTACGTGACCGGCTGGCTGCGGACGGCGGGGGGCCGCGACCTCGGCTTTCAGGTCACCTTCTTTCGTACCCGCCCGCGGGTCGACCCCGCCAATCCCAGCCGCTTCGCCGCCCGGCAGATCCTGTTCGCCCATGCCGCGCTGTCCGATCCGGCGACCGGCCGGCTCCTCCACGGCGAGCGCGCCGCCCGTGCGGGGTTCGGGCTGGCGGGTGCCAGGGTCGGCGACGCCGATGTCGCGATCCGCGACTGGCGGCTGCGGCGCTTCCCCGACGGGCGTTTCGCGGCGCGCGTGACGGCACCCGGCTTCGCCTTCGACCTGGTTTTCCGACCCGGCCAGCCCCCGCTCGCGCAAGGGCTGGGCGGTTACAGCCGCAAGGGCCCCCGCCCCGACCAGGCGAGCTATTATTACTCGATCCCGCATCTGCGCGCGTCGGGCGTCGTCACGCGCGGCGGCACGGCGGAGCGCGTGACCGGCGAGGCCTGGCTCGACCGCGAATGGTCCTCCGACTATCTCGCCCCCGATGCGGAGGGATGGGACTGGACCGGACTCAACCTCGACGACGGCGCCGCGCTCATGGCCTTCCGCATCCGCCGCAAGGGCGGGGGCACGATCTGGGCGGGCGGCTCCTATCGCTATCCGGACGGCCGCCGGGTCGTCTTCGCGCCAGGCGACGTCCGTTTCCGCACGCTGGCGACCTGGCGCTCGCGACGTACGGGCGCCGTCTATCCGGTCGTGCAGGAACTGACGGTGCGCCTGCCCCAAGGCCCGCGCCGCTTTCCGCTGCGCCCCCTGTTCCCCGCCCAGGAACTCGACGCGCGCGCGAGCGGCCTGCCCGTCTATTGGGAGGGCGCGGTCCGCACGACGGGCGGCCGGGGCTATCTGGAGCTCACCGGCTATGCCGGCCCGCTGACGATGTAGCAGTCACGCGGCGGCGAGATGGCGCTCCAGATCGTCGCTGCCGCCGATGCGCTGGCCGTCGATGAAAATCTGAGGGGTCGTCGACACGCCCTGTTCCGCCTTGAAGGCGTCCACCTCGTCGCGCGTGCCGAGCACCCGGTCCTCGACGACGAAGCCGCGCTCCTCGAGCAGGACCTTGGCACGGACCCCGAACGGGCAGACGTGATCGGGAAGCACCATCCGGTACAGCGTCGCATGCGGGGTGTCGGTCATCGGCTCTGGCGCTCCTCGAAGGGATGGGGATGGCGGCGGGGCATGGATGGCGCCCCGACGCGGACGCTGGGTGAACCCTGTCGCCGCTTAGTCGTTCCCGCCGGGCGGCCATCGGTCCGCCTTCGCCGGGTCAGATGGTCGGACTTGATCCATGTTCTTAACACCATCGCTCGCTGCTTGGTATCGTTGGGGCGATCTGGAACGAGGAACGACATGTCGAGCAGCGACGAACCCCGACTGACCGGGCTGATCGGCAAGCTGAGCAGATTGGCGCCGCTCGACCGCGACGATATCGCCGCGATCGAGGCACTGCCTTTACGCGCCGAGACCGCACGGGCCGGCACCTATCTCGTGCGCGAAGGCGGGCGCGTCGTCGATTGTTGCCTGTTGCTGTCGGGCTATGCCTGCCGAAGCAAGCTGACGAGCGAGGGACGACGGCAGATCGTGTCCTTCCACATCCCCGGCGACGTGCTCGACCTGCAGCATCTGCTGCTCGACATCGCCGATCACAATGTCGAGCTCATCACCGATGGAGAGATCGCGTGGATCCCGGCCGATGCCCTGCGCGCGGTCGCGCGGGCCCGCCCGACCGTCGCCGACGCGCTGTGGCGGGACACGCTGATCGACGCGTCCGTCTACCGCGAATGGGTGCTCAATGTCGGGCAGCGCGACGCCCGCACGCGCATCGCGCACCTGTTGTGCGAGTTCGCGTTTCGGCGCGCGGCGGCAGGACAGGGCGATGCCGAGCAATTTACCCTGCCGATGACGCAGGAACAGATCGCCGACGCCACGGGGATGACGCCGATCCACGTCAACCGCATGCTGGCCGCGCTCGGCGCCGAAGGGGTGATCGTTCGCCACAAGCGCCGGATCGAGATCGTCGACTGGCCCCGGATGCAGCGCATCGCGGATTTCGATCCTGCCTATCTCCACCTGGACCGGGCGGCATGATGATCCGCTTTGAACCGATCCTGCTGGCCAGCGCCGACGATTGCGACGCGCGGCTGGTGTTCCAGGAGGACCGCCTGGCGGCCATCGTGTCGCGGCTGGGCGACCTGCATGACGGACTGGCGGGTTATTGGTTCGTCGAAGCGGTCTTCGACGGCGTTCCGCGCCCGCGCGCCGATCCGTTCCCGGCGCTGGACGATGTCGCATCCTGGATCGGCGAGCGCGGCTAGGGATCGGTCCGGGTCACCCGCACCCGCTGGTCCCGCAACTGCGCGGCGCCGAAGATCGTCATGAACGAGATATCGGTCGCGTCGCGTCCCACCGCGATCCGCACCAGCCCCTCGACCGGCGCCAGGCCGCTCGCGTCGACCAGTCGCCAGCGACCCCCCAGCCAGACGTCCACCACCGCATGGAAATCCGGCGGATCGAGCTGCCAGGCATAGGCGGAGACCAGCCGCGCCGGAATGTCGGCGGCACGGACGAACGCCGCCATCACATGGGAGAAGTCGCGGCACACGCCCTGGCGCGCGACGAAGCTGTCGACCGCGCTCGTCGTCCCGTCGCTGCACCCGATGCGATAATCGATATTGTCGCCGATCCAGCGCGCCATCGCGTCGACCGCCGCCCCACCCTCCAGGTGGCCGAACTCGCGCGCGACAAAGGCCACGAAGCGATCGGACTGGCAGAACCGGCTCGGCCAGATATAAGGAATGACCGGGGCGGGCAGTTCCGGCAGCGGCGTGACGGCCAGACCGATCAGCGGCTCCGGCGCGCGCTCCACGTCGAAGGTGCCGCGATATTCGGCCAGGAACGCCCCTTCGGCGCGCGTCCAGGTGCGCCGGCCGATCCCGTCATCGCCCGGCACCGTCCGCAGCGGCCCCACCCCGCTGACGGTGAGCGCGTCCTCGATCAGCCGCTGCTCCTCCATGGGCGCCGCCTCGATCGCCAGCAGCACGTCGGCAGGTTCGGGCATATGATAGGCGAGGGTCGCTTCCACCGTAAGGCGCATCGGGTCATCCTGTCGCGCCCGGTCCGACGGACGAGCATCGACCGCCCCTAGCCGAAGATCGAAGCCCGACGCGAAAAACCGTGTTGATGGAGGTCAATGCGCCGCCCGACCGAGGCGCCGGCGCAGGAAGCCGCGCCCGGAACGTCACCGGCGCCGGTCGATCCGGTCGTCGGCGGGTGGTGCACTCGACAGGATTCGAACCTGTGACCCCTGCCTTCGGAGGGCAGTGCTCTATCCAGCTGAGCTACGAGTGCGTGGGTCCGGGATAGCAGCGCGGGCGCCGGGGCGCTAGCGGGTTTTGCCTGCAATCCGCACCGGCTGGAACGGCGCCAGCCCGCAGCTCGCGCCGCGCGACAGGCCGCCGGTCTGGTTGAGCACGGTGATGATGTCCTGCGCGCAGAGCTGGCTGAGCGAGGTCGCGTAGCCGAAGCGCCGCTCGAAGCCGAGGCCCGGACAGCCTTGGGGCAGGGTGACGCGATAGGTCCGGCGGCCCGTCATCACGAAATCGATCACCCGGTCCGACCTGACCCGCGTCTCGCGGATGGAGCGTAGCGGGATGCAGCTGCGCGCCTCCCCGGTCGGGGTCGCGGCGGGAACGCGGTCGGAACGCTGGCCGGCGGCACCGGGCGTGGCGATGGCGGCCGCCAAAAGAGCGGGAAGCAGGGCGGGGAGGTGTCTACGCATCGGAGGCCTCTTTCGGCGCGGGGGTCTTGGGCTCGAACGCGCAAAGGTCGCGGACGATGCATCGCCAGCATTCGGGGCGCCTGGCCTTGCAGACATAACGCCCGTGCAGGATCAGCCAGTGATGCGCGCTCAGGCGGAACGGCTGGGGCGTCACCGCCTCCAGCCCCAATTCGACCGCCAGCGGCGTCTTGCCGGGCGCGAGCCCGGTGCGGTTGCCGACCCGGAAGATGTGGGTGTCGACCGCGAACGTCTCCGCTCCGAAGGCGACGTTCATGACGACATTGGCGGTCTTGCGCCCGACGCCCGGCAACCGTTCGAGCAGTTCGCGCTCGGCGGGCACCTCGCCGCCATGCTCGTCGAGGAGCAATTGGCTGAGCAGGATGACGTTCTTCGCCTTGGTGTTGAACAGCCCGATCGTGCGGATATGCGCGCGCACTTCGTCCTCGCCGAGCTCGATCATGCGGGCGGGATGGTCGGCGCGCGCGAACAGCGGGCCGGTCGCCTTGTTGACGCTGACATCGGTCGCCTGCGCCGACAGCGCTACCGCGACCAGCAAGGTATAGGGATTGCTCCAGGCCAGCTCGGTCCGGGGATCGGGATCGTTCTCCGCCAGCCGGCGATAGAATTCGAAGACTTCCGCTTCCGTCACCCGGTCACAGGCCCAGCACGTCGCCCATGCGGTAGCGCCCCGGCGCCCGGCCGACGAGCCACAAAGCCGCGCGCACGGCGCCGCGCGCGAAGATCACCCGGTCCTCGCCCCGGTGCCCCAGCTCGATCCGCTCGCCATCGGTGGCGAAGATCACGCTGTGGTCGCCGATCACCGATCCGCCGCGCAAGCTGGAGAAACCGATCGTCCCCTCCGTCCGGGCGCCCGTCAATCCCGCGCGCCCGTCGACGCGCACCTCCGACAGCGTGGTGTCGCGCCCGGTCGCCGCCGCCTCGCCCAGCAGCAGCGCGGTGCCGCTCGGCGCGTCGACCTTGTGGCGGTGGTGCATCTCGACGATCTCGATGTCCCATTCCGGCCCCAGCCGCGCCGCCGCCTCGCGCACAAGGATGCCGAGCAGCGTGACGCCCAGCGAGGTGTTGCCCGTCTGGAGCACCGGGATTTCGGCCGCCGCCGCGTCGATCATGGCGTGATGCCGCGCCGACAGCCCCGTGGTGCCGACCAGGATCGGTCGCCCCGCCCCGCGCGCGGCCTCCAGATGCTCGGGCAAGGCGCTGGCGACCGAAAAGTCGACCAGCACGTCGGCGCGCTCGGCGAGCGGGCGGCAATCGTCGCGCACATCAACCCCGCCCGCGTTGGTGGCGCCGACATCCTCCATCACCTCGGCGATGGTGCGCCCCATCCGGCCCAGGCTGCCATAGATGCCGATCGACGTCATCGCGTCGGCACCGGCGCATCGCCGCGATAGTCGTAGAAGCCGCGTCCCGTCTTCCGGCCCAGCCATCCCGCCTCGACATATTTGACCAGCAGCGGCGCGGGCCGGAATTTGGGATCGCCCGTGCCCTCATGGAGCACCCGCGTGATCTCCAGGCAGGTGTCGAGCCCGATGAAATCAGCGAGCGTCAGCGGCCCCATCGGGTGGTTGAGCCCGAGCTGGCAGCCCAGGTCGATGTCGGGGATCGTCGCCACCCCCTCCCCCAGCGCGAAACACGCTTCGTTCAGCATCGGCATCAGCACCCGGTTGACGATGAAGCCCGGCGCGTCGTTGGCGCGCACCACCTGCTTGCCCAGCGTCCGCGCGAAGTCCTCGACCGTTGCGACCGTGGCGTCCGACGTGGCGAGCCCGCGGATCAGCTCGATCAGCCCCATGACGGGCACCGGGTTGAAGAAATGCACCCCCACGAAGCGCGCGGGGTCGGGCGCGGCCTGGGCCAGCCGCGTGATCGGGATGGACGAGGTGTTGGTCGCCAGAATCGCGTCGGGGCGCAGCACGGCGCCGACATCGCCGAAGATCGCGCGCTTGATCTCCTCGCGCTCGGTCGCCGCCTCGATCACCAGGTCGCAGTCGCCCATCGCCGAGGCGCCCTCGACCGGTTCGATCAGCGCGAGCGCGGCGTCGCGGTCGGCGGCGGCGATCTTCTCCTTCGTGACGGCGCGGTCGAGCTGCTTGGCGATCCCCGCCAGCCCGGCCCGCGCGCGGTCCAGCGACACGTCGGACAGCAGCACCCGGTATCCCGCCTGCGCGGAAACCTGGGCGATGCCCGCGCCCATCTGCCCCGCCCCGATCACGCCCACGATGTTCATGCCGACCTCCGCGCGCTAGGCTCCCGCCCATGCTCGTAGCTGCCCTTGCCGCCGCCGCCCTCCAACCGCAACCCGGGAGCTTGCGGACGGTCGGCCATTGGACGGCGGGATGCGACAATGTCCGCGCCTGCCGGGCGGTCGCGCTGGTTCCGGCTTCCGAGGACCGGGACCGCTATCTGCTCGCGGTGATCACCCGCGAAGGCCAGCCGACGGCGCAGCCCAGCCTGCGCGTTGCCTCGGGCAACGACCTGCCCGCCGGACCGCTGACCATTCGCATCGACGGCAAGTTAGCAGGAAGGATCACACGCGAAGCCGCACTGCCCTTCAACCGCGCATTCGCGTCGATGCTGGCTAATGGACGAGAGCTCACGGTACATGGCGGGGACGGCCCGCCCCTCGCGGCCGCCTCGCTCAGGGGGATCGCGGCGGCGTTCCTCCACATCGACGAGCAGCAGCGCCGCCTCGGCACGGCGGGCGCGCTGATCCGGCGGGGTCCGCGCCCGGACGCGACGGTGCCCGCGCCGCCGCCGCTGCCGCGCATCGTCCAGCCGCGACCGACCGGCGGTGCCCCGCGCGCTCTTGCCGCCGGCGCCGCCGCGCGCCTGATCGGGCCCGACAATGCCCGCTGCGCCCATGCCTCGGGCCCGGTACGCCCACGCGCGATCCGACTCGACGCGCGTCACAGCGTCGCGCTCGTCACGCACCCCTGCGGCAATGGCGCGTACAACATCTTCACCAGCGTGTTCGTCGTCGACGAGACCGGACGGGTCCGTCCCGCCGCCTTCGACGCCGGGACCGGCATGGACCCGGACGGGGCCGACCCGAACATGCTCGTCAACGCCGATTGGGATGCGAGGCGACGACGGCTGACCGGCTTCGCCAAGGGCCGCGGGCTCGGCGACTGCGGGACCATGCAGGAATACGCCTGGGACGGCCGGGACTTCCGCCTCGCCGAACAGCGCGACATGGGCGAGTGCCGGGGTTCGATCGATTATATCACAACCTGGCGCGCGGCGGTGACGACCGCGCGATAGCCCGTCAGCGGGTCGCGCCCGGCTTCCACAAGATGTCTCCCGCCGCGCCATTGGCGACGCGCGCGGCGACGAACAGATAATCGGACAGGCGGTTGATATAGGCCAGGGCCTGCGGGTTCGCCGCGGCGCCCCCGCTTTCCATCAGCGCGACGACGCTGCGCTCCGCCCGCCGCGTCACCGCGCGCGCCACATGGAGCGCCGCCGCCCCCGCGCCACCGCCGGGCAGGATGAAGCTGGTGAGCGGCGCCAGTTCCTCGTTGAGCGCGTCGAGCGCGCGCTCCAGCCGCTCGACCTGCGCCGGGACGACCCGCAGCACCATCTCGGACGGCGTGAAATCCTCGCCCGGGGTCGCCAGGTCGGCGCCGAGGTCGAACAACTCGTTCTGCACCAGCGCCAGGTCGCGCGCGACCGGATGGTCGCCCAGCGCGACGATCGCGACGCCGATGCAGCTATTCGCCTCGTCGACATCGCCCATCGCCGCCAGCCGCGGATTCGCCTTTGACAGGCGCGATCCGTCGACCAGCCCGGTATCCCCGGCGTCGCCGGTGCGCGTGTAGATGCGGTTGAGCTTGACCACGATTCTGGCTGGCGCCCTTAGGTCCGGCCGGCCGCGAAGAGCATCACGACGACGATCATCACCGCGATCGCCTGGAAGAAGATGCGCTGCTGCATCATGCGGTTCGACTTGACCGACGAGGCCGAGGGCCCGCCGCGCACCTCCGCGCTCGATTCCTGGAGAAACGCGATCACACCGCGCACCAGGGCCACGACGGTCGCGATCATCGCCGCGACGAGGAGAATGACGAGGAAAGTATTCATGACCCCGATCTAGGTCCTCGCGATCGAAAATCCAGCGGGCGGGGTATCCTCCATCAACCCGGCGGCCAATTTCCGGCCGTCCACGCCGCCCGCGCGCAGGCTCGCCAGCGACGGGCTTCCCCGCCGTTTGGCCAGCCGCTCGCCATCGGCGCCGACCAGCAGCGGATGGTGGTCGTAGAGCGGCGTCGGCAACCCCAGCAACGCCTGGAGCAGCCGGTGGACATGCGTGGCGTCGAACAGGTCGACCCCGCGCACCACGTCGGTCACGCCCTGCGCGGCGTCGTCCACCGTCACCGCCAGGTGATAGCTGGTGGCGACGTCCTTGCGCGCCAGCACCACGTCGCCCTGCGCCTCCGGCACCGCGCGCACGACGCCCGCGCGCTCGTCCCGCCAGTCGAGCGGACCCGCTGCCGCTACCGCGCGCGCCATGTCGATGCGCCAGGCATGACTCTCCCCCGGGCGCGACGCCGCGTCGATCGTCCGGCACGTCCCCGGATAGGGGGCGGTCGGCCCGTGCGGCGCGGATATCGCCCCGGCGATCTCGGCGCGTGTGCAGAAACAGCGATAGACCAGTCCCCGGCGCTTCAACGTCTCCAATGCCGCCGCATGGGCCTCCAGCCGCGCCGACTGGAAGACGACCGGCCCGTCCCAGTCGAGCCCCAGCCAGCGCAGATCGTCCAGGATGCCCGCGACATGCGCCGCCCGGCTGCGCATGCCGTCGATATCCTCGATCCGCAGCAGGAAGGCGCCGCCCCGCGCCCGCGCCAATCGGTGCGCGCGCACCGCCGAATAGGCATGGCCCAGATGCAGCGCGCCCGTCGGGCTCGGCGCGAAACGGGTGACCACCGCGCGTTCATCCATAGGCTGGGGTCCGATAGGGCGGGACACCCACCACCGCTGGTGGCAACCCGCGCGCTTGACCAGGCGTTGTCGGTCGTGCTGTCATCATGCCGTCACCGCGTCCGGGCAGGGGCGCATCGGTACGAACCTGGGGAGGAGCCGTGTTTCATCCCGACCTGATCCGCCATCCGGACGGCTGTCCCGCGCTCGTCCTCAATGCCGATTATACCCCGCTTTCCTATTATCCCTTGAGCCTGTGGCCCTGGCAGACCGCGGTCAAGGCGGTGTTCCTCGACCGCGTCGACATCGTGTCGCATTACGAACGCGAGGTCAGGAGCGCGCATACCGCGCTGAAGCTCCCCTCGGTGATCGCGCTCAAGCAGTTCGTGCGCCCGTCGCAATTTCCCGCCTTCACCCGTTTCAACCTGTTCCTGCGCGACCGCTTCCACTGCCAATATTGCGGACGCCACCGCGAACTGACCTTCGATCATGTCGTCCCGCGCGCACAGGGCGGGCGCACGACCTGGGAGAATGTCGTCACCGCCTGCGCGCCGTGCAACCTGAAAAAGGGCGGCCGCACCCCGAAACAGGCGGCGATGCCGCTCCACATCGATCCCATCCGCCCGACCAGCTGGCAGCTCCAGGAACATGGCCGCGCCTTTCCGCCCAACTATCTCCACGACACCTGGCGCGACTGGCTCTACTGGGACATCGAACTCGAAGCCTAGAGGGAGCATGGTCGATGCGGCTGATGGTGGTTGGAACGATGCTGCTCGCTCTGGCGGCCTGCAACGATCATGAAGCGGAACGCGCCGCCGCCGATGCGCGTGCGGCCAACTTCACCCCACCCGCCGTCACCTCGCGCCTCGACTGGGGCGGCCAGCAGGAACGTCGCTTCACCGCGCTGGACCGCAACGCCGACGGCAAGCTGACCGATCAGGAATTTCCCCGCGTCGACTCGCGGCTCGTCCGCGCCGACGCCAATCGCGACGGGGAGATCACCAAGGGCGAGTTCACCACCCGCGCCATGGACCGGTTCGACCGCATGGACCTGAACCGGGACGGCACCGTCACCTCCGAGGAACAGGAAACCACCCGCAACGGCACCCTCGCCGTCGAGTGAGGCGCTGAGACGACGGGCCGATTGACGGGCGCCGCGCCGCGTCGCAGCATCGGCCCATGGCCCATCCTTCCCCCGCCGCCGACCTGCCCCCCATCGCCAACAACGCCGATGTGCGCCTGCTGGGGACGCTGCTCGGCGACGTGATCCGCGCGCAGGGCGGCGACCGGCTGTTCGAGGCGACCGAGTCGATCCGACGCGCCTCGGTCGATCGGCATCGCGGCGGTGGGGAGGCCCGCGCGCTCGACCTCCATCTCGACGCGCTCGACCTGGACGAGACGCTCGATTTCGTGCGCGGCTTCATGCTCTTCTCGATGCTCGCCAATTTGGCCGAGGACCGTCAGGGCTTCGGCCCGGCCGGCGAGGGGCGGAGCCCGTCGTCCGACGGCGGCTCTGCCGCCGCGGGCCGGCCGCAGGCCGACATGGCCGGCGCGCTCCACCGCCTGGCCGAACAGGGGATCGACCATGCGGCGGTCGAGAAGCTGCTATCCACCGCGCTGATCGCCCCCGTGCTCACCGCCCACCCGACCGAGGTCCGGCGCAAGAGCATGATCGACCACCGCAACCGCATCGCCGAATTGCTGGCGCTGCGCGACCGGGGGCTGACCGAGACGCCGGACGGCGACCTGATCGAGGAAGGCGTCGCCCGCCAGATCGCGCTGCTCTGGCGGACGCGGGTGCTGCGCCGCGAGCGCCTCTACGTGTCCGACGAGGTGGAGACCGCGCTCAGCTATCTGCGCGACGTGTTCGTGCCCACCCTGCCCGCGCTCTACCAGCGCTGGGACCGGGCGCTCGGCTTTCGCGTGCCCTCCTTCCTGCGCCCCGGTTCGTGGATCGGCGGCGACCGCGACGGCAACCCCTATGTCGACGCCGCCTCGCTCCGCGCCGCGCTCGCCCGCGCCTGCGAGGCGGTGCTCGGCCATTATCTGGACGCGGTCCACGCGCTCGGCGCCGAATTGTCCATCTCGGCGGACCATGTCGAGGTGCCGGGCGGCGTCTGCGCGCTCGCCGACCGATCGGGCGACACCGCCGCCAGCCGCGCCGACGAGCCCTATCGCCGCGCCCTGTCGGGCATCCATGCCCGCCTGGCCGCCACGCATCTCCACCTGACCGGCAAGCCCGCGCCCCGTCCCGGCGCCCTGAAGGGCGACGCTTATCCCGACCCCGCCACGCTACGCGCCGATCTCGTCGCCATCGCCAAGGGGCTGGCCGCGACCGGCGAGGCGCTGTCGTCGGGCGGCGCGCTCGGCCGGCTGATCCGCGCGGTGGAGATATTCGGCTTCCACCTCGCCACGCTCGACCTGCGCCAGAACTCGGCGGTCCACGAACGGGTCGTGGCCGAGCTGCTCCGCGTCGCCGGGGTGGAGCCCGATTATCTCGCGCTGCCCGAGGAGGATCGCGTCGCGCTGCTCCGCCGCGAGCTCGCCGGCCCCCGCCCGCTCGCCAGCCGCTTCACTGCCTATTCGGCGGAAACCGCCTCCGAACTCGCCATCCTCCAGGCCGCCACCGAGTCGCATGCGCGCTACGGTCCCGCCGCGATCACCAACTATGTCGTGTCGATGGCCAGGTCGGTGTCCGACCTGCTCGAGGTCCATCTGCTGCTGAAGGAGGTCGGGCTCTACCGACCCGGTGATCCGCCTACCGCCGCGATCATGGCCGTGCCGCTGTTCGAGACGATCGAGGATCTGGAGGCCGCCCCCGCCATCATGCGCGACTGGCTCGCCATCCCGGAGGTCGCCGCGATCGCCAGGGCGCGCGGGCATCAGGAAGTGATGATCGGCTATTCCGATTCGAACAAGGACGGCGGCTATCTAACATCGACCTGGAGCCTGTCCAAGGCTTCCGCCGCGCTGGCGCCCGTCTTCGCCGAGGCGGGGGTCGCGATGCAGCTTTTCCACGGGCGCGGGGGCGCGGTCGGGCGCGGGGGCGGCTCCGCCTTCGCCGCGATCCGCGCCCAGCCGCCCGGCACCGTCCAGGGCCGCATCCGCATCACCGAACAGGGCGAGGTGATCGCGGGCAAATACGGCACCCGCGACAGCGCAATGGCGAATCTGGATGCGATGGCATCGGCCACCCTCCTCGCCAGCCTGGAGCCGCCGCGCCTGTCCGATGCCGAGAACGAACGCTTCGCCGCCGCGATGGACGCCGCCTCCGCCGCCGCGTTCCGGGGCTATCGCGACCTCGTCTATGGCGAGGACGGCGACGACCGGGGTTTCCGCACCTTCTTCCGCCAGCTCACCCCGATCGCGGAGATCGCCGGGCTCAAGATCGGCTCGCGCCCCGCCAGCCGCACCAAGTCCGACCGGATCGAGGATCTGCGCGCCATCCCCTGGGTGTTCAGCTGGGCGCAGGCGCGCGTCATGCTGCCGGGCTGGTACGGCGTCGGCACCGCGCTGGCGCAGGGCGACCCCGCGCTCCTCGCCGACATGGCGGAGGGCTGGCCGCTCTTCGCCGCGACGCTCGCCAATATGGAGATGGTGCTCGCCAAATCCGACATGGCGGTCGCCGCCCGCTACGCGGCCCTGGTCGAGGACGAGGGGCTGCGGACGCGCATCTTCACCCGCATCCGGGACGAATGGCACCTGACCCACGACGCCCTGCTGCGCGTCACCGGTCAGTCGCGCCTGCTTGACAAGCACCCCGCCCTCGACGCGAGCATCCGCCTGCGCCTCCCCTATATCGAACCCCTCAACCTCCTCCAGATCGAGCTCCTGAAACGCCACCGCGCCGGCGAGACCGACGCGCGGGTGGAGGAAGGGATATTGCTGTCGATCAACGCCATCGCGACGGCGCTGAGGAATAGCGGGTAATCAAGTCCTCCCCCGCCAGGGGGAGGGGAACCGCTCGCGAAGCGAGTGGTGGAGGGGGAGGACAGAATGCGCCTGACCAGCGACGATAGCGGCAAGCGCCAAGCCAAAGCCCTCCGCCGCGACATGAGCCTTCCCGAAATCCTGCTCTGGCGCGAACTCCGCAGAGAGTCGATCCGCTGGCGCAAAAGCCACCCGGCGGGGCCTTACACCTTGGATTTCTACTGCGCGCCGGCGAAACTGGCCATCGAGGTGGACGGCGAGGCTCATGGTCGCGGTGACCGCCCCGAGCGCGACGCTGCGCGCGATGCGTGGATGTCCGAGCACGGCGTCAGCACGCTCCGCATCACGGCTTCGGCGATCCTTCGCGACCTCGACGCGGCGCTTCGCCTCATCGTAGCGGAAACCGAAGCCCGCCTATCGCTGCCATCACGAGCCCCCACTTCTCCCCGCCAGGGGCAGGGAACCCCGAAGCGGTGAAGGGAGAGGACCGGGCGACCGTCGGGGAGTCCTCCCCCTCCACCACTCGCGTGAAGAACGCGAGTGGTCCCCCTCCCCCTGGCGGGGGAGGACTTCAGGCCAGGAACGGCGCCGCCACCTCGGGCCTGATCCGCAGCAGCCGCCCGGTCGCGCGGTCGAGCAGCGCCCAGCTGGTCACCGCCTCCACCTTCACTCGCCCGTCCGCGCCGGCGAAGCGCACCCGCCGGTCGAAGCGCGCGCCGCGTGGCGGATCGGGGACCCAGGTCTCGCCCGTCACCCGCTCGCCGACGGCGACGTTGCCCCGGTAATCGATCTCGTGCCGCACCACGACCCAGACATAGGCCAGCCGGTGCTCGGGCGGCGCCACCGCCTCCCAATGCGCGACCGCGATCTCCTGCACCCAGCGCACCCAGACCGCGTTGTTGACATGACCCAGCTCGTCGATGTCCTCCGGCGCGGCGGTGAAGACGCGCCGGAAGGTCACCCCTCCACGCCCATCTGCCACAGCACGAAGGCATGTTCCTCGGCCGCCTCGCGCAGGCTGTCGAACCGCCCCGACTTGCCGCCATGCCCCGCGCCCATATTGGTCTTGAGCAGCAGCAGCTTGTCGTCGGTCTTCGTCGCGCGGAGCTTCGCCGCCCATTTGGCGGGCTCCCAATAGGTCACGCGCGGATCGTTCAGCCCGCCGGAGATGAACAGCGGCGGATAGGCCTGGGCGCGCACATTGTCGTACGGGCTGTACCCCCGGATCAGCGCGAACGCCGCCGGGTCCTCGATCGGATTGCCCCATTCGGGCCATTCGCCGGGCGTCAGCGGGAGGTCGGCGTCGAGCATGGTGTTGAGCACGTCGACAAAGGGCACGTCGGCGATCACCGCCCCCCAGAGTTCGGGGTCGGAATTGACCACCGCCCCCATCAGCTCGCCCCCCGCCGAGGCGCCCGCGATCGCGATCCGCCCCTCGGCGGTCCAGCCTTCCGCGATCAGCCCGCGCGCGACATCGACGAAATCGTTGAAGGTGTTCTCCCGCTTCTCCAGCTTGCCGTCCAGATACCATTGCTGCCCCAGATCGTCCCCGCCCCGGATATGCGCGATCGCATAGGCGAAGCCCCGGTCGAGAAAGGACAGCCGCCCCGTCGAGAAACCCGGCGGGATCGCATGGCCGTACGCGCCATAGGAATAGAGGAATACGCGCCCAGTCCCGTCGCGCGGGAAGTCGGCGGGGTAGACGATCGACACCGGCACCGGCGTCCCGTCGCGCGCCGCGATCTTCAGCCGCTCGGTGCGATAGCGCGATCCGTCATAGCCCGACGGAATCTCCTGCACCTTCAGCGTCTCCAGCGCGCCGGTCGCGAGGTGATAATCGTAGACCGTGCCCGGCGTGACCATCGACTCGTAGCCGAGCCGCAGCTTCTCGACATGATATTCGGGATTGTCGCCCAGCCCGGCGGCATAGCTCGCTTCGGGAAAGGCGATGCGCTTTGACTCGCCGCCGTCATAGGAATGGATCAGCACCTGATCCAACCCGTCCTCGCGCCCCTCGACGACGAAGAAGTCGCGATAGCATTCGACGCCCGTCATGTAGAAATCGGCGGACGGCGCGATCAGCTCGGTCCACCGGCCCGGATCGGCGACGGGTGCGGTGCAGAGCCGGAATTGCGGGTCGATGTCGTTGGTGTGGATGAACAGGGTGCCCTCATGCTCGTCGACATCGTACTCGCGCCCGACCAGCCGCGGCGCGACCAGGATCGGCTCGGCGAGCGGATCGTTCGCGGGCAGCAGCCGCACCTCGCTCGTCACATGGTCGCCCGTGCCGATGACGATCCACGCCCGCGACGACGTTTCCGCCACCGCCACGCGAAACCCCTCGTCCGCTTCCTTGAACAGCTCCACATCCTGCGCGACGGGGGTGCCCAGCCGGTGGAAGCGCGCATTGTCGGTGCGCCATTGCTCGTTGGCGACACCGTAGAGGAAGCCGCTGTCGTCGGCGGTCCACACGATGTCGGACAGCATCCCCGGTATCACCTCGGGCAGATGCTCGCCCGTTTCCAGGTTCTTGACGCGCACCTCGAACCGCTCGGCGCCGCTGTCGTCGATCGCATAGGCCAAATGCCGCCCGTCATTGGACACCGCGAACGCGCCCAGCCGGAAATATTCATGCCCCTCGGCCAGTTCGGGCTCGCTCAGCAGCAGCTGGTCCGGCCCGCCGGCGACGGGCTTGCGCCACCACAACCGATACTGCCCCCCCGTCTCGAACGCGGTCCAGTAGAGCCAGTCGCCATCCTTTTGCGGCACGGAGGATTCGTCATCCTTGATGCGCCCCTTCATCTCTTCATAGAGTCGGTCGATCAGCGGCCGGTGCGGCGCCATCACGCTTTCGAAATAAGCGTTCTCGGCCTTGAGATAGGCGAGCACGTCCTGGTCCTCGACCTCCGGATAGTTCGGGTCCTTCAGCCAGTGATAGGGGTCCTCGACGGTCGTGCCGTGGATGGTGAAACTGTACGGACGCCGCTCGGCGACGGGGGGAGGAATATCGGTCATCCCGTCCGGCTCTAGAGGCGGGAGGTGACACGCTCAACCCGCCGGCGATCGCGGCGGGCATGGCCCTTCCTGTCACCGCCCCGCAACAGTGTGACAAGGATGACCAGAATACATCATTTGAAGGATGCGGAGGTTTCGCTCCCTTTCCTAACAAGTTCGCGGGCGCGCTCTCGTGGGGGGCTCACCGACTGTACAGAGCTGAAAAGGGAGGGAATGATGACTATCCGAAGCTATGCCTCGGCGCTCGCGCTGACGGGCGCGTTCATGGCGACCCAGGTCGCCGCGCAGGAGGCCCCGGTCGATACCGATGCGCGCGGCGCCTATGTCTCGCTCCATGCGGGCGTGGCCGGGGTGAACGACGTGAATGTCGGCTATTTCGACGAGGGCGGCACCTTCGGCGGCAGCGGCGCCACCGACACCGCCGCCTTCCGGGTCGACCTGAAGAACGCATTCACCTTTGGTGGGGCGATCGGGTACGACTTCGGCACCGTTCGCGGCGACATCGAGCTCAACTATTCGCGCAACAGGGTGAAGGGGCTCGAGCTGCGCAACATCAACGGTCAGACGGTCACGCTGGACGCCGCCGACCGCGCGGAAGTCTGCGATTATCTGGAAGCCGATAGCTGCGGCGGGTCGGGCAACAGCTTCACGTTCGACGGCAGCCGCTTGCGCCAGCTCAGCGCGCTGGCCAATCTGTGGCTGGACATTCCGACGGGGTCGGTCGTGACGCCCTATGCGGGCGGCGGTCTCGGCATCGCCGGCTATGAGCTGGACGGCGAGGGCAAGGCACGCTTCGCCTGGCAGCTCGGAGCGGGCGTGGCGTTCGACGTGTCGCCGGGCGTATCGCTGTCGGTCGATTATCGTCGTCGACAGACCAACGGCACGACCATCACCGACGACGAGTTCCCCGACGCGGGCGTGCGGATCGGCAAGGTGAAGACCAACCTGTTCACGGCAGGACTCCGCTTCCGCTTCTGACGCGAGGCGACGCGGTCAGCCCAGCAGGCGCGTCAGCAAGCGCGCCAGCTCGGGCTGGCTGTGCGTTCCCGTCTTGGCGAACACGCGGGCAAGCTGCGTGCGCGCGGTCGCATAGGTGACGCCGAGCCGGTCGGCGGCGGCGCGCAGATCGAACCGCGTCTCCAGCAGCATGTCGGCCAGCCGGGCTTCGGCCTCGGTCAGCCGCCACGTCCGGCGCACCCGCGCCGCCGATCGGCGCGGCGCGGCCTCGGGGTCGACGATCCGGACCACCGCGCCGAAATGTAGGTCCAACGGTACGGCATAGTCGCGGCCCGGCGCGACCAGCACGACGATCTCCTTCTCGCCGCCGGGAAGCGGCAACATCATCCCGCCCTCCCGTCGACGCGCCGGATCGCCCCGCAACGCGGCGCGGATCAACGCGTCGAACTCGTGCTTCTTCGCGGGTGCGGTGGGCGACAGCTCGCCGCCGCGCACCGTGATACCGGCGCCACGCGTCAGCATCGCCTCGGCGGCCGGGGTGGCGCCGGTGACCTTTCCGGCCGCGTTCAGCGTTATCGTCACCTCATCCGAAAGCCCCAGGTCCAAGGTTCGCGTACCCATCCGCTGGGCGCGGGTCAGGTGATCGAACAGGGCGACGAAGATCGCGCGCTCGCGCGCGTCATGTGGCTCGTCCGCACCGCGCGCATGGACCGATGCGCCGAACTGCGCGCCGTCGCGCTCGGCGAAGACGGCGGTCCAATGCCCCGTGCCGATGCGATCGCGCGACCAGGCGATGAAATCGTCGTGCCGATGCGCCTCGCGGGTCATGTGGAGATCGGTCGCGAACATCGTCGCACCCGGATTGGCGGCGGTGAAGGCGATGGTGGGATCGCTCGCGAACGCCCCCGCGACCCAATCGTGCAGGCCGGTTTCCACCCGGCCCGTGATATCGCCGAAATGAACCGCCGCCACGATGCTCCGCCGCGCTCGATCATAGACCGGCAGCAGGATCAGGCGGGAGTTCGTCAGTCGCAGCATCTCCGACGCGACCTGGTCATATCCTTGTCGATCACCCGCCGTTTCATAGATCATCCCGATCAATCGCTGCAGATCGTCGTTCACGCGCCCCCCGCCTCATGGACAACCGACGGGTCGAGCCGCGCCGACCCGGCCTGGGCGGATTATAGAAAAGACGCGGTTCGAGGCGCAAGACGCCTCCACCACGCCCGAAGACGTCAGCGCCGCATCCAGCGCTGGAGCGCGGGGCGCACGCGCAGGAAGCGGCCATAGCTCGCCTCCAGCACCCGCAGCACGGCCGGTCGCCGCGCGAGGAGTCCCAAGGGCCGCAGCACCGGGATCGCCCGCCACATCGCCGCGAACGCCGCCGCGCCCGAATGGACGGTCGCACCCTCGCGCGCATGGAAGCGCGCCAGCAGGGTCGCGCGGTCGATCGGACAGACGCTGTCACCATCGGCCACATCCACCCATTCGATCGCGCGTCCCCGGTCGAGCCGCCGCATCAGCGCGATCTCGCGCACGCATAACGGGCAACCCCCGTCGTACCAGACCGTCACCTGTGCCATGGGGCGACACATAGGCGCGGCCACCCGCCCGCGTAACCTGGGGAAAGATCATGCGCGTCGCGATCGTCGGGGCCGGGATGGCCGGGCTCGCCTGCGCCGACGCGCTCGTCGCCGCCGGTTACGGCACAGCCTTGTTCGACAAGGGGCGCGGCCCGGGCGGCCGCATGTCCACCCGCCGCACCGAGCACGGCGCCTTCGATCACGGCGCCCAATACCTGACCGCGCGCGATCCCGCCTTCCTGGCGCAGGTAAAGGCTTGGGAAGCGGCGGGCGTCGTCGCCCCCTGGCCCGCCGCCGGGCCCGATGCCTGGGTCGGCACCCCCGGCATGAGCGCCCCCGTCCGCGCGATGGCGGCGGGGCACGACGTCCGCTGGTCCGCGCGGGTCGACGCGCTCCGCCGCGATGGTAGTGATTGGGTGCTGGAGGGCGTCGACGCGGCCGAGCCGTTCGATGCGGTCGTGATCGCGCTGCCCGCCGAACAGGCCGCCCCGCTCCTCGCGCCGCACCGGCCCGGCTTCGCGGCGACCGCCGCGGCGTCGCGCACGCTCCCCTGCTGGACCGTCATGGCCGCCTTCGACGCGCCGCTGCCGGTCGCGGCCGACGTGATCCGCAACGCCGGGGCGATCGGCTGGGCCGCGCGCGACGGCGCCAAGCCCGGCCGCGCGGGGGGCGAGACCTGGGTGGTCCAGGCCGATCCCGACTGGTCCCAGGCGCATCTGGAGGACGAGCCCGACGAGGTCGCCGCCGCGCTTATCGACCTGCTCGCGCGCCATCTCGGCGCCGCGCTGCCCCCTCCGGTCCATCTCGCCGCGCATCGCTGGCGCTATGCCCGCAGCCGCCCGCCGGCGGACGCCCGCGGTGCGCTCTGGGACGCGGGCGCGGGGCTGGGCGCCTGCGGCGACTGGCTCCTCGCGCCGCGCGTCGAGGCCGCTTGGGCGTCGGGCCGCCGGCTCGCTACCCTGATGGCCGGTTGAGCGTTCTCCCCCTGGATTCCAGCGGAGCCCCCCCATGTCCTATATCCTCGTCAACGCCCTTCCCATCCTCGTCGCCGGGCTCGCGGGCACGGTGCTGATCGCCCTCGCCTGGCGCGGTCGCACCACCCCCGTCATCCTCGCCGCGACCTTCGTCCTCCTGTCCTGGCTTGCGGCGATCCTGGCGGGCGCGCTGATCCTCGCGCCCGTGGAGGCCGGGGTCTGGACCGTCGCGCTGGGCAGCGCCTTCATCATCTGGGTGGGGTTCGTCCTCCCCACCGTGTCGGTGACCCTGGTCACGCGCCGCGTCGGCTGGCCCCGCGCCTTGGCCGACGCCGGAACCTGGCTCGCGGTGATGCTCGTCCAGGCGATCCTGCTCCGCGCGATCGGCGTGGCCGGGCCGGGCTGACCCGCCGCCGCGGCTCCCCCCTGTCCCGGAGCGGCGCGATCTGGCAGTCGGAGCGCGTCAGCGCCGATTCCTCCCAAACCCGTTCAGGTCCGCCCACGCCATGTCCACCCACACAGACCGCCTCCACGCCCTCCGCGCCCAACTCTTCGCCCAGGGGCTGGACGGCTTCGTCGTCCCCCTCACCGACGAGCATATGAGCGAATATGTCGGCGCCTATGCCCAGCGGCTCGCCTGGCTCACCGGTTTCGGCGGCTCGGCCGGGACCGCCGTCGTGCTGGCGGACGAGGCCGCGATCTTCACCGACGGGCGTTACACGACCCAGGTCCGCGAACAGGTGTCCGCCGCCGACTGGGCCTATGTCGGCGTTCCCGAATCGAGCGTCGCGGCCTGGCTCGGCGAGCACGCCGAAACGGGGCAGCGCATCGGCTACGACCCCTGGCTCCACACCCGCGCCGATGTCCGCGCGCTCGCGGCGGCGCTGGCCGACAGCGGCGCCACCCTGGTCGCGGTCGACGCGAACCCCGTGGACGCGATCTGGACCGACCGCCCCGCCCCCTCGCCTGCCAGGCTGACCGTCCAGCCCGACGAACTGGCCGGCCTGGGCACCGCGGCCAAGCGCGCCGACATCGCCGACTGGCTCACCGCGCGCGGCGCCGATGCGGTAGTGCTGTCGGCGCTCGACTCGATCGCCTGGGCGCTCAACCTGCGCGGGGCGGATGTCGATCACACCCCGGTCGCCCTGTCCTATGCCATCGTCCATGCCGACGGCACCGCCGACCTGTTCGTCGCGCGGGAGAAGCTCGACGATGCCGTGCGCCAGCATCTCGGCAATGCGGTCCGGGTGCATGAAAAGACCGATTTCGTGGCGAACGCGTCGAACCTGGCGGGGAAACGCGTCGTCGCCGACCCCGAGCGCGCGGTCGCCGCGATCTTCGACGCGCTCGAAGCCCATGGCGCGACGGTCGTCCCCCTGCGCGATCCCGTGGTGCTGGCCAAAGCGCTCAAGAACGACGCCGAGATCGCCGGCCACCGCGCCGCCCAGGTCCGCGACGGCGCCGCGCTCACCCGCTTCCTGCGCTGGGTCGAGATCGAATGCCCCAAGGGCGGCCAGACCGAACTCTCCGCCGCCGCCAAATTGCTCGAATACCGCCGGGCGACGGGCGCGCTGCTCGACACCAGCTTCGCGACCATCTCGGCCACGGGCGCGCATGGCGCCATCCCGCATTACCACGTCACCGAGGGATCGAACGCGCCGATCGAGCGCGGGCAGCTGTTCCTGATCGACTCGGGCGGCCAATATGCCGACGGCACCACCGACGTGACCCGCGTGATGCCCATCGGCGATCCCACACCCGAGATGCGCGACCGTTTCACCCGCGTGCTGAAGGGCCATATCGCGCTCGCCACCGCGACCTTTCCCGACGGCACGCTCGGCGGTCATCTCGACGCCTTCGCGCGCCGCCCGCTCTGGGAGGCCGGGCTCGACTATCCCCATGGCACCGGCCACGGCATCGGCGCCTATTTGTCGGTGCACGAGGGGCCCCAGCGCATCGCCGCGCCCAATTATCCCGGCGGCGCGGCGATGGAGCCGATCCGCGCACGCATGATGCTCTCCAACGAGCCCGGCTATTACAAGCCCGGCGGATACGGCATCCGCATCGAGAACCTCGTCCTGGTCGAGTCGCGCGACATCCCCGGCGCCGACCGCCCGATGCTCGGTTTCGAGACGCTCACCCTAGCCCCGATCGAGCGGACCATGATCGATCCGGCCCTATTGACGGCACCGGAGGTAACATGGATTGATCGCTACCATGCCAGGGTGGCCGAGATCATCGGCCCCCGGCTCGTGGGAGAGGACAGGGCATGGTTGGAGGAAAAATGTTCGCCGCTCGGATCCTGACCGGCGCGGTGTGGCTGGCGGTCGGCGCGACCGCGCTGATGGCGGCCTATGGGTGCGGCGACGCGGCCTATGCCTTGGGCTCGATGCTCGGCTTGCGCTGATCCGCCTGCTCGCGCGCCAGCGCTTTCCGCTTCAGCAGGTTCGCCCTGAGCTGCGCCGCGAGCCGCGCCGCCTTGTCGTCCGTTTCGCTCATCCGTCCTTCTCCGCCATGGCCCGCCTATCGCCCCTGGCCCCCGCCTTGACAATGCCGCCCCGCTCCGCTCTAGGCGCGCTTCGCCCGTTCGGGTCGAGTGCTGCCGTAGCTCAGTGGTAGAGCGCATCCTTGGTAAGGCTGAGGTCGTGAGTTCAATCCTCACCGGCAGCACCATTTTCCCTCTTTCTTTTAGTGGGTTGGTGACCTCAAGAGGGCGGCGGGGCCGTAGCGCGCGGAGCCGGGCCATCACCGGGCCGTTACGGCTGATCGAGATGATCGATGCTTGTGCGGCCTCGATGACGGCCTGCGGCCCGCCGTCTCCTGGGTTCGCCGCAGCTGATCGGCAGACCGATGAGCAGGGTCCGATGAAGGCGGCGAGCGGTGAACTCCGCAACCCTTCGAAGCGACCTCACTTCATTTCCGATCCTCGAGATCGAACGGCTGGCGGAACTGCCACAGATCGACACCGAATCGCTGCCGGGCGAAACGCTCGCCTGAGACTTACCAGGGCGGAGTCGGCGGAACCTGGTCGCGGCGTTCGGCCTCATAAAGCGACGGCAGGAACCGGGCGAGCGTGCTGAACTCGTCATAGCAATGCTGCAACAGCCTCGGCGCCAGATCGTCGGGGAACATCTCCTCCAGCACCGCCCTGGGCGCCCCCATGCCCGGAATATCGTGTCCCATGAAGAAATGGGTGCGCAGCGCCATGCCCCACGGGGTGTCGCGACACAGGTGGATAAGGCGCGTGCCGATCACCGATCCGTCGGGCTTCCGCTTGGGCTCCGGGCCGGGGCCGCCATGCGCACAGATCAGGCCCGTCACCGCGCCGGCCGCGCGCGCCGCGGCCAGAGCCTCGGGTTCGAAGAACTCGTCGGGATCGCGAAACTGGATCGCAAGCTGCTCGGGCTCGCTGCCGGTAAAGCGTTCCGTCGCATGATGGATCGATCCGACATGCGTGCCCTCGCGCGTCTCGGCCCATTCGGAGGCGACATGATCGGTCGGGTGCCACCAGATATATTCGCGCGTTCCGGGGCGAAACCCGAACCACCATTCGAACATCGCGCCGGTGCAGCGCGGCATGTCGGTCCGGATCGCGACGTGCAGCACGCCGTCGTCGAGGCGTTCAAAGCCCATTTCCAACGGCATGGGCGCCGGGTCCAGCAGCCTGGAACATTCGGAAAAGCGCATGATCTCTCCTCTCACGACATTTTATTGCACCGCATCGCGATACGTCTTGACCGTATTACGGTTTATCTGGCAGGAAGTCGAACAGGTTTTCCGCGACCTTTCCCAGCGCCTCCGCGCCGGGACATGCCGACATCACGATCGGGGGCGCAGGGGATCGGCTTAGGCCGCCAAGGCCGTAGGAGGATGTGCATGAAGGGTTTCCTGACCACCGCCGGTTTCGCCGCGCTCGCCATTGCGTCCAGCGCCGCTGCGCAGACGGCATCCCCCGCCGCACAGGCACCGGGCGACGCCGCGGCGCCAACGGGCGTCCCGACGCAAGCCGCGGAGCAAGGCGCGGTCGGCACGATCCCGACGCCCGAAGCCGATGGCATCGGCGACATCGTCGTCACCGCGCAGCGCCGCTCCGAAAGCCTGCAGCGCACCGCGCTCGCGATCAGCGCGGTCGACGGCGCGGCCATCCGCAACGCGGGCGTCAGCCAGCCGCAGGACCTCACCAAGCTCATTCCCGCCCTCCAGCTATCGCCCTTGGGCGCCGGTGGAACGCAGGTCACGATCCGCGGCGTCGGCAATTTCGCGCCGTTCATCTATTCCGAGCCTGCGGTCGCGATCAATCTCGACGGCGTCTATCTGGCCCGCTCGGCCGCGCCCAACGGATTGTTCTTCGACCTGGAACGCGTCGAGGTGCTGAAGGGCCCGCAGGGCACGCTGTACGGCCGCAACGCGACCGGCGGCGCGATCAACGTCATCGTCGCCCGGCCGCAGCTCGGGGCGCTTGCGGGCAGCGTCGACATGGAGGTCGGCACCTATGACCTCGTTCGCGCGTCGGGGATGATCAATCTGCCGATCGGCGACAAGGCGGCGTTACGCGTCGCCGCGCAGGTGGTGCACCGCGACGGCTATCTCAGTGACGGCTATCTCGACGACATCGGGCAGGCGGTCCGCGCGCAGCTGTTGCTCGAGCCGAGCGATGCGCTGAGCATCAATCTGTCCGCCGACTATATCCATCAGGGCGGCAAGGGCCCCGGCGCCGTATTCTCGACCGCGAACGGGTTCCTCGACAATGACGACCCCTATCGCGGGCCGACCTCGCCGGAATCGAACGCGCTTCTGCGTGGTGCGTCGCTCGCGATCAGCGGGGGACGCAACCCGACGCTGTTGCCGCCGATCGCGGATGACGGCTTCGTCGACCTGGACGCATGGGGGGTGAACGCGACCATCAATTACGACGCCGGCTTCGCCAACCTGACCGTGATCCCGGCCTATCGGTTCACCCGCAACGACTTCAAGGCCTATGCCGGCGGCTTCCCGCTCACCTCGACCGAGCGGTCGGAGCAGACCTCGGTGGAGGTTCGCCTGGCATCGCCCGGCGACTCGGCGGTGAAGTGGGTCGTCGGCGGCTATTTTTTCGACGACGACTCGACCTTGTTCGTCGACGCCAACCAGGGACTCACCCGTACGATCACGACCTCGCCCGGACTGCCCGTCCGCAGCCTCGCGGCCTTCGGGCAGGTAACGGTTTCGTTGACGGAACGGTTCCGCGCCACGGGCGGGCTGCGCTATACCAACGAGAAGAAGTCGCAGACCGGCATCAACATCACGCGCCTGCCCGCGCTTCCGACAGGCTTCCCCGGACCGCCGGCCGCCTTCTATGCGCAGACCTGTCCGACGCCGGGCACGTTCGACATCCCCGCCGGCACGTGCACCGGTCCCTTTTCGGGCGATCTCGAATTCAACAAGCTGACCTACAAGGCGGGCGTCGAGTTCGACGCGGGTGACGCGTCGCTGCTCTACGCCAGCATCGAGACGGGGTTCAAGGCGGGCGGCTTCTACCCCTCGCTGCCCCAGAACACCTTCGCGCCCGAGACCATCCAGGCATTCACCCTCGGGTCCAAGAACCGGTTCCTCGACAACACGCTCCAGCTCAACCTCGAGGCGTTCTACTGGAGATACAACGACAAGCAGATCACGCATCTGGGGCCGATCCGCCCGGCGGGATTCTCGATCATCACCGAAAATGCGGGCAAGGCGAAGATCTACGGGGCCGAGGCGGACCTGCTCTGGCGGCCGACGCGCAACGACCGGCTGAACGTCAACCTCCAATATGTGTTCAGCGAGTTCCAGGAGCTCGTCTACAACGTCTCGTTGCCGGGCGCACCGGGCAGCCGGGCGGCGGTCAGCTGCCCGCAGACGCCCGGCGTCGATCCGGTGTCGGGGCAGCGGTTCGCGACGGTGGACTGCGCGGGCTTCCCGCTGGCGCAGACGCCCAAATGGGTATTGAACGCCAGCTATCAGCGGACCTTCGAGCTCGGCGAAGGTCGCGGCGGGATCGACGCGATCCTGGGCACGCGGCTTCAGTCGGAATATTTCGTCGCCGAGGAGTACCTGCCGGGCCAGTTTCAGCCCGACACCATGGTCTCCTACGCATCGCTCACCTACCGGACCGACGACGGCCGGCTGTCCGTCGGCGCCTATATCGAGAATATCGAGGACGAGGCGGTGCGCGCGTCGGGCTTCGTCCAGCCGGCGGCGGGTCTGCCCATCGTGATCCTGCGCCCGCCGCGCACCTATGGCGTGCGCGCGGGCTTCCGCTTCTGACGGAACTCCCGCGATGTTGACCTTGTACGGCCACCCGTTCTCGCGCGCGCACCGCGTGATGTGGATGCTCAAGGAGCTCGGGCTGCCGTTCGAGCATGTGCCCACCGACTTTCGCGGCGGTGCGACGCGGACGCCGGAATATCTGGCGATCAACCCGAACGGCCGCGTTCCCGCGCTGGTGGACGATGGGCTGGTCCTGTTCGAATCGCTGGCGATCAATCTCCATCTGGCGCGCAAGTGGCAGAGCGGATTATCGTCCCGCGACCTGACCGAAGAAGCCCGGATGACGCAGTGGAGCTTCTGGGTGGCGACCGAGGTGGAGAAACCGCTGCTGCTGGCGGCGGCGAACCTGCTGCTCTTTCCCGAAGGCGCGCGCGATGCCGCGCAGGCGACCATGGCGTGCGCGAAGCTGGACCGGCCGTTCCGCGTGCTCGAAGCGCATCTTTGCGACCGCCCCTACCTGCTCGGCGATCGCTTTACCGTCGCCGATCTGAACGTCGCGGCGGTCATGACGCTGGTGCCGATCGCGGGGGTGCCAATCGCGCGATATCCGTCGATCGCGGCATGGCTGACCCAATGCCTCGAACGCCCGGCCGCCGCCGATTGGAAACCGATCACCTTCACCATTCCCCGCCCCGCGACCGAGGCCGGCGTGCTGGCGATGTTCGTCTAGGCCGCCGCGCGCATCACCGCGGGATCCAGATGCCGTGGAAACCCTCGTGCACGCGCGTGGGAAAGCGGATGGTCGCCACCGGACCCGCGCGCAGGTTCAACGCGTCGAGTATGACCAGATCGGTGCGGTTCTCCGCGCGCCGCCCGACGATCGTCACCAGCCAGCCATCGCCTTCGGGCGCGTCGGGACTCCGCGGCACGAACACCGGTTCCTCGGGCGAACTGTCGGGTCCCGCATAGAAGTAATCGAGCGCACCGGTGCCTGCGTCGAAATGCCCGATACAGGTGAACGGCGGTCCCTTGGGGCCGAAGGGCAGCATCGGTCCAAGCTCGGTATTGCTCGTCCCGAACCAGAAATGCCGCGTCTTCGTCGTCGCATGGCGAAGGTCGATCATCGGCATCTCGCCGATGTGCGGGAACATCTTCTCCGCCGTGAAACCCCCGGTGTTCGACTCCAGATCGATCGTCCAGCGATAGGCGAAGGGCGGCTGCTCGCGCGCGCCCGGCGTGTTGATGTCGGGGAATTGCGACAGCCAGCCGGTCTGGGTGATGAAATGTTCGAGGTGGAGCAGGCTGCCCTCCTCCCACGCGTTGAACGTGTGCGTCTGCATGACCGGCGTCGGGCTGTCGAACCAGCGGACGTTGCCCGCCCCACCGGGCGCGCGCGGCACGACCGCGACCGTCGTCGGGCGGGTGTCGTCCCAATGGAAGAACGCCTCCCCCGCCTGCACGCGGTCCCAGTCGCACACCATCGGACAGATCGTGAAGGCGATATAGTGTTCCGACAACAGGCAGTCGTGGATCATCGAGGCGTAAGGCGCGTGAAACCGTTCGGTCCGCGTCAACATGCCGTCGGCGCCGATGAAGTAGATTTCGACCAGCGTGTCCGCCTTGCCCTCGACGAAATAGCCATAGGCGACCATCTCGCCCGTCGCCGGGTCGATCTTGGGATGCGCGGTGAAGGTCTGGCTTTTCAGCGTCCCGTTGAAATCATAGCTGCCGATCGTCGCCAGCGTGTCGCGATCGATCTCCATCGGCCGAGCGGCCTCCTTGAGCGCCAGCAGCTTGCCGCCATGCCACACGACCGAGGTATTGGCGGTGCCGCGGTCGATGCCGGCGACGCTGGGGTCATCGGTGAACGGGTTGCGATAGCGCCCGAACAGCGCCCGCCCCGCGGCGCGTTCCAGCTTCAGCTTCTCGGTCTCGACATAGCGGGTCTTCAGGCTCGCACGGCCGTTCTCGATACGCACGCGGTGGAGCATGCCGTCGCCGTTGAGGAACAGATCGTCCTCGAACAACGGGGGAAACTGATGATCGGCGCTGTTGCGGATATAGTCGCCGTTCAGTTCGGGCGGGATGGTGCCGATCACCTCCAGATGATGAACGTCGCCCTCGATCCGTACGGGGGCGGCATAACCGCGAAAGACCGGCGTGTCGGGGAAAGCCAGATGCGTCACGGCGTCGTCCTTCAGTTCAGCTCGGTGATGATCTCGGGAAAGGCGTGGAGGCGTGTCGTCCCATCCTCACCGATCAGGTAATTGTCGCACAGCCAGTGGAGCCCGTCGCCGTCGAACCAGGTCGGATGACACGACACGACCATGTTCGCCGCAAGCGTCATCGGCTCGTCGAACCGCACCAGCGGGCGCTCGACCATGTCATAGCCCATCGAATGGCAATGGAGCCGGTCTTCCTCGGGCTTGCCATGCGCGCGCATGAACGCGTTATACTCGTCCCAGATCGCGGGACAGGAGGCGCCGGGGCGGAGCCGGTCGAGCATGAACGCCCGCGCCTCGCGCACGAACGCCACGCCGGCCTGCATCGCCGGGGTCGGGGGCCCGAGCGTCGCGGTGCGGCCCAGTTCGCAATAATAGCCGCCGGCTCCGCTGTTCTCGATCAGCAACGACAGCTGGTCGCCCGGCTGGACGACCCTATTCTGATAATGGCGGTTGGCGAACTGGACACCGACGCCGATCGGCGACGAGGCGGCCATATAGAGGCCCTGCTCGCTGCCCTCGCGCAGGGCGCTATACTCGGCGGCGGCGGTCACGTCGCGGTCGCGCGCGCCGGGGCGGAACGCGGCGAAGGCGGCGGTCATCGCGCGATCCTGCATCGCGGCGGTCTCGCGGATGACCGCGATCTCGTCGGCGCTCTTGATCGCCTTGATCCGGTCGACCAGATCCGTCGCATCGACGAATTTCGTCGCGGAGAGCGGACCGGTCTTCAACGCATCGACTAGATGATGCGACAGCGTCGACAACCCCACCAGCCCGATCGTCGCGCGCGCATAGCCGGCCAGCGCCTTCGCGGTCAGGTCCGCATCATAGGCGTGGGTGTAGCCGGCCGAGGCGTAGATCGCGGCAGTCAACATGCGGTCGACCCCGCGGCGGCGGCCGTCGCCTTCGGGCGGCAGGCGCCGGTCGATGCCGAACGGTCCCTGCCCGATCAGGGTCATGCCCGCATCGCGCGGAAAGACCACGATCTCGGTATAGCCCTGGGTGGCGGGGAGGTCGGTGAACCACTTGACGTAGCCGCCCATGAAATCCTGGTTGGCCTGGGTCAGCAAGACGTCGATGCCCGCCTGCTCCATCGCGCTGCGCACCGCCAGCCAGCGGCGTTCGAGCTCGCGCGTTGGTATGGGTGTGTTGACGCGGTCGTCCTGCATGATCAGTTCACCCGGTTCGCGAGCGCGCCGGGACCGCCTTCGCGAAAGCGGCGCATGTTGTCGATAATCAGGGCGAGCACCTCGTCCGCGTAACCGGCGTGCAGGCCGCCGAGATGCGGCGTCACGATCACGCGCGGATGATCCCAGAACCGGCTGCCGGAATCGAGCGGTTCGTGCGCGAACACGTCGAGCGCCGCGCCCGCGATTCGTCCGGCATCCAGGGCGTCGAGCAAGGCGTCTTCATCGACCACGCCGCCGCGCGCGAGGTTGACGAGGCAGGCGGTCGGCTTCATCGCCGAGAGCAGGTCGGCCCCGACGAGGCGGTGCGTGTCGGCCGAATAGGGGGTCAGCAGCACCAGCCAGTCGAGTTCGCCCGCCAGGCGGAGCAGATCGGCCCTCGGCTCGACGCGGTCGAAGTCCGGCATCGCGCGCGGGTTCGCACTGACCCCGACCACGGTCATGCCCAGCGCCTTGCAGCGAGGGGCCAGCGCCGCGGCGATCGCCCCGGTGCCGACGATCCCGACCGTGCCGCCCGCGAGCAGGCGGGGGGCGAACCGGTCCCATCTCCGATCCCGCTGACTGGCGATCACGCGAGGAAGGTCGCGCGCCAGCGACAGCATCGCGGCGATTGCCGCCTCGGACATCTGCGCACCGTGGACGCCGCGGACGTTGGTCACCGCGACATGGGCGGGCAGATCGGGGTGGCCGAAGATGTTGTCGGTGCCCGTGCCGATCGTCTGGACCCAACGCAGCTTGCGCGCCGCGCGGAACAACGCGCCCGCGTCCGCGCCGAGCGCAGGCCCGATCGTGACGAGCAGTTCCACATCGCCGATCACCGCCTCGGCATCGGCGAGATTGTCGGCCTTGTGGACCGTCGTGTCGGGGAACAATGTCGCCAGCCGCTCCACCGCGAACGCGCTCAGCTCGGGTTCCTTCAGATAAGCGAGCACGCTGGTCATGCTTCCGCCACCAGCCCGGCGGCGGCGATCCCCGCCAAAGCGCATAGCTCGTCATTGTCGGCGGTGTCGCCGCTGATCCCGACGGCACCCATCAACTCGCCGGTCGCAGAGCGGACCAGCACACCGCCGGGCACCGGAACCAGCGGCACCAGCGCGTTGACCGCGGCGTAGAAGGCGGGGACCTTGGCGGCGCGGGTCGCGATCGACCGACCGCCCAGCCCCATGCCGATACAGCCCGCCGCCTTGGCGCGCGCGATCTCGACGCGGTAGGGTGCGGCCTGTTCGGACCGCTGCACGACCAGGATCGCGCCGCCCGCATCGAGCACGACGCAGCAGAGCGGCGCAAAGCCTTGCTCCGCGCCCGCCGCCATCGCGGCTGAAGCGACCATGTTGCCCTGCGTCAGCGTCAACATGGTCATGCGCGCCCGTCCGCGAGCGCGCGCAGGACCACGATCGGGGCCGTGGCCAGTCCCACCACCGCGCCGAACACGATATTGAAGATCACGAACCCGCGCCCGTCCAGCGGCACTATGCCGAGCAGGGTCGCCACGACCGCGCCGACCGCGACCAGCGCGACTATCGCCACCAGGGCCATGGCGACCGCGCGCAGGACCAGGTTGCCCGGCAGCGCGCGCAGCGGCGCGGGCAGATCGGCCCATGGCAGCGCCAGCGCCGGCGTGGCGCGCACGCGACCGCGGATGACCTTGGTCGCGATCAACGTCATCAGCAAGGTGGGGATGCCCGCGCCCTTGGCCATGCCGCCGAGCAGGCCGTCGGCGCCGCGCAAGGCCGCGGGCGGCGCTATCCCGGCCAGCCACAGCAGCGCGGTGATGATGACGGCGTTGATGACGACCGCGACGACCGTCTCGTTGCGAACGGCGGCGCGCTGTTGGGGATTGAGCGTCATGCGCCGAAACTCGCGCGCAGGTGCGCGGACAGGCGTTCGCGCAAAGCGGTGACACTGGCGGTGGTCCAACCCGAATGGAACCCGCTGCCCGCCGCGACACCCGTCGATCCCGCCGCGATCCGCGCCCGCAGCGCCGGCGACGGCGCGGTCGCGCGGCTCAGCATCGGCAGGACGACATCGTGGATCTGCTCGGTCAGCCCGAGCCCGACCAGATCGGCATTCTCCAGCGGTCCGAGCACCGCCAGCCGCGCGCCGAAGCTGCGCTTGACGATCAGATCGATGTCGGCGGGCGAGCAGAGCCCCTCGTCGACCAGCGCCATCGCCTCGCGCCAGAGCGCATGTTGCAGGCGGTTGCCGGGCACCACGTCGCCGTGAACGCGAACGGGTTCGCGCCCCGCCTGCGTCAGCAAGGCGATCGTGCGCTCGACGGTTTCAGCCGCCGTACGCTCGCCGGGGATGACCTCGACCAGCGGGATGATGTCGGGCGGGTTCCAGAAGTGGGTGCCGACGATCCGGCGAGCGTCCGCATCGCCCACGCGCGCGCTCACCAGGCCGACCGGGATGACCGAGGAATTGGTGGCGAGGATGGTATCGGCGCCGGCGTGCGCGACGAGTTCGACGAACAGCGCCTGTTTCGCTTCCGCGATCTCGGCGATCGCCTCGATCACCAGCTCGGCCTCGGCGACCGCCTCCCGAAGGTCGCGCGCGATCCGGACGCCGTCGCCCGCCAGCTGCGCGGCGGCAGCGGCGTCGCGGTCCCACACCGTGACGGGCCATTCGATCGCCGTGAACAGACGTGCCAGCCCCGCCCCCATCAGCCCCGCGCCGATCAGGGCGACCCGCGCGGTCACGCGATCCGCACCCGGTCGCGACCCTTGAGCCCGAGCATCGCGCGCGCCTCGTCGGGCGTGGCAGGCTCCAGCCCCAGTTCGGCCAGGATCGTCCTGATCTTGCCCACCTGTTCGGCGTTGCTCGCGGCCAGCTTGCCGCGGCCGATGAACAGACTGTCCTCCAGCCCGACGCGGACATTGCCGCCCATCATCGCCGCCTGCGTCACCAGCGGCATCTGCGCGCGCCCCGCGGCCAGCACCGACCAGACGTAATCGCTGCCGAACAGGCGGTCGGCGGTGCGGCGCATGAACACCACATTGTCGGGCTCCGCGCCGATCCCGCCCAGGATACCGAACACGCTCTGGATGAAGAAGGGCGGCTTCAAGATGCCGCGATCGGCCAGGTAGGACAGGTTGTAGAGATGGCCGATGTCATAGCATTCGTGCTCGAACCGCGTGCCGTGGTCGGTCAGCAGTTCGGCGACGCGGCGGATGTCGGCGAAGGTGTTGCGGAAGATGAACTTCTCGCTGTCGGCGATGTACTTCGCCTCCCAAGGGAACTTCCAGGACTCGATCTTGCGGCCCATCTCGTGGAACGAGAAGTTCATCGAACCCATGTTGAGCGAGCACATCTCAGGGCTGAAATGCAGCGCCGCCGCCAGCCGGTCGTCGGGACTCATGTCGGGACTGCCGCCGGTCGTCAGGTTGATGACCGCGTCGGTCGCCGCGTGGATCTGCGGGAGGAAGCGCTGATAGACTGCCGGGTCGCCGGTCGGCGAGCCGTCTTCGGGGTTGCGCGCGTGCAGATGGAGGATGGCCGCGCCCGCCTGCGCCGCCGCGATCGACTGCGCGGCCAGATCCTCGGGCGTCCAGGGCAAGGCGTCGGACAGCGTCGGCGTATGGATGCCGCCGGTGATCGCGCAGGTGATGATGACCTTGTTGGGCATAGTCTATCCCGCCGTATAGCCGCCGTCGGGATAGACGACATGGCCGGTGTGGAAGTCGGACGCGCGCGAACAGAGGAACAGCAGCGGCCCCGCCAGATCCTCGGGCTCCCCCAGCCGCCCCACCGGCACGCGCGCCAGGAAGCCCGCGCGGACCGACTTGGCATGGTCGTCATCGGCGAACATCCAGGCGGTCAGCGGCGATCGGAACACCGTCGGCGCGATCGCGTTCACCGTGATCCCGTGCTTGCCCCATTCGCACCCAAGCGCGCGGGTCATGCCGTCCACCGCCGATTTCGACGTGCAATAGGCCGAATAGCCCGCGGGATGGCCCAGCTTGCCGCGCGCGGACGAGGTGAAGACGACCTTGCCGCCGGTGCCTTGCGCGATCATCGCGGCGCCCGCCGCGCGCGCGATCAGCCACGCACCCTCGACATTGGCGAGCATCACGCGCCGGAAGCGCTCGGGCGCCATCGCCTCGATCGCCGCGACCTCGTTGGTGCCCGACGCCACGACGAGGATGTCGATCGATCCGTATGCCTGGGTGGCCGCCGCGACGATCGCGGCGCAATCCTCCTCGGTGTCGGGGCGCCGCGCCACCCGCGTCGCATCGATGCCCGCGACCGCCAGCTCGGCGCCGAGCTCGTCCAACGCCTCGCCGTTGCCGGCCGTGATCGTCAGTCGCGCGCCGGCCTTGCCCAGCGTGGCGCAGACCACCTTGCCGAAGGCGCCGGTCGCGCCGACGACGACGGCGGACTTGCCCGCCACGTCGAACAGCTTCGACACGTCGATCGAGGGCAGCGTCATGATTGCACCACGGGTGCGGGCATCACGACGATCATACTCGCGGGCACGCCGCCTTCGTTGCGCACCTCGCGCGCCTCGTTCGGCGGGATGTAGCAGCTGTCGAGCTTGCCGAGCGTCACCGTTTCGCCACCGCCAAGCGTCACCGTGACCTCGCCGTCCAGCACGACATAGATCTTGCCCGCCGGTCCGGCATCCATGTCCGCACCGCCGCCGGGCGCGATATGGCTGAGGCCGACCCAGGCGAAGTCCGAAGGGCCCGCCTCCAACCCCTGCAACCGCAAGGCGGTGCAGCCGTGATGCAGCGGCGGGTGATATTCGCGCGCCTCGCCTGCCCGGGTCACGTGCATGTCAGGCGCCCTCGCCCGTCTCGATGCGATAGTCGCCCGACGGATCGACGATCGCCACCAGACGCACGA
>NZ_DASVRV010000017.1:0-27153 GCF_036388435.1 Sphingomonas sp.
CACCCGCACATCTTCGGTGACGCGACGTCCTCGCCGGGTTGGGAAAGCATCAAGGCGGGTGAACGCGCCGTTAAGGATGGTGGTACGTTGGCCGGCGTCGCGCTCGGGCTTCCGGCGCTCGCGCGGGCCGAGAAGCTCCAACGTCGCGCCGCGCGGGTCGGATTCGACTGGCCGGACCCTGCTGGCCCGCGCGCGAAGGTGGACGAGGAACTGGCCGAGATCGACGCCGCGCTGCCCGAGCAGGTCGCGGAAGAGGTCGGCGACCTGCTCTTTTCCGTCGTCAACTGGGCCCGTCACCTGGGGGTCGACCCGGAAGCGGCGCTCCGATCGGCCAACGCCAAGTTCGAATACCGATTCGCGGGCATGGAGGCGATCGCCGGTCCGTCCTTCGCGTCGCTGCCGCTCGACGACAAGGAAGCGCTGTGGTCGCGCGTCAAGAAGGACGCTGGTTGAACCGTTCGTAATCGGTCGGGGCCAGCCGCACGTCATAGGTGGTCCGCCCCTCTTCCGCCTTCTGCTCCAGCACCTCGCCATGCGCATGCAGCCAGGCCGCGCCCGCGCCATCGGCATCCTCCAGCGTGATCCGGTAGCGGCGATGTCCGGCGGTCAGCTTGGCCGCGACCTGATGGAGCAGCGCGTCGACGCCCTGCCCGCCCAATGCGGAGATGGCGACCACGTCGTCGCGGCCGTCCGCCTGGTCGAGCAGGTCGTCGCGCAGATGCGCGCTCACCAGGTCCAGCTTGTTCCACACCTCGAAGCGCGGGGTCGTCTCCCCTACCCCCAAATCGCTCAACACGGCCTCGACATCGCTACGCTGCGCCTCGCTATCGGGATGGGCGATGTCGCGGACATGGATCAGGAGGTCAGCGGACACGACCTCCTCCAGCGTAGCCTTGAACGCGGCAACCAGCTGAGTCGGGAGATCGGAGACGAACCCGACCGTATCGGATAGGATCGCCTTGTCGATTCCCGGCAGTCCGATCTGACGCAAGGTCGGGTCCAACGTCGCGAAAAGAAGATTTTCCGCCATGACGTCGGCGCCGGTCAACCGATTGAAAAGGGTCGACTTTCCGGCGTTGGTATAGCCTACCAGCGCGATCACCGGCCAGGGTGCACGTTGGCGCCGGTCGCGGTGGAGGCCGCGCGTGCGGGTCACCTGATCGAGCTCGCGGCGCAGGCGGGCCATGCGGTCGCGGATCAGACGGCGATCCGCCTCGATCTGGGTTTCGCCGGGGCCGCCGAGAAAGCCGAAGCCGCCGCGCTGGCGTTCGAGATGGGTCCAGCTGCGGACCAGACGACCGGCCTGATAGTCGAGATGCGCCAGCTCGACCTGCAGCCGCCCCTCGGCAGTCGCAGCGCGCTCGCCGAATATCTCGAGGATCAGCCCGGTGCGGTCGATCACCTTGCACTCGAGCGCCGTCTCCAGATTACGCTGCTGGATCGGCGTCAACGCGGCGTCGAACACGGCCAGCTGCGCGTCCTCCATCTTCACCCGGCCGGCGAGCTCCTCGGCCTGGCCCGAGCCGATCAGGGTCGCCGGCTTAGGCGCGCGGACACGCAGGTGCACCATGTCCGCCACGACGACGCCGATCGCGGCGGCGAGCCCGGCGGTCTCCGCCATCCGCGCTTCGGGATCACGGTTCGATCCACCCTGGTCGGGCAATATGACGATCGCGCGCGCGCCCCGCGCGAAGTCGTCCCGGTCGCGCTCGAATCCTTGGGTCATGCTTCATCTTCCCCGTCCCGGTCTCCGGTCCCGTCGCTCGCCTCACCCTGCAGGTCGAGCGGGCGCGCGGGCTGGATGGTGGAAACCGCGTGCTTGTAGACGAGCTGGGTCAGCCCCTCGCGCTGGAGCAGCATGCAGAACAGGTCGAAGGCGGCGATCTGCCCCTGGAGCATGACCCCGTTGACCAGGAACATCGTCACGCTGTCCTCCGACTTGCGCACCGCCGAGAGAAAGATCTCCTGGAGAAGTGGCTGCTTGCGCGCGCCTTCTCCCACGGCATCGACCAGCGCTGCCACGTCGATCTGGCCTGTCGGCATGATCGTCGAAATCGCGTGTTTGTAGATCAGCTGCGACTGACCGTCGCGGCGAAGCAGGACGGAAAAGTTGTCGAACCAGGTAACGATGCCTTGCAGCTTGACGCCCTTGACCAGGAACATCGTCACGGGCGTCTTGGAACGGCGCAGCGCGTTGAGGAACAGGTCCTGAAGCGAGCCCTGCTTGTCGGCCATGATCTTTGCCCTTTTTTCTTGGCGAGGTCGGTGCCCCGCGATTGCGCCGTTTCCCGGCGTCGGATGGCCGAACTGAAAGCCCGGCATGGGTATGATCGTTTGAGACCCTCGCACCGCACAAGTGCGCGAAAGACCAAGTCGTTCCGTCGCCGGTTCGGCTCAATCATCGCGCGTGTCGGTGATCCCCAGCAATTTAAGCTTCCGATGCAATGCCGAGCGCTCCATGCCGATGAAGCTCGCCGTGCGCGAGATGTTCCCAGAAAAGCGTCGGATCTGGACACGTAGATATTCGCGTTCGAAGGTTTCACGCGCCTCGCGCAGCGGCGTGCCCATGATCGCACCCGATCCGCCCCCTGTTCCCTCACCCTGGCTGCCCCGCACCTCGGCGGGCAGCAGATCGAGATCGATGCGGCCGATCCGGTCGCCGGGGGCCATGATGACCGTGCGCTCGACCACGTTGCGCAGCTGGCGCACATTCCCCGGCCAATCATAGCTTTGCAGCGCGACCATCGCGTCGCCGGCGATCTCGGGCGTCGGGACACGGCGCTCATTCGCGTAGTGGGCGAGAAAATGCTGAACCAATGCGGGAATGTCTTCCCGGCGGTCGGTCAACGACGGGATGACGACGGGCACGACGTTCAAACGATAATAGAGATCCTCGCGGAAACGACCCTCCGCGATCTCCTGCGTCAGGTCGCGTGCGGTCGCGGAGACCACTCGGACATCGACCTTGACGATGCGCGTACCACCGACGCGCGAGAAGCTCTGGTCGGTGAGCACGCGCAGGATCCGAGCCTGCGTGGCGACCGGCATGTCGGCGATCTCGTCGAGGAACAGCGTGCCCCCATGCGCCTGTTCCAGATGGCCGGGACGGATGAGGTCGCCTCCTTCCTCTACGCCGAACAGTTCCTCCTCGACGCGCTCGGGAGTCATGCGCGCAGCGCTGACGATCACGAAGGGAGCGTCGGCGCGCTGACTCCATCCGTGCAGCAGCCGGGCCGCTACTTCCTTTCCGACCCCGGCCGGGCCGGTGATCAGGACACGGCTGCCGGTGCCGGCGACGCGCTTCAATGTCGCGCGAACGCCGTTGATCACGCTGGAGCTGCCGGTCAGGTCGGTCTCGCGCCCGGCCGAGACGCGGAGCGAGGCGACCTCGCGGCGCAGGCTCTCGGTCTCCGTGGCGCGCGCGACGAGCAGGAGCAGCCGCTTCGCCTCGAACGGCTTCTCGATGAAGTCGGACGCTCCCTTGCGGATCGCGGCGACCGCGGTGTCGAGACTGCCATGCCCCGAGATGACGAGCACCGGGATCGAGGGATCACGGCGCTTGATCTCGTCCAGCAATTCCAGGCCGTCGAGCTTGGAGCCTTGCAACCAGACGTCGAGCAGCACGAGCGACGGACGTCGGGTCGCTATCGCCTCGAGCGCGGCGTCGCTGTCGCCTGCGGCACGCGTTTGATAACCTTCGTCCTCGAGCACCCCCGCGACCAGTTCGCGGATGTCGAGTTCATCGTCGACGACGAGGATGTCGAGCGCCATGGAAATCAGGTCCGATCAAGCGGGAGGGAGGCAAGCCGGCGACCGATGGCCGCTTCGGGTTCGTCGCCGGTCTGGTCGAGGGCGGCAAGGGCGGCGCAGTCGAAGATCATGGTGACGACGGTGCCCCCCCCATCACGGTCTGCAAAGGCGATCCGTCCATGATGTTCCTCGATGATCTTTTTGACGATCGCCAGCCCGAGTCCCGTCCCCCGAGCGCGGGTGGTCATATAAGGCTCGACGATGCGGTCCCGGTCTGGTGGCAAGCCGATCCCGTCATCCTCCACGACGATCAGAACTCGGTCCTCCTCACGCGAAACAGTCAAGGCGATCGCACCGCCTTCCTGCCCTTTCGCCTCGATCGCCTCGACGCCGTTCTTGACGATGTTGGTCAACGCCTGCCCGATCTGGCGACGGTCGCAGACGAGCCAAGGCTCGGGATCGTCATGCCGCAGGCAGAACCGGACCGCCGGGTGTGCGACTTCATGGAGGAACAACGCCTGACGCGCGATGTCGACCACCGCCTCGTCGCGGAACACGGGCTTGGGCATCCGCGCGAAAGACGAGAATTCATCGACCATGCGCCGCAGGTCGCCGACCTGCCGCACGATCGTCTCCGTCAGCCGGCCAAAGGTCGTGTCTCCTTCCTCGACCTTTCCTCCATAGCGCCGCTGGAGCCGTTCGGCAGCGAGCTGGATGGGGGTCAGCGGATTCTTGATCTCGTGCGCGATCCGGCGAGCGACATCCGACCAGGCCGCGCGGCGCTGGTCCGCCAATTGGTCGGTGATGTCGTCGAAGGTCAGGATGGGCCCCGCAGGCGCGAGGGCGATGCGGACGGCAAGCGTGCGCGCATCCAGTCCGTGGCCGATCTGGATCACGCCTTCGCGCTGATTCCCGTCGAGCAGCGCATCGAGCTCGGGCGAGACCTGGCCCAGATGACGGCCCACCAGTTCCTCGACACCGAGCAGCGCGCCGGCGGACCGGTTGGCGATCTGGACGATACGGTTCGGGGCCGTCGCGATGACCCCCGCCGAGACACCCGCCATCACCGCCTCGATCAACGCGCGGCGATTCTCGAGCTGGGCGTTGGCGGAGACGAGCGCGCTGTTCTGCTGTTCCAGCTGGCCCGTCATCTGGTTGAAGACCCGCGCCAGCGTGCCGACCTCGTCACGGCTACGCGGGTCTGACACGCGCGCCGAGAGGTCACCCCCAGCCACCCGCCGCGCGGCGCCGACGAGCTCGCCGACCGGTGCGACCAGTCGATCCGCTACCTGAAGCGCGATCCATACGGCGATGCCGACGATCAGGAGCGAGATAAGCAATAGGGCCGCGTTGAACTGAAGCTGAAGGCTTCGCGCGCGCGCCAGCAACGCGCGATAGTCCGCGGTTACCGCTTCGGCGCGCGCATTCTGCTCCAGCATCAGCTTGGTGTCGCCCACACGGGCGGCATAGAGGAACAGCTGACTCGCTCCGGGGACGGTCGTGATCGTCTGGATTCGGTCGCCTGTCACGGCGACCACGCTCCGGTCACCGGAACGAAGCCGCGCGATCGAGCTTGGGGTCAGCCGCTTTGCAAGTTCGACTTCATAAGGATTTACGACCGCAAGGGTCCGGATCTCGCCGCGAGGCGAGACGGTAAACAGCGCGGCTTCGGACAGGCTGCGATAATAAACCTGTTGGACGAAAAAGGTCGGGAAGCCCGACCCGTCGATCGGCTCCTCACGAAGCTGATAGCCCATGTCCTCCGCCATGGTCAGCGTCGCTTCGCGCCACCGATCCAGCTGCTGCAGGTATGACGTACGCGCAAGCCCGGTGGCGTTCTCCAGCATCCCGCTCGCCTTGTCGGAATACCAGAATTGCACGCCGTACTGGAACAGCAGGGATGCGACGATGGTAACGAGCAGCATCGGCACGGCCGCCATTGTCGAAAACAATGCCACCAGCCGGACGTGAAGACGGCCGGTGCCCCCGACCGGGGATGCCGCGGCCCGGCGGCGGGCGATCCGGCGTCCGAACAACATCATCAACAACACGCCGGGCACCAGGTTCGCAACGAGCAGGGTGGCGATCAGGATCGGAGTGAGGAGGCGGCCGGGTGCCGCCGATGACGTGATGATGCCGTAACTCGCGACCGCCACGACGAGGGCTGCCGAGAGTACCGCCCCCTCGACCGCGGGCGTGACGGTCAGGCGGCTCGGGAGCTCGTCTGTCTCGATGTTGGGCACCGCAGCGGCGTTCATCGCCTTCGCCCTACAAGGTCCCGTGTTGCCGGGAAACCACAATGTGCGATAAAATCATCCAGCGTCGGCGTTGCCGTCCAAGACGCGTGTCGTGCCGATACCGAGCGAGTCGAGGCGCTTGCGCAGCGTGTTCCGGTTGATGCCCAGTGCCCGCGCGGCGCGGAGCTGGTTGCGGCCGTGGCGGGCGAGCATCGCCTCGATCAGCGGTCGCTCGACCTCGTCGATGACGCGGGCGTAGAGCGTTCCGTCGTCGAGCGCCCCAGGGCGCTCTCCCGCGATCCTGTTGATCAGCGCGCGGATCGCCGGGCCGATGCCGGCATCCTCTCCCGGTGCCTCGAATGCCACATCGAGCATGGTCCTGATCGCGCCTGCATCGATCACCTCGTCGCGCGCGAGCACGGCGAGCCGCCGCATCAGGTTTTCGAGCTCACGGACGTTGCCGGGCCAGCTATGCGCTTCCAGCAAGGCCAGCGCGCCATCGTCGAGGCGCCGATGCGACAGGCCCTGCGCCGCCGCGCCGTCGAGGAAGTGACGCGCGAGGAGCGAGATGTCCGACCCGCGATCGCGCAAGGGAGGCAGTTCGATGGGCACCACGTTGAGCCGGTAGAAGAGATCCTCGCGGAACTGGCCGCTGCTTATGCGGCTGGTCAGGTCGCGATTGGTGGCGGCGACGATGCGCACGTCGGCGCGGATCGGCCGCGCGCCGCCGACGCTGGTGAACTCTCCAGATTGGAGCACCCGCAGGAGGCGCGTCTGCGCGTCGAGCGGCATGTCGCCGATCTCGTCGAGGAACAACGTCCCGCCCGCCGCCTGCTCGAAACGACCGGCGGTGCGCGCGGCGGCACCCGTGAACGCGCCGCGCTCGTGCCCGAACAGTTCCGCTTCGATCAGATCGCGGGGGATCGCGGCCATGTTGATCGCCACGAAGGGCGCCGCGCGGCGCGGACCGAGATCGTGAATGGCGCGGGCGACCAGCTCCTTGCCCGTACCCGACTCGCCGGAGACGAGGACGGTGAGGTCGTTCGAGACGACGCGTGCGATGACGCGGTAGACCGCCTGCATAGCGGGCGATCGCCCGAGCAGCGGGAGCGCGCCCTCGTCCTGGCCCAGCCGCTCGGCCGGGGACGGGTCGGCGCGGGCGAGCGCGCTGTCGACCGCCGAGGTGAGCGCGTCGAGATCGAAGGGCTTGGGCAGATAGTCATAGGCCCCCGCCTCCGTGGCGCGGACCGCGGTGGACAGCGTGTTCTGGGCGGACAGAATAATGACCGGCAGGGCGGGATGGCTCGCGCGGAGGTGGCGGAGATTATCGAGACCGTCCCCGTCGGGAAGCATGACGTCGGTCACAAGCACGTCGGGCACGGCGCGCGAGAGCGCCGCGTCGGCTTCGGCCAGGGAAGCGGCCAGGGTCACGCCGTGACCCGCCCGGCGGAGCGACTGGGCGATGACCGTACGGATCGCGGCGTCGTCGTCGACGACCAGTATCTGGCTCATCCGGGTGCACGCGCCAGCAGGAGGCGGAAGACGGTCCGGCCGTGCTCGCGGGTGCATTGGACGAGACCACCCATATCGCGGACGAGCTTGTCGACCAGCGCGAGCCCCAGCCCGGTCCCGTCACGGCGCCCGGAGACGAAGGGCTCGAAGAGCTGGCCCGCAATCTCCGAGGGCGGACCGGGGCCGTTGTCGACGACGCCGATCTCGATCGGAAGCGCAGTAACCTGACGGTCTTCTCCCATGCGACGAGCCGTACCGTGACGATAGGCTGTGGTGATCGTGATGCTGGGTTTCTTCACTTCTACAAGGGCCTCCGAGGCGTTCTTCAGGAGGTTTAGTAGAACCTGGATCAGCGCGTCGTTGTTGATGAGCGCCGGCGGCAGGGAGGGGTCATAGCTCTCCTCGATCGGGATGCCCTGCGCGACGCCGGCGCTGGCGATGCGGCGGACGTGGGACAGTACCGGATAGATATTCCCGGCCGAGAGCGGCAGCGGGCGCGTATCGGTGAAAAGCTGCATCCGGTCGATCAGCGCGGCGACGCGGTCCACCTCCGCCACGATCAGCGTCGTCAACTCGCCCGGACCGAGCAGCTGGGCGGCGCCGCGGATGCCCGACAGCGGGTTCTTGATCTCGTGCGCCAGCATCGCGGCGGCGCCGACCGCCACCCTCCCCGTCTCCGACCGCGCGGGGAGGTGGCGGGGGCCGGCCGCATGGAGCGTGACGACGCGCCAGCCGGGCCAGTCGGGGATGTGCGAGGCGGTGAGGTCGAGCCGCAGCGTCATGCCGCCCGTTATCACCTCGGCGTCGTAGATCGCCAGGTCCTCGCCGCGCGCGACCGCCTCGATCGACGGGGAGCGCAGGAGGCCGGCGAGCGGCTGGGCGGTCATCAGCCGCTCCGACAGGTTGAGCAACTGTTCGGCGGGCGCGTTCGCGCGGGCGATGCGACCGTCCGCGTCGACCAGCAGGATGCCGACCGGCAGCGCCCCGAACAGCGCGGACCAGTCAGGTCGCGCATCGGATACGGGGTCAGGCCGCGGCGCGATGGCGGTACGGAGCATAGAAGTCGGCGAGCATCGCCTGAACGCGCACGGGATCGGGTTCCTGATTCACGCGGTTGCGGAACTCGGCCGAGCCGTGAAGCCCGCGCGTGTACCAGCCGATATGCTTGCGCGCCATGTTGACCCCGGTCTCGGTGCCGTAATGATCCAACATCGCGTCATAATGCCCGGATATCATGCGATGTTGCTCATCCAGCGACGGGTCGGGCACGTGCCGCCCCGTGGCGAACCACGCCATCATCTGCCCAAGCAGCCATGGCCGCCCATAAGCCCCGCGCCCGACCATTACGCCGTCAGCGCCCGACTGGTGGAGCGCGGTCTCCGCATCCTCGATCGAGCAGATATCACCGTTGACGATGACCGGAAGCGCGACCGCATCCTTGACGCGGCGGACGAAGGCCCAGTCGGCCGAGCCCTTGTACATCTGGTTGCGGGTGCGGCCATGGACGGTGATCATGCGTACCCCGAGGTCCTCGGCGATGCGCGCGAGTTCGGGGGCGTTCAGGCTGGCGTGGCACCAGCCCATCCGCATCTTGAGCGTGACCGGCACACCGACCGCCTTGACGGTCGCGTCGATGATCGCGGCGGCGAGTTTGAGGTCGCGCATCAGCGCGCTCCCGGCGTCGCCGTTGACGATCTTCTTGACCGGGCAGCCCATGTTGACGTCGATGATCGCCGCGCCGCGGTCCGCGTTGAGCTTGGCGGCCTCCGCCATCTCGTGCGGCGCACAGCCGGCGAGCTGCATCGACACCGGCTCCTCGACCGGGTCCCAGGCCGCTTTCTGGAGCGACTGCCGCGTCTCGCGGATCATCGCCTGGCTGGCAATCATCTCGGTGACGTTGAGCCCCGATCCATAGCGGCGCACCAGGGTACGAAACGGCCGGTCGGTCACGCCGGTCATCGGTGCGAGGATGACCGGGGACTCGATCCGGACGGGACCGATCTGGAGAGGATGAAGGGTGCGCATTATGCTTGCCTGAAAAAGAGGCATCTACCCCGCGGTGACGGCACTGGCAAGGTGGGTGGGGCTCGGCTAGGCGGCGCGGATGACCGGTTCGGAGCATATCGTCGCCATCATCGTCGCCGGTGGCGGCGGATCGCGCGCAGGCGCGGGCGCCCCCAAACAGTTCCGGTTGGTGGGCGGGCGCGCGCTGCTGGCCCATGCTTACCGGGCCTTCGTCGACCATCCGCTGATCGACGACGTCATAGTGGTCGTCGCGCCCGGCATGGAGGAGGAAGCGCGTGCAGCGGTCGGAACGGAGGTCGCCACCGTCAACGGCGGAGCAACGCGCCGCGAATCCGTTGCGCACGGGCTGGCGGCGGCGACCGCGCGACGCGCCACGCGGGTGCTGATCCACGACGCGGCGCGGCCGTTCGTGCCGGCGCGGGTGATCGTCGAAGTGGTCGTGGCGCTGGACGAACATCAGGGAGCACTGCCCGCCCTTCCCGTCGCCGACACGCTCGCGCGAAGCGAGACGTTGCGTGATACGCGTGTGTTGGGCGACATCGTGGCGCGCGACGGGCTATGGCGCGTCCAGACGCCGCAGGGCTTTCGGCTCGATGCGATCCTGGCGGCGCACGCGGCCTGGCCTTTGGGTGAAGAGGCGACCGACGACGCGCAGATGGTACGGCGGCTTGGCGGCGCGGTCGCGCTGGTGCAGGGTGACCCGGTGCTCGACAAGGTCACCTATCCTTCCGACTTCGCGCTCGCCGAGGCGCGCGCGGGCGCGGCGTGGCGGACGCGCATGGCGACGGGGTTCGACGTCCACCGGCTGGAGGATGGCGAGGAGCTGTGGCTGGGCGGCGTCCATATCCCGCACGCGCGAGGGTTGTCGGGGCATAGCGATGCGGACGTGGCGCTCCACGCGCTGACCGACGCGCTGCTCGGCACGATCGCGGCGGGCGATATCGGCACGCATTTCCCCCCCAGCGATCCGCAATGGCGGGGTGCGGAATCGGGGCAATTCCTGCGCCACGCGGCCGCGCTGATCCGGGGCCGGGGCGGCGAGATCGAGTTCGTCGACCTGACGATCATCTGCGAGGCGCCGAAGATTGGCCCACACCGCGCGGTGATGACGGCGCGCATCGCGGAGCTGCTGGAGATTCCCGCCGACCGGGTGAGCGTCAAGGCGACGACGACCGAGAAGCTGGGCTTTACGGGACGCGGCGAAGGCATCGCGGCCCAGGCGGCGGCGACGGTCCGGTTGCCGACATGAGGCATATTGGCGCCCTGGTCGCCCTGGCCCTGCTCGCCTCCCCCGCCCAAGCGCAGCGGGCGTGCGTGACGACCGCCGAGGCGGAGGCGTTCGCGCTGGTGGCAATGCCGCAGATCATTCGTGAGACGGGGCGCGTCTGCGCGTCGCGGCTGCCGGCGCAGAGCCTGGTACGGCGGTCGGGCGGCCCTTTCCTGGCGAAGTATGACGGGGCGGCGAACGATGCCTGGCCGCGCGCGCGGGCGGCGTTGGGCAAATTGTCGATCGGGCTCGCCGATGCGCTGCTCGCCTCGGACTTCGCGCGGCCGTTGATCGTGTCGCTGATCGTGCCGCGACTGGTCGGGCGGATCGCGGTGGAGGATTGCGGGACCATCGACCGGCTGGTGACCCAGCTCGAGCCGCTGCCGCCGCGCAACGTCGCGGGCGTGGTGGTGACCTCGCTATCCTACCTGAAGACGCAGCGGGCGCGGGGACAACGGATCGACGTGCCGGATCTGCCGCTCTGCGCCGAGCCGGCCGGGAGCGGCGCTCGATGATCGCCGACACGCTCCTTCCCGCCGAGCTGGTCGAGACGGCACGGCAGGTCGTGGAGGCGAACCGGGCCGCGGGTCGGCGTGTCGCCGTGGCGGAAAGCTGTACGGGCGGGCTGGTCACCGCGGCGCTGACCGAGATTGCGGGCTGTTCCGACGTGATCGAGGTGGGATACGTCACCTATTCGAACAAAGCGAAGATGGCGGCTCTGGCGGTGAACGGCGACCTGATCGACACGTTCGGCGCCGTGTCGATCGCGGTGGCCTGGGCGATGGCGCAAGGAGCCCTCAAGGAGAGCGGAGCCGATGTCGCGGTTGCGGTGACGGGGGTCGCCGGACCGGGCGGCGGATCGGCGAAGAAGCCGGTCGGCACCGTCGTCTTCGCGCGGGCCGAAAAGGCGGGTGATCCGACCGACGTGCACGCGATCCGCCGCGACTTCGGCGATCGCGGGCGGGGCGGGATCAGGCTTCAGGCGGCGTTGTGCGCACTGGAGCTGTTGATGCCGGCCGCGTCCGGAACGCCGTAGCGCTTGGCGGCGCGCAGCTCGAACGCGCCGATCATCCGGCGTAGCGCGGTGTCGAACACCTTGCCCGCCAGCTTCTCGAAGATACGGCTTTTGAAGGCGAAATCGACCGAGAAATCGACCGCGCAGCCCGCCGGGTCCGGGCGGAAGCGCCATTCATTGCGGAGATGCTTGAGCGGACCGTCGACATAATCGACATGGATGTGATCGGGGCGGACCTTGCGGACGCGCGAGGTGAAGGTCTCGCGCAGACCCTTGAACCCGACGATCATGTCCGCGAGCGTGTCGGTATCGTTATCCTGGCGGACGCGCAACGCGATCACCCAGGGAAGGAAGTTGGGATAGTCGCGGATGTCGGCGACGAGGTCGAACATCTGTTCGGGGGTGTAGGGCAGGACGCGCGTCTCGCGATGGGCGGGCACGCTACGTCCCCTCGCCGGTCGTCACGTCAAGCCCTGCCCAACTTGGCCTCGCGCGCGGCCTTGAGCTTGGCGAAGTCCGCCCCCGCATGATAGCTGGACCGCGTCAGCGGCGACGCCGCGACGAGCAGGAACCCCTTGGCACGCGCGATCGCGGCATAGGCGTCGAACGCCTTGGGGGCGGTGAACTCCATGACCTTGGCATGGCGGGGCGTCGGCTGGAGATATTGGCCCATGGTCAGGAAATCGATGTCGGCCGAGCGCATGTCGTCCATTACCTGATGGACCTCCATCCGCTCCTCGCCAAGGCCCGTCATCACGCCCGATTTGGTGAAGATCGACGGGTCGTGCCGCTTGACGCTCTCCAGCAGGCGCAGCGACGCATAGTAGCGCGCGCCGGGGCGGATGGTCGGGTATAGACGCGGCACGGTTTCCAGATTGTGGTTGTAGACGTCGGGTCCCGCCTCGACGATCGACTCGACGGCCGCCTGCGCCTTGTTGCGGAAGTCGGGCGTGAGGATCTCGATGGTGGTGGCGGGCGTGGTGCGGCGGAGCGCCTCGATGACCTTGACGAACTGCGACGCGCCGCCGTCGGGCAGGTCGTCGCGATCGACCGAGGTAATGACGATATGCTCCAGCCCCAGCTCGGCGGCGGCGGTGGCGGTGTGCATGGGTTCGAGCGGATCGACCGCGCGGGGCATTCCCGTCTTGACGTTGCAGAAGGCGCAGGCGCGGGTGCAGGTATCGCCCAGGATCATGACGGTGGCGTGCTTTTTGGTCCAGCATTCGCCGATGTTGGGACAAGCGGCCTCCTCGCACACGGTGGCGAGGCCCAGGCGGCGCATCAGCGCCTTGGTCTCGGCGAAACCGACGCTGGTCGGGGCCTTGACCCTGATCCAGTCGGGCTTGCGCTCGCGCGGGGGGCGGGCGAGCGGGGTCATGTCGTTCATGGGGTGCGAGATAGCGGGCGCGGGGCCGCTCCACAACTCGCCTCGGCGTCACTAGATAGCGCAGGTCAACAACCGCCAGGAGGAACCATGGCCAGCTTCGCGAACATGATCGAGGGATATCACCGCTTCCACGAGCAGAGCTGGAAGGTGCAGCACGAGCGCTGGGCCGAGCTGGCGGAAGGCCAGAGCCCCAAGGTGATGGTGATCGCCTGCGCCGACAGCCGCGTATCGCCCGCGCAGATTTTCGACGTGGCGCCGGGCGAGATCTTCTCGGTGCGCAACGTCGCCAACCTCGTGCCGCCCTATGAGACCGGGGGCGGGCTTCACGGCGTGTCGGCGGCGCTGGAATTCGCGGTGACGCAGCTCGAAGTGCCCGAGATCGTCGTCATGGGCCATGCGTCGTGCGGCGGCGTCAAGGCGACCTTGACCCGCGCGTTCGACGATGCGGAACTGGGCCAGGGCGGCTTCGTGTCGAGCTGGGTGGGTATCCTGTCCTCCGCGCGCGACCGGGTCACCGCGCGATTGGGCGCGGGCCACGAACATGCACAGCGCGAGCTGGAATGGGAAGGGGTGCGCCAGTCGCTGGGCAACCTCATGACCTTCCCGTTCGTGCGCGAGCGGGTCGAGGCGGGCTCGCTCGCGCTGCGCGGCGCATGGTTCGAGATTTCGAGCGGCGAGCTGCGTGTGATGGACCAGAATGGCGATTTCCTGCCGGCCTGACGCGAAAAGGGGCGCGGTGACCGAAGTCGCCGCGCCCCATATTCTCCGGTTCGAAACTGCCGCGCTTACTCGGCCGCGGCGACTTCCTTCGCCGGGCGGTTGTCGCGGCGCTCGGCGATGCGCGCCGACTTGCCGGTGCGGCCGCGCAGATAATAGAGCTTGGCGCGACGCACGGCGCCCTTGCGGACGACCACGATCGAATCGACATTGGGCGAATAGAGCGGGAACACGCGCTCGACACCCTCGCCGAAGCTGATCTTGCGGACGGTGAAGCTGGAGCCCATGCCGCGATTGGCGCGGGCTATGCACACGCCCTCATAATTCTGGACGCGGGTGCGCTCGCCCTCGACGACCTTGACGCCGACGCGCAGCGTATCGCCCGGGCGGAATTCGGGGTGGGTCTTGGTGGCGGTGAACTTGGCGATCTGCTCGGCTTCGAGCTGCTGGATGATGTTCATGCGTCGTCCTCTTCGTGCCGCGCGCCAGAGGGCGACCCGACCCGAGCGCCGCCATGGCGCTCCCAAAGGTCCGGCCGCCTTAGCCGTGTATCGGCCTCCGCCCTGGCTTTCCGCCAGGCGGCGACCTTCGCATGATCCCCCGATCGCAGCACTTCGGGGATCCTGCGCCCTTCCCACATCTGCGGTCGGGTATAATGGGGATATTCGAGAAGGCCGCTTTCGAAGCTCTCCTCAACCCCACTGGAAGCCGCGCCCATTACGCCGGGGAGCAGCCGGACGCAAGCGTCGAGCAGCACCAGCGCCCCGATTTCGCCGCCTGAAAGGATGTAATCGCCGATCGATATTTCCTCGATCCGGCGCGCGTCGAACAAGCGTTCGTCGAACCCCTCGAACCGACCGCACAGGATGATCGCGCCGGGCCCGGCCGCGAGCTCGCGAACGCGTGCTTGCGTGAGCGGGCGACCGCGTGGCGTCATGGCGAGGATAGGACGCCCATCCGCGACGCCGTCGAGCGCGGCGGCGACCACATCGGCGCGCAGCACCATCCCCGCCCCGCCCCCGGCCGGCGTGTCGTCGACCGAGCGATGTCTGTCAGTCGCGAAATCGCGGATGTTGACGGCTTGGAGCGACCACCGCCCCTCCCCGAGCGCGCGACCGGCGAGCGACACCCCCAGCGGGCCGGGGAACATCTCGGGATAGAGGGTGACGACCGTGGCGGCGAAGGTCATTCGGTCCAGTTCTCGACCCGCAGGCCGGGCACATCGGCGAAGTCACACTCATTGCGGGTAACGATCACCGCATCCAGCGCCAGCGCGTGCGCCGCGATCAGCCGATCGAAACTATGCCGCTTGATTCCTATCCGCCTGACGAGATCGCCATAGACGGTGGCAGCGCGTGACTCGAACGGGTGAGCCGTCACGAGCCCGATCACCGCTTCCAGGCGTGCGACATTGCCGATGTTGGTGGATCGCGCTCCTACCGACAGTTCGGCCAAGGTGATGGCGGACATGCCCAATGACCCCGGACCGACGCTCTCCATGCGCTCGATCAGGTCAGGCACGCGGGCGAGCGCGAAGTCGATCCAGACGTTGGTGTCGAGCAGGTACATGATTAGGCGGCGCGGGAGGGTGCATCGCCCCAATCACGATCCGGCTCGTCGGCGGGCATACGCCCGTCCGCCATGAAGTCGGCCGAGAACGATCCGAACAGGTCGCGCAGGGTCGCGCCGGGAATGCCCACCGGCTTCGCGTGAACCACCCCCTCGTCATCCTTGAAAAGCTCGAACTCCATCCCCGCAGCTAGGCCCAGGCCCGACGGCAAGCGGATCGCTACCGAGTTGCCCGACTTGAACGTCCGCGTGCGATACTGCCTGCCCATCACGATCTCCGTACACACATGAGGTATATACCTCTTTTGAGCGGGTGGGACAAGGAACCCTCCCCCGCCTTGCCCATTGGACCGCCTATGGAAGATTGCCTCATCATCGGCGGGGGCCCCGCCGGCATGACCGCTGCCATCTATCTGGCGCGGTTCCACCTGAAGGTGCGCGTGGTCGATGGCGGGGAAAGCCGCGTTACGTGGATACCGCGCACCCATAATCATGCGGGCTATCCGGGCGGCATTCCGGGCACCGAGTTGCTCGAACTCATGCGCGAGCAGGCGGGCGAGTTCGGGATCGCGGTCGAGGAGCGGGTGATAGAACGCGCGGCAAAAGTCGAGGGCGGATTCGAGGCGCGGGCCGTCGATGGGGAAGTGATCCGGGCGCGGACGGTATTGCTGGCGACGGGCGTGGTGAACAGGTCGCCGCCGATCGCGCCCGAACTCCATCAGGTGGCGATCGACCGCGGGCTGCTGCGCTACTGCCCGATTTGCGACGGGTATGAGGTGACCGACAAGCGCGTGGGCGTGATCGGCAGCAGGACGCACGGTTACAAGGAGGCGGTGTTCCTGCGCATGTACACGCGCGACGTGACGTTGATCGCGCCCGACACCGACCTGGAGCTGTCCGAGGCTGAACTGGCGCGGCTGGGGGAACTGGGCGTCGAGGCGCTGGGCGGGCCGTGCGCCTCGCTGCGGCTGGACGAGGACGAGATCGTGGTGCCCACGCCGCGAGGCGAGCTGCGCTTCGACAGCGTCTATCCCGCTCTGGGATCGGTGATCCGATCGGAGCTGGCGGTGGCGCTGGGCGCGGACGCGTCGTCGGACGGGTGCGTGGTGGTGGACGACCATCAGCGCACCAGCGTGGCGGGTCTTTATGCGGCGGGCGATGTGGTGAAGGGACTCGACCAGATCAGCCACGCCATGGGCGAAGGCGGCGTCGCGGCGGTGACGATCAGGAACGATATGGCGGAGAAGCAGGCGCTGGTGCGGTGAACATGGACCCGAATACCGGGCCGGCTGAGGAGCCTATTCGACGAAGGAGGCGTCGACGATCACCCGATCACCAATCGTCGCGGCGGTGATCGGGACCATGAACCGCTTACCGTCCGGCTTCTCGATCTCGAAGATATCACCCGCGCCGAAATTCTCGACGGCGACGACGCGGCCGACCGGCTCTCCAGCGTCCGTGTCGCAGGCGAGGCCGATCAGGTCGGCATGATAATATTCGCCCTCTCCTAACGGCGGCAACTCCGCACGCGCGACCGTCAGCGCGGTCCCGCGACAGCTCTCGGCCGCCGTGCGGTCCGGGATTTCGGCGAAGCGGGCGATCGCGCCGTTGGTGGCGTGACGCAGCGACTTGAGCGTGAGGGCACCGTCGTTGAAGCGCTTATAGGGGCTGAGATCATCGGTGAAGAGCTTCAGGCGCACCTCGCCCGCGATGCCGTGCGCACCGATGATGGCGGCCAGCGTCACGCGGCGTTCGTCGCTACCCACCCCTGCCCCCTCCCGCGAGCGGGAGGGGGAGGCCGACTCACTGACCGGGGCTGTCGGGACCGGGGGCGCTGGACTCGTCCGAGCCTTCGGCGGGCTCGGGGGTCGAGACGCCTTGGTTGCCGGCGTCTTCGGGTCCGGTGGTCTGGTCATGATCGGGGTCGGTCGGCATCGGTCTGCACCTCCTGTGAGCAGGGGTAACGCGCCGATGCCGACCTGGTGCCCTTATTCGGCCGTCGCGGCTTCGGCGTCGGCGGTCGTCTCGGCGGGAGCCTCGACCGGGGCCGCGGCGGCCTCGTCGGCGGCCTTCTGCTTCTCGGCGCGCTCCTCGGCGCGCTCGGTCGCCTTTTCGCCGGGCTTGCCCTTGTTGGGGTTGTTGCGCGCCTCGCGCTCGCGGACGCCGGCCTGGTCGAGGAAGCGGGCGACGCGGTCGGTGGGCTGCGCGCCGACCGACAGCCAATGCTTCGCGCGATCGGCGTCGAGCTGGATGCGCTGATCGGAATCCTTGGCGAGGAGCGGGTTATAGGTGCCGATCTTCTCCAGATACTTGCCGTCGCGCGGGCTGCGGGCGTCGGCGACGACGATGCGGTAATAAGGACGCTTCTTGGAGCCGCCGCGCGACAGGCGAATGCTGATGGCCATGATCGTTCTTCCTTCTGGTACGATGTTCGTGAGGGTTAGAGGTGAGCGTTATTTCTTGCCGAGACCGGGGAAACCGGGGGGAAGCTGGGGGGCGCCGGCGCCGCCGGGCAGGCCGGGGAGCCCGGCCGGGCCGCCCATCTTGCCCATGACGTCGCCCAGCCCCTGGCCGCCGATGGCGTTGCCGAGACCGCCCAGGCCGCCTTTTCCGAGCATGGACATCATGCCCTTGATGCCGCCCATCTTGCGGATCTTCTTCATGGCGGTGGACATCTCCTGGTGCATCTTGAGGAGCTTGTTGACCTCCTGCACCGTGGTGCCCGACCCCTTGGCGACGCGGATCTTGCGCTTGGCGTTGATCAGCTCGGGCTTGGCGCGCTCCTTGAGCGTCATCGACCCGATCATCGCGTCCATATGGACGAGCATCTTGTCGCCGCCCGCCTGTTGCAGCGCGCCCTGGGCGCCCTTCATGCCGGGCATCATCCCCGCCAGCGCGCCGAGGCCGCCCATGCGCTGCATCTGGGCGAGCTGCGAGCGCAGGTCGTTCATGTCGAACTGACCCTTGGCCAGCTTCGCAGCCATGCGGTCGGCGTCTTCCTGCTGGATCGACTCCGCCGCGCGCTCGACCAGCGATACCACGTCGCCCATGCCCAGGATACGGCCGGCGACGCGTTCCGGGTGGAACGCCTCCAGCGCGTCGAGCTTCTCGCCGGTCCCCGCGAACTTAATCGGCTTGCCGGTGACGGCGCGCATCGACAAGGCCGCGCCGCCGCGCGCGTCGCCGTCCATGCGCGTCAGCACCACGCCCGTCAGGGGCACCTGCGTCGAAAAATTGGTCGCGACGTTGACGGCGTCCTGGCCGGTCAGCGCGTCGACGACGAGCAGGATCTCCTGCGGAACGGCGACGTCGGCCACGGCGCGCATCTCGTCCATCAGCGCCTGGTCGATGCTGGTGCGTCCGGCCGTGTCGAGCATGAGCACGTCGAAGCCCTGGAGCTTCGCCGCCTGGAGTGCTCGCCGGGCGATCTCCACCGGCTGCTGGCCCGCGATGATCGGCAGGGTCGCGATCTCGGTCTGGGTGCCGAGCGTGGCGAGCTGTTCCTGGGCATTGGGGCGGTTGACGTCCAGGGACGCCATCAGCACCTTCTTGCCCTCGCGCCCCTTCAGGCGACGCGCGATCTTGGCGGTGGTGGTCGTCTTGCCCGAGCCCTGGAGGCCGACCATCATCACGACCGCCGGGGGTGCGACGTTCAGCTCCAGCGCGGACTCGTCGGCGCCCAGCATCTCGACCAGCGCGTCGTTGACGATCTTGACGACCTGCTGACCCGGCGTGACCGAACGCAGCACGTTCTGGCCGATCGCCTTTTCGGTGGCGCGGTCGACGAAATCGCGCGCGACGGGAAGCGCGACATCGGCTTCGAGCAGCGCCACGCGTACCTCGCGCATGGCGGTGCGGACATCGGCCTCGGTCAGCGCGCCACGGCCGCGCAGCCGATCGAAGACACCGCCCAACCGGTCGCTGAGACTCTCGAACATCGTTTCACTCCAACGAATCTTCGATCCGCCATCCGCAACAGCGCGAACGGTGGTGTATCGCCAAACGCAAAAGCGCCGGCGGGCGAAACCTCGCCGGCCAGCGTGCGCCCGGAGGCGCCGATGCCAATGCGTTCCACGACGGAACCTGACGGATCGTTAGGCCAAATGATCCGGCCGCGCAACCCGAGCCGCGCCGCTTAACGGGTTCTACACCGGTGACGGGCCATGGCGAAGACTGGCCAAGGTGGAACCCGAGGAACGATGATCAGTCGGAGACGCGCAGGGTCCGCCGGGACCAACACCGAATTCGTGAGCGGCGCGGTGACGGGCGCAGCCATCCTCTTGTTCGCGGTGACCGGAAGCGCGGTGCTGTCGGGCATGCTGGAACGCTGGCGGGGAGTCGGCGATGGCGTGGATCGAACGCTGGCGGTCGCGTTGATCCTGAACATCGCGCTCATCCTGTTCGGCTGGTTCCGGCACCGGGCGCTTGCGGCGGAGGTGGTCGAGCTCACCGAGGCGGGCGAGCGGGCGGAGCTGCTGGCGGCGCACGACCCGCTGACCGGCTTCCTCAATCGGCGCAGCCTGGCGGAGGACGGTGCGGCCCAGTTCGCGCTAGCGGCCAAGCGGGGCAAGGCGCTGGCGGTGCTCATGCTCGACCTCGACCATTTCAAAATGGTCAACGATCTGCACGGCCACGCCGTGGGCGATTCGCTGCTGCGCCAGGTGGCGATGGTGATCAGCGACGCGCTGCCCGCATCGGCATTGGCCGCGCGACTGGGCGGCGACGAATTCGCCTGCGCGATGCATTTCAATCCCGATCACCCCGAGATCGTCGACCAGATGGTGGAGACGATCATCGCCCGGCTGGGCAAGCCGTTCCTGGCCGAGAATGCGCAGCTTCACGTGACCGGATCGATCGGCATCGCGCGGTCCGACCTGGATTGCTCCAGCTTCGACACGCTGCTGCGATCGGCCGATATCGCCATGTACGCCGCCAAGACCGCGGGGCGCGATCGCCATGCCTGGTTCGACCCGTCGATGGAGCAGGAGCTCCAGGCGCGCAGCGACGTGGAACGCGGGCTGCGCGCGGCCATCCCGGCGCAGCAGATCGTGCCCTATTTCGAGAGCCAGATCGACCTGGTCACCGGGCGGATCGTCGGGTTCGAGGTGCTGGCACGGTGGGAGCATCCGACGCGCGGGCTGATCCCGCCCGATCAATTCATCGCGGTCGCCGAGGAGACCGGGCTGATCGGCGAGCTGTCGCTATCGATCATGCGCCAGGCCTTCGCCGCCGCCCGCGATTGGAACCCGGCGCTGACGCTGTCGATCAACATCTCGCCGGCGCAATTAAAGGACAGCTGGCTGTCGCAGAAGATGATCAAGACGCTGACCGAAGCCGGCTTTCCGGCGCAGCGCGTCGAGATCGAGATCACCGAATCCTCCTTGTTCGAGAACCTGCCGCTCGCCCAGTCGATCGTCGCCAGCCTGAAGAACCAGGGCATCCGGCTCGCGCTCGACGATTTCGGCACGGGCTATTCCAGCCTGGCGCATCTGCGCGCCCTGCCCTTCGACCGGATCAAGATCGACAAGAGCTTCGTCGGATCGATCGGCGAGAACGCCGAGTCAGCCGCCATCGTCAACGCGATCGCCCGGCTGGGCGACAGCCTGAACCTGCCGGTCACCGCCGAGGGGATCGAGGATGCCGAAATCGAGGCGCGGCTGCGGTCGATGGGCTGTGCGCGGGGACAAGGCTATCATTACGGCCGGCCGATGACGATCGCGCAGGTCCGCCGGATGCTGGCGGAAAAGCGGCTGCTGGTCGGGTCGCCGCCGCCCGAGCCCGACGCGGAGACGCCGACCGAGTTGCGTCAGGCCGGGTGACATTGGACTTGGGCGCCCCGCGTCCCTAAGTCGCGCGCCATGTCTGTCACCGCCGGGCCCGAGGTCGTCACCCTGGGCTGCCGCCTCAACATCGCCGAATCCGAGACGATCGCCGCCCTGCTCGGCGACCGCGACGTGGTGGTCGTCAACAGCTGCGCGGTGACCGACGCGGCTGTAAAGCAGACCCGCGCCGCGATCCGCCGCGCCCGCCGTGCGCGGCCCGGCGCAGAGCTGATCGTGACGGGTTGCGCGACGGAAATCGACCGTGAGGGATTCGCGGGCATGGTGGAGGTCGACCGGGTGGTCGGTAACCTCGACAAGTTGCGACCCGATCATTGGGGCGCCGTACCGATATCGCCGTCGCGCTTCGCCGGTCATGCGCGCGCGTTCGTCGGGGTGCAGAACGGGTGCGATCACCGTTGCACCTTCTGCGCCATCCCGTTCGGGCGAGGCCCCAGCCGATCGGTGCCCGCAGGCGCCGTGGTGGAGCGGATCGCGGGGCTGGTCGCGGCCGGGCACCGCGAGGTGGTGCTGACGGGCGTGGACGTGACGAGTTACGGACCCGACCTGCCGGGATCGCCGACCTTCGGATCGCTGATCGAGCGCGTGCTGATCCTCGTGCCGGGGCTCGAACGGCTGCGGCTTTCGTCGCTCGACTCGGTCGAGATCGACGAGCGTCTGTTCGCGCTGATGACGGGCGAGCCGCGGGTGATGCCGCATGTCCACCTGTCCTTCCAGGCGGGCAACGACCTGGTGCTCAAGCGCATGAAGCGTCGGCACTCGCGGGCTCAGGCGGTGGCGGTGGTCGAGCGGCTGAAGCGCGCGCGGCCCGAGATCGCGATCGGCGCCGACCTGATCGCGGGGTTCCCGACCGAGGACGAGGCGATGTTCGCCGATACGCTGGCGCTCGTCGACGATTGCGACATCGTCCATGCGCACATCTTTCCTTATTCGGCGCGCGCGGGAACACCCGCCGCGCGGATGCCGCAGGTCGCGCACGAGGTCCGTCGCGAGCGCGCCGCCCGGCTCCGCGCGGCGGCGGCGGCGCGCAAGGCGGCATGGCTGCGCGAGCTGGTCGGGAGCAACCAGTCGATCGTGATCGAACGCTCCGGCATCAAGGGCCATGCCGGCAACTTCGCGGAGATCCACACCGCCCCCGCCCCGCCCGGCTCCGTCCAGCGCGTCCGCGTCACGGCGGCGACCGATACCCATCTCGAAGGCACCACGGCATGAGCACCACTCCCTCCTGGCACGACAAGCTGCTCGGCGGCTTCAGGCGCACCTCGGACCGGCTGGTCGGCAATCTCGCCGGGCTGGGCGGCGCGCGGCTCGACGACGACACGCTCGACGAGATCGAGGAGGCGCTGATCGCGTCGGACCTGGGGCCGGAGACCGCCGGACGCATCCGCGGGCGGCTGGCCGAGGGATCGTTCGAGCGGAACATGGAGGAGCTGGGCATTCGGCTCGTCGTCGCGGAGGAGGTCGAGCGCGCGCTGGAACGGGTCGCGCGGCCCCTGGAGATCGAGGCGTTTCCCCGGCCGCAGGTGATCCTGGTGATCGGCGTCAACGGGGCGGGCAAGACCACCACCATCGCCAAGCTGGCGCATCTGTTCATGGAACAGGATTACGGCGTCATGCTGGCGGCGGGCGACACGTTCCGCGCCGCCGCCATCGGCCAGCTCGCCACCTGGGCCGAGCGGGTCGGGGTGCCGATCGTCATGGGCAAGGAGGGCGGCGACGCGGCCGGGATCGTCTACGAGGCGGTCAAGCAGGCGACCGCGACCGGCATCGACGTGCTGATCGTCGACACCGCCGGGCGTTTGCAGAACAAGCGCGAGCTGATGGACGAGTTGTCGAAGATCCGGCGCGTACTGGGGCGGCTCAACCCGGCATCGCCGCACGACGTGGTGCTCGTGCTCGACGCGACCACCGGGCAGAATGCGCTGAACCAGATCGAGGTGTTCCGCGACGTGGCGGGCGTGACGGGGCTGGTCATGACCAAGCTCGACGGTACCGCGCGCGGCGGCGTGCTGGTCGCGGCGGCGGAGCGGTTCGGGTTGCCGATCCACGCCATCGGCATCGGCGAGACGATCGAGGACCTGCGGCCGTTCGACGCCAACGAGGTGAGCCGCATCATCGCGGGCGTCGAAGGGGTGCGGAAGTGAGCGTCGGGTCGGGCATCGTCGACGATGCGGACCAGCGCGCGACCGAGTTGAAGAGCGGATCGCCGGGCGTCCGGCTGTTCGTCGATTATGCGCCGCTGGTCGTGTTCTTCGCGGTCAATTTCCTGGTGCCGGCGTCGGTTTCGATGCGGCTGGTGGCGGCGGCCACCGGGTTCCTGTCGGACGTGGACCGCATGTCCGCACTCGTCATCGCGCGGGTGATCGTCGCGACGATCGCCTTCGTGATCGCGACGGTGGCGGCGATGATCGTGTCGAAGGTCAAGCTCGGCCGCATTTCGCCGATGCTGTGGCTGTCGGGCGGGCTGGTCGTCGTATTTGGCGCGCTCACCGTCTATTTCCACGATCCGCGTTTCATCCAGATGAAGCCGACCATCGTCTACCTGGCCTTCGCGGCGGTGCTGTTCTTCGGTTTGGTAACCGGGCGACCGCTGCTCGAAGGGCTGCTCGGCACCGCCTATCCGGGGCTGCGCGCGGAGGGGTGGCGCAAGCTGACGCGCAACTGGGCGCTGTTCTTCCTCGTCATGGCCGCGCTGAACGAGCTGGTCTGGCGAGCGATGGGCTGGGATTTCTGGGTCTTGTACAAGCTCTGGGGCGCGATCCCGCTCACGCTCGTCTTCGCGCTGGCCAATGTGCCGATGCTGCTCCGCCACGGGTTGCAGGTGGCGGACGATGCGGTCGCCGCCAAGCCGCCGGAGGGCTGAGCCCCCCGGCGCCCGGCATCAGCCGATCGCGTCGTAACGCTGGGCGACCATGTCCCAGTCGACCACGTCCCACCACGCCTTGAGATAGGCGGCGCGGTCGTTGCGGTAGGTCAGGTAATAAGCGTGCTCCCACACGTCGTTCCCGAGCAAGGGCGTCCCGCGATCGGCGACCGCGTCCATCAGCGGATTGTCCTGATTGGGGGTGCTCGTGACCTTGAGCTTGCCCGACGCGTCGGCGATCAGCCACGCCCAGCCCGAGCCGAACTGGCCCGCGCCCTTTCCGTTGAATTCCTCCTTGAGCTTGTCGAGGCCGCCGAAATCGCGCTCGATCGCCTCGGCGAGCTTGCCCGAGCGCGTACTGCCACCCTTCTTCATCGTCTTCCAGAAGAAGTCGTGGTTCCAATAACCGCCGCCATTGTTGCGGACGAGCGGCGGCTGGGTCGAGATCATACCCAGAATGTCCTCGATCGACTTGCCCTGGAGGCCGGTGTCCTTCTCGACGCCCTCGTTCAGCTTGTCGGTATAGGCCTTGTGATGCTTGTCGTGATGGAAGCGCATCGTCTCGGCGTCGATGGTCGGCTCGAGGGCGTCATAGTCATAGGGTAGTGGGGGCAGTTCGAAGGCCATGGTCGTTCTCCCGAAAGGTCACTGAATTTGACGCCAAACGCGCCTGCCCGGCGAAGGTTCGTTACGCAGCCGTCATGATTTACCGGCCGCGGATGAAAGCACGCAGGTCCGCCGAGAGTTTGCGCAGATCGTCGTCGCGCACGTACATCATATGGCCGGCATCGTAATAGCGCCACCGGATGCGGCCGTCGTTCGGGATGCCGGTGCGGTTGAGCGAATATTCCGCGCCGAAGAACGGCGTGGCGAAGTCGTAATAGCCTTGGCCGACGAACACCCGCAGCCCGCTATTCTCGCGCAACGCGCGGCCGAGATAGGGCGCGACGTTGAGATAGCCCGACCCGCCGCGCGGGCCGCCGCCGATCTGCCAGTCCCAGTCGCGCACCCCGCCGATCGAGGAATAGACCAGGTCGGGCGAGTATTTCAGCGTCTGCCTGGCATAGGCGTTCATCGCGGCGGTGTAGGCGCCGTCGATCGCGTAGAAGCTGGGATCGTTATCGGGTTCCTCGCCCGCGCTGTCGTAATCGCGCCCGGTATAGCGCGTGTCGAGGCGGCCGATCGTCAGGCCCCGGTCGCGGAGCAGTTCCTTGTAGAAGCGGCGGGGCGAGAGGCGCAGGTCGGCGCGGTCGAGATACTGTTCGGATACGCCGGTGAACCGCGCGAGCCGTGGGCGGATCGCCGCGCGTTCCGCCGGGGTGAGCGCGTTGCCCTTGAGCAATGCGGTCGCATAAGGACCGATGGCGAAGGCGCGCGCCTCCGCCACGAACGGCTCGACGGTGGCGGGTTTGTTCGCGACCTTGTCGTGGAACCAGGCGGTCGCGGCCATGGACGGCAGGTTGGTGACATAGCCCAGTTCGTTGCCGGGCACGTCGGCGGCCTGGCTGAAGTCGAGGATGGCGGAGATCAGGATGATGCCGTTGATCGCGACGTCGGTGTAGCTGCCCTCCAGCTCGTTGACGACCGCGGCGGCGCGCGTGGTGCCGTAGCTTTCGCCGCCGATGTATTTGGGCGCGTTCCAGCGGCCATTGGCGTCGAGCCATTGGCGGATGAACTGCGCCATCGACTTTGCGTCCTTGGTCACGCCCCAATAATCCTTGGGGTCGGTCTTGCCGAGCGCGCCGCTGAAGCCGGTGCCGACGGGATCGATGAAGACGAGGTCGGTCGCGTCGAGCAGCGATTCGTCGTTGTCGACGATTGGGTAGGGCGGACCGCCGTCATCCTTCGCGTCCGACGCGATGACGACGCGCTTGGGACCGAACGCGCCCATGTGCAGCCAGAGCGAGCCGGAGCCGGGGCCGCCGTTCCACAGGAAGGTGACGGGACGGTTCGGGTCGGCCGCGCCCTCCTTGAGATAGCTGTACGACGTGATCGCGGCGAGCGGCTTGCCGTCCTTGTCCTTGAGATAGGTCTCGCCCGCAACCGCACGATAGGAGAGGCGCTGGCCGCCGAAGGTGCCGATGTGCCGGGTGATGGAGACGACCGGTGGCGGGATGGCCGGGTCGGTGCGCTCGACCTTGGTCTCGGTCCTCGTCTCGGCGGGTTGCTGGGCCAGCGCGGACGTGGCGAGCAGCATCGACCACAGGGCCGAGGTGACGAACGGTTTCATTGTGGCTCCCCAATCTACTTGGTCGCGATGCTAGCTGGCCTCCCCTTCCCCGTCACCCCGGACCGGCATCCATGGTCATGCGCATCGGTTCGCTTTCTCGGGCGTCGCGGGATCCATGGATGCCTATCCCGTGGCGATCAGCTCATGCCGGCGCAGCGCGTGGCGGAGCTGGTCGTAGGTCAGGCCCAAAGCCTCGGCGGTCGCGCGCTGGTTGAAGCGATGCTCGGCCAGGGCGCGCGACAGGAGGTCGGCCTCGAAGCGGGCGACCTGCGACTTGAAGTCGGACGGGCCGGTTTCGCAGGCGACGATCGGGGCGTCGTCCTCGGACGATGCCCCGATCGCGGGCGACGCGGCCACGCCCGCGTCCGACGTCGCGGCCGCGCGCGATCTGGTCCGCGGGCGATAGGGCGAGTCGAACGGGTCGATCTCGATCCGGTCGACGGGTTCCTCGCGATCCCAGCGATACACGCCGCGCTCGACGACGTTGCGCAGTTCGCGGACGTTGCCGGGCCAGTCATGGCCGCCGAGCGTCGCGATCGCCGACGGGCCGAAGCCGGGCCAGCGGCTCCAGCCGAGTTCGGCCGCCATGCGCCGCCCGAAATGATCGGCGAGGACGAGGATGTCGCCCGCCCGCGCGCGCAACGGGGGCAGCGTCACCACCTCGAACGACAGGCGGTCGAGCAGGTCGGCGCGGAATTCATGCGCGGCCACCTTGTCGGGCAGATGTTCGTTGGTCGCCGC
>NZ_DASVRV010000018.1:0-81148 GCF_036388435.1 Sphingomonas sp.
CATGCCGTCGCTGTCGGCGGAGGAAGCGCCCAAGCTGAAGCCGTACATGGCGCTCGCCGAGAAGCTGGGGTCGCTGGTCGGCCAGCTGACCACGGGTGCGATCCCGCGCATCTCGATCCACAGCGAGGGCGCCGCCGCCGAACTGAACCAGAAGCCGCTGTCGAGCGCGGTGCTGGCGGGCTTCCTGCGCACCCAGACCGACACGGTGAACATGGTCAACGCCCCCGTGCTCGCGCGCGACCGCGGCATGGAGGTCCGCGAGGTCCGCACCGAGCGCGAGGGCGACTATCACACGCTGGTCCGCGTCTCGGTCCGGACCGACGCGGGCGAACGCTCGGTCGCGGGCACGCTGTTCGGCGACCAGGCCCCGCGCCTGGTCGAGCTGTTCGACATCAAGGTTGAGGCCGATCTGGCGGGCCCCATGCTCTACGTCGTCAACGAGGACGCGCCCGGTTTCATCGGCCGCCTGGGCACGGCGCTGGGCGAGGCGGGGGTCAATATCGGCACCTTCCACCTCGGCCGCCGTCAGGCGGGGGGCGAGGCGATCGTGCTGTTGTCCCTGGACGAGCCCGTCACCCCGGAACTCCTCGCCCGCGTCAAGGCGCTGCCAGGCGTGAAGACCGCGATGGGGTTGTCGTTCTAGGGTGTCACGCGAAGGCGCTAAGCCGCAAAGAAGTCTGGTTCACGCGGAGGCGCGGAGGCGCGGAGAAGAAGGGGGAGGCGGAGCTTCGGGTCGTGCCCCGCCGCGCGAGCGGGCTTCCTCATATGATCGCCGGATCGAATGCTGCCGCGGACGCGGCGGGTATGCGTCCGGCCGGGCGCGCACCCCCTCCGCGTCTCCGCGTGAACCAGACTTCTTCGCGCCTTCGCGCCTTCGCATGAACAAATTTCCTAACCAGCCGCCAAGCCGGGCATGACGGGAACGAGATGCCGCACTACGACCCGCCATCATGACCGCTCTCCTCCCCGAAGGTTTTCGCGACCGCCTGCCCCCCCACGCGGACGCCGCCGCCGCCGTGGAGCGCCAAATGCTCGAGGTCGCGCGCCTGCACGGCTATGAGCGCGTCGACCCGCCGCTCGCCGAGTTCGCCGAGGCGCTGGGTACCCGGCTCAAGGCGGGGGCGCTCCGCGACGCGGTGCGCTTCGTCGACCCGGTGTCGCAGCGGACGCTGGCGATCCGGCCCGACCTGACGGCCCAGGTCGCCCGTATCGCCGCCACGCGCATGGCCCATCACCCGCGCCCCGTGCGGCTCAGCTATGCCGGCCCGACCCTGCGCCTGCGCGCGCCGGAGCTGAGCCCGGCGCGCGAGCGGCGGCAGATGGGCGCGGAGCTGATCGGCCTCGACACCGTCGCCGCCGCGCGCGAGCTGGTCGGCGTCGCCGCCGAGGCGCTGGCCGCGGCGGGCGCCACCGGTTTGAGCATCGACTTCACCCTGCCCGACCTGGTCGAGACGCTGGCGCGGGGGCCGCTGCCCGTCGATCCGGGCGCGGTCGCGGCGCTGCGCGACCGCCTCGACGCCAAAGACGCGGGGAGCGTCGCCGCCATCGCCCCCGCCTATCTGCCGCTGATCGAGGCGGCTGGCCCGTTCGACGCCGCGCTCGTCCGTCTACGCGCCTTCGACCGCACCGGCATCCTCGCCGCGCGGCTCGACGGCCTCGCGGCGATCGCGCGGGGGCTGTCCGGCCTCGCCCAGCTCACCCTCGACCCGACCGAGCGCCACGGCTTCGAATACCAGTCCTGGCTCGGCTTCTCGCTCTTCGTCGCGGGCGCCGCCACCGAGGTCGGGCGCGGCGGCACCTACATGATCGTCCACGAGGACGGCGCGGAGGAGGCCGCCACCGGCTTCAGCCTCTACGCCGACGCGCTGACGGGCGCAGCCCCCGATCGCCGCCGCCTCTTCCTGCCGCTCGGCACGCCCGCCGGAGAGGGCCGTACCCTCCGCGCCCAAGGCTGGGTCACCGTCGCCGCGCTGGAGCCGGAGGACAGCCCGCAAGCGCAACTCGCGACGCATCTGTGGCGAAACGGTGCGGTGGAGGCGATCGGATAGGGTGCGTCGGCGGAGGCACGACCTCAGTCCATGTCGAGGCCGAGCAGCGTGAAGCGAGCGGGACCCGTCGTGTAGACACCATGGCTGCGGCGCGGGGACGAACCGAATGCCAGCCCGATACGCGCGGTGTTCCGCAGCGCGGCGGCATATTCCTCGGGCACCTGGCTGTTCGGCTGGCCGTTCACGTTGGTCCAGGTCTCGTCCAGCCGCACGGTGACGCTGTGCTCGCCCGCGGTCAGCGGGATCACCGCTCGCCCGGGCGCATACCAGCGATAGGAGGCGAAGCGACCCCGCCCGCTCCAGCTGTCACCCGCCTGTTGGAAATATAGCGACACAGTGGCCGGCTCGTTCGGCGTCTCGTCCGCGACGAACCGCGTACCGCGGGCGGCGGCAACCCGGTATCGCAGCGTGATCCGCCGCGCGTCGGCCAGCGGGCGGATGGCGGTGGTCAGCGCATCCACCTGTCCCGAGCCGGCGATCGGGAAGTCCATCACCACCGAACCGCCAGGGCCGGGTCGCGGTCGCGCCGGCATGCCCACCGAATAATTTCGTCCCCGCACCCAGGGTCCGATCTCCCATGCGCTGGCAGGCGGCATGGCGGCGAGCCCAACGGGTAGCGCGGCGGCGGCCAGGAGCGTCCCGGCGAGAAGGGCTGTCTTCGGCTTCATGACACCCGTATAGACCGGGAATCATGACACCGACCTGAACTCGCGCGCAAGGTGACGGAAAATCCCGGCTTCCAGGCGAACGGCCGCGCGCGAGGCGGTCGGTGGCGACATGGTCCCGGACCGGCTTGCGGTGGCAAGCGGACGGCCGATGAAATCCTGTCCTACACGGACGGCTTCCGATCCGCACGCCGCCAAACCCGTGGACCCCCCGGCCGTCCCGTCCTAACGCCCACCCGAACGGCATGGAGTGTGTAAGTGGCCAATGTAGCGGTGATCGGCGCGCAATGGGGCGACGAGGGCAAGGGCAAGATCGTCGACTGGCTCGCCGAGCGCGCCGACATGGTGGTGCGCTTCCAGGGCGGGCATAATGCCGGCCATACGCTCGTCGTGGGCGACCAGACGTACAAGCTGTCGCTGCTCCCCTCCGGCATCGTGCGCGGCACGCCCTCGGTGATCGGCAACGGCGTCGTGCTTGACCCCTGGGCGCTCAAGGACGAGATCGCGCGGCTGTCGGGGCAGGGGGTGTCGGTCACCCCCGAGACGCTGCGCGTCGCCGACACCTGCGCGCTGATCCTGCCCTTCCACCGCGATCTCGACGCGCTGCGCGAGGACGCGTCCGGCGCGGGCAAGATCGGCACCACGCGACGCGGGATCGGCCCCGCCTATGAGGACAAGGTCGGCCGCCGGGCGATCCGCGTCTGCGACCTGGCGCATCTGGACGATCTCGAACCCCAGCTCGACCGCCTCTTCGCGCATCACGACGCGCTGCGCGCCGGCTTCGGCGTCGATCCGGTCGACCGCGCCGAGCTGCTGGCCGAGTTGCGCGGGATCGCCGATTTCGTGCTGGCCTTCGCCAAGCCCGTGTGGCGCGACCTGAACGAGGCCCGCGGGCGCGGGCGGCGCATCCTGTTCGAGGGGGCGCAGGGCGTGCTGCTCGACATCGACCACGGCACCTACCCCTTCGTCACCTCGTCGAACACCGTCGCGGGCGCGGCGGCGGCTGGGTCGGGGATCGGCCCGTCGGGGGTGGGTTTCGTGCTCGGCATCGCCAAGGCCTATACGACGCGCGTGGGTTCCGGCCCCTTCCCGACCGAGCTGGCCCCGGGAACCGAACATGGCGCGGTGGGCGAGCGACTGGGCGTCACCGGGCGCGAGTTCGGGACCGTCACGGGACGCAAGCGCCGCTGCGGCTGGTTCGACTCGGTGCTGGTGCGCCAGTCGGCTTCGGTGTCGGGCATCACCGGCATCGCGCTCACCAAATTGGACGTGCTCGACGGCTTCGACGAGGTGCGCATCTGCACTGGCTATCGCCTGCGCGGCGCCGATCTCGACTATTTCCCCGCCCATGCCGCCGACCAGGCGGCGGTCGAGCCGGTCTACGAGACGATGGAAGGCTGGGGCGAGACGACCGCCGGCGCGCGCAGCTGGGCCGAGCTGCCCGCTCAGGCGATCAAATATATCCGCCGCATCGAGGAGCTGATCCGCTGTCCGGTCGCGCTGGTGTCGACCAGCCCGGAACGCGCGGACACCATCCTGGTCCGCGATCCCTTCGCGGACTGAGGCAGAGCTGACGGGCCGGGATCGCTGTCCCGACCCTTCAGGAACTCAGTTGGGCGTAGTGCCCATCGGGGGCGTGGTGCCGGTCGTCCCCATCGTCGTGGTGCCGGTCGTGCCGCCAAGGGTCGACCCGGGGGTCGTGCCCAGCCCGCCGCTCGCCGTGCCGGTCGTGCCCGGTGTCCCGGTGCCGAAATCGTCGCCGGTGGTGCCCGTCGTGCTGGTGGTGTCGCCGCCGACCGTGGTGCTCGTCGAACCCGTCGTGCTCGTGGTCGAGCCTGCCGTGCCGCGCGTCGTCCCGCGGCTGCGCGTCGTGCTGCCGCGCGTGGTGGTCGTGGTCGTGCTCTGGGTCCCCGACGCGCCGGGGCTCGTCTGCGCGCCGGTCGTGGTGCCCGTGCCGGTAGCCGACCCCATCGACCCGCCGGCGGTGCCGCCGGTCGTGCCCGTCTGAGCGATGGCGGCGGTGGCGAACAGGGTGGATGCGGCGATCGAGAACATGATCTTCATGAATGCTACTCCGTTGGAATATAGTGAATTGCCAACGGCTTGCTTCGGCGCTCGTTCCTCCACCCGTCCCGAATCAGCCACATTGCGCCCGGTGCAGCAGCGCCTGATCGGCGAGCACCAGCGCGACCATCGCCTCGATCACCGGGGCCCCACGAATCCCGACGCACGGGTCGTGCCGCCCCTTGGTGGCGATCTCCGTTTCCTCGCCCGTCCGCGCGATCGTATCGACCGGGATCAGGATCGAACTCGTCGGCTTGAAGGCGACGCGCAACCGGATCGGCTGCCCCGTCGCGATCCCGCCCGCGATCCCGCCCGCATGGTTGGCCAGGAACATCGGCCCCTCCGCGCCGCTACGCATCGGGTCCGCATTGGCTTCCCCCGACGAGGCCGCGGCCGCGAAGCCGTCGCCGATCTCCACGCCCTTGACCGCGTTCACCCCCATGCACGCCGCCGCCAGCTCGGCGTCGAGCTTGGCGTAGAGGGGCGCCCCCCAGCCGGCGGGCACCCCCGTAGCCTCGCACGCCACGACGGCGCCGAGCGAGGAGCCGCGCTTGCGGGCATCGTCGACCAGCCGCTCCCACCGTGCCGCCGCGCCCGCATCGGGGCAGAAGAACGGGTTGCGATCGATCTCCGCATCGTCGAACGCCGCCGCGTCGATGCCGTCGCCGCCGATCGCCTCCACCCAGGCGCGCACCCGCACTTGCGGAATCACCAGCCGCGCCACCGCGCCCGCCGCGACCCGCGACGCCGTCTCGCGCGCGGAGGACCGCCCGCCGCCGCGATGGTCGCGAAACCCGTATTTCGCGTCATAGGCATAATCGGCATGGCCCGGCCGATAGGCGCGCGCCACTTCCGAATAATCCTTGGACCGCTGGTCGACATTGTCGATCATCAGGCTGATCGGCGTCCCCGTCGTCCGCCCCTCGAACACGCCCGACAGGATGCGGACCTGGTCGGGCTCGCGCCGCTGCGTCGTGAAGCGCGACGTGCCCGGCCGGCGCTTGTCGAGCCAGGGCTGGATGTCCGCCTCCGACAAGATGATCCCCGGCGGGCACCCGTCCACCACCGCGCCGATGGCGGGGCCATGGCTCTCCCCCCAGGTCGTGAAGCGGAAGACGCGGCCGAAGCTGTTCCAGCTCACTAAATGCCGTTCATAGCGTTAATCATGCGCTTCGTTAGAGCTTCAAACTCGCGATACAGCCAGTCGCAGTTCGCTCGTGAGTTGAAGCACGCAATTGAAGTCTGGATTGTTGATCCACCGCTTTGCGTCGCGACGACCTGACGACATGCTACTGCCGGATGAGCGCGATTACTCTTTCTTGTAAATGTTATTTGACGCATTTTGCCGATGGCATACGCTGAGTATTCCGCCGTCTGATCGAGAGCCTCGACGTCGCTCCGAGATTTAATCTGATTTTCAAGCTCCGTGACGCTTGACGCTTGAAGGCCACAGACATCGGGCCTGCCGTCGCCACTGGAGTGAATACCTTCCGGAACCGGCTTTAACTTCTGAGCCGGCGAAGCGACGGGAGCGAAGGTGGTCGCGAGCATCACGACGGCTGCTATGAAACGCCTCACGCCAGCGCGATGTCCGGGGCGTCCTCCGCCTTCATGCCGATCACGTTGTAGCCCGCGTCGACATGATGGACCTCGCCCGTCACGCCGCTCGCCAGGTCCGACAGCAGGTACAGCCCGGCGCCGCCGACATCCTCGATCGTGACGTTGCGGCGCATGGGCGAATTGAGCTCGTTCCATTTCAGGATGTAGCGGAAATCACCGATCCCGCTCGCCGCCAGCGTCTTGATCGGCCCCGCCGAGATGGCGTTCACGCGGATCTTCTCCGGTCCCAGATCCATCGCGAGATATTTGACGCTCGCCTCCAGCGCCGCCTTGGCCACGCCCATGACGTTGTAATGCGGCACGACCTTTTCCGCGCCGTAATAGGTCAGCGTCAGCAGCGATCCGCCCTCGGGCATCATCGCGCGCGCGCGCTTCGCCACCGCGACGAAGCTGTATGCCGACACGTTCATCGTCAGCAGGAAATTGTCGAGGCTGGTGTCGACGAACTTGCCGCGCAGTTCGTTCTTGTCGGAAAAGCCGATCGCATGGACCACGAAATCGAGCGTCGGCCAGTCCGCGGCGAGCGTCTCGAACGCGCGGTCGAGCGCGGCCATGTCCGACACGTCGCAATCGATCAGCCGCGCCGTGCCCAGGCTTTCGGCGAGCGGGCGTACCCGCTTCTCGAGCGCTTCGCCCTGGTAGGAGAAAGCGAGTTCCGCGCCCGCTTCGCCCAATTTCCTGGCAATGCCCCATGCCAGCGAGCGGTCGTTGGCGAGCCCCATGATGAGCCCGCGTTTCCCCGCCATCAATCCCGTCACCAAGCTCAGCTCCTCTACGTCGCGTCGCTCTCTAGCGCCGGTTCGGGCGGTTCCGCCAGCGCCGCGTTTAGATGCGCGCCGAACACCAGCCCCAGCCCGATGAGATAAAAGAAGGTCAGCAGCACCACCACCCCGGCCAGGCTGCCATAGGTCAGGTCGTACCCGCCGAGCTGCGCCAGCGCGAGCGGCAGGCCCTGCGTCATGCCCACCCACCAGGCGGCGGTGAAGGCGGCGCCCGGCCAGACGGGGCAACGGCGATATTTGCCGGGCGTGACCGAATAGAAGAGCGCGAACAACGCCCCGAACATCACCAGCGCCGGCACCAGCCGCGACAGCCCGACCCAGCCCGCCACATCCTCGGCGAAGGGGAACAGCCGGTAGATTATCTGTTCGGCGGCGGTCATGACGCCCTGGATCAGGAAGGACAGCAGGGCGAGGATCACCGACGCGACGATGACGAGCGACGAGCTGAGCCGCGTCTTCCAGAAGGGCGCGGCGCTGACATAGCCGTAAGCCTGGCGCACGATCTCGCGGATCGTCTCGACGAAGCTGCCGACCGTCCAGAGCCCGACCAGCGCGCCCAGCCACAGCAGCGACCCGGTGCGCGCCGCGATCACGTCCGCCAGCGGCTTGCGCAGCAGCTCGGCGGTGTCGGGGGGCAGGGTGCGCAGGAACGACATGACGGTGCGCTGCGTCTCGTCGTCCTGCCCGAACAGCGCCAGGATCGCCGCGGCGACGATGAAGAAGGGAAAAAGGGCGGTCAGCGCCAGATAGGCGAGGTTGCCCGCATGGATGAAGCCGACATTGTACACGCCCAGCAGCGATCGCTTGAGCACCTCCCAGGCGCGTTCGCTCGGCCGCATCCGGTCGAGATAGGCGCGGGCACGGCCATGTCGGCGTGCCAGGGCACGTGCTTCGGGGGTGAGACCGTTGGGATCGTCCATGCCCGGCGTCAGACGCCCATGGACGCTCTGGGGTTCCGGTGCTCGCGACCCGCCCAATTCTCTACGAAGCGCTCCAGCTCGGCATCGTCCGCCGGCAGGTCGACCATCAGGGTGACGAGCTGGTCGCCGCGCCCGCCGCCTTTCTTGTGGAATCCCTTGCCCTTCAGGCGCAGCACGCGGCCCGAACTGGTGCCCTTGGGCACGGTGAGCATCACGGGCTTGTCGACGGTGGGCGCGCGCACCTGGCCGCCCAGCACCGCCTCCGCCAGCGTCAGCGGCAGGTCGACGCGCACATCGTCGCCGTCGCGCACGAAGAAGCGGTGCGGCTGGACGTCGATGGTGACGATCGCATCGCCGGGGCCGCCCGGCCCTTCCTCACCGCGCCCGGCCAGGCGCATCTGCGTGCCCGTCTCTACGCCGGCGGGCAGTTTCAGGTCGAGCGACTTGCCGTCGGCCAGCGTCACGCGTTGCGGGGCCAGCGTGGCCGCATCGACAAAGGGCACCGCCAGCCGGTAGGCGATGTTGGCGCCCTTGGCGGCGGTCCGGCGGCTGCCGCCGAACCCGCTCGCAAAGCCCCCCCCGCCCGAGCGCGCACCGCCGAACAGCCCCTCGAAGATGTCGCCCATATCCGCCGTGTCGCCGCCGAACTCGAATCCCTGCGACCGGAATCCGCCGCCGCCGGCGCCCCGTGCGCCCCCGCCGCCTTGGCCGAAGCCGAAGGGCGAGGCGGGGTTGCCGTCGCCATCGATCTCGCCCCGGTCGAAGCGCGCGCGTTTGTCCTTGTCGGTCAGCAGGTCATAAGCCGAGGTCACCTGGCTGAAGCGTTCGGACGCCTTGGGATTGTCCTTGTTGCGATCGGGGTGCAGCTCCTTGGCGAGCTTGCGATACGCCTTTTTTATGTCCGCCTCGTCGGCGCCGCGCGCCAGCCCAAGCGTCGCATATGGATCGGCCATCATTCCCCCATACGGTGTGTTACCCGCCTATGTAGGTCGCGTCCGACCCGGCGCAATCGGGCCTAGCGCAATTGCGATTGAACGTCACCGCCCCCTGCGCGTTACCCGGGCGAAGAGGAGCGCGACGATGAGCGACAAGCAACCACAGCAGGCGATGCCGAGCGACGGCCGCAAGGGCGCTCCCGACGGCGTCTCGACGGCGCCCAGCGGGAAGGACGCGGCGGGCGAGAGCGGGGGCGGGGCCTATCCCAACCCGCAGACGGGCAAGGAGCCCGAAGGCGGCGGCTTCATGGGTCATGGCGGGCAGACGAAGGTCGCCTATCACGGCACCGGCCAGGGCGGGACGGACGTCGACGCGGACGTGGGCAACGCGAACGCGGTCACCAAGCAGGATTAGCCCTCCTCGACCGGCTCCATGTCCACCGCCACCGACATCTGCTGGGCGCCGGAGCCCAGGACCACCCCGTCGACGGGCGCGATCTCCCCATAATCGCGGCCGACCGCGATGAGCACGTGGTCGCCCGCCATCCAGATGCCGTTGGTGGGATCGAGACCGACCCAGCCCAGGGTCGGGCCGCACCATAAGAGCACCCAGGCATGGGTCGCGTCGGCACCCTCCAGCCGCGCCTCGCCGGGCGGGGGCAGGGTGCGGATATAGCCCGACGCATAAGCCGCAGGCAGGCCGACGGCGCGTAGCCCGGTGATCATGATCTGCGCGAAATCCTGGCACACGCCGCGGCGGTGCCGGAACGCCTCGGCGGGCGGGGTGTCGACCAGCGTCGCGGCGCCGTCGAAGGTGAAATCGCGCTGTATCGCGCGCGCCAGCGCGATCCCCGCCTCCAGGCTGCCGCGGTCGGGATCGAGCTCGACGCGGCACCAGTCGCCGATGTCGGGATCGAGGGGGATCAGCGCGGACGGGTAGATATAAGGCGCGGGCCCCGCCGCCGAGGGGTCACGGCTCTCGCGGGCCCAGGCGGCGATCTGGCGCAACGTCGGATCGTCGGCGGCAGGAAAAGGGATCAGCCGGTCGACCGCGACGCGCGCGCGACTTTCGATCGTCAGCTCGCGTACCGGCGTGTCGACCAGCAGACGCGTCACGTGCGCCAGGCCGCTCCCGGTCCGCGCGGGGGCCATGCGTCCGCCCGGCGCGACCGTCAGCGCGTGATGTTCGACCCGCTGGCCGGGCCAGTCGATCGGCTTGAGCCGCAGATTGCACCGCGCGAAGCCGACCGGATCGGCATAGCTGAAATGCGTGACGTGGCGGATATCGTACAACATTCAGGCGAACAACACGCGGCCGGCGCGCATCGGCTCCGCCCCCTGGAGGAAATAGCGCCGCGCGACGAGGTCGGACAGATCGTGGAGCCGCGCCATCGCCTCGCCCAGCGCCGCCGCGTCCAGGGTCTCGGCCCGCGCGCCCGCCATCAGCGCGACGAGCGCCCCCGCGGCCACCTGTTGCGGTTCGGCCATGCCGTCATCCGCCAGCACCGGCAGGCGCAGCAGATGCTCGCCGATCCGCGCGAGTTGAAACGCCAGCCCGCGCGGGTTGCCCGCATCGAGCGCGACGAGGTCGACGACGGCGACGCGCGCGATGCCGGTCTGGTAACGCTGGCGATAGCTGATCTGGCTGTCCGACAGGTCGAGCAGCGTCTGGAGGTCCTCCGCGTCCGCCCCCGCCATGCCGAACCGCGCCGCCAGCCGCGCGGCCGACAGCGCGCGCTCCACCCGGCGTCCCAGGTCGTGAAAGGCCCAGGCATCGGTGCGGCTCATATGCTCGGCGGCGAGCCCGGCCAGCGCGGCATAGCGCCGCTGGAGCGATCCCGCCCGATCGAGCAGCCCCGGCCGGTGCGGAAAGGGCGCTTCCAGCAGCCGCATCGTGTCGGCCGACAGCCGGTCGCGCGCGCCGTCGCCGATCCGCCGCGCCCGCGCGTTGATCGCCGCCACCGATTGCCGGTCGGGGTCGCCCATCGCCGCCTCGGCAAAGGCGTGAAGCTCGGTGCGCGCATGGCCGGGGGGCCAGGGCGCCGCGCCCGCTTCGGCGATCAGCGCGACGAGTTTGGCGGTCGTGCCCGCCCGCGCGCCCGATCCCTCGTCGACGGTCGCGCCGCCGAGCACGCGGATGGCGGCGAGCAGCGCCTCGCCGCGTTCGAGATAGCGCCCCAGCCAGAACAGATCGTCGGCCGCCCGGCTGGGCAAGGTTCCCGGATTGCGCCGGACGCGAACCCCTTGGGCGGCGGGGAGCAGGGTGGCGGGCGCGACCGGTTCCGGCCCGTGAACGCAGACGTCCGCCGACCAGCTTTCTCCACCCCGCTCCCCGATACGCGCCCAGCCGCCGGGCAGCACCCGCCATCCGCCCTCGGCATCGCGCGCGGCGAAGACCCGCAGGGCGAAGGGCCGCGCGACCAGCCCGCCCATAGCCGCGACCGGCATCGTCGACGGCGCCGCGATCGCGCGGACGACATGATCCTGCGGCCGCGCGTCGAGATCGGGGGGCATCGGCGCGGCCCCGAAGGCGGGCGCGACCTGGAGGTCGGCCGATCGCGCGGCCAGCACCGCGGCCGTCCCCGGATCGCCGCACCACCATGTCGGTATGCCGGGCAGCAACAGCTCCTCGCCCAGCAGCGCAGCCGCGACTTCCGGCAGGTAGGCCGCCATCGCCGCGGCTTCCAGCGCCCCCGCGCCCGGCGCGTTGGCGAGGACGAGTTCGCCCGCCAGATAGGCGTCGATCGATCCCGCCACCCCGCAAGTCGATCGGCTGTCAAAGGCGAGCGGATCGAGCAGCCGGGCGTCGCCGCGTCGCCACAGCGCGTCCAGCCGTTTGAGGCCGCCGATCGTGCGCACGTAAAGCCGCTCGTCCAGTGCCGTCAGGTCCGCCGGCTCGACCAGCAGAAAACCCAGATAGCGCGCCAGATGCGCCTGTTCGGCATGATCGGGATCGTGACGGCCGGGCGTCAGCAGGCCGATGCGCGGGTCCGCGCGACGGCAGGAGCGCGCCAGCCCCTCGCGAAAGGCGGCAAAGAAGGGCGCGTGCCGCTCCACGTTCAGCCTGGCATGAAGCCCGCCTGCGACGCGTCCCATCGCCAGCCGGTTCTCCAGGGCATAGCCCAGCCCGGCGGGCGCGTTCAGATCGTCGCGCGTCACCCGCCAACCACCCCCGGCGTCACGCTGCAGGTCGAAGGCCACCAGATGGAGATAGCGTCCGTTCGGCGGCGGCAGGCCGACCAGGGGCCGCAGGAAACCCGGGCTTCCCGCCACGACCGCCGCAGGGAGCAGCCCTCGATCGACCAGGGTCGCCGAACCGTATAGATCGGCCAGCACCAGTTCCAGCAGCGCCGTCCGTTGCGCGATCCCGGCTTCGATCCCGCGCCACTCGGCCGCGTCGATAAGCAGGGGTATGGGCGACAGCGACCAGGACCGCGGCGCCACCTCGCCCGTGACGCGGCGTCCCAGTCCTGCCTCGGCGGCGTGACGCTCCGCCTGTTCGCTCAGCGTCGCCAGATCGCCCTGGCCCGCCAGCTCGACCAGCGCGGCGCTCCAGGCGGGGTCGGCGCGGACCACGTCTTCGCACCCCGCGCCCGCGCGATAGGCGGCGATCCAGTCGCGGGCGGTTTCGTCGGGCGGGGTCACCGGAACAGGGTTCGCGGCGCGGACGGACGAAAGCAAGCCCCCCAAGCTCGTCGCGCATCCGAAACGGCCGGATGTTCCCCTCCCCGGTCGCATCCGCTATGACCGGGCGCGTGAACGAAGACCCCCATGCCCTGTTCGAGTCCTGGTTCGCCGAGGCCAGGGCCAGCGAGCCGAACGATCCGGAAGCCGTCGCGCTCGCCACGGCGGATGCCGATGGGCATCCTTCGGTCCGCATGGTGCTTCTGAAGGGGCATGACGCGCGCGGCTTCGTGATCTACACCAACCGCGAAAGCCGCAAGGGCAACGAGCTAGACGCGCGAGGCCGGGCCTCGCTGCTGTTCCACTGGAAGAGCCTGCGTCGCCAGGTCCGCATCGAGGGCGCGGTGACGCGCGTCTCCGACGCCGAGTCGGACGCCTATTTCGCGACGCGGGGCCGCGACTCGCGTCTGGGGGCCTGGGCGTCCGACCAGTCGCGCGATCTCGATTCGCGCGCGACGTTCGAGGCGCGTTTCGACGAGGCTGCCCGGCGCTTCGAGGGCGGCGACGTGCCCCGCCCGCCGCATTGGGGCGGATACCGCGTCGCACCCGAGCGGATCGAGTTCTGGCGCGACCGCGAGCATCGGCTGCACGAGCGGCGGCTGTTCACGCCGGACGGGCAGGGCGGCTGGCGCGAAGGATTGTTGTTCCCATGACGCTCGACGAACGCCGCCGTTTCCTGCCGCTGGCGACCCGCGCCGCGCTCGCCAGCGTCGCGGTGGCGGGCTTCCTGCTGCTGCTCAAGGCCTTCGCCGCCTGGCATACGGGGTCGGTGGCGATGCTGGGGTCGCTCGCCGATACCGGGCTCGACCTGCTCGCCTCGCTGGTGACGCTCTACGGCGTCCGGCTCGCCGCGACGCCCGCCGACGACGATCACCGTTTCGGGCATGGCAAGGCGGAGGCGCTGGCCGCCTTGTTCCAGGTCGCCCTCATCACCCTGTCGGCGGCGGGCATCGCCTGGCGTGCGATCGAGCGGTTCGGCAATCCCGTGCGCAACGAGGATGCGGGCTTCGGCATCCTGGTGTCGCTGATCGCGATCGCGGTGACCTTCGCGCTGCTCGCCTATCAGCGCTCGATCGTGCGGCGGACCGGGTCGGTCGCGATCTATGCCGACAATGTCCATTACCAGTCGGACGTGCTGCTCAACTGCGCGGTGATCGCCGCGCTGGTGCTGGAGCAATATGCGGGGCTGGCGGGCGCCGATCCGGTGTTCGGCATCGCCATCGCGCTGTGGCTCGCCTGGGGGGCGTTCAAGGCGTCGTCCAATGCGATCGATCAGTTGATGGACAAGGAATGGCCCGAGCAGCAGCGCGCCGCCTTTCTCGACATCGCCGCGCGCGAGCCGGGCTTGCGCGGCATCCACGATTTCCGCACGCGCCGCTCGGGCACGCACGACTTCGCGCAATTCCACATGGAGGTGGACCCGACCATCTCCGTCGCCGCCGCGCATGATCTGGTCGAAGGGGTGGAGGCCAATCTGAAGCGCGCCTTTCCCAAGGTCGAGGTGCTGATCCATCTCGACCCCGAGGGTCATGTGGATACCGATAACCCGTTGGTCGAGGCCGATGTCACGCCGCATTGGTTCGGCAAGAGAGTTTAGGGGCGCGGCAAGCGGGTATGAGAATCCCCTTCACCCAGGTCGACGCGTTCGCGAGCGCGGTGTTCGGCGGCAATCCGGCGGCGGTGATGCCACTTGCCGCATGGCTGCCCGACGCGACGCTCCAGGCGATCGCGGCCGAGAACAACCTGTCGGAAACCGCGTTCATCGTCCCCGCGACCGGCGGCGAGGTCGATTTCGAGCTGCGCTGGTTCACCCCGGCGGTGGAGGTCGCGCTATGCGGCCACGCCACGCTGGCGAGCGGGCATGTGGTGCTCGAGTCGGAGCCGACGCGCGACCGCGTGACCTTCGGCACGCGCAAGGCGGGAATGCTCGCGGTCGCGCGCGACGGGCTGGGCTACCGGATGGCGCTGCCGGCCTATCCGGCCGACCCCAGGCCGATGCCCGCCACGCTCGCGGCGCTCGGTATCCACCGGGCGGTCGACACGCGGTGGCACCCGAACGACTATTCGCTCATCGTGCTCGACGACGAGGCGGCGGTGCGCGCGCTGCGTCCCGACTTCGTCGCCCTGACGCGCGCGGGGGACGTGCTGACGATCGTCACCGCGCCGGGATCGGACACCGATGTGGTCAGCCGGGTCTTCGCCTGTGGGGCGGGGATCGACGAGGACCCGGTGACCGGCTCCGCCCACTGCGTGCTGACGCCTTATTGGACCGAGCGCCTATGCCGGGACCGCTTCACCGCACACCAGGCGAGCGCGCGGGGCGGGCGGCTGACCTGCCGGGCGGAGGGGGACCGGGTGATGCTCGGCGGTTCGTGCGTGACGGTGATCGAAGGGACGTTCCTGCTGCCATAGCGGGCGCAGGCGCGGCGGCGTCCGCGCCGCCCGGCGCCCGCTCGGCCGACGGGGAACCCGTTCGACGTCCACGCCGGCGGCTTTGCCGTCGGCCGGGCTCCCCCCAGCGAATTTCCCTTCCTTTAACGCCCGATGGTCCAACGCTGCGACCGGGGTCGCCGAACCGGGCGACCGACGGGAAGGCGGCGCATGAACAAGGACGAGATCAAGGCGATCATCCTGGACCAGGTGCGCGCCGCCGCCGAGCCGGTCCGTCCGGTCGTGATCGCGGACTTCCCCTTGCCGCCCGGCGCGATCACGGCCGACCTGGCCATCGTCGAGGACGAGTTCATCGGGGTCGTCGTCGGCGACGCGGCCGACCCGCTTCATGGCCTGCCGCGACGGCTTGTCGTCCTGGCGCGCTATTTCGAACGGGTGATCCTGGTTGTCGCGCCCGCACGGCTGCCCGATCTCGATCCGGGCACCCTGGCCGGGGCGACGGTCTGGACCTGCGACGGGCGCGGGCGGCTGGCCGAGCGGCTGGCGGGCGCGGACAACCGCATCGGCCTGAGCGCGCGCTTCGACCTGCTGACGGTCGACGAGCGGCGCTGGTTCCTGGAGCAGCTCATCGTCTCGGGCGCGATCGCGCCGCGCGGCCCGCATTCGGTGTCGACCGGACGGCTGCGCGAACTCTTCGCCGCCGCCCTGACCGCGCGTCACGGCGCGGCGAGCGCGGCATTCTGGAGAGCGGTGTCGGGCCGGGCAATCGCGCCGGACGACCTGACGGTCGCGGGTCGCGCCGGGAATGACGACCCTGTTCACCCGCGCTCCTTCATCGAGGGCCGCCGCGCGCTGGGCTGATCCGTCCGGCACGAAAACGGAGGCGCCGCGTTACGCTCATCACCGGTCATCATGGCCGGGGTGAACAGGGGTGTTCCGTTGATCGCAGACCGCGAGCCGATCCTGCCGGGATCGCCGCTCCCATATGGGCCGCTCGCCGTCCCGCCCGCCAATGTGCCGGGTTTACGGGGGCTGCTCGGGCTCGCCATCGGGGTGGTGGTCATCGCGGGGCTGTATCTGGGCCAGGAGGTGCTGATCCCGGTCACTCTGGCGATCCTGCTCTCCTTCGTGCTGTCGCCGGTGGTGGCGCTGCTCCGCCGGTTGCGCATTCCCCGCGCGCCCGCCGTGCTGGTGTCGGTGTTGTTCGCGCTGGGCGTGCTCGGCGGCATCGGCACCGTGGTCGGAACCCAGGTCGCGAGCCTCGCCGACGAGGCGCCCGCCTATGCACGCACCATCGAGGGCAAGATCGCCCGCGCCCGCGCCTATGCGCTGGAACGCGCCGCCATCTTCACCCGCGAGGCCCCGCTCCGTTCGGCGGAGCCGGCCGCGCGCGGGGCCGCGGGACCGACCCCGGTCACCGACGCGGTGGTGTCGCGCGCCCGCGCCGTGACCTCGGTGCGCATCGTCGGCGAAGAGCCGAACACGCTGACGGTCGCCCGCGACGTGCTCGCCCCCGTGCTGGCGCCGTTCGAGACCTTCGTGATCGTGCTGGTGGTCGCGATCTTCATCCTGCTGCAGAAGGACGATCTGCGCGACCGCATGATCCGGCTGTTCGGATCGTCCGACCTGCACCGTACCACCACGGCGATGGACGACGCCGCCGATCGGCTGGGCCGGTATTTCCTGTCGCAGCTGGCGGTCAACACCGCGTTCGGGCTGGTGGTGGGCATCGGCCTGTGGCTGATCGGGGTGCCCGTGCCGGCGGTGTGGGGCATCCTGGCGGGGGTGCTGCGCTTCGTGCCCTATATCGGGGCGGTGCTCGGCGCGGTGCTGCCGATCGCGGTGGCCGCCGGGGTCGATCCGGGCTGGACCATGCCGCTGATGGTCGTCGCGCTGTTCCTCGTCGTCGAGCCGCTGGTCGGTTATGTGATCGAACCCTTTCTCTACGGCCATTCGACCGGGCTCTCGCCGCTGTCGGTGATCCTGGCGGCGGTGTTCTGGACCTGGATATGGGGGCCGGTCGGGCTGGTCCTGTCGATGCCGCTGACGCTCTGCCTCGTCGTGCTCGGGCGACACGTCCCATCGCTCGAATTCATGGAAGTGCTGCTCGGCGACCGCCCCGCGCTGACGCCGGTCGAGAGTTTCTACCAGCGGATGCTCGCCCATGATCCCGAAGAGGCGCTCGATCAGGCGGAGCTGCTGCTCGCCGACCGTTCGCTGGTCGATTATTATGACGAGGTGGCGCTCGCCGGGCTCAAGCTCGCCGCCTTCGACGCCCAGCGCGGCGTCGTCGACCGCGCCCGCGCGACGCGGATCGTCGATTCGATGCTGGCCGTCATCCACGAGCTGGACGACCGCGCGGTCCAGGGCGAAGCGCTCCCGCCCGAGTGGCGCGCGCCGGGTGCGGTGACCTGCGTCGCGGGGCGCGGCGTGCTCGACGATGCGGTGACCGCGATGCTCGAGCAACTGCTCCGCCATCGCGGCTTCGGGGTGCGGCGGATCACCAACGAGGAGGTCGGGCGCGACCGCATCGGCGGGCTGGACTTCACCGGCACCCGGCTCGTCTGCCTGTCCTATCTGGAGCTGGGCGGCACGCCGAGCCATCTGCGCTTCCTGGTCCGCCGCCTGCGCCGATCCGCCGGCGCCGCGCGGATCATGGTCGGCCTGTGGCCCGAGGGCGAGGCGGCGCTGACCGACAGCCAGATCCAGCAGACGCTCGGCGCCGACCTGTATGTCGGATCGCTGCGCGCGGCGGTCGATGCCGGCCTGGCGCTGGCCGACGAGACGACGATCGAAGAAAGGGAAATCGCATGACCGACCCCAAGGGTCGCGACGCGCCCAGCCCGTGGCAGATCCCCGCGGGCGGCTGGTGGGCCGCGCTGAAACGGACGCGGACCGAGATGAACGACGACAATGTCGGGCTGATCGCCGCGGGCACCGCATTCTACGCCTTCGCGTCGATCGTGCCCGTGCTGGCGGCGGTGGTGCTGAGCTATGGCCTGTTCGCCGACCAGCAGACGGTGGTGAGCAACATCGAGGCGCTGTTCGGGTCGCTGCCCCAGGACGCGGCCAAGCTGATCAGCGATCAATTGCTGACGGTGGTCCAGACGGAAGGCGGCAAGAAGGGTCTGGGGCTGCTCGTCGCGCTGGCGCTGGCGCTGTACGGCGGCACCAAGGCGGCGGGCGCGATCGTGACCGCGCTCAACATCGCCTATGAGGAAAAGGAGACGCGCGGCTTTGTCAAGCTGACGCTCCTCAACCTCGCGATCGTCGTCGGCGCGGTGCTGCTGATCTTCGGCGCGATCGCGGCGACCGGGGTGCTCGCCTTTCTGGGCAGGCTGATGCCCAACGCGCCGGGGATCGTCGTCGCGCTGATCCGTCTCGCCGGCTACGCCGTCATCGCCGCGCTGGCCGTGTCGGCGGGGGCGGCGCTGTATCGCTACGGCCCGAACCGGCAGAACGCGAAGTGGAAGTGGCTGACACCGGGTTCGGCGGTCGCGACGCTGTTGTGGCTGGTCGGCACGGCGCTGTTCGGCGTCTATGTCGCCAATTTCGGCAATTACGGCGCCACCTACGGCGCGCTGGGATCGGTGATCGTGTTGCTGACCTGGCTGTGGCTGTCGGCCTATGTGTATCTGTTCGGGGCCGAGCTCAATTCGGAGCTGGAACGCCAGACCGCGCGCGACACGACGTCCGGGGCGGCCCGGCCGATGGGTAGTCGGGGCGCGGTGGCGGCCGATACGGTGGCCGGGGAAGGCGACGAACACGCGACGGCGCGGACCCCGGCGGCGCCGCGCGACCGGGCTTCGGACAGCCAAAGTCGTAGCGGATCGGGCGTGGCCGCGACCGCGTTCGGGCTGCGCGCCGCGGGCCGGGTGACGGGTCGCAAGCCGGGGCTGCTGCCGACTTTGCTCACCGCCTTCGGGCTATCGAGGCTGGAGGCCGGGACCCGTGCGAGCGGCGCGGCGCTGGTCGCGGCCGGCGCCGCGCTCGCCTGGTTCGGTCACGACAAGTCCAGGGCGAAGCCTCGCCCCAAGGCTAGGAAGAAGGCCGTGCCCGCAATTCGTCCCTGATCTCGCGGAGCAGCGCGACATCGGTCGGCTCGGGCGCGGCCTGGTCGGCGGTCCTGGCTTCGCGTTCGAACACCCCCGCCATGCGGTTCACGGTGCGCACCAGCATGAAGATGATGAAGGCGACGATCACGAAATTGACCGCCTGGGTCAGGAAGGCGCCGTAGCCGAGCAGCGGCACCCCGGCCTTTTTGAGCGCCAGGTAATCGGTCGAGCCCGCAAGCGCGGCGGGCACGGGGCCGAGCGCGACGAAATAGGAGGAGAAGTCGAGCCCGCCCAGCACGCGCCCGATGATCGGCATGATGACGTCCTCGGTCAGCGAGGTGACGATGCGCCCGAACGCCGCCCCGATGATGACCGCCACCGCCAGGTCGAGCACGTTGCCGCGCGCGATGAACGCCCGGAATTCCTTCACCATCGATCGCTCCCCGAACCGGCCCGCGCGACGGCTAGGGAACGATTGGGCTTTCGCCAAGTCGGTCGGACAATCTATATCGCGTCCGTCATCATCTGGAGGTCCGCATGTTCCGTGCTCTCGCGCCGCTTTCCGCCGCCATCGTCCTTGCCGGGTGCGGGCTGAACAGCGTGCCCACGTCGGAGGAGAACGCCAAGGCGCGCTGGGCCGACGTCCAGGCCGCTTACCAGCGCCGCGCCGACCTGATCCCCAACCTGGTCGCGACGGTGCGCGGCGCCGCCAAGGCGGAGAACGAGACCCTGTCCAACGTCGTCAACGCCCGCGCCCGCGCCACGTCGGTGCAGCTGAGCGGCGACGACCTGACCGATCCGGCCAAGATGCAGCAATTCGCGGCGGCGCAGGGCGCGCTGAGCCTGGCGATCCGCCCGCTCCAGGAAGCCTATCCCGAGCTGCGCAGCCAGGCCAATTTCAGCACGCTGATGAGCCAGCTCGAAAGCACGGAGAACCGCGTCACGATCGCGGTGCGCGACTACAACAGCGCCGTGCAGGAATATAACACGCGCATCCGCACCTTTCCCGACGCGATCGGGGCGCGGGTGATCCACGGGGCCAAGCCGCTGACGCCCTTTCAGGCGGTGACGCCGGGCGCCGAGCGCGCGCCCCAGGTGAATTTCGGCTGAGGTGACCAGCCAGCGCGTCGCCCTGCTGCTGTTCCTGGCCATGGTGGCCGGGACGGCGCGGGCGCAGACCTTTCCCAAATTCACGGGCTTCGTCGTCGACGCGGCGAACGTGCTGCCGCCCGCGACCGAGGCGGCGCTGACCGCCAGGCTCGACGCGCTCCAGCGCGACAGCAAGCGCCAGCTGGTGGTCGCGACGGTGCCCGACCTGCAGGGCTATCCGATCGAGGATTACGGCTATCGCCTGGGCCGCGCCTGGGGCGTCGGCCTGCGCGACGTGAACAACGGCGCGATCCTGCTGGTCGCGCCCGGCGAGCGCAAGGTACGAATCGAGGTCGGTTACGGGCTGGAGCCGGTGGTCACCGACGCGCTGGCGAGCGTTATCGTCAGCGAGCGCATCCTGCCGCGCTTCAAGGCGGGCGACCTGCCCGGCGGCATCGTCGCGGGCGCCGATGCGCTCGCCGCCCAGCTGCGCGCCGGCCCCGACGAGGCCAAGGCGCGCACCGACGCGGCGATCGCGCAATATGACCGGACGCACCGGCGGCAGGCGCAAGGCGGGGGTGGGGGCGGGGGCGGGGTGCCGGCGTCGCTGATCTTCTGGGTGATCGTGTTCGCGGTCGTCGTGCTGCCCATGCTGCGCGGGCGCGGCGGGCGGGGCGGGCGGCGTTATCGCGGCGGCGGGGGGAGCAGCCTGCCGATCGTGCTGTGGTCGATCGGCAACGAGCTGGGGCGTGGTGGTGGCTTCGGGGGTGGCGGTTTCGGGGGCGGCAGCTCGGGCGGCGGTGGTGGCTGGGGCGGCGGCGGGTTCGGCGGCGGCGGCGGCGGGTCCTTCGGCGGCGGCGGGGCGTCGGGGAGTTGGTGATGCGGTTGAGCGAGGCCGATCACGCGGCGGTCAGCGCGGCGGTCGCGGCGGCGGAGGCGCTGAGCGACGGCGAGATCGTGACGATCGTCGCCGGGCGGTCGGACGCCTATCACGACGTGGCGCTCCACTGGGCGGTGCTGGCGATGCTGGGGATGCTCGCGCTGCTGGCGGCGTTCCCCCGGATCGCCGAGCGGGGATGGGCGCTGGTCGATCCCTGGGCGACGCGGTCGCCGACGGGCGGGCTGCTGGCGGCGGCGCTGGTGCTGGTCGCGGCGACCTTTCTGCTCATGCGGCTGCTGCTCGCCTGGATGCCGCTCCGGCTCGCGCTGACGCCGGGCGCGACCGAGGCCAGGCGGGTGCGGCGGCGCGCGGTCGAGCTGTTCCGGGCCGCGGCCGAGCATCGTACCAAAGCGCGGACGGGCGTGCTCCTCTATCTGTCGCTGGCCGAGCGCCGGGCCGAGATCGTCGCGGACCAAACGATCCATGCGCGGGTGACGCCCGAGGTCTGGGGCGAGGCGATGGCAGTGCTGCTGGCGGCGACCCGCGACGGGCGGCCGGGCGCGGGGATGGCGGCGGCGGTGGAGCGGATCGGCGCGGTGCTCGCCGAGCATTTCCCGCGCACCGCAGGCGACGCGAACGAGTTGCCCGACCGGCTGGTGGAGCTGTGAGCGCGCGCGTCTGGGCGGGGCGCTACCTCGCGGTCGAGGTCGAGGGGACATGGGAGTACGCGGTCCGCGCCCGGGGCATCGAGGCGGCGGTGATCGTCGCGATCGACGAGGGTCACCTGCTGCTCGTCGAGCAATATCGCGTGCCCGTCGGGCGGCGCTGCCTGGAGCTGCCCGCGGGGCTGATCGGCGACGACGGCGCGGGCGAGACGATCGAGGCCGCGGCGGCGCGCGAGCTGGAGGAGGAGACGGGCTACCGCGCCGCACGGGTCGAGCGGCTGGGGCGGTTCCACTCCTCGCCGGGGATGACGTCGGAGGCGTTCACGCTGGTGCGCGCGACCGGGCTGACGCGGGTCGGCGCGGGCGGGGGCGTGGACGGCGAGGCGATCACCGTCCACCGGGTCGCGGTGGCGGCTCTGCCGGCCTTCGTCGAGGCCAAGCGGCGCGAGGGGCTGGCGATGGACGCCAAGCTGCTCGTGGTGCTCGGCGGCGCCCTGCTGGGAAGCGGCCTTATTTGAAGTTGTCGGCGTAGCTTTGCAGCTGGAGGCGACGGGGCGGGTCCGGCACGACCTCGAACTGCAGGCCCTGGCGTTCGCAATAGGCGATCGCCTCCTCGGGCGAGTTGAAGGTCAGGCGCACCTGGTCGGCGCGGGTGTCGCCCCCGCCGCCGGCCCAGCCGGTCAGCGGATCGGCGCGGAGCGGCTGCGCCCGGTCGAAGGAGAGCTGCCACTGGCCGACGCGGCTGCCGCCATGTTCGGTGCCGAGCTGGGGGCGCTTCTGGATGATCGCGACGGACATGCCGACCCGTCTAGCGCGGTCCGGCGCCGCGCGCATCCGCCTTTTTGGTGCGGAGCGTCGCAGGGGCGGCGGCGGGATCGTCGGGCCAGGGATGCTTGGGATGGCGACCGCGCATCTCCTTGGCGACGGAGGCCCAGCTTCCCGTCCAGAATCCGGGCAGGTCGCGCGTGGTCTGGATCGGGCGCCCGCCGGGCGAGAGCAGGCTGAGGACGAGGGGCACGCGGTCGGTGCCGACCACGGGGTGGACGGCGAGGCCGAACAGCGCCTGGGGACGGAGCTCGACGCGCGGGCCACCCTCCGCCAGCCAGTCGATCGGGTGACGAGACCCGGCGGGGCTGACGAAGTCGGGCGGGGCGAGCGCGTCGAGCCGGCGCTGGCCGTCCCGGCCGAGCAAGGCGCGTAGCGCGTCGGTCAGCGCGGCGGGCGGTAGCTGGTCGAGGCGGCGGCGGCCGGCGAGCAGCGGGGCGAGCCATTCGTCGAGTCGCGCGAGCAGCGTCGCGTCGTCCAGGCCGATCCCGGCAAAGGTGCCGCGCGTCCGCAGCTCGGTCGCCGAGGCGGGCCAGGGCAGGAGCGCGAGGCCGTGGTCGCGGACGCCTTGCCCCAGCGCGGTGGCGACCGCCGCCGGATCGGCGTCGCCGTCGGGACCGGTGGTCAGGCGCAGGCTGCCCAGGCGCCGTTCGCGCCGCGCCTGGACCGCGCCGGTGGCGGGATCGAAGGCGAGCGTGCGGCGGAGTTCGATGCGGTCGGCGAACAGCGTCTCGACCTCGGCTTGCGTGATCGGCGCGGCGGCGAGGATACGGGCGCCGGCGGCCGACCCCTGCGTCTCCGCGACCGCCAGCCAGTCGGCGCGGGCGAGCGCGGCGGCGGCGTCGAGGCGGAAGCCGCGTCCGCCGACCGAGGCCCAGTTCTCGCCCGAGGCGTCCCGGCGGCGCGCGACGCGGTCGGGATAGGCGAGGGCGAGGCAGATGCCGATCTTGCTTCCAGATTCACCGTATCCCGTCCACCCACCCCCGACCCCTCCCTTTCCAGGGAGGGGAGATGTGAGACGTTCCCAGCGCTCGGCTAGCTTGCGCGCGGCCTGGGCCTTGGCGCCGCGATCGGTGTGCCAGCGGCGCAGGCGTGTTTCCAAGTCCGCGTCGGGGCCGCCGAGTCCGCGTTCGGCGAGGAGCACGGCGGCCCGGGCGGCGGTGTCGGCGAGGCCGAGCGCGCCCGCGCGCAGCAGCATATGGGCGAGGCGGGGCGGCATGGGGAGCGCGGCGACCGCGCGGCCGTGCGGGGTGGGACGGTGGTCCGCGTCGATCGCGCCCAACGTCGCCAGGCGGGAGCGCGCCTCCGCGACCGCGGCGGCGGGGGGCGGGTCGAGCCAGCGCAGGTCGCGCGGGTCGAGCACGCCCCAGATCGCGGTCGCCAGGGTCAGCGCCGACAGATCGGCTTCGAGGATCTCGGGCGGGTCGAAAGCGGCCAAGCCAGCGGTCGCCGCCTCCTCCCACAGGCGATAGGCGACGCCGGGCCCCTGGCGCGCGGCGCGGCCGGCGCGCTGGACGGCGGCGGCCTGGCTCGCCCGTTCGGTGTGGAGGCGGGTCAGCCCGGCGGCGCGGTCGTAGCGGGGGCGGCGCGCAAGGCCCGAATCGACCACCACGCCGATACCGTCGAGCGTCAGGCTGGTTTCCGCGATCGCGGTGGCGAGGACGAGCTTGCGACGGCCCTGCGCGTCGGGCGCCACGGCGGCGCGCTGCGCGGCGGGGTCGAGCTGGCCGTGGAGGCGGTGGAGGACGATGTGGTCGGGCAGGCCGGCCAGCCGCTCCGCCACGCGCTCGATCTCCGCGACGCCGGGGAGAAAGGCGAGAATGCCGCCCGCGGTCTCGGCCAGCGCGCGGCGGATCGCCCCGGCGACCGAATCCTCGATCCTGAGCTCGGCGGCGCGGCCGAGGTGGCGCAGCTCGAGCGGGTAGCTGCGGCCCTCGCTCTCGATCAGCGGCGCGTCCCCCATCAGCGCGGAGAAGCGCGCGCCGTCCAGGGTGGCGGACATGGCGACGAGGCGCAGGTCTGGGCGGAACCCGCCCTGCGCGTCGAGCGCGAGCGCGAGGCCGAAATCGCCGTCGAGGCTGCGCTCATGCACCTCGTCGAACAGCACCGCCGACACGCCTGCCAGTTCCGGGTCGGCGCCGATGCGGTTGGCGAAGACGCCTTCGGTCAGGACGGTGACGCGGGTCGCGGCGGAGCGTTTCGAATCGAGGCGGGTGGCATAGCCGAAGGTGCGCCCGACCGGCTCGCCCGCGAGGGCGGCCATGCGCTCGGCGGCGGCGCGGGCGGCGAGGCGGCGCGGGGAAAGGAGCAGGATCTCGCCGGCGCACCAGGGCTCGGCGAGCAGGGCGGGGGCGATGGCCGTGGTCTTGCCCGCACCGGGCGGAGCGACGACCACCGCATTGGGGCGATCGCGCAGGGCGGCCAGGAGGTCGGGGAGAACCTGTTCGATCGGCAGGATGGCGGTCATGGAGATCGTAACTTCACTGGAAGTTCAGGCGAAACGGTCGATTCCGGTTGCGAACGAGTAGCGATAGCGGGTTCGCCGACGGACATGATCCGCTCTTGTCAGAAGCGGGGCTTGTAGGACAGCCTGCGCGACGGTGCCGCGCGGGGCGGTGGCCGGGAGGTGGCGATTGAGCGCGCATCACGATCATCATGCCCATGGCCATCATCACGGGCCCGCCGACCACGACCGCGCCTTCGCGATCGGGATCGGGTTGAACATGGCCTATGTCGTCGCGGAGACGGGAGCGGGGCTGTGGACCGGATCGGTCGCGCTGCTGGCGGATGCGGGACATAATCTGTCGGACGTGCTGGGGCTGGCGGTCGCCTGGGGCGGGGCGGCGCTGGCGCGGCGGCCCGCATCGGGTCGGTACACCTATGGGTGGAAGGGGTCGACGATCCTGGCGGCGCTGCTCAACGCGGTGCTCCTCATGGTCGCGTTAGGCGCCATCATTTGGGAAGGGGCGCGGCGGCTGGCGGAACCCGCGCCGGTGATGGGCGGGGTGGTCGCGGGGGTGGCGGCGGTCGGCATCCTCGTCAACGGCGCGACCGCCCTGCTGTTCGCGCGGGGGCGGCACGGCGACGTCAACGTCCGTGGCGCCTTCCTGCACATGGCGGCGGACGCGGCGGTGTCGGCGGGGGTGGTCGTCGCGGGGCTGGTAATCTGGCGCACGGGCGCGCTATGGATCGACCCGCTGTCGAGCCTGGTCATCGCGGCGCTGATCCTGTGGCGGACGGGCGGGCTGCTGCGCGAGACGGTCGAGATGGCGCTCCATGCGGTGCCGCGCGGCATCGACCCCGAGGCGGTGCGGGCCGCGCTCATGGCGATGAAGGGGGTCGCCGGGGTCCACGACCTGCATATCTGGCCGATCTCGACCACCGAGCCGGTGCTGACCGCGCATCTGCTGATGCCGGGCGGGTCGCCGGGCGACGGCTTTCTGGAGGAGGCGCGCGGGGTGCTGCGCGACCGGTTCGGGATCGGCCATGCGACCTTGGAGGTGACGGTGGGGCAGGTGGAGGCGTCGGCACTGTTGAGCAATCATCCCGCGTCCGGTATCGATCGATGATGCAGACGCATGTGACGCCCCCGGCACATAGCGTCTTGGACGAGCTGCGGCTGGAGCCGGGCTATGTCGTAAAGGCCAAGCTCGCGCTCCGTATTCAGAAGACGATCGCGGAAATGGGACTGACGCAGCGCGAGGCCGCGGCGATGATGCCGATCTCGCAGCCCAAGCTGTCGCTGCTGACCCGGGGCAAGCTCGACGACATCAGCCAAGTCAAGCTGGAGGAATGTCTGCGGGCCTTAGGGCACGACATCGAGGTGGTGATCGAGCCGCGTCATGGTGGGGCGGGGCGGATCGAGGTTCGCGAGGCGGCTTGATCCGGGGCTAGGCCGGATCGACATTCATCCGAGCCGTCGGGCGGGTATCGTCGTCGGCCGAAATGTTCACGCGAAGGCGCAAAGGCGCGAAGAAGACTCGGGCCGCACGGAGGCGCGGAGGATGCCGGGATTTACCGATTATCGGGCGCGCTCAAGCCGCGATGCCGTTCGCCTTCCATCTTCGCGGCTTCGCGTGAACCTCGTCACGACACCATGCCGAATGTCGATCGGTCCTAGCACGACAACGGCAAAGCCGCCGTCGTGACGTCGAACGGGATCGGCTGCGCCGACCCGTCGGCCGAGCCGGGCCTTGCGCGTCGCGCAACTTAGCGGGCCTGGCCGCTAATAGGCCCGGCTGACCGCGAACTCCACAGCCTCGACCATCGCGTCCTTGGCCCGACCTCCGCCGAACCCCGCAATCGCGTCGATCGCGCGCTGGCCGTAATGGCGCGCGCGGGCGAGCGTGTCGTCGACGGCGCGGGACTTGCGGACCAGGTGGACCGCGTGAAGGAAATCCTCGTCGGAGGCGCGGCGGCCCTCGACCGCGTCCTTCCAGAAGCGGCGCTCCTCGGCGTCGCCGCGCGCGTGCGCCAGGATGACGGGGAGCGTCATCTTGCCTTCGCGGAAATCGTCGCCCGCGTCCTTGCCCATCACCCCCGCCTCGGAGACATAGTCGATCGCGTCGTCGACGAGCTGGAAGGCGATGCCCAGGTTGCGGCCATAGGCGTCGAGCGCGCGCTCCTCCGTTTCCGGGCGCTCGGCGACGACGGCGGCGATGCGGCAGGCGGCGGCGAAGAGCGCGGCGGTCTTGGCGCCGATGATGTCGAGATAGCGGTCCTCGCCGATGTCGATCCGCCGCGCGGCGGTGAGCTGGTTGACCTCGCCCTCCGCGATCACCGCCGACGCGTTGGACAGGATCTTGAGGACGGTCAGGCTGCCGTCCTCGACCATCAGCTCGAAGGAGCGCGAGAAGAGGAAGTCGCCGACCAGCACGCTGGCGGGATTGCCCCAGATGATGTTGGCGGTGCGCTTGCCGCGCCGCAGGTCCGAGCCGTCGACCACGTCGTCGTGGAGAAGGGTCGCGGTGTGGATGAACTCGACCGCGGCGGCGAGCCGGTGGTGGCGGGTGCCGGTATAGCCGATCAGCCGGGCCGAGCTGAGCGTCAGCATGGGCCGCATCCGCTTGCCCCCGCCCGCGATCAGATGGCCGGCGAGTTCGGGGATGAGCGGGATTTCCGACTGCATCCGGTCGAGGATGACGGTGTTGACCGCGTTCATGTCACCCTGGACGAGCGCCATCAGGGGATCGAGCGAGGGCTGGCCCGGGCGGAGGCGGTGAACGGCGGCGGTCATGGCGTGGCCGCGATGTGGCGGGCGCGGGCGGCGAACGCAAGCCTTGCGCGGTGCACGCGCACGGGCGCAAAGCGCATGCGAGTGTCATGTGTCACCGGGAGGGACGGGATGAGCGACGAGCTGTTGCGCGGATATCGCCGGAGCATCGACAATATCGACGCGGCGCTGGTCCACCTGCTCGCCGAGCGGTTCAAGGTCACGCAGGCGGTCGGGCGCCACAAGCGCGAGGCGGGGCTGCCCGCCGCCGATCCCGGCCGCGAGGAGGCGCAGATCGCGCGGCTGCGGCGGCTGGCGGAAGAGGCGGAGCTGGACCCGGCCTTTTCCGAGGCGTTCCTGCGCTTCATCATCGAGGAGGTGATCCGCCACCACGAGCGGATGCGGGGGTGATGTTTTCTCCTCCCCCGCCAGGTGGGGGGGGACCGCTCGACGTCGGGGAGTCCTCTCCCTCCACCACTCGCGTGAAGAACGCGAGCGGTCCCCCTCCCCCTGGCGGGGGAGGAGAAAGGGAAGTCACACCATGCGTTCCGCCGCCAGGCGTTCCAGGATCGACAGCGGCATCGCGCCCTCCTTGATGAGCGCGTGGAAGCGTTTGGCGTCGAAGCGCGGACCCATCGCCTTTTCGGCGTTCCGGCGCGCGCGGACCCAGGCCATGTGGCCGACCTTGTACGAACAGGCCTGGCCGGGCTGGGTGCAGTAGCGCTCGACCTCGCGCTGCGAGCGGGGCTCGGCGAAGCCGGTCGTGTCGACCATGTAGCGCGTCGCCCGTTCGCGGCTCCAGCGTTTGGTGTGGATGCCGGTGTCGACCACCAGCCGCGCGGCGCGGAACAGGAAGCTCTGGAGATAGCCGGCGCGCTCCAGCGGGGTCTTGTAGGCGCCCAGTTCGGCCGCGACCTCCTCGGCATAAAGCGCCCAGCCCTCCGTATAGGCGCCGAAGAAACCGATCTTGCGCAGCGTCGGGATATCCTTGGACAGCTGCGAGGTCGAGATCTGGAGGTGATGCCCCGGATCGCCCTCGTGATAGGTGAGCGCGGGCAGGCTGTATTTGGGCCAGTCGCCCGTGTCCTTCAAGTTGATGAAGTAGATGGCGGCGCGCGACCCGTCGAGCGCGGCGCGGCGGTAATAGCCGTTGGACGCACCGTCCTGGATCTCGACGGGCACCGCGCGGATTTCGAGCGGCTGGTTCGGCAGCTCGGAAAAGGCGCGCGGCAGGCGGGTGGTCATGTCGCGCACCCCCTCGTTGAGCGAGGCGATCAGCGCGGCGCGGCCTTCCGCGGTGTTCGGATAAAGCTGGTCGGGGCGCTTGTTGAGCTGGGCGAGCCGCTGGCCGACGCTGCCCTGGGTCAGCCCCTCGGCGCGCAGGATCGTGTCGAGTTCGGCGCTGATCTGCGCGACCTGTTCGAGGCCCATCTTGTGGACCTGATCGGGGGTGAAGTCGGTGGTGGTCGCCTGTCTGAGCGCGGCGGCGTAGATCGCGTCGCCGCGCGGCACCCGCCAGACGCCGTCGCCCGCCTGGGTCTTGCCCATGAGGTCGCGGATCAGCGCGATCTGGCGGTCGAGCGCGGGGTGGACCCGCGCCTCGACGATGCGCGCGGCGCGGCCGGCCCAGTCGCCCGCGACATTCTTCGCGGCGGCGCGGCGCGCGAGCGAGGTGACCATGTTGCTGTCGCGCGCGGGCACCCCGCGCAGCTTGGCGATCTGGCCCAGGGTCAGCTCCAGCGACCAGGCCGGCGCGACATAGCCGCGCGCGGCGTCGGCGCGCTGCACCTCGATATCCTGGTCGAGCACGCGCGCGAACTGGTCGAGCCGCGCCAGATAGGCCTCCGCGTCGGCGCCGTTCTCGATCGTGTGGGTGTCGTTGAGGAAATCGGGGGTCTCGAAATAGGCGCCGCCCTGCTGGAAGATACGATAAGGGCGGATCACCGAGTCGAGGCCGAACTCGCCCGACGCGACGGTGCCCGCGCGCAGGCCGTAAAGCACGATCTCGCGGTTGAGGGCCGCCGCCGGGGTCAGGCCGGCCGCGGGGAACCGGTCCAGCTCGGCCAGCCAGCGTCGCGTGCGGGCGAGATCGGCGGCGCGCTCGGCCAGCGAGGCGTCGTCGAGACGGCTCTTGAGCCCGGCGCGGGCACCCTTGTCGAGGCCCAGCCCGGTCGCGAATTCGGGGCTCTGGTCGACCGTGTCGTCGAAGATGCGCTGGAACAGCGCGTTCAGCCGCGCATCGGGGCTGCCCTGCGCGGAGACCTGCGCGAGAGCGACCTTGCCGAGACACAGGGCGGCGGCGGTTCCCGACAGGACGAAGGTACGACGATCCATGAACAAGCTCTCCGATTTTCTATCGGACGGCTTGTTCCACGCGGAGAAGAGGGTGGCAACCGCGCTCAGGCGGCGACGAGGTCGCTCGCGGTGGCGTCGGCCAGGCTGGTGCCGTCGAGGATGCGCGCGGTCTCGTCGCGCACCCGCATCATGGCGACGCGGATGGCGCAATCGGCCTCCGACTTGCAGTCGAGGCAGCGGCGATACGCGGTGCGGCTGACGCAGGGGACGAGCGCGAGCGGCCCTTCGATCACGCGGATGATCTCGCCCATCGAGATGAGGTGAGAGGGCTTGGCGAGGCGGTAGCCGCCCATCTTGCCGCGGGTGCTAAGCAGGAACCCGGCCTCGCGCAGATCGGCGAGGATGAGTTCCAGGAACTTGCGCGGAACGGTGGCGCCGGCGGCGATCCGCGTCATCGCCACGGGCGCGCAGCCGGCCGGCTGTTCGGCGAGGAACAGCATGGCGCGAAGCGCGTAGCGGGAACGCTGGGTCAACATCCACGATCCTTTAAACCCGCAAGATGGCAGGGAAAAGGCGGGAATTGCGGCGCGGGCGATCCTGCCCTATATCGACGGGTGCCGGGTTCGCCCGGCTATGGCGATAAAATATTGCGTGAACTAGGCGCAGCGGACCCGGGGGCAGTACCCGGCGGCTCCACCAGGTGAGCCGCTAAGCCAGCACGCTATCCAAGCGTGCCGGCCGAGCGGCTCAGCTAGAGGGGCCGAACTAGGATCGACGTGTGTTGAAAGGCGCAGTTTTCGCTCGGAATGGGACCACCGCGACGGCCCATTACACAAGTGCCAACGATAACGAAGCACTCGCGATTGCCGCGTAACCCGAACCTCACGGTTTAGGTTACATCGGACAAAAGCACGGTAGGGACCACACCGGGTAACAGAAGTGGAAACCGGCGGCCGCCGGGGGGGCCGAGCAACAGAATCCCCCCGGACTTCTCCGAGAGCTTAGGGCACCGAGCAACAGAAGCTCCCCACTCATGATCCGGCGGCGAACCCAGGCTAGTCGATCCGCCGGACCGCGAAGGCGCGGTCGGGGCCGATGGGGGCGGGGGTGAAGCGCAGCCGCCCGCCCTTCGCATCGGCGGTGAAACGGTCGACCTCGCAGCCGGTGGTCGTGTCCCAGCCGACGACCGCGCACCGGCCGTCGGCCAGACCGGGGATGGTGACGACGGGAGCGATCGGCTCGATGTCGGCGCGGACGCGACCGTCCGCGCCCAGCGCGCGACGGCGGAGCAGCCACAGGAGCGCCTGATTCCCGTCCCCGCAGGCGAAGCGGTGGAAATGGGTGGCGCCGACCGCGCCGGAGACGTTGCGCCGGGCGAAGCGCGACCAGTCGAGCAGCGGCAGGAAATCGGCCATGGCGCGCTGCGCCTCGCGCATTCCGTGGGTCAGCGTGTGCGGGCGGCGATTGGGCCAGCGCATCCCGCCGCCGACCCCGCCGGACGCCAGGTGCGCCCAGCTCATATGGCGGAAATATTCGTCGTCGAAGGGCGCGGGCAGCGTCTTCTTCTTGTCCTTGAAGCTGTGGATCGGGCCGTGTTCGGTGTCGAGAAAGGGGCGACCGTCGGTGATCTCGTTCAGGCAGTCGCGCACCACCTTGCCCATCGCGACCGCGGGCGCGACGGTATCGCGCGGATGGTCGATCGCCCCGCTGCGATAGATGTGGATCGACGCGAAATCGAGATCGGGGTGGCGGAAGATCGGGTCGGCGAGCGGGAGCTCGGGCCGCCACCAGAGTTCCGGGCCGAAGAGCGACACCGTCTGCGGATGCGCGCGGCCGTGGAGCTTCACCTCCAGCGCGCGGACATGGTGCGACAGGTCGGCGATGAATTCGGGAAAGCAGTCGGCGCTGTCGCCCGCCTGGGCCGGGTGGATCTCGTTCCACAGATCCCAGGCGAAGAGCGCCCCCGACCCGCCCCAGCGTTCGACCATGAAGCTCAGCCGCGCCTTGATCGCGGTGCGGGTATCGCCGCACAGCAGCATCCGCGAGGGATGGGCGAGCGGGCCGCCATTGGCGCGGTTCCAGGGATGGTGACGCCAGTGAAGCCACATCCAGAAGGTGTCGACGGGCGTGAGCAGGATGCGCATCCCGACGCGCTCGCACATCGCGAACAGATCGTCCCACAGGGTCACCATGGCGGGGACGAACACCCCCGCCGGCCGCTCGAAATAGCGGTGCCGGACCTGGGCATATTCGACCATCAGCCGGAGGCAGGTGACGCCGTGCGCCTTGAGATAGGCGAGATGGCGTTCGACCGCGGGAAGATCGCGGCGGCGGAACAGCCCCTCGAACTCGACCCAGGAGATCGCGTCGTTCTGGCCGATCGGCGTCCAGGGAGCGCCGTGCTCGTCGATGAAATAGGGGGCATGGGGGGCCACCCCGATCCAGGGCAGGGTCGCCGCGCGGTCGTCGCGGGCCATGGTCTAGTGGGTGGGTCCGAACATGCGCGGGCCGCCCTAGCCGATTCTGGCGAACGGGGAAGGGGTAGAAGGCTAGCCCCCGCGCATATGCGACCACAGCCAACGCCAGAAGCGCGCTTCCAGCAGCATGAGGCGAGCGAGGAAGGGCGGAGCGCCAAGCCGTTCGAGCGAGGGCGCGTCGGCGCGGCCCGAGAAAATCAGGCGGAGGGTGGCCACGAACAGCGCGCCTTCGACCAGGAGCGCGGCCGCCACGCCGACATAGCGGAGCGGGCCCAGGCGGGCGAGCAGGTGCTCGGCGGTATCGGGAACGAGCAGGCCCGCGACCCACAGGCCTGCGCAGCACAGGCCGAGCGTGCGAAGCAGGACGGCGCGGCGCGGAAGGGTCCGCCACAAGGAAGCGGCGTAAAGAGCGGGAAGGAACACGCACCAGTCGAACAGGATCGTGGCCTCGCCGATACGACCCTCGGTGCGCCAGTCGAGCGAGCCGCGCAGCCTGTGCGAAGCGAGCAGCCAGAGCGGCATGAGAAGCCAGAACCAATGGCGGCGCGCTAGCGCTGGGAGCCGCGGGACCATCAAGCCTGGCATGGAGGTTCTCCCGATCGGCCGAGCATAGCGGAACCGGTCCATCTGGCCAGAGCCGGACCCCCGTAACGCTTAACCATGCTCTAACCCGCACGGCCTATCAAGGTGACGATGAAGCGGATGCGCCTTTGGACGGCGGGAGCGGTTCCGGTCTTGCTGGCGTCCTGCGTGCCGGTCGAGACGCCGCGCGCGGTCGCAGTGGAGCGGGCGATCGTGGAGGCGCGGCCGCTGCTGGAGCGGCTGGCGCTCGAGGTGCCCGGTGCGGGGCCGGCCTCGACCCGGGCGATCGTCGTGCCGCCGCGCGCATCGGGGGCCGGGGCCGCGCCGCCGCCTTTCGTGGCGGACGCGCGTAGCGAGGACGACCGGCGCCGCGCGGCGGACTGCCTGACCGCGGCGGTCTATTACGAGGCGCGGTCGGAGGACCCGAACGGGCAGCGCGCGGTGGCGCAGGTGGTGCTCAACCGGGTGCGCGACCGGGCCTTTCCCGCCAGCGTGTGCGGGGTCGTCTATCAGGGGTCGAACCGCGCCACGGGATGCCAGTTCAGCTTCACCTGCGACGGATCGATGCGGGCGCGGCGCGAGCCCGGCGCCTGGGAGCGGGCGCGGGGCGTCGCGGAGGCGGCGCTGACGGGCAGCGTCTATGCGCCGGTCGGGTCGGCGACGCATTATCACACCACCGCCGTGTCACCCTGGTGGGCGCCGAGCCTGGCGCGGATCGGACTGGTCGGGCGCCACGTCTTCTATCGCTGGCGCGGGGCGCTGGAGCGGGCGCTGACGTTCCGCCAAGCCTATGCGGGCACGGAGCCGGGCGCGGTGGCGGGCCATGCCGCCGCCACGGTGCTGGCGCGGGTGCCGATCGAGGGCGGCGGGTCGGTGACGATCCACCGGGGAAGCGACGAGGCGGCCGGTACGACGCGCGCGGTACGGACATTGGTCGCTTCGGGGGTGCGGGTGCACCTGAACCGCGCCGCGCCGGGCGAGCAGGCGCGGCCGACGCTGGGCGCCTATGCGGTCGAGGGGGCGATCGTGTCGGAGGAGTCGGAGCCGATCTGACGCTCGCGCTGCTCGGCGGCGAACATGGCCGGGCGATCGATAGCGGGCGCCTCGGCGACGACGCGCAGGCGGTGTTCCGACGGATCGGTCGGATCGAGCACGAACATGCCCGCGTCGCGATTGGCGACGAGCCAGGCGACATGGGCGGCGTCGATCCGCTGGCCCGGAACCAGACGGGGCACGCCCGGCGGCGAGGGCGCGATGACCTCGGCGGCGATGCGGCCGGTGCAGGCCTCGTAAGCGACTTCCTCGACCTGGCCGAAATAGGCGTCGGCGCCGGGCATGGCGCGCTCGAAGCCGAGCGTGGCGATGCCGGGGAGCGCGGGGGCGGGGGGCAGGATCGCGGGATCGGCGCGCAGCCTGTCGGACAGGTCGGAGAGCGCCTTGACCAAGGTGCGGACGTCGCTCCGCCCCGTGCCGAGCGAGATGACGACCAGCAGGTTCCGGGCCTCGGACAGGCCGGTGGCGATACGATGGTGCTTGTAAAGCCAGTCGTCGGCGGCATAGCCCGCGACGCCGAGCGCGGAGAGGTCGATCAGGACTTTGGTGCGGTCGAGTTCGGTGCGGGGCTCGACCCGGTCCTGGCCATAGACGCGCAGGCCGGGGATCGCCGCGATCTCGGCGCGGGCCTGCTCGGCGAGGTCGAGCACGTCGCCCCATAATTTCGCGCCGCCGGTGGCGTGGTCGCGGCGGGTCGCGTCGAGGCTGCCGAGGATGGGCACCGACGGGCTGGTCGTCTCGAACAGCTCATAGGCGAGCGCCAGCCGCTGCTGATCGACCAGATCGCCGCGCGCCAGGAGCACCGATCCTTGCGCCAGCGAGCCCATCGTCTTGTGGAGGCTGCACACCTGGATATCGGCGCCGAGCGCCAGCGCATCGGAGGGAAGGCGCGGCGAAAAGGCGAAGGCGCCGCCCCAGGCGGCATCGACGATCAGCGGCACGCCGCGCGCATGCGCGACCTCCGCCAAGCGTTCGATGTCGCAGGCGATGCCGTAATAATTGGGGGAGACCACGATCGCTGCCTTGGCGTGGGGGTGGGCGTCGAGCGTGGCGGCGAGGGTGGCGGGGGTGACCACCGTCTGGATGTCCCAATCGGGGTCGACATCGACGGCGAGCGGCACCGCGTCGAGCCCGGCGACGAGCGCATAGCTCCATTCGGCCTTGTGCGAATTGGTCGGCAGGAGGACCGTGTCGCCCGCGCGCGCGACGGCGGCGAGCGCGGTGTGGAGGCTCTGGGTCGAGCCGCCGGTGACGAAGCGGCACAGATCGGCGCCCCAGGCGGCGGCCGCGATCTCGTGCGCGCGGTTGAGCGCCAAATCCCCCTCGGTGCGGTCCTCGACGCCCTTGACGGTCAGCAGGTCGGCCTTGAACGCCTTGGCGCCGACGAGCGCGCGCAGGCCGCGGGGCATGGCGGCGCCGCGCCCATGGCCGGGGGCGCCGAAGCCGATGACGGGATGCGCCTCGGCCTTGGCGAGCGCGTCGACGAGGGGAGCCTGGGTCTGATCCATGCGGCCCCAATCGCGCGGGCCGAGTCGCTGGTTCCCGATTCGGGGTGAGGCAGGTTACCCCGGACGCAGAAAGGGCCCGGGATCGCCCCCGGGCCCTTTCCGTTCACGCACGGGCGTGAAGCTCAGTCGCGGTCGCCGGTCAGGAAGGCGGGCGCGAATTCGGGCGCGGGGCCGTCCTCGCGATTGCCTTCGCCGCCGCCCGAACGCTCGGGACGGGGACCACGGTCGCCGCCGCCATCACGGCGGGGTCCACGTCCACCGTCGCCGTCGCGTCGGGGACCACGGTCGCGACCGCCGCCGCCTTCGCCACGGGGACCGCGATCGCCGCCGCCGTCACGGCGGGGACCACGCGGTCCACGGTCGCCGCCTTCACCCCGATCGCTTCTGGGTTCGCGCGCGGGACGGGTATCCTCCAGCTCGGCGCCGGTCTCCTGGTCGACGACGCGCATCGACAGGCGGACCTTGCCGCGCGGGTCGATCTCGAGGACCTTGACCTTGACCTCCTGGCCTTCGGACAGCGCGTCCGAAACCTTCTCGACGCGCTCGTTCCTGATCTCGGACACGTGGACCAGGCCGTCCTTGCCGCCCATGAAGTTCACGAACGCGCCGAAATCGACGAGGTTGACGACCTTGCCGTCATAGACCTTGCCGACCTCGGCCTCCTCGACCAGACCCTTGATCCACTTGATCGCGGCCTCGATCTGCGCGGGGTCGGAGGACGAGACCTTGATCACACCCTCGTCGTCGATATCGACCTTGGCGCCGGTGGTGGCGACGATCTCGCGGATCACCTTGCCGCCGGTGCCGATCACTTCGCGGATCTTCGACTTGTCGATCTGGAAGCTCTCGATGCGCGGGGCATGGGCCGACAGCTCGGTGCGGGTCTCGCCCAGCGCCTTGGCCATCTCGCCCAGAATGTGGGCCCGTCCGTCCTTGGCTTGCGCCAAGGCGGTCCGCATGATCTCCTCGGTGATGCCGGCGATCTTGATGTCCATCTGGAGCGACGTGATGCCCTCCGAGGTCCCCGCGACCTTGAAGTCCATGTCGCCCAGGTGATCCTCGTCGCCCAGGATGTCCGACAGGACGGCGAACTTGTCGCCTTCCAGGATCAGGCCCATCGCGATGCCCGAGACGGGACGCTTGAGCGGCACGCCCGCGTCCATCATCGACAGCGAACCGCCGCAGACGGTCGCCATCGACGAGGAACCGTTCGACTCGGTGATGTCGGACAGGACGCGGATCGTGTAGGGGAATTCGTCCTTGGACGGCAGCACCGGGTGCAGCGCGCGCCAGGCGAGCTTGCCGTGCCCGACCTCGCGACGGCCCGGAGCCCCGAAGCGGCCCACTTCGCCGACCGAATAGGGCGGGAAGTTATAATGGAGCATGAAATTCTCGTACGACAGGCCGTTCAGCCCGTCGATCATCTGCTCGGCGTCGCGGGTGCCGAGCGTGGTGGTGCAGATGGCCTGGGTCTCGCCGCGGGTGAACAGCGCCGAACCATGCGCGCGGGGCAGGAAATGGACCATCGCCTCGATCGGGCGCACCGTCTTGGTGTCGCGGCCGTCGATGCGGATGCCGTCGGTCAGGATCGCGCCGCGGACGATGTCGGCTTCTAGCTTCTTCACGAGCTTGAGCGACGCCAGATATTCGGCCGGGTTCTCGTGCTTGGTGGCTTCCATTGCGGTGCGGGCCTTGGCGCGCGCCTCGTTGATCGCGGTCTGGCGCTGCTGCTTGTCGCGGAGCTTGTAGGCGGCGGCGAGGTCGTCGCCGATCAGCGCCTTGAGCTTGGCCTTGACGGCGCTCGGGTCGATCTCCTGCTTGAGCTCCCAAGGCTCCTTGGCGGCCTGTTCGGCGAGCTTGATGATCGCGCCGATGACTTCGCCCGACGCCCGGTGCGCGAACATGACGGCGCCGAGCATGACGTCCTCGGACAGCTCCTTGGCTTCCGATTCGACCATCATCACCGCGTCGTGGGTGGCGGCGACGACCAGGTCGAGCTCGCCTTCCTTGATCTGGTCGAGCGTCGGGTTGAGGATGTACTCGCCGCCCTGATAGCCGACGCGCGCGCCGCCGATCGGGCCCATGAAGGGCACGCCCGAGATGGTCAGCGCGGCGGAGGCGGCGACCATGGCGAGGATGTCGGGCTCGTTCTCGCCGTCATAGCTGAGCACCTGGCAGATCACGTTGATCTCGTTCAGGAAGCCCTCGGGGAAAAGCGGGCGGATCGGGCGGTCGATGAGGCGGCTGGTCAGCGTCTCGCGCTCGGTGGCGCCGCGCTCGCGCTTGAAGAAGCCGCCGGGGATGCGGCCCGACGCGGAAAATTTCTCCTGGTAATGGACGGTGAGCGGGAAGAAATCCTGGCCCTCCTTGACCGACTTGGCGGCCGTGACGGCGCAGAGCACCACCGTCTCGCCGAGCGTCGCGAGCACCGCGCCGTCAGCCTGGCGGGCGACGCGGCCCGTCTCCAGGGTCAGCGTCTTGCCGCCCCACTCGATTTCCACTTTCTTGGTGTCGAACATGTCGTTTCCTTCACTCCGGCGGCCGGATGCCGGCCGGGGCCTGTCTGCGGACGAAGCCGGTCCGCGGCGGTTTGGAGCGCGTTGTCGCTCCCTGCCCCAAGCGCCGGATTGCGCGGGGGCGGATATGAGAAGGGCGCCGCTGGGGCGCCCTTCGGGTTTTTACTTGCGAAGGCCGAGCTTCGCGATGAGATCGAGATAGCGCTGGCCGTCGGTCTTGCGGAGATAGTCGAGCAGCGTGCGCCGCTTGTTGACCATCATCAGCAGCCCGCGGCGGCTGTGATTGTCCTTGGCATGGCCTTTGAAATGGCCCGTCAGGTTCTTGATGCGCTCGGTGATGATGGCGACCTGCACCTCGGGGGAGCCGGTATCGCCTTCCTGGCGCGAATGTTCGGTGATCAGCGCCTGCTTGCGCTCGGGAGTGATCGACATCGTGATACCTTTCAGATCAGAGGTTGAAGCCCCGGATGACGCGGACCTCCTGGGTCCTGACCTCGACCAGCGCCACCGGCGTTTCATCCAGCATCGCGAAGCAGTGGCCGTCAGCGGCGGCGATCCCGGCCAGAACGCGCCCCTGTCGGAGCGCCCCTGCCTGGTCGGGGGTGAGGGATAGAGCCGGGATGTCGTCCAGCCCCGCCCTCAGCGGCAGGAGATGATGTTCAAGCGCGCGCCCATGCCCCAGTTCGGCCAGTTCGTCCAGCGTTATCGCGGCCGACAGGTCGAACGGGCCCGCCCTGGTCCGGCGCAGCATCGTCACATGCCCGACCGTGCCGAGCGCGTGGGCGATGTCGCGCGCGAGGCTGCGGATATAGGTGCCCTTGGAGACATGGGCGGCGAGGGTGATCTGGCTTACTCCCTCTCTCGCCGTTTCGCTGCGGGAGAGCGGGAACAGGGTGAGCGCGTGGATCGTCACGTTCCGGCTGGCGAGCGTCACCGTCTCGCCCGCGCGCGCCAGGTCATAGGCGCGCTTGCCGTCGACTTTCAGCGCGGAATAGGCGGGGGGCGTCTGGGCGATCGGGCCGGTGAAGCGGGGGAGGACGGCTTTCACATCCGCGGCGGTCGGGCGCACGTCGGAGGTGGCGACCACCGGCCCTTCCGCGTCGAGCGTCGCGGTCTCCGCGCCGAAGCGGAGCGTGAAGTCGTAGATCTTGTCGCTGTCGAGCAGGCGCCCGGCGAGCTTGGTCGCCTCGCCCAGCGCGATCGGCAGCACGCCCGTCGCCAGCGGATCGAGCGTGCCGCCATGGCCGACCTTGAGCTTGGGATAGCCCCCGGCGCGCAGCGCCCGCTTGACCGCGGACACGGCGTCGGTCGAGCCGACCCCGAGCGGCTTGTCGAGGATCAGCCAGCCATGCATGCGCCTCAGCCGACCCAGCGCGCGATGTCGAGGAAGAAGCCGGTCACCGCGCGCGCCGGCGGCGCGACGATCCGCTCGACGATATTGGCGCCCGGCACCAGCATCGGCAGCAGGACGAGCAGGCCGATGAGGAACAGGAAGCCGTAGCGCCCGATCTTCGCATATTGGCGCGCTAGCGGGCGCGGGAGCATTCCCTCGACCAGATGGCCGCCGTCAAAGGGGGGCAGCGGGAGCAGGTTGAACAGCGCGAGGAACACGTTCACGACGATGAACGAGAAGAGCAGCTCGGCCGCGAAGCGCGCAGCGCCCGCGCTCTCGCCGCCCAGGCCGAAGACCAGGCCCAGCGCGACCGCGCCGACCGTGGCGAGCAGCATGTTCATCCCCGGCCCGGCGAGCGCGACGAGCATCATGCCGGTGCGCGGCTCGCGCAGGCGGCGCGCGTCGACGGGCACGGGCTTGGCCCAGCCGAAGACGGGCGCCCCCGCGATCGCGAGGCTGAGCGGGAGGACGACCGTGCCGACCGGATCGACATGGCGGACGGGATTGAAGCTGAGGCGCTTCTGATCGGCCGCGGTCGGATCGCCGAGCCATTTGGCGACCCAGCCATGCGCGACCTCGTGGAACACGATCGCGACGATGAGCGGCACGATCCAGATCGCGGCGCGGTAGAACAGGCTGTCGGGGGTCATGGACGCGATATGGGGTGGCGGGGTTCAGCCGCCTAGCGCCTCGGCGTGATGGCGACGGCAAAGGGCGAGGTAGCGCTCTTCCCCGCCGATCTCGGTCTGTGCGCCCTGCGCGACCGCGCGGCCCTGCGCGTCGACGCGCAGGTTCATCGTCGCCTTGCGGCCGCAGGTGCAGACCGACTTGATCTCAATGAGCGCGTCGGCGAGCGCGAGCAGCCGCGCCGACCCCTCGAACAGCGCGCCGCGAAAATCGGTGCGCAGGCCATAGGCGAGGACGGGGATGGCGTGGACATCGGCGATGCGGGCGAGCTGGTCGACCTGAACGGCGGTCAGGAACTGCGCCTCGTCGACGAGGACGCAGGACAGCGGCGCCTGCGCGTGGTCGGTCACCACGAGCGCGGCGAGGTCGGTGGCGGCGTCGAACATCGTCGCGGGGGCGGACAGGCCGATGCGGCTTGCGATCGTCCCTGCCGCGAACCGGTCGTCGACCGACGCGGTGAACAGCGCGGTGCGCATTCCCCGCTCCCGGTAGTTGAAGTCGGCCTGGAGGAGCGTGGTCGATTTGCCGGCGTTCATCGAGGCGTAGTAGAAATAGAGCTTGGCCATGACTTCCGGCTTAGATCCTCAGCGGCCAGACACCGAGTTGCGTCAAGCAATTGGCCGGGGTCAGGGCTGGTCCGCTCGGAGGATCGGGCATGCCGCTCCAGCGCGTGATTTCCCAATTCTCAGCACCGGGCAGCCGCTGCAATTTGAAATCGTGAGGCTGGTCGTCAAGGGGGTCCTTGGCGCGCGCATCTCTGTTAGCTCCGATCCAGGATAACGACCAAGTGACCGAAAATTCTTTCCCGTCCGGCCTCGTCAGCGTTCCGCGATATTCGTGAGTTCCGAACGGGACGATTCCCACGACTTGGGATGGTCGCTCGCCTGTCTGCCGACCGTCGCGCTTAACGTACCCCGTCATGATACGGAAGCGATAGTCGGCGCATTTGCGAACGGCGATGGCGCGTGTCTGCCGCGCGCAGTCCTCTCCTGTCGTGCACGTGCCGTTCGGTAGCATCGAATACCGCGTCCAATCCGATCCTCTGGTCACAAAGCTCTTCTGATTCGCCCATTCCGCGTCATGCGCGAAGGGCGGCGCGTATCGAGTACGGATCAGCCATGAGATCTTCTCATCGGACATGGCGGCAATGACCTTGCGCCAGTTTTCACGGTCGCGAGCGAGTTGAGGAAACTTGTCGAGGTCCGCAGAATATTCGGCGTAGGCTTGCCAATAGCGGCGAAAGGTTCTGCTTTCGCCGGTATGGATGTTCGTGGACGAACATGATCCGGCCATGACAGCGAGCAGGCCGATCCGAGCGGCCAATGCCACCAATGAACCTGCCGAAGCTCTTAAGCGATACACGATGCCTCGGTGCTCTCGGGCGGCGGCAGTGTTTCCAAGTAAAGTACATCGTCGGCGATACGCCATTGCAACGACGCCTCAGGTGTCCAGCCTAGCCCGGCAATCAACCTCTCGGGCAAGGTTATCTCGCCTTTATCGCCCATGGTCACCGTGTAAGACATAGGCCGATCATCATCGCTGCGGCGAAGCCGGTCAACCTGCCTCGCGTCAAGATTCGTCCAAGTCCCGCGCCACCTCGGGCTTGCGCAGCAGTGTATCGATGCGGGTGCCCTCGTCGAAGCTGTCGTCCGCCAGGAACTTCAGCTTGGCCGCGAATTTGGTGCGGACGCGCGCGGCGACCTCGCGCTGGAGATAGGCGGTGTTGGTGCGCAGCGCCTTCAGCACGGCTTCCTCGTCCTCGCCGAGCAGCGGCTTCACAAAGGCGGTCGCGTGGCGCAGGTCGGGGGACATGCGCACCTCGGTGACGGAGACCATGTGTTTGGCGAGCGTATCGTCATGGACGTCGCCGCGCGCCAGGATCTCGGACAGGATGTGGCGGACCTGTTCGCCCACGCGCAATGCGCGGACGGAGCGTTCGGGGGTGTCTTGCTTCATGGCTGGTTTTCCGCTTGCGACGTATCGGGCCGGCGCCCTGCCGCTTCGCAACTTTCCCCTCCCGCCGAAGCGGGAGGGGAAAGCGCGCTACAGCGTGCGTTCGCGCAGTTCGACCTCGAAGGTTTCGAGGAAGTCGCCCGGCTTGATGTCGATGTAATTGCTCGAGAAGGTCACGCCGCATTCCAGGCCGGCGCGTACTTCGGGAACGTCGTCCTTGAAGCGGCGCAAGGAGGCGATCTCGCCGTTGAAGACGATCACGTCGTTGCGGGTGATGCGGGCTTTCAGCGCCTTGCGGATCGCGCCGTCGACCACGAGGAGCCCCGCGGCCTTGCCATGCTTGCCCGCCGAGAAGACCTCGCGGATCTCGGCGCGGCCGACCACCGTCTCGAACGCCTCGGGGCCGAGCTGCCCGGCCATGCCCGCGCGGATCTCGTCGGTCAGGTCGTAGATCACGTCGTAATATTTGAGCGCGACCTTGGACCGTTCGGCGATCTCGCGCGCCTTGGCGTTGGCGCGGACGTTGAAGCCGATGATCGGCGCCCCGCTGGCGGCGGCGAGCGTCACGTCGGATTCGGTGATGCCGCCGACCCCCGAATGGAGGATGCGCGCGCGGATCAGGTCGGTCGAGATCTTGTTGATCGACTGGACGATCGCCTCGACGGTCCCCTGCGTGTCCGCCTTGACAACCAGCGGATATTCGATCGCCTGGGCGGACTTGAGCGCGGAGAACATCGATTCCAGGCTGGCGGGCGCCGAGGTGGTGCGCTTCTGGGTCAGCACGCCGCGACGATATTCCGCGACCTCGCGGGCGCGCGCCTCGTTCTCGACCACCTGAAGCGGATCGCCCGCCGAGGGCACGCCGGAGAGACCCAGCACCTCGACCGGCATGGCGGGACCGGCTTCCTTGATCTGGCGACCCTTGTCGTCGACCAGCGCGCGGACCTTGCCCGATTCGGCGCCGATGACGAAGATGTCGCCGACCCTGAGCGTACCGCGGTTGACGAGCACGGTCGCGACGGGACCGCGGCCCTTGTCGAGCTTGGCCTCGATCACCGTGCCCTCGGCGGGGCGGTCGGGGTTGGCGCGCAGTTCGAGCAGTTCGGCCTGAAGCTGGATCTTCTCGATCAGCTGATCGAGCCCGGTCTTCTTGAGCGCGGAGACCTCGACGTCCTGCGTGTCGCCGCCCAGTTCCTCGACCACGACCTCATGTTCGAGCAGGCGCTCGCGGACGCGCTGGGCGTTGGCCTCGTATTTGTCGATCTTGTTGATCGCCACGATCATCGGCTTGCCGGCCGCGCGGGTGTGGTTGATCGCCTCGATCGTCTGCGGCATCAGCCCGTCATCGGCCGCGACCGTCAGGACGACGATGTCGGTCACGTCGGCGCCGCGCATCCGCATCTGGGTGAAGGCCTCATGCCCCGGCGTATCGAGGAAGGTGATCTTCGACTTGTCCTTCATCTGCACCTGATAGGCGCCGATATGCTGGGTGATCCCGCCCGCCTCGCCGCGCACCACGTCGGTGCCGCGCAGCGCGTCGAGGAGCGAGGTCTTGCCGTGATCGACATGGCCCATGATCGTGACCACGGGCGGCCGGGGCCGGAGGTCCTCGGGCGCATCGGCTTCGGAGTCGATCGCGAGGTCGATGTCCGAATCGGACACGCGCACGATGTTGTGGCCGAATTCGGTGACCAGCAGCTCGGCGGTGTCCTGGTCGATCAGCTGGTTCATCGTGACGGGCGAGCCCATCTTGAACAAGGTCTTGATCAGGTCCGCGCCTTTTTCGGCCATGCGGTTGGCGAGTTCCTGAACGGTGATCGCCTCGGGCACCTGGACGTCGCGCACCTGCTTGGGTTGCGCGTCGCGCGGACCGAAATGGCGCTTCTCCTTTTCACGCGCGCGCTTGAGCGCGGCGAGCGAGCGCGAGCGCGCGCCGTCGTCGCCGAGCGCGCGCGTGACGGTGAGCTTGCCCGAGGTGCGGCGGTCGTCGCCCTTGCGGTCGCGCTGGGTCGGACGGGCGGGCACCGCGTTGCGCGGGGTGGCCTGGCCGGCCGGCAGCGCGCGCGCGCCGGTGGTCGTGCCGGCGGCACGCGTCGCGGGCGTCTCCTCGGCGACGGGCGCCTCGACGGGCTTGGGCGGGGGCGGCGGGCGTTCGGGACGCGCGACGGGCGAGAAGCGACGCGGGGCCGGCATGGCCGGATCGCGCGCGAGTTCGACGATCGGGGGCGGCGCGGGCGGCGCGGGCGGCACGACGGGCTGCGGCGCGGGCCGCGCCTCGACGGCACGGGCGACCTCGGGCTCCGGGCGCGGGGCCGCGACGGGCTCGGGTGCCGGCGCGGCGGCGACAGGTTCCGGGGCGGGCGGCGGGGTCGGCTCGGCGACGGGTACGGGTTCCGGCGCGGGCGGCGCGGCTCGCGCTTCGGCCTCGGCGCGGGCGCGCTCCTCGGCACGGGCGCGCTCCTCGTCGGCGGCGCGCTGGCGATCGGCTTCCTGACGACGGCGCGCTTCCTCGAGAATGGCCGAGCGGTCCTCGGCGGCCTCGCGAAGCATCCGAGCCTGGCGTTCCTGCGCGGTCTCGTTCGACGGCGCGGCGCGGGCGGGCACTGGAGCGGGCGCGGGCGTCTGCACCTCGACGGGCGCGGGTGCGGCCTCGACCTCGGGCGCCGCGTCGGGCGCGGTCTCGCCGGGGCGCACGAACCGGCGCTTCTTCGTCTCCACGATCACCGTGTTGGAGCGGCCGTGGCTGAAACTCTGCTTCACCTTGCCGGTCTCGACGGTGCGGCGCAGCCCCAGGGGCGCGCGCATGCCGAGCTTCGGCTTCTCGTTGTCGGTGTCGCTCACTCGAATTCCTCAGTTATTCGCGGCCGAAGGCACGCCCGAAGCCGGGAGCGCCGATGCGCCCTGCGAGGCCGTTTCGCAAGGTGCCACAAGGGAGTCAGGGCCGATGTAATGCAGCCAGCGGTCGAGCGCTTCGCCCACCCGCTTCGCCGCAGCGCGGTCGGTCAGACCGATATGTACAACATTCTCGCGCCCGAGCGCCATCGACAATATGGTGCGGGGAAAAGGCAGAACCAACCCCTTGAGGTCCGATCCCTCGCGGTCCGACCCGACGCGCCAGCCTTGCGCCAGCTTGCGCATCCCGTCGTCGCGCGCATCGGCGGCGTGATAAAGCGCGCGGAGCTGCCCGCCGCGCGCCGCGCCCTCGATCTTGTCGGACCCCGTGATGAGCGTGCCGCTCTTGGCCTCGAGCCCTAGCCTGTCCATCGCGTTGCGTTCCAGCGCATCGGCGATGCGCCCGGGCAGGTCAGCGTCGACGGTGAAGTCACCGCCCTTGAACGCGCGCGCCAGCGCGCCGCGCAGCCGGCCCTTGACGAGCGCGGCCTCCAGCTCGGCGCGGGTGACGCCGATCCACGCGCCCCGGCCCGGCGCCTTGGCGCGCACGTCGGGATGGACCTGGCCGTCGGGGCCGAGCGCGAGGCGGACCAGGCTGTCCCGCCCCGCCCGCTCGCCCGCCAGGATGCAGCGGCGGACGGGGCCGTCCGCCGCCTGCCCCGGGCCGTCCGCTGCTAGTCGCGGGGTGTCATTGTCCGGAGTCCGCATGCGCGTCCTCCTCGGTCGTGGCGGGCGCGGCGGGCGTAGCGTCGTCCGCCGGCTCGTCCTCGAACCAGTGCGCGCGGGCGGCCATGATGATCTCGTTGCCCTGCTCGTCCGACAATCCGTACTGGGCCAGGATGCCGCCCTTGTGCTCGGGACGCTTGGGCGCGTCCTCGTTGCGGCGGCGCGGCTCGACGCGCTTCTTCTCGACCAGCTCGTCGGTGGCGAGGTCGGCCAGGTCGTCGAGCGTCTTGATCCCCGCCTTGCCGAGCGTGACGAGCATCGCCTCGGTCAGATGCGGCATCCCGGCGAGCGCGTCCTCGACGCCCAAAGCGATGCGCTCGTCGCGAGCGGCCTGTTCGCGGCGGTCGAGCGCTTCCTGCGCGCGGCTCTGGAGCTCCTGCGCCAGATCCTCGTCAAAGCCCTCGATCGCGGCGAGCTCCTCGATCTCGACATAGGCCACCTCCTCCAGCTGGCCGAAGCCTTCCGCGACAAGGAGCTGGGCGAGCGTCTCGTCGACGTCGAGCTCGCCCTGGAACAGCTCGGTATTCTGGGTGAATTCGCGCTGGCGCTTCTCCGAGGCGTCGGCCTCGGTCATGATGTCGATCGCCTTGGCGGTGAGCTGCGACGCGAGGCGGACGTTCTGGCCGCGACGGCCGATGGCGAGCGACAGCTGATCGTCGGGGACGACCACCTCGATCCGCTCCTCCTCCTCGTCGATCAGCACGCGGCTGACGCTGGCGGGCTGGAGCGCGTTGACGACGAAGGTGGCGATGTCGGGCGACCAGGGAATGATGTCGATCTTCTCGCCCTGCATCTCCTGAACGACCGCCTGGACGCGGCTGCCCTTCATGCCGACGCAGGCGCCGACGGGATCGATCGACGAGTCGCGGCTGATCACGCCGATCTTGGCGCGCGAACCGGGATCGCGGGCGGCGGCCATGATGGTGATGATGCCGTCGTAGATTTCGGGCACTTCCTGCGCGAACAGCTTTTTCATGAAGTCGGGATGCGCGCGGCTGAGGAAGATCTGGGGACCGCGGACCTCGGGCGAGACCTTGAGGATGAGCGCGCGGATGCGGTCGTTGACGCGCACCACCTCGCGCGGGATCTGCGCGTCGCGGCGGATCACGCCCTCCGCGCGGCCCAGGTCGACGACGACATGGCCGAACTCGACGCGCTTGACGACGCCGGTGATGATCTCGCCCTGGCGGTCCTTGAACTCCTCATATTGGCGCGCGCGCTCGGCGTCGCGGACCTTCTGGAAGATGATCTGCTTGGACGCCTGGGCCTGGATGCGGCCGAATTCGATCGGGGGCAGCGGATCGACGAGATAGTCGCCGACGACGGCGCCCGCCTGCAGCTTCTGCGCGCCCGCGACATCGACCTGCTTGTAGATGTCGTCGACCAGCTCGACCACCTCGACGACGCGCCACAGGCGCAGGTCGCCGGTGGTGGAGTCCAGCTTGGCGCGGATCTCCATCTCGGCGCCGTAGCGGTTCTTGGCGGCGCGCTGGATCGCGTCCTCCATCGCCTCGATCACGATGGCGCGGTCGATCATCTTCTCGGTGGCGACCGAATTGGCAATCGCGATCAGTTCCGCGCGGTTCGCGGTGGCACTGGCGGGGGCGCCGGAATTAGCTGGGGCGGCCATTATGCTTGTTCCTCTTCTTCCCGCGGCTCTTCGTCCGCGTCCGGTTCGAATTCGTCGGCCCCCTCGATCGACAGGGGCCTGGTGGCGGCGATGAGCCGGTCGGTGAGCAGCAGCTTGGCGTCGGCGACCTGGGCGAAGCCGATCGTCATGGGGCCGTGCTTCTTCACGTCGATCGTGATCCGGTCGCCCTCGACCCCGACCAGGTCGCCGGTCAGCTGCTTGCGGCCGTCGACCGGCGCGTCGAGATGGATGCGCGCCTCGTGCCCGGCCCAGTCGGTAAAATCGTTCAACCGGGTGAGCGGGCGATCGATGCCGGGGCTCGACACCTCCAGCCGATAGGCTTCCTCGATCGGGTCGCGGCCCTCGGCCTCCAGCGCGTCGAGCCGGTCGGAGATGCGGCGCGACAGGTCGGCGCAATCGTCGATGGTCAGCTGGCGCGTGTCGGGGCGTTCCGCCATCACCTGCAGGGTCGGGTCCGACTTGCCGCCGATCATGCGCACGCGCACCAGCGCGAAGCCTAGCGACTGGGCTTCGGGTTCGATCAGCCGGTGGAGATGGGCGAGGTCGGTCAAGCGGGTGGTCCGGATGCGGGTGGGCGCCGCCGCGGAGCGAGCCCCGCAGCCTCTTCACCGCTGACGATGTCGAGAAAGCTCTCGCGATATACGGCGAAGCGGCCCGCCGGGCAAGGGTGCATCCTTCGGGCGGCTCCACGCGTTGGCGGGTTGACCCAGATCAGGAGTATGATCCCCGATGCGCCGTTCCCTGTTCGCCGCCATTCCCTTCGTGCTGATCGCCTGTTCGGGGCCCGCCGAATCGCAACGGGCGGGCGGGCAGGCGGCCGGCCGGCCCTTCACCGCCACCCCGGTCGCCGATTTCGACGCGCCCTGGGCCATGACGTTCCTGGCCGACGGGCGGATGCTGGTGACCGAAAAGGACGGGCGGCTGCTGCTCGTCGCGGCCGACGGCAAGTCGCGCATGACGGTGGCGGGTACGCCCGCGGTCGACGACGCGGGGCAGGGCGGGCTGATGGACGTCGTCCTCGCGCCCGATTTCGCCCGGTCGAACCGGGTATATTTCAGCTATTCCACCGGTGGGCCGGGCGGCAAGGGCGTGGTGCTGGCGCGCGGGCGGCTGGCGGCGATCGGCACGACCGCGCGGCTGGACGGCGTCGAGACCTTGTTCACCGCGCGGCCCTTCGTGGAGGGGGACGGCCATTATTCGGGGCGCATCGCCTTCGCCCCCGACGGCCGGCACCTGTTCTTCACCAATGGCGAGCGGCAGCAATTCACCCCCGCGCAGGACCCCAAGGCCACGCTGGGCAAGGTGCTCAGGCTGACGCTCGACGGCAAGCCCGCGCCGGGCAACCCGCTCGCGGCGAAAGGTTTCGCGCCCGAGGTGTGGAGCTATGGCCATCGCAACCTGCTCGGCATCGCCTTCGACGCGCAGGGCAATCTGTGGGAGCAGGAAATGGGTCCCAAGGGCGGTGACGAGCTCAACCTGATCCTGCCGGGCCGCAATTACGGCTATCCGCTGGTGTCGGACGGCGACCATTATGATGGACGCCCGATCCCCGACCATGCCACGCGCCCCGATCTGGAGCGGTACAAGGTCAACTGGACGCCCGTCATCTCGCCGGGCGGGCTGATGATCTATTCGGGGTCGCTGTTCCCGCAATGGCGCGGCGACGCCTTCATCGGCGGGCTGTCGTCCAAGGCGCTGGTGCGCGTCGACCTGAACGGGACGAACGCGGCCAAGGGCGATCAGTGGGACATGGGCGCGCGCATCCGCGAGGTCGAGCAGGGCCCCGACGGCGCGATCTGGGTGCTGGAGGATGGCGGGCGCGGGTCGGCGGGCCGGCTGCTGAAGCTGACGCCGACCGCGGCGCGGTGAGCGGGCGCCGGCGCCTCGCCCTGGCGGCACTGGCCCTGACCATGCCCCTGACCTTGGCGGGGTGCGGCGGTGACGAGGGCGCGGCGCCCGATCCGGTGTCGACGCCGGGGCCGACCCCCTCGCCCAGTCCGTCGCCGAGCCCCTCGCCCAGCGGCACGCCGTCGCCGACCCCCGTCACCGGCGCGGTGACGCGTACCGTTGTGGCGACGTTCGGCAATCCCTGGGCGATGGTGTTCCTCCCCGACGGACGGCTGCTCGTGACCGAGCGCGGCGGGCGGTTGCGCGTGGTGACCACCGCCGGGCAGATATCGGCGCCCGTAAGCGGGGTGCCCGCCGTGGCGACGCAGGGGCAGGGCGGGCTGCTCGACGTGGTGCTCGACCCGGATTTCGCCGCCAATCGCCGCGTCTATCTGAGCTTCGCCGAAGCCGGGACGGGCGGCGCGGCTGGCGGTGGCGCCCGGCACACTGACGCTGGACGCGGCCGGCGGCGTGCTCGGCGGCGTCGAGGTGATCTGGCGGCAGGGGCCCAAGGTCGTCGACGACCGGCATTATGGCGGGCGCATGGCCTTTTCGCCCGACGGCCTGTTGTTCGTGACGGCGGGCGAGCGGCACCAGGGCGCCCCGGCGCAGGATCCGGGAGGCACGCTCGGCAAGATCGTGCGGATCAACCCGGACGGGACGATCCCGGCGGGCGGACCGTTCGCCGGGACGGCGGGCGCCCGCGCGGAGATATGGTCGCTGGGCCATCGCAACCCGTACGGCCTAGTCTTCGCCGGCGACGGGCGCCTGTTCGAGAGCGAGATGGGGCCGGAAGGCGGCGACGAGTTCAACCTGGTCGAACGCGGGCGCAATTACGGGTGGCGCGTGGTGTCGGAAGGCGATGACGGCGAGGTGCTGCCACGCCATACGACCCGCCCCGACTTCGCGGCGCCGCTGTTCAGCTGGACCCCGGTGATCGCGCCGGGCGGGATGATCCAATACACCGGCACGCGCTTTGCCGGGTGGAACGGCGATTTCGTGCTGGCCGGGCTGACCGCGCAGGCGATCGTCCGGGTGCGCGTGTCGGGCGCCACCGCGACCGAAGCGGCGCGCATCCCGCTCGGCGCGCGCATCCGCGAGGTGGAGCAGGGGCCCGACGGCGCGATCTGGGTGCTGGAGGATGGCGGCGCGGGACGGCTGGTCCGGCTTGATCCGGCTTAGGGAGGGGAGATCATAGTCGGCAATGGCGGCTCTCGCTTCAAACTCGGACGCTTATGCGGTCGGGAGAACCCGCTAAAACTCGACTCGCCTTTACGATCCTGGGACGGCGAAAACTTTCCCAAATATCGAAGCCATGGGAGTTGCAGAAACGTGTCGGGGAAGAACAAGGTAAAAAAGCCGAAGCCGCCTTTCGAGGAGGGTGAATTGACCGAGCGTATCGCGGAAGCGTTTTGCCGGGCGGTCGCTGTTCCCACGTTTAAAGAGTATCGAATTGGTCTTACCGACCTTTCAATAAAGCAAGAAGCATTTGTTAAATGCTGGATCGAGGAGGCGCTGCGTTATGCGCATAGTCCATCTGGTAATCAGATAGCGCGTGCGAAATTCGAAGAGGAAAGGAAGTCGCAGTTGCACCTGTCACTTACATCCGCACAGCAGCGAGAGTTGGTTCGCGTCTTTGATGAGCCTTTTCCCGACGATCGGATAGCCCGTAGAACACGAAAGCGGATACCCCATGCAACATTTCGAGTTCTTCACGCTGCTGGACTGGTATCCACAACACAAACCGTCACCGAGGTAGGCAGTCGCGTTGCTCTTAACATAAAACGGCTGCAGGTGCAGAGCAAATCAGATTAGCCTATCGGGAGATCGAGACCTCGTGCGTCGCGTGAACAGGGGAGCTCCTGGCCGTCTGCGATTACCGCCATGATCAGGTGGTCTCTCGCGTCCCAAGCCGAGGCCGGCAGCTCCAGCCATCTCAGGCTGGAGCTGCCGGTCTGCAAACCACCACTTCCCGCCGCTCCATGCACGACCTTCCCCATCTACGGCCGGACGAGCAGGTAGTTCATCCGCGCGGAGGCGATCGGGCGGGTGGGGTCGTCCTGCCAGGCGGTCGCCTCGACATTGGCGACGCGGCCGCCCAGCCGGGTGACGCGGCCGGCGGCGCGGGTGGGCTTGTCGCGGCCGCCGCGCATGAAGTCGACCGTGACGCCCACCGGCTTGATCCGGCCGCCGCCTTCCTCGCGCAACGCATGGGTCAGCGCGGCGATGGCGGCCATTTCCAGCAGCCCCGAAATCGCGCCGCCGTGGAGGAAGCCGGGTCGGCCGACCACATCGTCGGTGAAGGGCATGACCAGCACCGGGGCGCCATCCGCGTCGTCCGATCCGGGCTCGACCACGATCCCGAGCACATCGGCATAGGGGGGCAGCGTCATGGCTGGGCGTCCAGGGTCATGTAGGTGCCCGCGACATGCGCGATCGGGTCGTCGGGATCACCGTCATGCGCCTGCCCGCGCACGAACGCGATGGCGCGGGTGAGGCGATAGCATTCGCCGCGCCCGATCACGGTGCGGCCCGGCGTCGCGGGGCGGAGATAGTCGATGCGCAGGTCGAGCGTCGCGTGCGGCACGAAGGCGCCCCGCTTCGCCCAGGCCGACAGGCTGGTCGCCATGTCCATCAGCGTGATGATCGGCCCCGAGGCGAGCACCCCGCGCTCGACATCGCCGACCAGGTCGAGCGCATAGGGGAGGGCGAGTTCGGCCCAGTCGGGGCCGTGATCGTGATAGCCGATCCCCAGGCGGCCTCCATGGCCGCCGAAGCGGTGCGAGGCGAAGGCGCGTACGTCGAAGCTCATCCGCTCGGGCTCTAGCGGGTGGCGGGGCGAGAGCAACCGCCGCGATTGCGGGCGCTCCGCCCTGCGTCTACCAACGCCCCCGAGGAGAGCGGAATGACCGATCGCGTGACCATCGCCGTGGCGGACGGTATCGCCGATGTGCGGCTGAACCGGGCCGACAAGATGAACGCGCTGGACCCCGCCATGTTCGACGGGATCGTGGCGGCGATCGACCGGCTGGCGGGAATGGACGCGGTGCGCGTCGCGGTGCTGTCGGGCGAGGGGCGGGCTTTCTGCGCGGGGCTCGACATGGCGAGCATGACGGGCGGGTCGGGGCTCGACCTGGTGGACCGCGATTGGGGCGTGGCGAACAAGGCGCAGCAGGTGAGCTGGGGCTGGCGGACGCTGCCCATGCCGGTGATCGCGGCGGTCCACGGCGTCGCGTTCGGCGGCGGTTTCCAGATCATGTCGGGGGCGGACATCCGCATCGCCGCGCCGGCGACGCGCTTCGCGATCCGGGAAAGCCATTGGGGGCTGGTGCCCGACATGGCCGGCGTCGCGCTGTGGCGCACGCTGGCGCGCGACGACGTATTGCGCGAGCTGACCTATACGGGCCGCGAGTTCGACGGCGCGGAGGCGGCGCGGCTGGGCTTCGTGACGCGGGTCGCGGACGACCCGCTTGGCGAGGCGTTCGCGCTGGCGCGGGCGATCGCGGCGCGCAACCCCCATGCGACGCGCGGGGCCAAGCGGCTCTACAATCTCGCGGCGGACGGCGACGCGGCGGCGGTGCTGGAGGCGGAGACGGTCGAGCAACTCGCGGTCATCCGCAAACCCAACCAGGTCGAGCAGGTGCGCGCCAACATGGAGAAGCGCGCGGCGGTGTTCGAGGACTGAGTTCTCGCCGTCGATCGGGACGAAGTCGGGGTCGCGCGGAGGCGCGGAGAGATCGCGCGAGGCAGCTTTATCCTGATCGTTTCAGCGGTCCGTATCTTTGTTCACGTCGGTTCCGTCGAAGGCCGCCGACGCGGCGGGCCGCCCTCTTCGCGCCTCCGCGTCCTCGCGTGAACTTGTCTGCCGTTCGACGAACTTACCGCGGTCGGCCCTCGCGGACCCTGAACTCCATGAGCCGTTGCTTGAAAAGGTCGGGCAGGCCGCCCCCCGCCTCGTCCTTGTCCATGACGATCACCACGTCGCAGGTGGCGATGGGGCGGCCCTCCTGGAACATGCAGGCCAGGATCGCCCAGCTGCGCCCGCCGATGTCGCCGATGCCAGTCGCGATCTCGACATCCTCCGGGTAGCTGCCCTCGGCGAGATAGTTGATCTCCATCTGCGCGACGACCGCGCGCCGGCCGCTGAAGCGCTTGCCCCAGAGCTCGGCTTCGCGATTGAACTTGGTGCGCGCGGTCTCGAACAGCGCGGCGAAGGCGACGTTGTTGAGGTGGCCGAGCACGTCCATGTCCTGGAAGCGCGTCTGGATCGGCCCGCTATGGGGGTAGGCGGCGGGGTCTAGGCGCCAGGGGGCGGGACGGGGCAAGGACTTCCTCTCAAGCGTGGGTTGCCGACTCGGGAGTAAATCCCGAGTCGTCGGACGCGGCAGGGCCGCGCCGGCCGGCCTTGGGCGAGTCTTGCGCCGAGGCGACACAAACCCGCCCTGCGGCTTACCGCGGCGCCATCCGAATGGCACCATCCAACCGCACGTCCTCGCCGTTGAAATAGCCGTTCTCGATCATCGTCAGCGCGAGATGGGCATATTCGGCGGGGATGCCGAGCCGCTTGGGGAAGGGCACCGACGCCGCGAGCGCGTCCTTCACCGGCTGGGGGGCGCCGTTCATCAGCGGGGTCTCGAAGATGCCGGGCAGGATGCAGTTCACGCGGATGCCCTCGCCCATCAGGTCGCGCGCGATGGGGAGGGTCATGCCGACCACGCCGCCCTTGGACGCGGAATAAGCGGCCTGGCCCATCTGGCCGTCCTCCGCCGCGACGCTCGCGGTGTTGACGATCGCGCCGCGTTCGCCGCCCCCGTTTTCAGTATCGATCGGGTCGAGCGTGAGCATTCCCGCCGCCGATTTGGCGATGCAGCGGAAGGTGCCGACCAGGTTGATCTGGATGATCCAGTTGAACGCGTCGAGCGGGAAATGCTTGATCGAGCCGTCCTCCTTGGAGCGGCTCGCGGTCTTGATCGCGTTGCCCGTGCCCGCGCAGTTGACGAGCACCCGCTCCTGGCCATGCGCCTGTCGCGCGCGGGCGAAGCCGGCGTCGACGCTCTCGTCGGAGGTGACGTTCACCTCGCAGAAGATGCCGCCGATGTCCGCCGCGACCGCCTCGCCCTTTTCGCGCTGCAGGTCGAAGATGGCGACCTTGGCGCCCTTGGCGGCGAGCGCGCGGGCGGTGGCCTCGCCGAGCCCCGACGCGCCGCCGGTGACGACGGCGGCGACATTGTTGTCGATGACCATTCCGGTATTCCTCGCGTGAAAGTCAGAGCCGCTCGACGATGGTGACGTTGGCGATGCCGCCGCCTTCGCACATCGTCTGGAGGCCGTAGCGCAGCCCGCGCTTGTGGAGCGCGTGGACAAGGGTCGCCATCAGCTTGGTCCCCGACGCGCCGAGCGGATGGCCGAGCGCGATGGCGCCGCCGTTGACGTTCAGTTTGGCCGGATCGGCGCCGACATGCTTCATCCAGGCCAGCGGCACGGAGGCGAAGGCCTCGTTCACCTCGTACAGGTCGATCTCGTCGATGCGCATGCCCGCGCGCTTCAATGCCTTGTCGGTCGCGAATAGCGGCTCTTCCAGCATGATGACCGGATCGCCGGCGGTGACGGTGAGGTTGTGGACGCGCGCCAGCGGCGTCAGCCCGTGCTCCTTGAGCGCGCGCTCCGACACGACGAGCACGGCCGAGGCACCGTCGCAGATCTGGCTGGCATTGGCGGCGGAGATGACGCCGCCTTCCTTGAGGAGCTTGACCGCGCCGATCGACTCCATGGTGGAATCGGCGCGGATGCCCTCGTCACGGTCGTGGATGATCATGCCCTCGGGCGTCTCGATCTCGAGCCCGACGATCTCGTCCCGGAAGTCGCCGCGTGTCGTGGCGGCGGCGGCGCGGCGGTGCGACTCGAGCGCATAGGCGTCGAGCTGTTCGCGGTCGAAGCCATGCTTCTTCGCGATCATCTCGGCGCCCATGAACTGGCTGAACTCGATGTCGGGATAGCGTTCGTGCTGGCGCGGCGACTTGGCGCGGCCGAGCCCGGCCTCGCGGAAGAGCATGCCGGTCGATCCCATGGGCACGCGCGTCATCGATTCGACGCCCGCCGCGATCACCACGTCCTGGGTGCCCGACATCACCGCTTGGGCGGCGAACTGGATCGCCTGTTGCGACGATCCGCACTGGCGGTCGATCGTGACGGCGGGAACGCTTTCGGGCAGCTTGGACGACAGCACGGCATTGCGGCCGATCTGAAAGCTCTGCTCGCCGCCCTGGCTGACGCAGCCCATGATGACGTCCTCGACCGCGGCCGGGTCCATCCCCGTGCGGTCGACGATCGCATTGAGCACCGCGCCCGCCATGTCGCTGGGGTGCCAGCCCGCGAGCCGGCCGCCGCGACGGCCACCGGCGGTGCGTACCGCCTCGACGATATATGCTTCGGCCATGAACCCGCTCCGTAACAGTTGTTATCCCGCCCCGTTTCGCGCAGATCGGCGCGAACGGCAAGGGGTGAGGATATGCAGCTTTCGGAAGCGGTCGCGGCGCGGCGGTCGGTGCGCGGGTTCCTGGACCAGGCGGTCCCGCTGGCGATGCTGCGCGACCTGGCGCTGAAGGCGGCGCGGGCGGCGACGGGGGGCAATCTGCAACCCTGGCATGTCGACATCGTCCAGGGCGGGGCGATGGCGCGGCTGAAGGCGATCATGGCCGACACGCTGGCGAGCGGGCGGCTGGAGCAGGCGGCATACGACATCTATCCGCGCGAGCTGGGCGGCGCGTATCGCGACCGGCGCTTCGCGGTGGGCGAGGCCATGTATGGGCACATCGGCATCCCGCGCGGCGACAAGACGGCGCGGCTGCGCTGGTTCGCGCGCAATTTCCAGTTCTTCGGGGCGCCGGCCGCGTGGTTCGTCACGGTCGACCGGGGGATGGGACCGCCGCAATGGGCGGACCTGGGCATGTACCTGCAGAACCTGATGCTGCTGAGCGTCGAGGCGGGGCTGGCGACCTGCCCGCAGGAATGCTGGGCCATGTATCCCGACACGGTGACCGCGTTCCTGGGCACGCCGGCCGAGCGGATGCTGTTCTGCGGGGTGGCCGTCGGCCATGAGGACCCGGACGAGCCCGCCAACCGCCTTCGCAGCGAGCGGGCCCCCGAGGCGGAGTGGCTGACGGTGGTCGCCTAGATCAGAAGGTCGAGCCCTGGGGCTTGGTGTCCTCGATCGCGGTGAGGATCATGCGTTCCCAGACCGCGACGTCGCCGGCGGCCGCCATGCGGGCATCGGGTTCGCGCAGCGTGCGGAGCACGGCGGCGGCATCGGGGAGATATTCGCGCCAGACCTGTTCGACCTGGGGGCTGGCCGATTCCTCGGTCCCCTCGGCGTTGATGCTGATGCGCTGGCCGGCGAGGACGCGGGCGATGCGTTCGGCGACGGGTCGGTTGCTGACGTCCATGGGGGTCCCTCTTTTCGGTTCAGGAGAGGAACCCCCAAGCGCGCACTTTTATCCCTGCGCGCTCGGACGGGCGCCCCCGGGACGACTGCCACCGCTGCGGCCGTTGCCGCCGCCGCTGCGCGAGGGACGGCCGTACTGGCGCGACTGGGCGCTGGGCACGGGCGAGTGGGTGGCGCGGGGACGGGCGGGCGGGCGCTGGCCGCGCTGACGCTCGTCGCGCGGCGCCGGATCGGCGCCGATCGCCTTGACGCGCTCGGCCTTGATGCGGTTGGCCTGGGCGAGGAAATCCTCCGGCAGCGCGACGACCGCCACCTTCTGGCGGGTCAGCTTCTCGATGTCGCGCAAGTAAGGCCGCTCGTCCTCGGCGCAAAAGGCGATGGCGATGCCCGACTTGCCCGCGCGGGCGGTACGGCCGATGCGGTGGACATATTGCTCGGCGACGTTGGGCAGCTCGAAATTCACCACATGGCTGACCCCCGACACGTCGATGCCGCGCGCGGCGATGTCGGTGGCGACGAGGATCTTGACGCGGCCGTCCTTGAACTCGGCCAGGGCGCGCTCGCGCTGGGGCTGCGACTTGTTGCCGTGAATGGCATTGGACGCGATGCCGTTGCCCGCCAGCAGCTTCACGACGCGGTCCGCGCCGTGCTTGGTGCGGGTGAAGACGAGCGCGCGCTCGACCGCCGGATCGGCGAGGGTGAGCGTCAGCAGCGCCTGCTTTTCCGCCTGGTTGACGAAAGTCACCGACTGGTCGACGCGCTCGGCGGTGGTCGCCGCGGGCTTGATCGACACGGTGACCGGATCGCGCAGGAACTGGTCGGCCAGCTCGCGGATCGCGGCGGGCATCGTGGCCGAGAAGAACAGGGTCTGACGCGCCTTGGGCAGCATCCGGGCGATCTTGCGGAGCGCGTGGATGAAGCCGAGGTCGAGCATCTGGTCGGCCTCGTCCAGGACGAGGATCTCGACCATGGTCAGGTTGACGAAACGCTGCTCGACCAGGTCGAGGAGGCGGCCCGGCGTGGCGACGAGGATGTCGACGCCCCGGCTCATGTCCTGGCGGTTCTTGTTGATCGAGGTGCCGCCGAAGACGGTGGCGACCGCCATCTTGGAGAATTGGCCGTAGCCGCGCGCGGACTCGGCGATCTGCGAGGCGAGCTCGCGGGTGGGCGCGAGGACGAGCATCCGGCAATGATAAGGCAGGACGCGCTTGGGCTCGGCGACGAGGCGCTGGATCGAGGGCAGCACGAAGGCCGCCGTCTTGCCGGTGCCGGTCTGGGCGATGCCGAGCAGGTCGCGGCCCTCGAGCAGGGTCGGAATCGACTGCGCCTGGATGGGCGTGGGGGTGGTGTAGTTGCGCGCGGCGAGCGCGCGAACGAGGGGCTCGGCCAGGCCGAGTTGCTGAAAGTTCATTGGAATGGCACTCATAGGAACGGCCGTCATGCGTCGGACGCACGGGCGGCGGGGGTTGGTGACGCCCCGCGTGATTTGGGAAGCCTGAAGCAACGACCGAGGCGGAGCCTGGACAAGCGAACTCGTCCGATCACGCTGCATTACGCCTCGATGGGCAGCGATATGCCCCGGAACCGCTAGAAAGTCAAGGTCCGCGCCCGCAGCCAGCGCGCGCCCATCTCGCTGTCGAGCGCGGGCGGATCGAACCGGTCGAGCCCCGAGCCGGGATAGAAGGTCATCTCGCCGAAACGCGGGCCACCCGGCAGGTCGTAGAGATCGACCCGGACGAAATCGAAACCGGTGCTCAGCGACTCGGCGGCGGCGATCATCGAGGAGAGCGAGGCGGGGCAGGGCGGATCGGCGTCGGCGGTCCGGGTGGAGACGCGGCGCCAGTCGCGGTCGAACACGATCCAACGGTGATCGCCCGCCCGGTCGAGATGGACCTGAACATATTCGACCCGCCCGCCGAACGCGAAGAGCTTGTAGTCGACGGGCAGCGCCGGGCCGGGGCCCGCGAATGCCTCGACCAGCAGCCCGAGCGGGATGCGGGTGTAGAGCCATTCGTCGAGCCACAACCCATAGGGTCGCCGCATCCAGCGATGCGCCTCCTCGCGGATCGTCGCCCAGTCGTCGCCGTCCCGCACGACGCGCACCTGCTTGCAGCCATGGCGCGACTTGAGCACGAAGGGGCGCGGCCAGGGCGCCTCGTCGGGCAGCACCGTTCCCGACCACAAAGTGGGGGTTATCCAATGGTCGCCGAGCCGGTCGGCGACCAGCGCCTTGGCGCGTACCTTGTCGGCGAGCGGGGGCATGCGCAGATCGCGGTCGTGGAGCTTGCGATGCTGGACCAGCTCGGTGAACAGGGTCGGGTCGTTCAGGTCGGGCAGCCGGCGGTGGCGCCAGATATAGCAGAGCCGGACGCGCAGCCGTTCCAGCGCGCGTGCCGGGTCGATCGCGGCGCCCGGCGACCGCGCGGCGTCGAACGGACGCGTGCTCACGCGATCAGCAGTCCCGCGAGCGCGGCCGACATCAGGTTGGCGAGCGACCCGGCCGCGAGCGCGCGCAGGCCGAGCCGGGCGATGGTGGGCCGCTGATTGGGCGCCAGCCCGCCCGTCACCGCCATCTGGATGGCGATGGAGGAGAAATTGGCGAAGCCGCACAGCGCAAAGGTGATGACCGCGACCGTGCGGGGGGAGAGCTGCCCCGCCTGGGCGCCGAGCGAGATATAGGCCACGAACTCGTTCAGCACGATCTTCTGCCCGAACAGGCCGCCAGCGATCCCCGCCTCGTTCCAGGGGACGTTGAGGAGGAACATGACCGGCGCGAAGACATAGCCGAGCAGCCCCTGGAAGCTGAGCTGGGGATAGCCGAACAGCCCGCCGACCGCGCCCAGCAGCCCGTTGGCGAGCGCGACCAAGGCGACAAAGGCGAGCACCATCGCGCCGACCGCGACCGCAAGCTTCACCCCGGTCTGCGCGCCTTGCGCGGCGGCCATGATGATATTGGCGGGCTTTTCCTCGTCGAGCACGGCGTCGGGCAGGACGACGGTCGCGTCCCGTGCCGTCGGACCGGCTGCGCCGGCCATACGCGACGACGTCGAACCGACCGCGCCGGCTTCGCCGACGCCGCCGGTCGGCCGATCAGGCATGATTATCTTCGCCATCAATATCCCGCCGGGCGCGGCCATGAAGCTGGCCGCCAGCAGATACTCGATGCGGATGCCCATGGATGCATAGGCGGCGAGAATCGTCCCCGCCACGCCCGCCATGCCGCTGGTCATGACGGTGAAGAGCTGGGGCGGGGTGAGCCCCGCCAGATAGGGGCGGATGACGAGCGGCGATTCGCTCTGCCCGACGAAGATGTTGGCGGCCGCGCAGAGCGATTCGACCTTGGAGACGCCGATCACGCGTTCGATCGCGCCGCCGATCCAGCGTACCACGAACTGCATGATGCCCAGATGATAGAGGATCGACACCAGGCTGGCGAAGAAGATGATGACGGGGAGCGCGGCGATGGCGAAGCTGTTGCCGCCGATGGCGGGCGAGGCGAGCGGACCGAACAGGAAATCGGTCCCGGCCTTGGCATAGCCGAGCAGCGCCGAGACCCCCGCCGAGGCGGTCGACAGCGCAGTCACGCCCCAGGGGACGTAGAGCACGAGCACCGCGATCGCGACCTGAAGCGCGAAGGCCGCGCCGACGACGCGCAGGGAGATCGCGCGGCGATCGGTGGACAGGAGAAAGGCCAGCGCGAGGATCACGGCGATGCCGGCCACGCCGATCAGTAAGCGGGTCACCGGGTCGCGGCCCGACTTTGACGACCTTTACACGAAACGCGCAATGAACTTACCCCGCCCTGAAACATCGTTGCTCGATCGGCGCATCCGACGGAGCGCGGCGTGGCCGTTATGGCGGAGCGCACGCGTGTAGGACAGTCCCTTCGAAGGGGCATTTCCGGGCGGATCGGTTCAAGCGATGGCGCAAAGGAAAAGAAGGGGATTCACGCGGAGGCGCGGAGGCGCGGAGAAGAAGTGCCGCTCGCGATCCGACGGCCGCCGCGCCAGCGGCAGGCATCGACGGACAGGCACGATCATGAAAAGCCGCTTACGCGGCGGGCCGGCCTCCTCCGCGTCTCCGTGCCGTCGCGTGAACCACCTTCCGCCGCCGCGGCGCCTCCGCTAGCAATCTGCGATGCACGCCGAATCTCCATCCATCCCCCCGTCCCTTTTCGCCTTCTCGATCTTCTACGGGGGAATGGTGTGCATCGCGGGGGTGCTGGGGAACAAGCAGGTCGCGCTGGGGCCGCTCGCCGTGGAGGCGGGGATCTTCGCATTCCTGCTGCTCGTCGTGGTGTCGAGCGCGGTGGCCGAGCTGCACGGGTCGACCGTCGCCAACCGGCTGGTGCGGATCGGTTTCGTGCCGCTGATCGTGTCGATCCTGTTGTCGGTGGTGGTGCTGGCGGTGCCGGCCGCGCCCGACATGGACCCGGCGCGGGCGGACGCGTTCGCGCTGATGATGAGCGGAACGCCGCGCATCTGGGCGGGGGGCATCGTCGCCTATGGCATATCGCAGACGTTGAACGTCACGATCTTCTCCGCGCTCAAGGGCCGCGAGGGCGGGCGTTTGCTGTGGCTGCGCGCGGGGGTGGCGAGCGTGCTGAGCCAGATCGTCGACACGCTGCTGTTCGTGTCGATCGCGTTCTACGGGGTGTTTCCGATCGGCCAGCTCCTGCTGGGGCAGATGCTGGCCAAGGTGGTGCTGTCGGCGCTGCTGGTGCCGCCGCTCATCTATCTGTTCGTGGCGCTGGGGCGCAGGCTGGACCGGGGGCCGGACCGGGCGTGAGGCAATATCTGGACCTGATGGCCCGCGTGCTCGACCACGGAGTCGAGACCGCCGACCGGACCGGGGTGGGAACGCTGTCGGTGTTCGGCCACCAGATGCGCTTCGACCTGTCCGCCGGCTTTCCGGTGCTGACGACCAAGAAGCTGCACCTGCGATCGATCATCGTCGAGCTTCTATGGTTTCTGCGCGGCGACACCAATGTGCGATGGCTGCAGGAGAACCGCGTCGCGATCTGGGACGAATGGGCCGACGCGAACGGCGATCTGGGCCCCGTTTACGGCAAGCAATGGCGCGACTGGGAGACCGCCGACGGGCGCCATGTCGACCAGATCGCCGAGCTGGTCGCGCTGATCCGGCGCGATCCGGCGTCGCGGCGGCAGATCGTGACGGCGTGGAACCCCGGCGAGCTGGGCGCGATGGCGCTGTCGCCCTGCCATTGCCTGTTCCAGACGCATGTCGCCAACGGCCGGCTGTCGATGCAGCTTTATCAGCGGTCGGCGGACATATTCCTGGGGGTGCCGTTCAACATCGCCTCCTATGCGCTGCTGGCGCATATGCTGGCGCAGCAATGCGGGCTGGAGGTGGGGGAATTCGTGTGGACGGGCGGCGATTGCCACCTGTACCTGAACCATCTCGACCAGGCGCGGCTCCAGCTGGGGCGGGAGCCGGGGCCGCTGCCGCGGCTGGAGATCGCGCGCCGCCCCGACGCGATCGACGGCTATGCCTTGGAGGATTTCGTGCTCCACGGTTATGAGGCGCAGCCGCATATCAAGGCGGCGGTGGCGGTCTGACCGCGCCGGTTCAGGAAGCGTTCAGCGCGTCGACTACACTTGTTTCCGTAACGAACTGGACGGGAGCGAGCGTGATGGAGGACGTGATGCGGCTGATCGTGACGGCGGTGCTGGCGGCGATGCTGATGGGGCTGGCCGAGCGGACGACCCTGGACGAGCGCGGCCTGCGGATCGCCGCCGTGCCGAGCGCGACGGCGGCGGTCTGAGGCGTTGGGCGAGATCGTCTTCCATGTCGCGCGCGCCGACAATGGCGTGATCGGGCGGGACGGCGGGCTGCCCTGGCGGCTGCCGGCGGACCTGAGGCGGTTCAAGGCGCTGACGATGGGACGCCCGATGATCATGGGGCGGCGGACCTTCGAGAGTTTCCCCGCGCCTTTGCCCGGACGGCGCCACATCGTGCTGACGCGCGACCGGGGTTGGGCGGCCGCGGGCGCGGAGGTGGCGCATTCGGTCGAGGACGCGCTGGCGCTGGTGGGGGGCGACGCGTCGGTGATCGGCGGGGCGGAGATATTCGCGCTCTTCCTGCCCCGCGCGACGCGCGTGGAACTGACCAAGGTTCACGCCGCGCCCGAGGGCGACACCGTGATGCCGGGGTTCGACGGGTGGCGCGAGGTGGCGCGGGAGGATCATGCCGCGGAGGGGGAGCGGCCGGCGCATAGTTTCGTGACGTTGGTGCGGTGACCTGTCTCCTCTCCCTTTCCAGGGAGGGGAGACAGGGAGGAAGGTAGCTTTTATACCCGCCCCATGCAGCGCCTGGACGGGGGGCTGGCTGTCCCGGCCCATCTCGCGGGCGGGATCGTCGCGCTCGGCAATTTCGACGGCTTTCATCTTGGGCACCAGGCGGTGGTCGGGCGGGCGGTGGCGCGCGCGCGGGGCGAGGGGCGGCCGGCGCTGGTCGCGACCTTCGATCCGCATCCCCGACGGTATTTCCAGCCGGATGCGCCGCCCTTTCGCCTGACCACGCTCGACCAGCGCGAGCGCTTGTTCGCCGCGGCGGGGGCGGACGCGATGGTGGTGTTCCGCTTCGACGACGCGCTCGCCTCGCTCGATGCGGGGGCGTTCGTGGACGAGCGGCTGGTCGGGGGGCTCCGGGTCGCCGGGGTGGTAACGGGGGAGGATTTCACTTTCGGGGCCAAGCGGTCGGGGAATGTCGACGTGCTGCGCGCGCTGGGCGCGGCGGCGGGCTTCGCGGTCGAGACGGTGGGGCCGGTGCTGCTCGACGGGGCGCCGGTATCGTCGAGCCGCATCCGCGACGCGCTGAAAGGCGGCCGGCCCGAGATCGCGGCGGGGCTGCTGACGCGGCCCTTCGCGGTCGAGGGCGCGGTCGCGCATGGCGACAAGGTGGGGCGGACGATCGGCTATCCGACCGCGAACATCGACCTGGGCCGGTATCTCCGGCCCGCTTACGGCATCTATGCGGTGCGCGGGCGGCTGGCGGATGGGCGCGTGCTCGACGGGGCGGCGAATCTGGGGGTCCGGCCGATGTTCGACCCGCCCAAGGAGCTGCTGGAGGCCTATTTCTTCGACTTCGCGGCGGATCTGTACGGGCAGATGGTCGAGGTGGAGCTCCACGCCTTTCTTCGGCCCGAGGGGCGGTTCGACGGGCTGGACGCGATGGTCGCCCAAATGGACGCGGATTGCCGGGCGGCGCGCGCGATCCTGCGCCCGTGACCCTATTTCCGTTCGTCCTGAGTAGCCGCTGAGCGTAGTCGAAGCGGCGTATCGAAGGACCGGGGGCGGGAGCTGCCCTTCGATACGGGTCTTCGACAAGCTCAGCCCCTACTCAGGGCGAACGGGCAGGTTTGTGTCATCGGGCACACGCGGCTAGACGCCTGCGCACCCATGACCGACGCACCCGAAACCGCGCGCGACTATCGCGACACCGTCTTCCTGCCGAAGACCGATTTTCCGATGAAGGCGGGGCTGGCCGCCAAGGAGCCCGCGATCCTGGAGCGCTGGGCGCGCACGGGGCTGTACGCGCGGCTGCGTGAGGAACGCGCGGGGCGCGAGCGGTTCATCCTCCATGACGGCCCGCCCTATGCGAATGGCGACATCCATATGGGCCATGCGATGAACAAGGTGCTGAAGGACATCGTCGTGCGGTCGCGCACGCTGATGGGCCATGACGCGCCGTACGTGCCCGGCTGGGACTGTCACGGGCTGCCGATCGAATGGAAGGTCGAGGAAGCGTATCGCGCGAAGAAGCTGAACAAGGACGACGTGCCCGTCGCCCAGTTCCGCGCCGAATGCCGTGCCTATGCCGAGAAATGGGTCGCGGTGCAGCGCGCGCAGTTCGAGCGGCTGGGCGTGATGGGCGACTGGGACGAGCCGTACCTGACCATGAACCACGATGCGGAGGCGGCGATCGTGGGCGAGCTGCTGAAGTTCGCGGAGTCCGGCCAGCTCTACCGGGGCGCGAAGCCGGTGATGTGGAGCCCGGTCGAGAAGACCGCGCTGGCGGAGGCCGAGGTCGAATATGAGGACGTGGTGTCGACACAGATCGACGTGGCGTTCGAGATCGTGGAGGCGCCGAACGCGCCCGATCTGGTCGGCGCGCACGCGGTGATCTGGACGACGACGCCGTGGACGATCCCGGTGAATCAGGCGCTTAGCTATGGGGAGGAGATCGAGTACTCGCTAGTTCACCTTAACCGGGTCGATGCGAAAACAGGTTCTGGATGGGGGCGGGTAAGCCATATCCTCGTTGCCACGCTGCTAATCGAGCAGGTCTGCGGTCGCCTCGGCATCAGCGAGCACAGCATCGAATGGTCTGGTAGAGGTGTAGAACTAGCGGGCGCGACTGTCCGCCATCCGATGCACCATCTCGGCGGGTTCTTCGCCAAGCCTCGGCCGATGCTCCCCGGCGAGTTCGTCACGACCGATGCGGGGACGGGGCTGGTCCATATGGCGCCCGACCACGGCGAGGACGATTTCCTGCTGTGCAAGGCGCACGGCATCGATCCGGTGTTCGCGGTCGACGGGGCGGGGATGTACCGGGCGGACTGGGCTTGGCTGGGCGGCCAGGGAAGCGTCATCAACAAGAAATTCGTGAGCGCGGAAGGGCCGATCTGTTCGGATCTGCGGGCGGCGGGCGCGTTGCTGGCGGCGTCGGACGATTACGCGCATTCCTATCCGCATTCGTGGCGATCGAAGGCGAAGGTCGTGTTCCGGGCGACGCCGCAATGGTTCATTCCGATGGATCAGACTTCTCTCTCCCCCCGCTCGCGGGGAGAGGGGCAGGACGGGTCGCAGGCGTCCGCGCTCGGTACAGCCCCTCTCCCCGGCCCTCTCCCCGGAGGAGAGAGGGAGAGTAATGCGCCTACCCTGCGCGACCTCGCGCTGGACGCGATCGAGCGGACGCGGTGGGTGCCGGCGCGGGCGCAGAACCGGATCACCGCGATGGTGGCGCAGCGGCCCGACTGGGTGATCTCGCGCCAACGGGCCTGGGGGGTGCCGATCGCGCTCTACGTCCACCGGCAAACGGGCGAATATCTGAACGATCCGGCGGTCAATGCGCGGATCGTCGCGGCGTTCGCGGCGGGCGGGGCGGATGCGTGGTTCACGGCGGATCACCAGGCGCTGCTCGGCGACGCTTACCGGGTCGACGATTACGAGGTCATCACCGACATCCTCGACGTGTGGTTCGATTCGGGGTGCACCTATGTGTTCACGCTGGAGCAGCGCTACGGCGAGGGCGTGCGCGCGGACCTGTATCTGGAGGGGTCGGACCAGCATCGCGGCTGGTTCCAGTCGTCGCTGCTGGAGAGCGCGGGGACGCGCGGGCGGGCGCCGTACGGCGCGGTGCTGACGCACGGCTTCGCCCTCGACGACAAGGGACGCAAGATGTCCAAGTCGATCGGCAACGTCGTCGATCCGCTCAAGATCATCGGCGAGAGCGGCGCGGACATCCTGCGCATGTGGGCGGCGTCGACCGATTATTTCGAGGATGTGCGCATCGGCAAGGAGGTGCTCGCCACCTCGTCCGACGCCTATCGCAAGCTCAGGAACAGCTTCCGTTACCTGCTCGGCGCGCTGGACGGGTTCACCGAGGCCGAGCGCGTCGCGCCCGCCGACATGCCCGAGCTGGAGCGGTACGTGCTCCACCTGCTGGGCGCGCTCGACCGCGAGCTGCGGTCGGCGGCGGAGGCATATGAGTTCAACCGCTATCTGCGCGCGCTGACAGATTTCGCAAACGAGGACCTGTCGGCCTTCTTCTTCGATATCCGCAAGGATTCGCTCTATTGCGACGCACCGGACGAGTGCAAGCGGCGGAGCTATCGCACGGTGCTCGACCTGCTGTTCCACGCGCTGGTGCGCTACGCCGCGCCGGTGCTGTGCTTCACCGCCGAGGAGGTGTGGCAGGCGCGCTTCCCGAGCGAGGACGGGTCGGTCCACCTGCTGGAATGGCCGGAGGTGCCGGCGGTCGACGACGACGCGCTCGCGCGGCGATGGCGGGAGGTCCGGGCGACGCGCGCGCGGGTGACCGACGCGATCGAGCCGCTGCGCCGCGCGAAGACGGTGCGGTCGAGCCTGGAGGCCGAGGTGCGGGTGCCCGACATGGCGCTGGACGCGGACCTGCTGGCCGAGACGTTCATCGTCGCCAGGGTCGGGGAGGGGACGCTCGACGTGGAGCGTACCGCTTATCTGAAATGCGGGCGCTGTTGGCGGCATCTGCCCGAGGTCGCGGAGGACGGATCGCTCTGCGGAAGGTGCGAGGGGGTGGTTCATGCGTGAGCTTCCCCGCGCGGGTCTCGCGGTCGCCGCCGTCACCTTCCTGGTCGACCAGCTCAGCAAATGGGTGGTGACGGGGCCGCTCGGCATCCGGGCGCTGGGCGATGCGCGCGAGCTGTTGCCGATATTCGACCTGCGGTTCGTGCCCAATGTCGGGGTGTCGTTGGGGCTGTTGCCCGCCGACAGCCCGGCGACGCGCTGGGCGCTGGTCGCGCTAACCGCGATCATCGCGACCGCCGTCGCAGTGTGGATGACGCGGGAGAAGAACCGCGTCGACCAGATGGCGCTGGGCCTGGTGCTGGGCGGGGCGCTGGGCAACATCCTCGACCGGGCGCGGTTCGGTTATGTGGTCGATTTCGCCGATCTGCACTTCGGGAGCGTACGTCCTTTCCTGGTGTTCAACGTGGCCGACGCGGCTATTACGATCGGCGTGGTCATCCTGCTCGCGCGCGCGCTGTTCGTGCGCGACGAGCAAAAGGAGAAGGTTAATGCGTAAGTTCTTGGGCATGGCGGGCGGCGCGGTCGCGCTGCTGCTGGCGGGATGCGGGTCGAGCGGGTTCGACCGCGACCGGCCCGACGAGTTCGCGGTCGCGCGCCAGGCGCCGCTGGTGATTCCGCCCGATTATTCGCTGGTCCCACCCCAGCCCGGCGCCGCGCGCCCGCAGGACGCCAATACGCGCGGCGCGACGCTCGACGCGCTGTTCGGCGGATCGGCGCAGCGGTCCGCGTCGGAGGCCGCGACGCTCCAGGCGGCGGGCGCGGGAACGGCGGATGCGGGCATCCGCTCCACGGTCGGCGATCCGACGACCAACGTCGTCGACAAGGGATCGACCACGCGCGACATCGTGGCGGCCCCGGAGGGCGACGGCCAGGACGCGCGCGCGGCGGCCGGCGCGGGGACGACCCCGGCACCGGCCGCGACGCCCGTGCCGAGGTGACCTGATCTTCTCCTCCACCCTGGTGGGGGAGGAGAGGTCGGTCAGAAGGCGGCGGTGAGGCTGAACAGGACCGTCGCGTCGGCGATCTGTCCCGTGCCGTCCTGGCCGCGCGAGAAGCTGGGCTGGAGATAGGCGGCGTCGCGGCGGGAGATGTCGGTGTCGACATAGGCGACGCCCAGCGTCAGCGGGGTGTTCGGGACGGTGAAGTCCACGCCCACCAGCCAGTCCCAATATTCGCCGGTCGGCGCCACGCTGGTCGCGAAGGGGCCAAGGCCGCCATTGCCGTTCGAATAGCCGAGGTGGGCCTTGGCGGTGAGCGGCAGGCCGGGCACGCCGGCGGCGGCGTCGCCCCAGACATACAGATTGTCGTTCTTGTCGCCCTCGTCGTCATAAACGCCGGCGGCGGCGGACGCGCCGTTGAGATAATAATTGCCGAGCGCCTGCTGCTTGGGCGCATAGGCGACGCCCGCGGTCAGCGAGAGCGGCCCGGCGGTGCCCGACAGCTTGGCATAGGGTTCGAAGAAGTCGGTGTTGTTGAACCCGCCCGGATACATGTACCAAGTCACGCCCACGTCGACCGTCGCGGCTTCGCTGGGCTTGAACTTGAACCCGGCCAGCAGGTCAAGCTCCATATTGGCGCCGCCGAACGTGCCCCAGCCGGCGAGGTTCGATGCCCAGAAGCCGCCATAGACGCCGCTTTCGTGCGCGACGGTGACGCCGCCCTGGACGGCGAGCTGTTCGTCCGACTGCGACACGCCGCGAAAGCGATAATCGGACGCTAGCGCGACCGAGCCGGTGACGGTGATGGGCGAGGGCGGCGCGGTCTCGCCCGTCGTGTCGGTGGCGACGCCAGGCGGGGCGGGGATGTCCTGGGCAAGCGCAGGCACGGCAGCGAAGGCCAGCGCGAGGCCGGCGGCGGTGGTGGTGAGACGCATCGTAGTCCTTTCGGAATGAAACGAGGTCCCCGCCTGCATGATCGCGCGGTAGGCGCGTCTGAGAAGCCAAGGCTTCCCGCGCGCCGGATCGAACGACGGCGGGAATGTGACAGGGGTTGCTGCGATGCACAACCCCGATTCTCGTGCGGCTCCGGGGCCGGTCAGCGCGCGGCGGCGAACCTCGCCAGCCCCGCCTCGAGATCGGCGAGGAGGTCGTCCGGGTCCTCCAGCCCGATCTGGAGGCGGACCATCGGGCCCGCCTGGGGACGCTTGGTCACGCTGCGATAACGGTGCGGGTCGACGGGGAGCGCCAGGCTTTCATAGCCGCCCCAGCTGTAACCGATGCCGAACAGCCGCAGCCCGTCGATTAGCGCCGCGCGCGCCGCGTCGGTGCCGCCGTCCAGCGTGAAGGAGAAGAGCCCCGACGCGCCGGTGAAGTCGCGGCGCCACAGGTCGTGGCCGGGGCAGGCGGGGAGGGCGGGGTGGAGCACCTCAGCGACTTCCGGGCGGGTCTCCAGCCACCGGGCGATGCGGAGCGCGGAGGCTTCGTGCTGCTTCAGGCGGATCGCCATGGTGCGCAGGCCGCGGCTGGCGAGCCAGCAATCGTCGGGGCTCGCCACCTGGCCGAGCTGGCGGCTGGTGCTCAGCAGGCGCGGCCAGAGCGCGAGCGTGGCGGTGACGCTGCCCAGCATCGCGTCCGAATGACCGACGACATATTTGGTGCAGGCGAGGACCGCGAGATCGACGCCGTGTTCGATCGCGCGGAAATGGAGGGGGGTGGCCCAGGTGTTGTCGAGCAGCGTCACGCAGCCGCGCGCGCGCGCCGCCGCCGCGATGGCGGGGACGTCCTGGATCTCGAAGGTCAGGCTGCCGGGCGATTCGAGGAAGACGGCGCGGGTGCGATCGCCGATCAGGTCGGCGATCCCCGCGCCGATCAGCGGATCATAATAACGGGTCGCGACGCCCATGCGCCCGAGCAATCCGTCGGCCAGCGCGCGGGTCGGGTCATAGGCCGAGTCGACGAGGAGCAGCTCGTCGCCGGGCGAGAGCACGGCCAGCAGCGCGGCGGCGACCGCCGCGACGCCCGAGGGGTAGAGGAAGGTGCCGCCCGAACCGGGCTCCAGCTCGCATAAGGCGTCGGCGAGCGACCACTGGGTGGGCGTGCCGCGGCGTCCGTAGAAGAGACGGTGATGGCTGTCGCCGACCACCCCGGCGCGCAGATCGGCGACATTGTCGTAGAGGATCGTCGACGCCCGCCAGACGGGCGGGTTGACGATCCCGCCCGTCCATTCGGGCCGACGCCCGGCGGTGACGACGCGGGTCGCGTCGCCGACCGCCGGATGATCGGCGTTATCGCTCACGCGGCTCCCATGGCCTTGGGGGTGGAACGGTCGGCGCCCCATTCGGACCAGGAGCCGTCATAGACCGCCGCCTCGTTGCCGAGCAGGTGCGCCCCGAAGGCGAGCACCGAGGCGGTGATGCCCGAGCCGCAGGTGGTGACGAGCGGCTTGGCCAGATCGATCCCCGCGCCCTCGAACGTGGCGCGGAGCGCGTCGCCCCGCTTCCAGCTGCCGTCGGGTTTGAAGAGCTCGCCGACGGGCAGGTTCTTCGAACCGGGGATGTGGCCGGCATGGGTGGCGGGGCGGGGATCGGGTTCCTCGCCCGAAAAGCGCGCGGCGGAACGCGCGTCGAGCACTTGCTCCGCGCCCGTATCGAGGTTCGCCTTCATCTGGTCGAGCGTCCGGACGCCTTTGCTGTCGGCCCAGACGGTGAAGTGGCGATGGCGGAGCTGTTCCTTGCCGCTCGCGGTCTCGCGGCCCTCGGCCTGCCATTTGGCGAAACCGCCGTCGAGGATCGCCACGTCATGCGCCCCGAAGGTCCGCAGCATGAACCAGGCGCGCGCGGAGGTGCGGTAGGGCGAGCTGTCGTAGAGCACGACGCGGCTGCCGTCGCCGAGACCCAGCGACTGCATCCGGCTGGCGAACTTCTCCGGCGTGGGAAGCATCATCGGCAGGTCGGTGGAGGTGTCGGCGAGCTCGGCCAGGTCCATGAACACCGCGCCGGGAATGTGCGCGGCCTCGTACGCGGCGGCGGCGTCCTTGCCGTCGGAAGGCAGGAAATAGGTGGCGTCGACGACGCGCAGATCGCTCGCCCCCAGCTCGCCGGCCAGCCACTCGGTCGAAACCAACGCGTCCATGTTCAAACTCCCTTGTCCAGTCGGAGTGTCAGTAGCCAGCCCCGCCGCCTTCGTCGAGGGACGCGAGATGGTTCGCCGCCTGGACGCGTGTCGCCGCGCGTTCGGCCGGGTCCATCCGATCCCAGGTACGATACGGCATGGCGAGCCGTCGGTTCCCGCGCAATTTGTCCTCGTTGCGCGCCAGGAAGTCCCAATAAAGCGCGTTGAAGGGACAGGCGCCCTCGCCGGTGCGCCGGGACACGTCGTAGCGGCAGCGCCCGCAATAATCGGACATGCGGTCGATATATTTGCCCGACCCGGCATAGGGCTTCGACCCGAGCAGCCCGCCATCGCCATATTGGCTCATCCCCAATGTGTTGGGGAGTTCCACCCATTCATAGGCGTCGAGGTAGACCTCCAGATACCATATATGGACCTGGTAGGGATCGGCGCCGATCAGCAGCGCGTAATTGCCGGTGACCATCAGCCGCTGGATATGATGGGCGTGGGCGGTCGCGAGCGTCTGACCCAGCGCCTCCTTCATGCAATGCATGTCGGTGTCGCCGGTCCAGTAGAAGCCGGGCAGCTTGCGCGTGTTGGCGAAGAAGTTGCGGTGGACATAGTCCGGCCCCTCGCGCCAGTAGATGCCGCGCATATATTCGCGCCAGCCGATGATCTGGCGGACATAGCCTTCGACCGAATTGAGCGGGGCGCGGCCCGCGCGGTACTCGGCCTCGGCGCGGCGGCACAGGTCGAGGGGGTCGAGCAGCCCGGCGTTGAGATAGGGGGAGAGGATCGAATGCCAGAGGTGGCGCTCCCCCGTCAGCATCGCGTCCTCGTAATCGCCGAATTTGGGCAGGGCGTGGGCGAAGAAATTGGCGGCCTGCGCATCGGCCTGGTCGGCGGTGACGGCGTAATCGAAACGGTCGAGGCTGCCGGGGTTGGTCGGGAAACGGTCGGCGACGAGCGCCAGCACCTGCTGGGTGATCGCGTCGGGCGAAAAGGAGAGCGGGCGCGGCATGAACAGGTCGGCGACGGCGGGCTTGCGGTTCTCCTTGTCGAAGTTCCAGCGGTCGCCGGCAGGCTTCTTGCCGTCCATCAGCAGCCCGGTGCGGCGGCGCATGTCGCGATAGAAGAACTCCATCACCAAGGTCGACCGTCCCTCCGCCCAGGCATCGAATTCGGCATGGGTGGCGACGAAGCGGTCGTCGGAGAGGATGGCGACGGGGATGCCGAACAGCGTCTCCCACGCGTCGAGCATCGCCATCACGCGCCACTCGCCCGCCTCCGTCACCGCGATCCGGGCGGGGGCGTGGCGGCTCACCGCGCGGGCGACCTCGCCTGTGAAGGAGCCGCTATTGTCGGGGTTGTCGAGGCGGACATAGTCCACCGTCCAGCCATCGCCGCGCAGCCGCTCGGCGTGATGCCGCATCGCCGACAGGATGAAGGCGAGCTTGCGCTTGTGGTGGCGGACATAGGTCGTTTCCTCGACCACCTCCATCATCAGCACGACACTGGTCGCCTTGTCACGGTCGCGCAGGGATGACAGGTCGGCGGAGAGCTGATCACCCAGCACGGGGATGAGCGTATCGCAAGCTGGCGGGGTCGGCATGGCCGCCTATATGGAGCGGCCATGACCCCATTGCATCTAGGCCAGACCAGCGCGCTGCCCCGTTCCCCGGAAGAGGCGACGCTGGATTACGTTCCCAATCCGCGCCCCGGCCGCGCCTATCTGGTGCGGTTCGCGGCGCCCGAATTCACCTCGCTCTGTCCCGTGACGGGGCAACCCGATTTCGCGCATCTGGTAATCGACTATGCGCCGGGCGACACGATCGTCGAATCGAAGTCGCTCAAGCTGTTCCTGGGGTCGTTCCGCGACCATGCCGCGTTCCACGAGGATTGCACCGTCGGCATCGGCGAGCGGTTATGGACCGAGATGCGGCCCCTATGGCTCAGGATCGGGGGCTATTGGTATCCGCGCGGCGGCATACCGATCGACGTGTTCTGGCAATCGGGGGCGCCGCCCGCCGATCTGTGGCTGCCCGATCAAGGCGTTCCGTCCTATCGCGGGCGCGGCTGACCCGGATATTTGCGGCGATGCAGCAATTTCCTGCAACCTTTCTCCCTGATGAATGTTATGGTTCCAAGCCAGTCCCGGACCTCGCGGACGGCCGGACCAACATAAGGTAGGGGTATGGGCGAGTCGGCGAATGTCGGGCGGATTGCGCTGATCGGCAACTACCTGCCGCGCCAATGCGGACTGGCGACCTTCACCACCGACGTCCACCATGCCCTGTGCGCGCGCTATCCCGACCTGCTCGTCGATGTGTACGCGATGGACGACCATCCCGGTCGCTACGACTATCCCGCCGCGGTCACCGCCGCCATCACCGAGGGCGACCCGAGCGCCTATGCCGAGGCGGCGCGCGCGATCGAGGCGTCGGGCGCGCGCGCGATCATGGTTCAGCATGAGTTCGGCATCTATGGTGGGCCGGCGGGCGACTATCTGATCGCGCTGCTCGACCGTACGACGCTGCCGGTGATCGTCACGCTCCATACCGTGCTCGATCAGCCCAATCCCGACCAGCGACGCGTGATGGAGGCGCTGCTGCGACGTGCGGCGCGCGTGATCGTCATGGCGGAACGCGGGCGCGAGATATTGGAGCGCGTCTACGGCGCCTCGCCGCGCCAGGTCGTCGTCATCCCGCACGGCGTCCCCGACCGGCCCCTTATCGATTCCGACATGCTGAAAGCCTCTTTCGGCTGGGCGGGGCGCGAGGTGGTGCTGACCTTCGGCCTCTTGTCGCCGGGCAAGGGCATCGAGACGGTGATCGAGGCGCTGCCCCGGCTCGTCGAACGCCATCCCGACATGCTCTATGTCGTGCTCGGATCGACCCACCCCAATCTGGTCGCGCATGAGGGCGAGGCATATCGTGAGCGATTGCAGGCGCTGGCCGTCCGGTTGGGAGTGGAGCGCAACCTGGACCTGATCGACGGCTTCGTCGAGTACGAGGCGTTGCTCGACCGGCTGCAAGCGGCCGACATCTACGCCACGCCCTATCTGAACCCGGCGCAGATCACCTCGGGAACGCTCGCCTATGCGGTGGGGGTGGGCAAGCCGGTGGTGGCGACCCCCTATGTGCACGCGACCGAGATCCTGGCCGATGATCACGGCGTGCTGGTCGGGTTCAACGACGCGGAGGGCTTCGCGCGCGAAATCGACCGCCTGCTGACCGACGATGCCGGGCGAGCGGCCCTGTCTGCGCGTGCCTATGCGCGCGGGCGGACGATGATCTGGCCCAAGCTGGCCGAGGCGACGATGCGCGAGGTGGAGCGAGCGATTGCCGCCCACCCTAGCCGGATCGCCGTGTCGCCCGCGACACGGCCGCTCGCCCCCGATTTCGCCGCGGTGGAACGGATGAGCGATGCGACAGGCATGTTGCAGCACGCCATCTATTCCATCCCCGACCGGCGACACGGTTATTGCATAGACGACAATGCGCGCGCGCTGATCCTGATGAGCCAGTTGCCCGATCTGGAGGCGGCGACGCGCGATCGCTGGACCACGATCTACGCCGCCTTCGTCCAATATGCCTGGAATCCCGATAACCGGCGCTTCCGCAACTTCATGCGCTTCGACCGGAGCTGGTGCGAGGATATGGGCTCGGAGGATTCGAACGGGCGGACGCTCTGGGCGCTGGGCGTCACCGCGCGCGACGCGCAATTCGGCAAGCACCGCGACTGGGCGGTATGGATGTTCGACACCACCGCCAGCCTCGCCTTCGAGCTGGGCAGCCCGCGCGCCCAGGCCTTCGCGATGCTGGGCGCGGCGGCGATGCTGGAGGCGAGCCCTGGCCACCGTCTGGCGCTCGAGATATTGCAGCGTTTCCCCGACGCGCATCTGGCATTGCTGGAAAAGGCGCGGCGTCCCGAATGGCGCTGGTTCGAGATCGTGCTGGCCTATGACAATGCGCGCCTGCCCCAGGCGCTGATCCGCGCCGGCATGGCGCTGGGGCGGGGCGATCTGGTCGCGTGCGGGATCGACACGCTGGACTGGATCCTGGCCAAGCAGACCGGGCATGAGGGGCGCTTCCGTGCAGTGGGGTCGGAGAGCTTCGGCCGCGTCTATGCCGAGCCCCTGCCTTTCGACCAGCAGCCGCTGGAGGCACAGGCGACGATCGACGCGTGCGGCGCCGCCTTCGCCGCGACGGGCGATCGGCGCTGGATCGCGGAGGCGGAGCGTGCCTATCGCTGGTTCCTGGGCGTGAACGACCTGGACCTGCCGGTCGCGTCGACGGGCGACGGAGGGTGTTTCGACGGATTGATGCCGACGGGGCTCAACCGCAACCAGGGCGCGGAGTCGATCCTGGCGCTGCAATTGGCGAACTGCGCGATTTCAACGCTTTCCTTGAGCGATGCAGACGTGGCACAGGCACCCCGCGCCGCCGCCTGAACCGGGCGGCGCGGTTTCAGGGGGCAGGGGCGCGCGATGGATCTGATCAACCACCGCATCAGGCTGCATGCGGACCCCTCGCGCGTCGTGGTGCGCCCTTTTCACATCGCCTGGCAGAAGCAGGGCAGCGGCCCCAGCCGCACCGAGCGGCTGGTCGCCGAGGTGCTGGCGATGACCGAGGTCGAGGCGCACGACCAGCTGGAGGCGGTGCTCAAGGACTTCGAGGCGCGGCACTGGCAGACCCGGCGCGTGTTCATGACGCGATACGACGAAATCGAGGAGCTGATGACGCTCGACGGCTCGGCGATCAGCGACGAGAAGCGCCAGCTGATCGGCGCTTATTTCTGCCACGAATACAGCTATGCCGCCGCCGCGCTGATGAACCCCAGCGCGGTGCCGCATTTCGACCAGACGGGGATGCAGGCGGGATCGATGCGTATCCTGATGTCGCTGCGCGCGGTGGGCGAGGGGCATATCTCGTCCGTCGCGTTCCGCGAGGCGATCATCACCGACGATAAGGACCTGCTCTTCGCGCCCGAGCCGCCCTTCGCTACCGCCACCGACACCGACGGCCCGCACGACGCCGACGAACTGCCGAGCGGACCGGTGGTCGTCCATCGCCACCGCGACTCGACGCTGTCGGGCACCGTCATCTTCCCGATCACGCAGGCGCAGACCAAGGGGCTGGAGGATCTGCGCATCGTCCAGTTCACCCATGACGACGGCGAGCGCGAGTGGATCGGCACCTATACCGCTTATAACGGATCGACCATCCAGTCGGAGCTGATGCGCACCCGCGACTTCCGCGCGTTCGACCTGGTGCCGATGACGGGCGGAGCCGCGCGCAACAAGGGCATGGCGCTGTTCCCGCGCAAGATCGGCGGCCGGTACATGATGATCGGCCGGTCGGACGGCGAGAATCTGTTCCTGCTGCGGTCGGACGACCTGACGCATTGGGAGGATGGGGAGATGATCCTCAAGCCCAAATTCGGTTGGGAGCTGGTCCAGATCGGCAATTGCGGGCCGCCGATCGAGCTGGACGAAGGGTGGCTGCTGCTCACCCACGGCGTCGGGGCGATGCGCAAATATTCGATCGGCGCGGCCCTGCTCGACAAGAACGACCCGTCCAAGGTGATCGGGCGCATGAAGGAGCCGCTGCTCGCCGCCAAGGACCAGGATCGCGAGGGTTATGTCCCCAACGTCGTCTATTCCTGCGGCGCGATCCGGCATGGGGGCACCTTGTTCATGCCATACGGCATCGCCGATTCGTCGGTGGGCTTCGCGTTCGTACCGATCAAGGACCTGCTCGCCGCGATGTAGGGCGACTCGCGCGGGCCTGGCGAGTCGCGCGGAAATGACGGCGTGAAAGGGGCCGCTTTCGTGCCGTCCCAATCGGTTACATGGTTTGCATCCGTCCCGGATTCATCCTGGAACAAGGGAACGCGCATCCCTATCTGACGTTCTTCCGGTCCCATGCTCAACCGCGCCACCCCCATGTTCCCCTGGAGCCACCAGGCGCAGGATGATCTGGAGCGTCTGCTCCACGGCCATGTCGAAGCCGCCGCGTTTCCATGCGTCGGTGCCAAGGCGGCGCTGGCCAAGGGCACGCTGGAGGTGCTGGCGTGCAACAACATCGAATCGGCCTGGGACGATCTGCGCATCCATGACGGCCTGCTGCGTTTCGCCGAGGAATATCGCCGCGACCGCGCGCTGTTCCGCAGCTTCGCGGTCGTGTTCGAGGGGCCGGGCGGCATGAACGAGTTCGCGTTCGAGCAGGCGTTATGGGCGCGCGCGCAATCGCTGTCGGATAAGGACGTCTGGCGCGGGCAATCCTATGACGGCAATGTCAGCCCCGATCCTGACAGCCCGCATTTCTCCCTCAGCTTCGGTGGGGAAGCGTTCTTCATCGTCGGGCTCCATCCGAATGCGAGCCGCCCCGCACGGCGCTTCGCCCGGCCTACCATGGTGTTCAACCTGCACGACCAGTTCGAGATTCTGCGCGCGCAGGGGAAATATGAGGGAATGCGCGAGAAGATCATGATGCGCGACGAGGCGCTGGCCGGATCGCGCAACCCCATGCTCCAGCGCCACGGCGAGGCGAGCGAAGCGCGGCAATATAGCGGCCGGGCGGTCAACGCCGATTGGGCCTGCCCCTTCGCCTATTCCGGTAAGTCTCGTTCCGGCCAGAGCGAATGAGCGGCACGATCGAGATTCCCGAGCGGAGCGGGACGGCGTTCACGCTCGGGCCCGGTGACCTGCTGACGGTGATCGATCCGCGCGGCGAGCAGGTGGCCGACCTACTGGCGTTCGACGCTGGCGATATCCGTGAGGCGATCTCGTCGGGGCGTACGCTCGATTATGCCGAACGCATCTATCTGACGACGGGCGACAAGCTTTATTCGAACCGGTCCAACGTACTACTCGAAATCGTCGAGGACAGCGTCGGGCGGCACGACTTCCTGCTCACGCCCTGTTCGTTCGCGACGTTCGACCATTTCTATCCGCAGTTGCCCCGGCATCGCGGCTGCTTCGGCAACCTCGCCGCCGCGCTGGCGCCGTACGGAATCGAACCGGACGCGATTCCAACCGCGTTCAACTGCTTCATGAACGTGCCGGTGGACAGTGAGACGGGCCGCCTGCGGGTGCTGCCGCCGATCTCGAGGGCAGGGGACAGCATCGTGTTCCGCGCGGCCCGCGACCTGATCGTCGGGCTGACGGCGTGCTCGGCGCCCGATTCGAACGGCGGGACGTTCAAGCCGATCCATTACCGGGTGGATTCTCCGGCATAGTCCATTTCTTCACCCCGGACTTGTTCCGGGGTTCATCGTTGGGCATCCCCTCCCCCTGCCGACTCCGCACCGCGATGGATGCCGGAACCAGTCCGGCATGACGGATCGAAGGTGAAGGATGACCGAACCACTGCGCATCGCCCTGGCCGGGCTCGGCACCGTCGGCGCCGGGGTCGTCCGGCTGCTCGATAGGAATGCCGACCTGATCGCCAGGCGCGCGGGGCGGGCTATCATAGTGACTTCGGTGTCGGCGCGCGATCGGCACAAGGATCGCGGGGTCGACCTAGCGCGCTTCGCCTGGGAGGACGACACGAGCGCGCTGGCCGAGCGCAGCGATGTCGACGTGGTCGTCGAGTTGATCGGCGGATCGGACGGGCCCGCGCTGGCGCTGGCGCGCGGCGCGTTCGCGGCGGGCAAGGGGCTGGTCACCGCCAACAAGGCGATGCTGGCGCATCACGGGATCGAGCTCGCGGGGCTGGCCGAGCGGGCGGGGGTCGCGCTCAAATTCGAGGCCGCGGTCGCGGGCGGGGTGCCGGTGATCAAGGGTCTGCGCGAGGGGGCGGCGGCGAACCGCATCGCACAGGTCTACGGCATCCTCAACGGCACCTGCAATTTCATCCTGTCACGGATGGAGACAGAGGGACGCGACTTCTACGAGGTGCTGGCGCAAGCGCAGGCGGCAGGGTTCGCCGAGGCCGATCCGAGCTTCGACATCGACGGGGTCGATGCAGGGCACAAGCTGGCCATCCTGGCGTCGATCGCTTTCGGGACCTTGCCCGCATTCGGCGACCTGGCGCTGGAGGGTATTCGCCACGTTCTGGGAGCCGATATCGCCGAGGCCGCGGCGCTGGGTTACCGGGTGCGATTGCTGGGGATGGCGGAGGCGGGGGCTGCGGGGCTGTTCCAGCGCGTCCATCCCTGCCTGGTGCCGGTGTCGCATCCGCTGGCGCATGTGACCGGCGCGACCAATGCGGTCGTGGCGGAGGGCGACTTCGTCGGGCGGCTGCTGTTCCAGGGCGCCGGTGCCGGGGCGGGGCCGACCGCGAGCGCGGTGGTCGCCGACCTGATCGACATCGCGCGCGGTGTCGTCGGGCCGCCGCTGTCGATGCCGACGGACCTGCTGACGCGGGCCGCCCGGGCGGAGCCTGGCGAGCGGCGCGGGCGGGCTTATCTGCGCTTCACCGTCGCCGACCGAGTAGGCGTGCTCGCCGAGATCGCTGCGGCGATGCGCGATGCTGGCGTGTCGATCGAGAGCCTGATCCAGCGCGGGGTGCAGGCGGACGGGAGCGTGCTCGTCGCGATCGTCACCCATGACGGCCCGGAACGCTGCGTGGCCCAGGCGCTGGAGCGCTTGCGCGGATCGCAGAGCCTGGCGGGGCGCCCGATGCTGATGCACATCCTGGACTGAACCGGGCGGGTCAGTCGATCGGGATCGGCACGCGTTTCGACTTGTCGGGCCGGGGCCGGGCGGCGTCCTTAACCAGATCGACGAGCGCGCCGACGGCCGCGGCGATGACGGGCTGGCCGAAGCCCACCTGGCATCCGCCCTGCAGCGCCGCGCAGGGCGTCCCCTCGGCGGCGAGCGCGGCCCGGCCCGTCAGATGCGGGTTGGACGCGAGCGGGCCGATGGGCAGCGCGTCGTCGGGCAGCGGCAGTCGCTGGCTCCCGGCCGGGTCGGCGCACACCAGCACATCGCCCGACGCTTCCGTGCGTGCCCAAGCCTCCGGGCTGCACGCCTCCGGGATCAGGATCGAAAAGCGCTCGGGCACGGGCTGCTGGGCCAGAAAGAGCAGGATCAGGAACATGGTGCCTCCATGAACGGGTCGGACATGAAAAAGGCCGCCGCCCGGGATGCGGGCGGCGGCCTGTCCATTCTTTGATGCCCCCGCTCAGCCGCGGAGGCGAACGGCGGTGAACACGCCGGCGCGCTGGCGCTGGACAAAGAGCAGCACCTGCTCGCGCCCGCTTGAGCGCGCGGCGGCGACCGCCGCGTTGAGTTCGGCGGCGGTGCGGACGGGCTGACGGTTGACGGAGACGATCACATCGCCCCGGCGTACCTTCTGCGCCGCGTCGCTCGATGGATCGACGCTGGCGATAGCGACGCCGGTGACGGTCGAATCGACCCCGATCGACCGTGCGATCTGCGGGGTGAGCGGTACGACGCTGAGCCCCAGCGGATTGGATGCGGGCGCGCGCTGGGCGGGACCGTCCTCCTCGGGCAGGCCGTCGGATCCCGGACCGCCGTTGAGCGCGGCGATCTGCTCCTGCGACGGACGGGTTCCCGCCGTCGCGTTGATGGTCAGCGGTTTGCCGTCACGGATCACGTCGAGGCGCACCGCCGTGCCGGGCGCGGCGGCGGCAACGAGATAACTGAGCGTCTGGTCGGGCGACACGTCGCGACCATTGACGCGGGTCACGACATCGCCCGCGCGCAGCCCCGCGCGCTGCGCGGCCTCGCCCGGCTCGACGCGGCTGATCAGCTCTCCGCGATCCTTGGGAAGACCAAGCGCCCCCGCGAGATCGTCGTCGAGCGGCTGGATACCGACGCCCAGATAGCCGCGACGGACCGCCGCGCCCTTCATCAGCGTGTCGATGATCGGCTTGGCTTCCTCGGCGGGAATGGCAAAACCGATGCCGATATTGCCGCCCGA
>NZ_DASVRV010000019.1:0-23177 GCF_036388435.1 Sphingomonas sp.
CTGAAGGCGATTTCCCGAGCATTTACGAGGGGGTGAGACACAGCGACAGGCATCATTGTGTAGACGGTCTGTGGGGACGATCTTGGCGCTGGACCGTCGCTTTGACGGTTTTGCACACTCTCTCAATGACTTGAGAGTCGCTGGAGCGGGCGAAGGGATTCGAACCCTCGACCCCAACCTTGGCAAGGTTGTGCTCTACCCCTGAGCTACGCCCGCTCTGGCGCCTGGCCCGGTGCACGTACCGGGCGGGTGAGGCGCGGCCACTAGCACCCGCCCTCCGCCTTGCCAAGCCCCTTGGCTTCCCCGTGCGTCCGGCCCACATGAGGCGCCAGGCAAGCACACGGAGAACAGCATCTTGGCCACCACCCTGGGGATGAGCGCCGCCGACAAGACCGCCGTCGAGGAATTCCGCCGCGACGTCGTCGAGCCGTCGATGACCAAGCTCGTCATCATCGATTTCTGGGCGGAATGGTGCGGGCCGTGCAAGGCGCTGACCCCGCTCCTGGAAAAGGTCGCGGCCGATTATGCCGACAAGGGCGTCGTGCTCGCCAAGATCGACACCGACAAGAACAAGTTCATCGCCGCGCAATTCCAGATCCGCTCCATCCCCACGGTCTATGCGATGCATGGCGGCCAGCTTGTCGCCGACATGACCAGCGCGCGCACCGAATCGCAGCTGCGCGTCATCCTCGACCAGCTGCTCAAGCAATTGCCGATCGAATCGGAAGCGGCCGACGCGGAGGCGGAGCTGGAGCCGCTGATCGCGATGGCCGAGCAGGTGCTGGCCGAGGGCGACGCCGCCCGCGCGCTGTCGATCTTCGACCAGCTCGCCGAGATGGCGCCCGATCATCCGGCCGTGCTGTCGGGTCGCCTGCGCGCGCTCGTCGCGGCGGGTGAGCATGACGAGGCGGCGGCGTTGATCGCGGTGCTGCCGCCCGAACTGGCCAAGGACCCCGGCATCGCACGCGCCCAGGCGACGCTCGCCCTCGCGCGCGCGGCGCCGCCAGTCGACGACCTCGGGCCCCTGGTCGCGGCGGTCAACGCCGACCCGGACGATCTGGAGGCCCGCTTCACCCTCGCCAAGGCGCAGATGGCGGCGGGGGATCGTGATGGGGCGGCTGATGGTCTGCTTCACATCGTGGCGGTCGACCGCGACTGGAACGAGGGCGCGGCGCGCGCGCAGTTGCTGCAGATCTTCGAGGTGGTCGGGCTGGTCGACCCCTGGGTGTCGGCGCAGCGCCGCCGCCTGTCCGCGATCCTGTTCGGATGAGCACCCGCCTGTCGATCTTTCCGCTGCCCGGCGCGATCCTGTTTCCGGGCATGCACCTGCCGCTCCATCTGTTCGAGCCCCGCTACCGGGCGCTGATATCGGACGCGATGGCGCGCGACCGGCGCATCGGCATGATCCAGCCCAAGGGAGCGGGGGGCGGCGGCGACCGGCCCGAGCTGTTCGACCTGGGCTGTGTCGGGCGCATCGCCGAGGTCGAGGCGCTCGACGACGGCCGCTACAATGTCATCCTGGAAGGCGTGGCGCTGTTCCGCGTCATCCGCGAGCTCGACGTGTCCACGCTGTTCCGCCAGGTCGAGGCCGAGTTCCTCCCCCGCGTCCCCGACGAGACGTTATCGCTCGGCCGCCGCTCCGCGCTGGAGATGGAATCGCGCCGCTTCGCCGAGGCGGCGGGCTATGCGGTCGACTGGGACCAGGTCGGCAAGCTCGACGACGAGACGCTGACCAACGGCATCGCCCAGATCGCCCCCTTCGACGCCGCCGCCAAGCAGGCGCTGCTCGAGGCGCCCGGCATCGAGAGCCGCGCCGAATTGCTGATCCAGCTGATGCAGTTCTTCGGCCGTCACGACGGCGAGGACCGGGTGACGTTGCAGTGAGGCTCACCCGGTGAGCCTCGACCCCTGGCTCCTCGACCGCCTCTGCTGCCCCTTGACGCGCACCCCGCTGCGCTATGACGAGGCGGCGGGCGAGCTGGTGTCGGAGGCGGCGGGCCTCGCCTATCCGATCCGCGAGGGCGTGCCCGTGATGCTGGTCGAGGAGGCGCGGCGGATCGACCCGGCGAGCTGAGTCGCGGGCGGGATGCCCGTCAGACCAGACTACCCCTGAGCAACATCGGCAGCGCCCCCGCCTCGCCCCGCGCCTCGGCCATGAAGGCGCGCTTGAGCGGGTCGATCGCGTTCACCGCGCCGATGCCCAACCGCCGGACCGCGCTCGCCGTCCGCCCCGATATGCCGAACAGCCGCGCCAGCCCGTCGGTCGCCGCCGCGATCGCGCCGGTGTCGAGCGCGCGCCACCGCCGGTAGCGCGCGAGCAGCGCCGGGTCGCCCAGGTCGAGCCCGGTGCGCTTGCCCTCGACCAGCACCTCCGTCAGCGCCGCCACGTCGCGCAGGCCGAGGTTCAGGCCCTGCCCCGCGATCGGATGGATGCCGTGCGCGGCGTCGCCGACCAGCGCCAGCCGCTCGGCGACGATCCGCGAGGCCAGGTGGAAGCCCAGCGGATAGCTCGACCGGGCCGACGCGCCCGACAGCGCGCCCAGGAACCCGCCCATCCGCTTCTCCGCCTCATGGAGAAAGGCACGGTCGGACAGCTTCAGCATCCCGGCCGCATCGCCTTCCGCCACCGTCCACACCATCGCCGAGCGGTGGCCCCCCGCATCGTCGACCAGCGGCAGCAGCGCGAACGGCCCCGCGGGGTAGAAGATCTCGTACGCCACTCCCCCGTGCGGCCGCGCGTGATGAAAGGCGCCGATGATCGCGGCGTCGTCATAGCGCCAGCGCGCGACGTTGATCCCCGCCGCCGCCCGCGTCGGCGAATTGCGCCCCTCCGCCGCGATCAGGAGCGGCGCGCGTACCGTTCCGCCGTCGTCGAGCGTCGCCGTGACGCCGTGCTCGCCACGTTCCACCGACACAGTCCGGGTACGCATCCGCAAATCCACGGCCGCCGCCTCGCCCAGCGCAGCATGGAGCGCCCGGCGGAGCGCGCGGTTCTCGTACATCACGCCCAGGGCACCGTCGTCCGCGTCCGGCGTGAAGTCGAGCCGCCCCGGCCGGAGCCCGTCCGAGACCCGGATCGACCCGATCGGCTGGCCCAGCCCTTCGAGCCGGTCGAGGACGCCGATCGCGCCGAGCATCCGCCCGCTGGCGCTGGCGATCGCCGAAGCGCGCCCGTCGAATCCGGGCGCCAGCGTCACCGCCGGGTCGGCGGGATCGACCACGACCGCGCTCAGGCCGTGCCGCGCCAGCGCCAGCGCCAGCGTCGCGCCGACCAGCCCCCCGCCGAGGATCAGGACATCCGCATGGGTGGTGGTGCTCATAAGCCACGCCCTTATGCTCCCCGCGCGCCTACGCCAACACCGCCTTGACGCCGCCACCCGCCCCCGCGATGCTTTCGTGCTGGTTTGGGACCGCTGTTATTTAGGGGAATTCGAGGATGGCGAGCCACGCGCAGCCGGGCCGGACGGGGCAGTCCGGGCTTTGGCGCGAGACGGTGCGGGCGGGGGCGGTGCGCTCGGGGGCGCTGCTGACCAGCGCGCTGCTGTTCCTCGTCGCGCTCCTGGCGGCGCTCGCCCTGGCCAGCTATCATCCGGGCGACCCGGCGATCAACACCGCGGGCGGCGGTCCGGCGCGCAACCTGATCGGGCTGCCGGGCGCCTGGTTCGCCGACCTGGCGCTGACCGCGTTCGGCCCCGCCGTCGCGCTGCTCCTGCCCGTCGTCCCGATCGTCGCGCTGCGGCTGTGGAAGGGACTGCCCGCCGGGCGGTGGGGACGGATGCTGCGCGGCTCCGCGATCGGGGTGGCGTTGATGGCGGCGGCGTTTTCCACCGTGTCGGACGGATCGGTGCTGGCGCTGCCCGCCGGCTGGGGCGGTGTGGTCGGGCTGGCGCTGACGGGCGCCGCGCAATGGGCGACCGGGTTCATCGGCCAGCCCGAGGCGCAGTGGTGGACATTGCTCGCCTTCGGGCTCGTCGCGGGCGTGACGGGCGCGCTGGTCTGGGGGCGCGCGGTCGAGATCGACTGGGCCGAGCTCGCCCGCCGCTCGCGCCCGACGCGCCGTTCGACGCTCGCGGGCGGCTATGCCGACGTGCCGGCGGCGGACGAACCGCTCGAACTCACCCGGCGTCCGGTGACGCCGCGCGCCCCGGAGGCCGCGACGCCGATCGACCGGCCCGCGCCCGTCATCGCCGAGCGCGGATCGTCGCCGGGCGCCATGCCCGCCGCGCCCAGGCGCCCGGTCGACAGCCACGCCGTCTTCAAGCTGCCCGCGCCCGACCTGCTCACCCCCGCACCGCCCGCCCCCAAGGGCGCGATCGACCGCCCCGCGCTGGAGCGCAACGCGCGCCTGCTCGAATCCGTCCTCGACGACTTCCATGTCCGCGGGCAGATCACCGAGGTCCGCCCCGGCCCCGTCGTGACGATGTACGAGCTGGAACCCGCCCCCGGCATCAAGGCGAGCCGGGTGATCCAGCTCGCCGACGACATCGCGCGCAACATGTCGGCCATCTCCGCGCGCGTCGCGACCATCCCCGGCCGCACCGTGATCGGCATCGAGCTGCCCAACCCGAACCGCGAGATGGTGTCGCTCCACGAACTGGTCGGTAGCCAGGCGTTCGAGGACCAGGCCGCGCAGCTGCCGATCATCCTGGGCAAGAACATCGCCGGCGACCCCGTCGTCGCCGACCTGGCGCCGATGCCGCATCTGCTGGTCGCGGGCACGACCGGATCGGGCAAGTCGGTGGGGCTGAACGCGATGATCCTGTCGCTGCTCTACCGGCTGACCCCCGACCAGTGCCGCATGATCATGATCGATCCCAAGATGCTGGAGCTGTCGGCCTATGACGACATCCCGCATCTGCTGTCGCCCGTCGTCACCGATCCCGCCAAGGCGGTGCGCGCGCTGAAATGGGCGGTCGAGCAGATGGAGGACCGGTATCGCCAGATGTCGTCGGTCGGCGTCCGCTCGCTCGCGAGCTTCAACGACAAGGTCCGCGCCGCCGCCGCCAAGGGCCAGCCGCTCGGCCGCCGCGTCCAGACGGGGTACAACCCCGATACCGGCCAGCCGATCTATGAGGAGGAGAAGCTCGAATATGACGTCCTCCCGCAGATCGTCGTCATCGTCGACGAGCTGGCCGACCTGATGATGACGGCGGGCAAGGAGGTCGAATTCCTGATCCAGCGCCTGGCGCAAAAGGCGCGCGCGGCGGGCATCCACCTGATCATGGCGACGCAGCGCCCCTCGGTCGACGTCATCACCGGCGTGATCAAGGCGAACCTGCCGACCCGCATCTCGTTCCACGTGACCAGCAAGATCGACAGCCGCACCATCCTGGGCGAACAGGGGGCCGAGCAGCTGCTGGGCAAGGGCGACATGCTCTACATGCCCGGCGGGCGCGGGATCGTCCGCGTCCACGGCCCCTTCGTCTCGGACGAGGAGGTCCACCGCGTCGCCGATTTCTGGCGGTCGCAGGGGTCGCCCGACTATATCTCGTCGGTCACCGAGGAGCCGGAGGAGAGCTACCAGCTCGAAGGCGCCCCCACCGGCGAGGATTCGGCGGAGGACCAGCAATATCGCGCCGCCGTCCAGCTCGTCTGCGAAAGCCGCAAGGCCTCGACCTCCTGGCTCCAGCGCCAGCTGCGCATCGGCTACAACTCGGCCGCGCGGCTGATCGAGCGGATGGAAAAGGACGGCGTGGTCGGCCGCCCCGACCATGTGGGCCGGCGCGAGGTGCTGCGCGACGCGGAGGGTCACGCGATCTGACGCGAAGGGGCGCCGGCCCCTTGGCGGCGTCGAGGAGATGAACTCGACCCGCGCGTCCTGAGTAGGGGCTGAGCTTGTCGAAGCCTGTCCCCTTCGACCGCCCGCCAAGGCAGGCGCTCAGGACAGGCTCCGCCGAGCTCAGCGGCTACTCAGGACCAACGGCACGGGAGACGCTACCGCTACCCTTCAGCCTCCCCCCCCCACCGAACGGGCCGATGAGCCGCCGATATTCCGCCTCGGGCAGGCCGTAACTGTCGCCGGCCAGCTCCGTCAGCTTGTCGCGGTCGAGAATGATGACGCGTCCGCGCTTGGACCGGATCATCCCCGCGCCTTCGAGGATGTGGAGCGTCACCGTCACCCCGCTGCGCTCGGCGGCGATCATCATTCCCATGAATTCGTGCGTCAGCGGGATCTCGTCGGTGTCGAGCCGGTCGTGCACCATCAGCAGCCACCGCGCGAGCCGCGACTCGATGCGGTGATGCGCGTTGGTCGCCGCGCTCTGCGCCGTCTGGATCACGAAAGCCTGGACATAGCGGAGCAGCCCGATCCGCAGCGTCGCGCTTTCGTCGACGGCGGCGAGGAAGCGGTCGGCGTCGATGCGCAGCGCGCTTCGGCCCGCGACCTGGACGAAGGTCCCGTGCGGGCTTCGGTCGGCGCCGAGCAGCAGGAACGACGCGGACATGCCGTCGCGACCGAAGATGCCCACCTCGGTGCGGCCGCTATCGGGCATGTCGGCGACGACCGAGGTGACCCCGTCCTCGGGAAAATAGACATGATCGACCGGCCGATCGGCGGAAACGAGCACCAGGTCGCGCGGTAGCGGCACCCGCGTGACGTCACGCGCCAGCAGCGCCCGGTCGTCCGGCGACAGGGCGGCGAGCAGGATATTATTCGTCTGAATTTCGTCGGATCGCGACATGACCACCCCTTGATTCGGGGCGGGAGCACGGCGCATCTTCCAGTCGGCCGCGCCCGGAGAGTCGGCGACCAATGTCGAAAACGATAGAGTAGCGAAGTCCGAATGCCAAGACGGACGGACTGTGGGGTATCGCACAGTTGGCGACAATCCTGATCCAGGATAACGACTTAGCCAGAGCCCGTCGCTTGCTCCGCCAATTAGGTGTCGATATCCGAACTGTCGATAAAACAAGATCGACCGGAATTTCGGCTCTGCCTCCCACCGCGATGAACGTGTGCTGTCCCACATTGGGTTTCACAGGCTAAATCGCTGGTTTATTTGAACGATACTTGGATCACTGATTGATTGTTCGAGGGGTAACCCATGTTTAATGACGAGCATCGCTATCTGCAGCGCCGCGCCGAAGCGGAGCTCGACCTCGCGCAGCGGGCGACGCACGGCAAGGTCGCGGCGGCCCATCACCAGATGGCGGAAGCCTATCTGAACCGCGCGGCCTCGTTGGAGCCGCCTCGACCGGTCCGACCGTGATGGCGGAGACATCGCAGCGCCTGGTCATGTCGCGGCGCGGGCGAACGGGGCTCGCCGACACGCGGCTATGGAAATCGGCCTATCTGTCGAGCGGGGAGCGCGGCGCCCTCGCCGATGCCGTGCACACGCCCCGTGTGCTCGACGCGAACGCCGACCTGCTGCGCGAGGGTGACAGCACCGACAGCCTGTTCCTCCTGGTCGAGGGCTGGGCCTGCCGTTGTACGACCACCGGTGACGGTTCGCGCCAGATCGCCGGGCTGGCGGTGCCGGGCGATGTCGTCAACCTCGACTCGCTGCTGCTCGACCGGATCGATTACGGCGTGCGGGTGATCCGGCGCGCGACGGTGCTGACGCTGGCGCGCGACCGGGCGCTGGCGCTGGCGGCCGAGCATCCGGGCATCGCGCGCGCCTTTACCTGGCTGGCGCTGGTCGAGAATGCGACGCTCGGCAAATGGGCCTTGTGCCTGGGCCGGCGTTCGTCGCGCGAGCGGCTGGCGCATCTGTTCTGCGAACTGAGCCTGCGCCTGGGCGGCGAGAGCGGCAATGAAAGCGGGTTCGAGCTTCCGCTCACCCAGGAACATCTGGCCGATGCGCTCGGGCTGACCCCCGTTCATGTCAACCGCGTCATGCAGCAGCTCCGCGCCGAGGGGCTCATCGCCACCGCCAGCCGGGTGATGACGATCCCCGACGTCGCGCGGCTGCGCCGGGTGGGCGAGTTCGACGGGCGCTATCTCCACCTGAACCAGGAAGCGCCCGCTTCCGCCGGTTGAGCCGCCGCCCTGCACGGTTCAGAGCGCGTTCAACCCGACCGGAACAAAGGCCGGGCGTTCGACCCGAGGAGAGTTGCTTGTTCCGCTTCCTGCCCGCCCTTGCCCCGGCTCTTGCCCTTGCCGCCGTGGCCGCCCCCGTCTCCGCGCAGGCCGACGACCTGGCGTCGGTCCAGCGGCACCTCCGGGCGCTCACCACGCTGACCGCGGATTTCACCCAGACCGACCGCAACGGGCGCGTGCTGACGGGGGTGCTGACGCTCAAGCAGCCCGGCCGCGTCCGCTTTCAGTACGAAAAGGGCGTGCCGCTGCTCATCGTCGCGGAGGGCGGGGCGCTGACCTTCATCGACTATTCGGTGCGCCAGGTGCAGCGCTGGCCGATCCGGAACTCGCCGCTGGGGGTGCTGCTCGATCCCGGCCGCGACCTGTCGCGCTATGCCCGGGTGGTGCCCGGGGCGCCCCAGATCGTCTCGGTCGAGGCGCGCGACCCCAAGCATCCCGAATATGGCCGCATCACCTTGATCTTCGCGCGCGACGCGGGCGGCCCCGCCGGGTTGAAGCTCCAGGGCTGGGTCGCGCTCGACAGCCAGAACAACCGCACCACCGTGCGCCTGACGAACCAGCGCCACGGCGCCCCCGTCAGCGACGGGACGTTCCGCTGGAACGACCCGCGGAGAACATCCCCGCGTTCCTGACGAACCATTCATCGAAGCGACAGGTTACCTAACCTATAGCAGACCTCGCGGATGTGGCGCGGGCGTTCGGGATTTTCCCCCTGTTGCCCGGATGGTCGTTCCACTTCCCGCCTGCGTGACGAACGCCAGGTCGGCCCTCGCTCCATGCCCCCGGAGCGGGGGCCTTTCGCTTTTGGCGGCCGCCGGGTCGGCCAGCCGACCCGTTCGACGACGCGGCTTTGCCGCGACGCGCAAACCCCCTAAGTCCCGACCCGTGAAGATCGCCTCCTGGAACATCAACTCGGTGCGGTTCCGCATCGACATCGTGTCGCAATTCCTCCGCGAGAACGAACCCGACATCCTGTGCCTGCAAGAGACCAAGGTCGTCGACGGCGACTTCCCCGCCGACGCCTTCCGCGCGCTGGGCTATGAGCACATCGTCGTCCATGGCCAGCGGATGCATCACGGGGTCGCGATCGTCAGCCGCGTGCCGCTCCTGGAGGACGACCGCTTCGACTGGCAGGCCAATCGCGAAGCGCGTCATGTCGGCGTCCGGCTGGCGAACGGGGTGCGGCTGGAGAATGTGTACATCCCCGCCGGCGGCGACGTGCCCGACCGCGAGGTCAATCCGAAGTTCGGCCAGAAGCTCGACTTCCTCGATCGCATGACGCGCTGGTCCGACGCGCTCGACGTCCCGACCGTGCTGGTCGGCGATTTCAACGTCGCCCCGCTCCCCTGCGACGTGTGGAGCCACAAGCAGCTGATGGACGTGGTCAGCCACACGCCGATCGAGATCGCGGCGCTGGACCGGCTCCGGGCGGCGAACGAATGGGTCGATCTGGGCCGCCATTTCCAGCCCGCGCCGACGCCCGTCTTCACCTGGTGGAGCTACCGCGCCAAGGACTGGGCCGCGTCGAACCGGGGCCGCCGCCTGGACCATCAATGGGCGAGCCCCGACGTGGCGGGCGCCGCGCGGGCGCACCACGTCTTCACCGGCTGCCGCGACTGGCTGAAACCATCGGATCACGTGCCGCTGGTCACCGAGTTCGACTGGTGAGCGATCCGCGCGCCGCCGCGCGGGCGATCGACGCGCTGCGCAGGGGGTGGCCCATCGCGATCGACGCGCTGGGGCTGATCGCGGTCGAAACCGCCGACGAGGACCGCCTGCGCGCCTTCGAGGGCCGCCGCCCCAGCGATCTCCTGATCTCCGCGGGACGCGCGGCGACGCTCAAGCTCGCCAACCAGCGCGAGGCCGCCAGCCCCGACGCGCCCGTCCTCGTCGAGCGCGCGCCCTGGATCGACCTTCCCGCCGCCTTCGCGCTCGCCGATCCGCAGCTCGACCTCGCGACCCCGCTAAAAGGTCCCTATCACGCGCTACCCCTGATCGACCTTGCGCCCGCCGGCGCCGCGCTGCGGCTGGCGCGGATCGCCGGGCTGCTCCCCGCCTTCTTCACCGGCGACCCCGCCCTGGCCGAGGTCAGGCTGACCCCCGCCGATCTCGACATGCATGAGGATCCCGACCGCCTCCGGCTCGCCACCCGCGCGCGCCTGCCCGTCGCGGGCGCGGAGGATGCGGAGATCGCCGCCTTCCGTTCGCCCGAATCGGCGGACGAGCATGTCGCCCTGCTCGTCGGTCGCCCCGATGGCCGCCCGCCGCTGGTGCGGCTGCACAGCGAATGCCTGACCGGGGACGTGCTCGGCTCGCTCAAATGCGATTGCGGTCCCCAGCTCCACGCCGCGATCAGCGCCATCGCCGATACGGGCTGGGGTATCCTCCTTTATCTGCGCCAGGAGGGTCGCGGGATCGGGCTGGTCAACAAATTGCGCGCCTATCGGCTGCAGGACCAGGGATTCGACACGGTCGACGCGAACACCCGGCTGGGCTTCGCGGTCGACGCGCGCGATTTCGGGGTGGCGGCGCGGATGCTGGCGCTGCTCGGCCAGGACCGGGTGCGGCTGCTGACCAACAATCCGGCCAAGGTCGCCGGGCTGGAGGCGAAGGGCGTGACGGTGGTCGAGCGGGTGCCGCATTTCCTGCCGGCGAACCCGCACAACGAAGGCTATCTGGCGACAAAGCGGGACCGGACGGGGCATCAGCTATAGTCGCAGGAGGGCTTGCGGCGCCCCGCCGCAAGACCCGCCCAAGACTGGCCGGCGTGGCACCCGCCACGACCGACGACGCGGCTTTGCCGCGGCGCTGCGCTGAAAGGTCTCAGCCTTGCACTAGACTCGCTAGCTCCGCCCAACCCTCCGCAACCCTATCCACCCCCAGCGCGCGAAGCCGCTCGCCGTGGCCGACCCCGCAATGCGACCCCGCGCAAAGCCCCACCACATAGGCCCCGCTCGCCACCGCGCCCGTCGCGCCCACCGGCGAGTCCTCGACGATCAGGCAATCCCCGATCGCGACGCCCAGCGCCGCCGCCGCGTGGAGGTACAGGTCGGGCGCGGGCTTGCCCCGTTCGACATGCTCGCGCCCCGAATAAAGATGCGCCCCGAACGCGTCGCGCAACCCGATATGCTCCAGGTGCCGGGCGATCCACGCCGTCGAACTCGACGACACGATGGCGCGCGGTAAGGCGGGCGGGAGCGCGCGGACGAAATCGACCGCGCCCGCCACCGCGTCGATCCCCGCCGCCATCACCCGCTCGTCCTCCGCCGCGCGCGCGGTGTGGAAGGCCTGGGGCAGCGGCCCGCCGATCCAGCGCTCGATCGCGGCGGTGAAGTCGCGCCCGGCCAGCCCCATGAAATGGGCCATCGACTCCTCGACGCTGGTCGGATAGCCGTTGGCCGTCAGCCAGTTGGCGATCTGGCGATTGCCCAGATATTCGCTCTCGATCAGCACCCCGTCGAAGTCGAACAGAATCGCCGCGAAGGTCATGCGCGCGCGCCGAACAGCGCCGACCCGACGCGCACATGGGTGGCCCCGATCATCACCGCCGTCTCGAAATCATCCGACATGCCCATGCTGAGCCCCGCCACCCCCTCGTCGCGCGCCAGCTTGGCGAGCAGCGCGAAATAGGGCGCGGCCTCGACCCCGGCGGGGGGCAGGCACATCAGCCCGGCCACGGGCAGCTCCGCCGCGCGCGCCCGGGCGAGCAGCGCGGGCAGCGCGGCGATCGTGCACCCGCCCTTCTGCGCCTCCTCGCCGATATTGACCTGGACGAAGCAGTCGGGGCGTCGTCCCGCCCGGTCCATCGCCCGACCGAGCGCGGTCACCAGCGAGGGCCGGTCGACCGAATGGATCGCGTCGAACAGCGCCACCGCCTCGTCCGCCTTGTTGGACTGCAACTGGCCCACGAGGTGGAGCCGCACGTCGGGATAGTGGTCGCGCAGCGCGGGCCATTTCCCGGCCGTTTCCGCCACCCGGTTCTCGCCGAACGCCCGCTGTCCGGCGTCCAGCAGCGGGCGGATAGCGTCGGCGGGATGGGTCTTGGACACCGCGACCAGCGTCACCGCGCCCGCCGCGCGTCCGACGGACGCGGCCGCCCTGGCGATCCGGCCGGTGATCGCGTCGATGGTGATGCCAGCGCTCATGCCGCGCCCTATAGGAGGCGCGATGCGCGCCCGATACCCCGGCCAATGGCTCATGACCGACGAGCGCATCGGGGACGCGCTGCTGCCGACGCTTCTGGCGCTGAAGCCGGGATCGGGGGTGGTGTTCCGCCATTACGCGCTCGGCGCGCGCGAGCGGCGTGCCCTGTTCGCGCGGGTGCGCAGGATCGCGCGCGCACGGGGGCTGGTGCTGGTGGTCGCGCGGCCTGAACGGGTCGGGCGCGCGCGTGGCGTGCACGGAACCGCGAAGGGCAGGGGGATCAGGACCTGGCCGGCGCACGACCGTCGCCAGGCGATCGCAGGGGTCCGGGCTGGCGCCGACCTGCTGTTCGTGTCGCCGGTGTTCCCGACACGGTCGCATCCGGGCGGGCGGGCGATCGGGGCGGCGCGGGCGGCGGCGATCGGGCGGGGGCTGGGCGTCCGCGTGATCGCGCTGGGGGGAATGACGGCGCGACGGTTCCGGGGGGTGCGGGGATTGGGGTTTGCGGGATGGGCCGGAATTGATGGGTTTGCCGTCTGACCGATGCGGGATGTTGGAGCGACCCTGGGGGTCAGGCCGCGGCAAAGCCGCGCCTCTCGCACGACCGCGCTCCCGTAAGACGGCGAGCGTGATGGTCGCTACGAAAGCACCCTCTTCGCGCCTCCGCGTCTCCGCGTGAACAAATCTGTCCGACGATCCCTGTCATAACAGTGGAAGGAGAAACGACGCGACCATGCCGCGTCGTCGGTCGTAGCTGGCGCTACGCCGGCCGAGCTTGCGCGAGTCTTTAGGCAGGGTGCCTAAAGCCGCGCCGCGCTAGAAGCGAAAAGCCGTCCCCAGATACACCGCCTGGCTGTCCCGCCGGTCGTCCAACCGCGTCACCCGCTCGCGGTCGGTCCGATAGCGGACGCCCGCCGTCACATCCAGGTTGCGCGTCAGCGAGTAGGAGCTGCCGACATCGAGCGAATAGCTGCGTGTGCCCTCGACCAGCTGCGGCCCGGTGCCCGTCGCGCGGTCCGCGCCCGCCTGGACGCGCGTGGTCAGGCGCGGAAGCGAGTAGCTGACGCCGACTTCCGCCGATTCGCGCCCGCCGAGCTGGCCCGGCAGATCGACCTTGGCGACATCGCCCGACAGCGCGAACCGGCGCCAGCCGACCGCGAGACCCAGATTATACGCGATCGGCGCCAGTCCGACCGTCGGTGCGGCGGCGGCGACGCGGTCCGCGCCCGGACGCGTGGTCCGCGCGCGGACCGCGACGGTGACCGCGCGGCTGTTCTTCGCCTCGGCGGGGGTGAAACGGAAGCCGCGCGTTTCCAGCCCGCCGCGCGCGAACAGCGCCGCGAGCCGCGGATCGGCCGAGGACGGGGTGAACGACCCGACGCCGCGCGCGGGCACAGGCGGGCGCTTCGCGGCGACCTTGCGCGTCTGCTCGGTCGCGGCGACCGCGGGCGCGACGACGGCGCCGGCGGCGACAAGCCCTCCGGCGACGACCCCCGCGACGATGCGGCCCCTGTTGCTCCCGAACTTCACGACTTTGCACCTGTTGCGCCCGACGTGCGATTCCAAGCGGCAATCTTGTTCCGCCCGCGCATCATGCCGCTTTTTCGCCCAACTGTTGCAATTGGCACACAACATGCCCCGCCGGGCGCCGCGCCGGACCGCTCCTTGCGGCGCCGGGGTCGCGCTAGTAGAGCGAAAGGCAATTATGATCCGATCCCGGATACCCGTTTCAGGACCACAGCCCATGATCCGCCCTTCCCGCCTTCTTCTGGCCCCGACGCTGCTCGGCGTCCTGCTTCCGCTCGCCGCCTGTGGCGGCAAGCGCGAGGGCCTGACCCCCGATCTCGCCGCGTCCCGGGTGACCACGATCGGCGTCAATTCCTATCTGTGGCGCGCGAGCCTGGACACCTTGTCGTTCATGCCGCTCGTCCAGACGGATTCGAACGGCGGGGTCATCGTCACCGACTGGTATGTCAATCCGCAGACCCCGACCGAGCGGATGAAGGTCACCGTCACCATCCTCGACCAGGATCTGCGCGCCGATGCGCTGCGCGTCGCGGCGATCCGCCAGGTCAACCAGGGCGGCCAGTGGGTCGCGGCTCCCGTCCAGGCGGCGACCGTCCAGAAGCTGGAGGAGATCATCCTCGTCCGCGCCCGCGACCTGCGCCGCGCCTCCATCGCGAGCTGATCCGAGCGCATGGCCTCCCGCTTCAACGCGCTGAAGAGCGACGCGGCCTGGCAAAAGGTCTGGGACGAGCGCGGCACCTTCGCCGCCGACGACGATTCCACCAAGCCGCGCTCCTACGTCCTCGAGATGTTCCCCTATCCCTCGGGGCGCATCCATATGGGCCATGTCCGCAACTACACGATGGGCGACGTGCTGGCGCGCTTCCGCCGGATGACGGGGCATGAGGTTCTCCACCCCATGGGCTGGGACGCGTTCGGCATGCCCGCCGAGAATGCGGCGATGGAGAAGGGCGTCCACCCCGGCGGCTGGACCCGCGCGAACATCGCGACGATGAAGGCGCAGCTCAAGCGGCTGGGTTTCGCGCTCGACTGGACGCGCGAGCTCGCCACCTGCGATCCCGATTATTACGGCCATGAGCAGGCGCTGTTCCTCGATCTCCATGCGGCGGGGCTCGTCTATCGCAAGGAATCGGCGGTCAATTGGGACCCGGTCGACCATACGGTGCTCGCCAACGAGCAGGTGATCGACGGGCGCGGCTGGCGCTCGGGCGCCCCCGTCGAGCGGCGCAAGCTCTCCCAATGGTTCCTGCGGATCACCGATTTCGCCGACGAGCTGATCGAGGGTCTGGGCGACCTGAAGGACTGGCCCGACAAGGTGCGGCTGATGCAGGAGAACTGGATCGGCCGGTCGCGCGGGCTGCGGTTCCGCTTCGAGCTTTCCGTCGGCGGCGAGGTCGAGGTCTTCACCACCCGCCCCGACACCATCTTCGGCGCCAGCTTCGTCGCGGTCGCCGCCGACCATCCGCTGGCCCAGGCCGCCGCCGCGCAGAACCCGGAGGCCGCCGCGTTCGTGGAGCGCTGCCGTCAGGGCGGCACCACCGCCGCCGAGCTGGATACGCAGGAGAAGCTGGGCTTCGACACCGGGCTGACCGCGCGGCATCCCTTCGATCCCGACTGGCGCCTGCCCGTCTACATCGCGAACTTCGTGCTGATGGAATATGGCACCGGCGCGGTGTTCGGCGTCCCCGCGCACGACCAGCGCGACCTCGACTTCGCCCGCAAATATGCGCTGCCCGTGCGCCGCGTCGTTTCGGACGGCGAGAACAGCGCGCCCGACTTCCGGGGCGATGTCGCCTATACCGGCCCCGGCCTTCTCGTGAACTCGCGGCTGCTCGACGGCATGGATGCCGAGACCGCCAAGCGCGCCGTCGTCGACCGCGCCGAGGCGGAGGGCTGGGGCGACGGCACCACCGTCTACCGGCTGCGCGACTGGGGCGTGTCGCGCCAGCGTTACTGGGGCACGCCCATCCCCATCATCCACTGCGACGCCTGCGGCCCGGTCGCGGTGCCGCGCGAGCAACTGCCCGTCATCCTGCCCGAGGACGTGACCTTCGACGTCCCCGGCAACCCGCTTGACCGTCATCCGACGTGGAAGCATGTCGCCTGCCCGTCCTGCGACCGCCCGGCGCGGCGCGAGACCGACACGCTCGACACCTTTGTCGATTCGAGCTGGTATTTCATCCGCTTCGCCAGCCAGCCGGAGGACAGGCCGTTCGACAAGGCGACGGCCGAGCGCTGGCTGCCCGTCGGCCAATATATCGGCGGGGTCGAGCATGCGATCCTCCACCTGCTCTACGCCCGCTTCTGGACCCGCGCGCTCAGGCATATCGGGCGGCTCGACGTGGCCGAGCCCTTCGCGGGGCTGTTCACGCAAGGGATGGTGACGCACGAGACCTACAGGTCCGCCGACGGCCGCTGGCTCTCCCCCGACGATGTCGACGACGGCGTCGAACGGTCCACGGGCCAGCCCGTGACCGTCGGCCGGATCGAGAAGATGTCCAAGTCCAAGAAGAACACGGTCGATCCCGAACCCATCGTCGACCAGTACGGCGCGGACGCGGTGCGCTGGTTCATGCTGTCCGACAGCCCCCCCGAGCGCGACCTGCCCTGGTCGGAAGCCGGGATCGAGGGCGCCTGGCGCTTCGTCCAGCGGCTCTGGCGCCTGTTCGACGACAGCAAGGGTGGGGAGGGCGAGGACAGGGAATTGGGGCGCAAGCTCCACCGGACGATCGCCGGGGTCGCGGCCGATATCGAGGCGCTGGCCTTCAACAAGGCCGTCGCCAAGCTCCACGAACTGGTCAATGCGATCGAAAAGGCGCCGGCCTCCGCGACCCGCGCCGAGGCGGTCCGGGCGGCGATGCTCCTGGTCGCCCCCATGACGCCCCATCTCGCCGAGGAAGCCTGGGCCGCCGCCGGCAATGACGGCCTGATCGCCGATGCGCCATGGCCCCCGGTCGACACCGCGCTCCTCGTGGCCGACGAGGTGACGATCGCGGTCCAGGTCAACGGCAAGCTCCGCGATACGATCACCCTGCCCAAGGGCCTGGCGCGCGAGGAGGTGGAGGCGGCCGCGCTTTCCTCCGACAAGATCGTCCAGTTCCTCGCCGGGGCCGCGCCGCGCAAGGTGATCGTCGTGCCCGACCGCCTCGTGAACCTGGTCGCATGAAGCGCGCCGCGATCCTCCTCGCCCTCGCCCTCCCGGGGTGCGGGCTTCAGCCGCTTTATGCCGGCGGCGCGAACGGCCCCGTCGCCTCGTCGCTCGGCCGGGTCGAGGTCGGCGCGATCGAGGGCCGGGCGGGCTGGCTGATGGCCAATGCGCTGCGCGACCGCCTGGCCGATGCGGGAAGCGGTCCGCGCTATCGGCTCGACGTGCGCCTCGACGACCAGATCACCGGGCTCGGCATCCGGCGCGACGACGCGGTCACCCGCGAGCGCCGAGCCTTGCGCGCACGCTACCAGTTGGTCGACACGCGCAACGGCGCGGTCGTGCTCGACGCCACCGCCGGATCGGATGCGGGGATCGACGTGGTGCAGAGCGAATATGCCACCATCGCGGCCGAGAACACCGCGCTCGAACGCCTGTCGATGATCGTCGCCGACGAGATCGTCGCGCGGCTGGCCGTCTACGCCCGCGGCAATCCGCGGTGACGGGCCGGTGAAGGCCAATGCCGGCCAGATCAGGGCCGCGCTCGACCACCCCCGCCACCGCCTGATCCTGCTTCACGGCCCCGATGCGGGCCTGGCCAACGACCTCGCCGCCCGACTCGGCAAGACGATGGGCGCCGAGGCCGGGCGCGTCGACCTCGACGGTGCCGCACTGAAAGCCGACCCCGCGCGCCTCGCCGACGAGGCCGCGTCGATGTCGCTGTTCGGCGACAAGAGATGGATCCGCGTCACCGGCGTCGGCGAGGAATCGGTCGGCGCCATCGCCGCGCTGCTCGAAGGCGAGCAGGCCGGCAACCCCGTCCTCGCCATCGCCCCGACGGCCAAGGCGACCTCCAAGCTCGTCAAGCTCGCGCTCGACCACCGCGATGCGCTCGCCTTCGCCTGCTACCCGCCCAGCGCGGCCGATCTGGAGCGCCAGCTCGGCCAGACGGCGCGCGAGCTGGGGCTGCACGTCGACCCGCTCCTGCTCCGCCGGGTAATCGCGGCGAGCGGGGGCGAATCGGCGATCGCCACGCGCGAACTGGAAAAGCTCGCTTTGTATCTCGACGCCGATCCGGAGCGCCCCGCCGATCTCATCCCCCAGGCGCTGGACGATCTGTCCGCCGATCTGGGCGAGGCGGAAGCGGGGCGGCTGGTCGACGCCGTGCTCCTCGGCGACCCCGCCGCGCTCGGGGGCGAACTCGCGCGCCTGCGCGAGTCGGGCGTCTCCCCCATTCCCTGGCTTCGCCAGCTGCAGCGCCGCCTGCTGGGCCTGGCCGCGATGCGCGCCGATCTCGACGGCGGCGAGGCGGTCGACGCGGTGATGAAACGTCACCGCGTCTTCTTCCGCGAGGAAGCGGCGACCACCCGCGCGCTGCGCGCCTGGGGCCCCGGCCAGCTCGCCCGCGCCCTGACCCATGTCCGCGCCGCGGAACGCGCGATCATGGCGCCGGGCAATGCCGGCACCGTGCTCGCCGAACAGGCGGTCGAGACGATCGCGCGTGCCCAAGCCCGGCGGCGCTGACATGTGCAACCGCTACGTCATGAGCGCCGATCTCGCCGAACTCGCCACCCGCTACGATGTCGGGCTTCCCCCGCGCGACGACGTGACGCTGCCGCCGCCCGAGCTATTCCCCGATCGCCCCGCCTTGGTCGTCCGGCAGGAAGGCGGCACCCGTATCCTCGATGTCATGAGCTGGGGCTTTCCCTTCCAGACGCAGGGCAAGACCAAGCTGCTGGAGAAGCGCGTCACCAATGTCCGCAATCTCGACAGCGGCTTCTGGCGTCATGCCCTCACCGACCCCGCGCGGCGCTGTCTGGTGCCCTTCACCGCGTTCAGCGAATATGGTCAGATCCGAGGGCCCGACGGCAAGCTCCCGCTTCACTGGTTTTCCGTTCCCTCGCGCCCGATCACCAGCTTCGCGGGCATCTGGCGCCCGGTGCAGGGCGGCGCGCGCGCCTATGCCTTTCTGACCTGCGAGCCCAACAGCCTCGTCGCACCGATCCATCCCAAGGCGATGCCGGTGCTGCTTCACCGGGAGGACGAGGAACGCTGGCTGGCCGGCGAGCTCGGCGAGCTCGTGTCGCCCTTCCCCGCCCAGCTCATGACGGTCGACGCCTAGATACCCTCGCCCGTCAGCCGCTGGCAGACCATGTCGAGCTGGTCGAGCGTCGCATAGCCCAATGTCAGCGTGCCCCCTTGCTCGCCATGGGCGATCCTGACCGTCAGCCCCAGCAAATCGGCCAGCTGGCTTTCCAGCGCCGCGACATCGCCGTCGACGCCGCCCTGGGTCCGCTCGCCGCCGTCGCGTGGGCCGCGCGTCCGCTCGCGGGCCTTGGCGCCCCGCGCCAGCTTCTCCGTATCGCGCACCGAAAGCCCGCGCGCCGCCACCTCGCGCGCCAGTTCCTCGACATCGCGCGATCCCAGCAGCGCGCGGGCATGGCCCATCGACAGCGCGCCCTCGACGACCATCGCCTGGACGCTTTCGGGCAGCTCCAGCAGCCGCAGCAGATTGGCGACATGGCTGCGCGATTTGTGGACGATCTTGGCCAGCGCCTCCTGCGTATGGCCGTACTCGCCCGACAGCCGCTGATAGGCCTGGGCTTCCTCGATCGCGTTGAGGTCCTGGCGCTGGATATTCTCCACCAGCGCGATCTCGAGCGTCTCGGAGTCGTTGAATTGGCGCACGACGACCGGCACCTCGGTCAGCCGCGCGCGCTGCGCCGCGCGCCAGCGGCGCTCGCCCGCGACGATCTGATAGTCGCGCCCATGCGGCCGCACCACGATCGGCTGGATCACCCCGCGCGCGGCGATCGAGGCGGCGAGCTCGTCGAGCGACGCGTCGTCGAAGCGGCGGCGCGGCTGGTCGGGATGCGGCGCCATCGCGCTCACCGGCAGCATCCGCACGCCCGGCGAGGTATCGCCGCCGTCGCCGATCGGCTCCTCGCGCGCGATGTCGCCGAGCAGCGCGTTGAGTCCGCGGCCCAGCCCGCCGCGCCGCTTGCTCGCTTCGGTCATTCGGCGGCCTGGGCGAGGATGTCCGCCGACGCCGGCAGCCGCGCGATCAGCTCGCGGGCGAGCGCGATATAGGCCTGGCTCCCCGCGCAGCGATGATCGTAGATCAGCGCGGGCAACCCGTGGCTAGGCGCTTCGGACAGGCGGACGTTGCGCGGGATCACCGTCTCGAACACCACACGGCCCAGCACCGCGCGGACATCGGCCGACACCTGCTCGGTCAGGCGGTTGCGCCGGTCGAACATCGTCAGCGCGACGCCCACGATCGACAGGCCGGGGTTGAAGCGGGTGCGGATACGCTCGACGGTGGTCAGCAGCTGGCTCAACCCCTCCAGCGCGAAGAATTCGCATTGCAGCGGCACGAACAGCGAATCCGCCGCCACCATCGCGTTGATGGTCAGCAGTCCGAGCGAGGGCGGACAGTCGATCAGCACGATGTCATAGCCGCCGCGCGACCGCCGAAGCGCGCGGTCGAGCCGGTGCGTCCGCTCCGCCATCTCGACCAGTTCGATCTCCGCGCCCGACAGGTCCTGCGTCGCGGGCACCAGGTCCAGCCCCGGCACCGGCGAGCGCATCGCCGCCTCGTCGACGCTCGCATTGCCGAGCAGCACGTTATAGCTCGACCGGACCCGCAGCGACTGGCCGACGCCCAGCCCGGTCGACGCATTGCCCTGCGGGTCGAGATCGATCAGCAGCGTCTTCTTGCCCGTGGCGGCGAGCGCGGTCGCGATGTTGATCGCGCTCGTCGTCTTGCCGACGCCGCCCTTCTGGTTGGCGATGGCGATGATCGTCATCGGCCGAACACACCACGGAGCACGACGATCTGGGAGTCGGGATCGGTCAAGCTCTGTTCCACGTGAAACACTCGCGCATATCGAGGCAGTCCGGCCAGCTCCTCGGGCGATACGCGCCCACGCGGCAGCAGCCAGACCGTGTCGCGTGATGCCACGTGTCGGGCGGCTTCCACAAGCGCCGCGATGGAGCCGACCGCGCGGGCGCTGATCGTTTTGGCACGCGCGGTCACGGATTCGACCTTGGACGCGTGGACATGGACGTGCGGCAGACCCAATATGTGCGCCGCTTCTTCGAGGAACACCGCGCGCTTTCGCCGCGGCTCGACCAGGTGCATCGCCGTGTCGCGGACGACCGCGACCGCGAGTCCCGGAAAGCCGCCCCCGGTCCCGATGTCGAGCCAAGCCCCGTCGGCCGGCGCGAGATCAACGAGCTGGAGCGAGTCGACGATATGACGCGACCAGATGCCGGCGAGCGTCGAGGGGGAGACAAGATTCTGCCGCGCCGTCTCGTCGGTCACCAACGCGACGAGCCGTTCGAGCTTGGCCAGCACCTCAGCGTCGAAGCGGTCGACGATCCAGCCGCGCGCTTCCTCCTCAGTCACGCGGCCTTGGGTCCCGCGCGCCGGGCGTGGAGCAGGATCGCGGTCAGCGCGGCCGGGGTGACGCCGCGTATCCGCCCCGCCGCGGCCAGGCTGTCCGGCGCCGCCTTGCTCAGCCGCTCGATCATCTCGGTCGAGAGGCCCGGGACCGCGGCATAATCGAGCGCGGCGGGCAGCTTCCGGTCGCCGCGCATCCGCTCCGCGACCTCGGCCGCCTGACGTTCGAGGTAAGGCGCATAACGGGCATCCTCGACGATCTCGGTCACGACATCGGGGTCGATTCCGATCCCCGCGCCGGGCGCCACGTCGTCCAGCCCGATCGTCCGGATGCGCAGCCATTCCCAAGCCGACTGCCGCACCCCGTCGCGCGCGACGCCGAGATCGTTCGCCGCCAGCGTCGATGCCGTCCGCGTCACCTCCAGCCGCACGCGCAATGTCGCGCGATCGGCATCGCGTGTATCGAGATGTCGCAGTCGCGCCTCGGACAGGCATCCGAGTCGTCGCCCGTCCGGCCCCAGCCGGGTCTCGGCATTGTCGGCGCGCAGGCTCAGCCGGTACTCGGCGCGCGCGGTGAGCATGCGATAAGGCTCGGTGACGCCATGAAGGATCAGGTCGTCGATCATCACCCCCAGATAGCTCGTCGCGCGGTCCGGCAGATAGGGTTCCAGGTCCAACGCCGCCGCCGCCGCGCCGAGCCCGGCGACCAGCCCCTGCCCCGCCGCCTCCTCATACCCCGTCGTGCCGTTCACCTGGCCCGCCAGGAACAGCCCCGGAATGGCGGTCACCTGCAGATCGCGGCCCAGCGCGCGCGGGTCGACATGGTCATATTCGACCGCATAACCCGGCACCGTGATCGCCGCGCGTTCGAGCCCGGCGACCGAGCGGACCAGCTGCTCCTGCACAGCGACCGGCAGCGAGGTCGAGATGCCGTTCGGATAGACGACCGGGTCGTCCAGCCCTTCGGGTTCGAGGAATATCTGATGCCCGTCGCGGTCGCCGAAGCGGTGGACCTTGTCCTCGATCGACGGGCAGTAACGCGGCCCCGACGCGTCGATCGCGCCGCTGAACAGCGGCGAGCGGTCGAGCCCCGCGCGGATGATCGCATGGGTGCGTTCGTTGGTCCGCGTCGCGCCGCACGCGACCTGTGGCAGCCGCCCGGCTCCGGTTATCGGCGACATGGTCCAGCGTTCCGCGTCGGACGGCTGCTCGACGATCCGCGCCCAGTCGATCGTGCGCCCGTCGATCCGGGGCGGCGTGCCCGTCTTGAGCCGCGCCATCGGCAGCCCGTGCGCGCGAAGCTGTTCGGCGAGCGGACCCGCTGGTCGCTCGCCGATCCGCCCACCGGCCATGCGCTCGTCGCCCCGGAACATCCGGGCGGCCAGGAACGTCCCCGCCGCGACCACCACCGCACGGGCCGGCAACACCGATCCGTCGGTCATCACCGCGCCCGCGACCCGGCCCCGTTCGATCGCCAGCGAGGCGACCTCGCCTTCGACCACCCGCAGCTTGGGTTGCGCGGCGACCATCGCCTGGATCGCCGCAGCGAACCGCTTACGGTCGGCCTGCACGCGGGGCCCACGTACCGCCATGCCCTTGGAGCGGTTGAGCATCCGGTGGTGGATCGCCGCGGCGTCCGCCGCCCGCGCGATCGCGCCGTCGAGCGCGTCGACCTCGCGCACGATATGGCCCTTGCCCAGCCCGCCGATCGCCGGGTTGCACGACATCGCCCCGATCGTCCGCCGATCCATCGTCACCAGCAAGGTCGCCGCGCCCCGACGCGCGCTCGCCAGCGCCGCCTCGACGCCCGCATGTCCACCACCGATGACGATCACGTCGCTCATGCTCCCCGGCCTAGTTAAGCGAGGGATGAAGGTCAAAACTGTTCCACGTGGAACACCCTATTTGCCGATGCAGAA
>NZ_DASVRV010000020.1:0-5496 GCF_036388435.1 Sphingomonas sp.
TGCAGCGGTTCAGGCGAATGAGCTCTCTACAGAAGTTCGCCTCCGTCCATGCCAACGTCCACAACCACTTCAACCTCGAACGCCACCTCGTCGATCGACCGACCTACAAGGAACGACGCTCCGCCGCACTGGCGGAGTGGCGGGTGCTCGCGAACTAGACGCGGATCCTCATAGACCCGAGTGCATCCTGCAGAGACCGGTTCGCATTAGACTGACAGCACCCTGGCGACAGCTACGGCAGCCCGGAACGCGAATATACCCGGCTTATCGCCCCGTTCGGTCAAACCTGAACTCTCACAGAACGCGTGAGTGGATGTCCGCTATCCACCCATAGCGGACATTGTTAACCTCCCCTACTCCGCCGCGACCAGTTCGGGCGTGTCGTCGAGCGGGTGCGCCAACCGCCCCAGCATCTCCTTCGGTACCACCTGCCAGAACCGGCCCGCCGCGCGGGGCCAGTCGTCGAGCAGGCCCCTGGCCCATTTGCTGTCGGTGGCGTGGACGTGGGCGGCGATCAGGTCGCGCAGGGTCGCTTCCCAATGCCCCGACCTCAACCGGACCCAGACGATGCTGTCGGGGTTGGCGCGGCGCTCGAACGTGTCCTCCGCGTCGTAGATGAACGCCATGCCGCCGGTCATGCCCGCGCCGAAATTGCGGCCGACCTCGCCCAGCACGACCGCCATGCCGCCGGTCATATATTCGCAGCCATTCGCGCCGCAGCCCTCGACCACCACGATCGCGCCCGAATTGCGGACCGCGAAGCGTTCGCCCGCCTGGCCCGCCGCGAAGAGCCGGCCCGAGGTCGCGCCGTAGAGGACGGTGTTGCCGATGATGGTGTTGTCCTGGCTTGCTAGCGGGCTCGACACCGCGGGACGGACGATGATCGTGCCGCCCGACAGGCCCTTGCCGACATAATCGTTGGCGTCGCCGAACACCTCGAGCGTGACGCCCTTGATCAGGAAGGCGCCGAGCGACTGGCCCGCGCTCCCGCGCAGGCGGATGGTGACATGGCCGTCGCTCAGACGATTGCCGCCCAGGGTGCGGAGGACCTCGCTCGACAGGCGGGTGCCGACCGCGCGGTGGGTGTTGCGGACGGAATAGGTCAATTGCATCTTCTCGGCGCGCGAGAAGACGGCGGCGGCGTCGCGGATGATCTGTGCGTCGAGGCTGTCGGGCACGTCGTTGCGGAAGGTCGACAAGGAGAAGCGGCGCTCGGCGTCGGTCGCGTCGACCTTGGCGAGGATGGGGTTGAGGTCGAGATCGTCGAGATGCTCGGCGCCCCGGCTGACCTGGCGGAGGAATTCGGTGCGGCCGATCACCTCGTCGAGCGAGCGGACGCCGAGCCGCGCCAGGATGTCGCGGACCTCCTCGGCGATGAAGGTCATGAGGTTGATGACCTTTTCGGGGGAGCCGGTGAACTTGGCGCGCAGCCGCGGGTCCTGGGTGCAGACGCCGACCGGGCAGGTGTTCGAATGGCATTGGCGCACCATGATGCAGCCCATCGCCACCAGGCTCAACGTGCCGATGCCGAACTCCTCCGCCCCCAGGATCGCGGCGACGACCACGTCGCGCCCGGTCTTGAGCCCGCCGTCCGCGCGCAGGCGGATGCGGCCGCGCAGGCCGTTCAGGGTCAGCACCTGGTTCACCTCGGACAGCCCCATCTCCCAGGGGGTGCCGGCATATTTGATCGAGGATTGCGGCGAGGCGGCGGTGCCGCCGACATGGCCGGAGACGAGGATGACGTCGGCATGCGCCTTGGCGACGCCCGCCGCGACGGTGCCGATGCCCGCCGACGAGACGAGCTTGACGCAGACGCGCGCGCGCGGATTGATCTGTTTCAGGTCGTAAATGAGTTGAGCCAGATCCTCGATCGAATAGATGTCGTGATGCGGCGGGGGCGAGATGAGCGTGACGCCGGGCGTCGCGTGGCGCAGCTTGGCGATATATTCGGTGACCTTGAAGCCGGGCAGCTGGCCGCCCTCGCCGGGTTTGGCGCCCTGGGCGACCTTGATCTCGATCTCGTCGCAGGCGTTGAGATATTCGGCGGTGACGCCGAAGCGGCCCGACGCGATCTGCTTGATGACCGAATTGGCGTTGTCGCCGTTCGCGCGGGGGGTGAAGCGCTCGCCGTCCTCGCCCCCCTCACCCGACACCGCCTTGGCGCCGATGCGGTTCATGGCGATGGCGAGCGTCTCGTGCGCCTCGGGGCTGAGCGCGCCGAGCGACATGCCGGGGGTGACGAAGCGCTTCCTGATCTCGGTGATCGCCTCGACCTGCTCGACCGCGACGCCTTCGGAGGGGAAGTTGAACTGGAGCAGGTCGCGTAAGTAGACGGGCGGCAGGTCGGCGACCCCGCGCGAGAATTGCAGATAATTGGAATAGCTGTCGGTCGCCACCGCCGTCTGGAGCAGGTGCATCAGCTGCGCGGAATAGGCGTGGACCTCCTCGCCGTGGCGCTGGCGGTAGAAGCCGCCGATGGGGAGCGTCGCGACGCCGGAGTCGAAGGCGAGATCGTGCCGGTCGGCGGCGTTGAGGTGGAGCGAGGCATAGCCCTCCCCTGAGATCTTGGCGGGCATGCCGGGGAACAGGTCGTTGACCAGGCTGCGCGAGAGCCCGACCGCCTCGAAATTATAGCCGCCCCGGTAGGAGGAGATGACGGCGATGCCCATCTTGGACATGATCTTGAGCAACCCCTCCTCGATCGCGGTGCGGTGCCGGGCGAGGCACTGGTCGAGCGAGAGGTCACCGAACAGCCCGCGCGCGTGGCGGTCGGCGATGGCGGCTTCGGTGAGATAGGCGTTCACCGTGGTCGCGCCCACGCCGATCAGCACCGCATAATAATGGGTGTCGAGGCATTCCGCCGTGCGGACGTTGACGCTGGCATAGGAGCGCAGGCCGCGCCGGACGAGATGGGTGTGGACGGCGGCGGCGGCGAGGACGCCGGCGATGGCGATGCGGTCCTCCGAGATGTTCTCGTCGGTCAGGAACAGCTCGGACCGGCCCTCGCGCACGGCCTGTTCGGCCTCGTGGCGGATGCGGGCGATGGCGGCGCGCAGGCGCTCGGGCCCACCCCCTGCTTCGAAGGTGCAGTCGATCGTCGCGGCCGAGCGGCCGAAATGGGCGTGCAGCCGGTTCCAGTCGGAGCCGGTCAGCACCGGGCTTTCGAGGACGAGCACCCGCCCGCGCCGGTCGGCGGTGTCGAGGATGTTGGCGAGGTTGCCGAACCGCGTCTTGAGCGTCATCGCATAGCGTTCGCGCAACGGATCGATCGGCGGGTTGGTCACCTGGCTGAAATTCTGGCGGAAGAACTGGCTGATGAGGCGCGGATTGTCGGAGATGACCGCCAGCGGCGTGTCGTCGCCCATCGAGCCCACGGCCTCCTTCGCGCCCTCCACCATGGGCGCCAGGATCAGCTCCATGTCTTCCAGCGTCTGGCCGGCGGCGACCTGGCGGCGCGCGAGCTCGGCGCGCGGATAGCGGACGACCGTGTCGTCGTGGGGCAGGTCGGGGAGCGTCAGGAAATCGTCGATCCAGCCCGAATAATCGGCCTCGGCGGCGATGCGGTCCTTGATCTCGCGATCCTCGAACACGCGGCCTTCGTCCAGGTCGACCGCGATCATCTGGCCGGGTCCCAGACGCCCCTTGGCGATCACGGTCGATTCGGGAACGGGCACCATGCCGCTTTCCGACCCGACGATCAGCAGCCCGTCATTGGTGCGGGTGTAGCGGAGCGGGCGCAGCGCGTTACGGTCCATCCCCGCCACCGCCCAGCGCCCGTCGGTCATGGCGAGCGCGGCGGGGCCGTCCCACGGTTCCATGACGCTGGCGAGGTAGCGGTACATCGACGCGTGGTTCGGGGGCGTGTCGTCGCCCTCGTCCAGCGCTTCGGGCACCAGCATCAGCTTGGCGGTGGGCGCGTCGCGGCCCGAGCGGCAGATCGCCTCGAACACCGCGTCCAGGGCGGCGGTGTCGCTGGCGCCGGCGGGGATGACGGGTTTGATGTCCTCCGAATGCTCGCCGAACGCGATGCTCGCCATTTTGATCTCGTGGGAGAGCATCCAGTTCTTGTTGCCGCGGATCGTGTTGATCTCGCCGTTATGCGCCAGGCAGCGGAAGGGCTGGGCCAGCCACCATTGCGGAAAGGTGTTGGTGGAATAACGCTGGTGGAAAATCGCGACGCGGCTTTCGAAGCGCTGGTCCTTCAGGTCGGGATAGAAGTCCGACAGGCTCTCGGCGAGGAACAGGCCCTTGTAGACGATGGAGCGGCAGGACAGCGAGCAGATGTAGAAGCCCTGGATCTGCGCGGCGATGACACGCTTCTCGATCCGGCGGCGGACGAGGTAGAGCGTCTTCTCGAACTCGGCGGCGTCCTCCTCGTGCGGCAACGGGCCGGCGATCAGCAGCTGCTCGATCTCGGGGCGGGTGGTCTGCGCCTTGGTGCCGATCACCGACACGTCGACGGGGACCTGCCGCCAGCCATAGATGGTGTAGCCCGCCTCGATCACCGCGCTTTCGACGATGGTGCGGCAGGACTCCTGCGCGCCGAGATCGGTGCGCGGCAGGAAGATCTGCCCGACGGCGAGACGGTTGGGGCGCACCTTGTGCCCCGAGGCCGCGACCGCGTCGTCGAAGAAGCGGTGCGGCAGGTCGAGATGCACCCCCGCCCCGTCGCCGGTCTTGCCATCGGCGTCGACGGCGCCGCGGTGCCACACGGCCTTCAGCGCGTCGATCGCGGACTGGACCACGCGGCGCGACGGCCGGCCGTCGGTCGCGGCGACGAGCCCGACGCCGCAAGCGTCGGATTCCATGTCCGGGCGGTACATGCCGTCGCGGGCGAGGCGGAGGCGTTCGGCTTCATGGGTCATCGGCCAAATCCTTCGATCAGCTTATGGTGTTCGGCGTACAGACGCGCCCGTTCGATCTGCGTCAGCAGCGCCGGCGCGCGCGACCAGGCGTCGTTCAACGTCGCCGCACGCTCGATCGCATCCATGGCATATTCGTGGGTCAGCCTGTTACGAACCTCGAGCAGTTCCCGCCACTCACTCACGGTCTCGATCACGCCCGCGCGATGCAGGTTCTCGAACAGCTCGCGAACGGGGAGCAATTCATCATCACCCGAGATGGCCGCTTGGAGGCGCGGGAACAGCTTTCGAAGAACATGGTCCCGCGCTTGAGTGAAACGCTGGAGGAACGCGTCGATCGCCTTCATCATATCCGGCTCGTTCGACGCCGCGCCTTCGGACGTGACCGGAAACCAGTTCGCATCGTCGCGTACCGAAAGCGCCAGCCGCGTGCCGATCGCCGCCAGCGCATCGAAGGTCTGCCGCAGGCGATCGTCGCGCGCGCTCACAGCACGATCCCGCACGAATGCGCCACCTCGTCGATGGGCCGTAGGGGCCGACCCCGAACATGGAAGACGAGGTCCATCTTCTGCTCGTCGATACGTTCGTACACGCGCCACCGGAAGTCGGCCGCGTGCGGGACGTCCTGCTGCCC
>NZ_DASVRV010000021.1:0-22551 GCF_036388435.1 Sphingomonas sp.
CCTGATCGAGAACGCGTTCTGCCGCCTCAAGGACTTCCGCCGCGTCGCGACCCGCTACGACAAGCTCGCGGCCAACTTCCTGTCAGGCGTGGCGCTCGCCACCGCGCTCGCGTTCTGGCTGTGAACGAGTCTGGAGCCTAGGTATCTTCCGTCCGACAGCCGACCAGTATTCCCACATTCGATGCCCTCTCCTGGAACGGATGGTATCGTCCCTACGAAGGATCGCAACCCTACTCCGCCGCCACGCTCACCTGGCCAAACATATCCGGCCCGATCATCTCCGCATCCTCGTTCGCCGGCCGCCCCTTGTTGGCGTTCTGGCGCTTGTCGAAGCTGCTCCACACGTCGTTCCACTGGCCGCGCGTCGCCGCCTTGGAATATTCGGTCGCGCGCTGTTCGAAGAAATTGGCGTGCTCGACGCCGTTGAGCATCGGGGCGAGCCAGGGGAGGGGGTGCTCGTCGATCATGTAGATGGGCTTCAGCCCGAGCTGGCCCATCCGCCAGTCGGCGATGTAGCGGATATACTTCTTGATTTCTTTGGGCGTCATGCCGTTGACCGGGCCCATTTCGAAGGCGAGGTCGATGAATGCGTCCTCCAGCCGGATCGTCGTCTGGCAGACGTCGGCGATGTCGTCCTTGACCGCCTTGGTCAGGCACTGGCGCTCGGCGCAAAAGGCGTGGAACATCTTGATGATGCCCTCGCAATGGAGCGACTCGTCGCGGATCGACCAGGTGACGATCTGGCCCATGCCCTTCATCTTGTTGAAGCGCGGGAAGTTCATCAGCATCGCGAAGGACGCGAAGAGCTGGACGCCCTCGGTGAAGCCGCCGAACATGGCGAGCGTGCGGGCGATGTCCTCGTCATTGTCGACGGTGAACTTCTGCATGTAATCATGCTTGTCCTTCATCTCGGCATATTCGAGAAAGGCGCCGTACTCGGACTCGGGCATGCCGATCGTGTCGAGCAGGTGGCTATAGGCGGCGATGTGGACCGTCTCCATGTTGCTGAACGCGGTCAGCATCATCTTGATCTCGGTCGGCTTGAACACGCGGCCATATTTCTCGTGATAGCAGTCCTGCACCTCGACGTCCGCCTGGGTGAAGAAGCGGAAGATCTGCGTCAGCAGGTTGCGCTCGTGATCGGACAGCTTCTGCGCCCAGTCGCGGCAATCCTCGCCGAGCGGCACCTCTTCGGGAAGCCAGTGGAGCTGCTGCTGGCGCTTCCAGAACTCGAACGCCCAGGGATATTCGAAGGGCTTGTACTGCTTGGAGGCGTGAAGGAGGGACATGGGGTTACTCCGGATCGAAGGGGATTAAGGGGCCACGCTCCACCGCCACATGGCGGTCGCGGACATGGCGAGGACGATGCCGCCCGAGGTCAGCATGATGCCGACCATGCGGTACGCGTAGGTCTTGCGCTCGGTGATGCTGGGCTTGCGCAGCCGCAGGAGCATGACGACGCCGATCGCGGTGAGGATCGCGGCGACGATGTACATGATGACGACGTTGTAGGTCATGCCGTTCCTCCACCTGCCATGCCGTCAGACGGGACGGCGATGCCGCCCCGCTGCCCGCCGTGGCGAGTCTTCGGATTGCTTACGCAATCCGAAGCCGCCCGCTTACTGACAAGCCAGACACTCGTCATAGTCCGTGCTTGCCAGCTCATATTGCGGCTTCTCGATCGTGTTGTCGTTCTCGACGCCGCCCGCGAAGCCGGCGCGCTGGACCGATTTCGAGCGGAGATAGTAGAGCGACTTGATGCCCAGCTCCCAGGCGCGGAAGTGGAGCATGAGCAGGTCCCATTTCTCAACGTCGGCCGGGATGAACAGGTTCAGCGACTGGGCCTGGTCGATGTACGGCGTGCGGTCGCCGGCGAGTTCGAGGAGCCAGCGCTGGTCGATCTCGAAGCTGGTCTTGTAGCAGTCCTTTTCCTCGGCCGAGAGGAAGTCGAGATGCTGGACCGAGCCGCCCTGCTCCAGGATCGAGTTCCACACCGCGTCCGAATTCTTGGACTTCTGCGTAAGGAGCTTCTCCAGATACGGGTTCTTGACCGAGAAGCTGCCCGACAGCGTCTTGTGGGTGTAGATGTTGGCCGGGATCGGCTCGATGCACGCGCTGGTGCCGCCGCAGATGATCGAGATCGACGCGGTCGGCGCGATCGCCATCTTGCAGCTGAACCGCTCCATCACGCCCACGTCCGCCGCGTCGGGGCAGGGCCCGCGCTCGACGGCGAGCTGCATCGACGCCTCGTCGGCCTGCGCCTTGATGTGGCGGAACATGCGCAGGTTCCACGACTTGGCCATCGCCCCCTCGAAGGGGAGCCCGCGCGCCTGAAGGAAGGAGTGATAGCCCATCACGCCCAGCCCCACCGAACGCTCGCGGCCTGCGCTGTAGGCTGCGCGCTCCATGCCGGGTTCGTGGCGGTCGATATAATCCTGCAGCACATTGTCGAGGAAGCGCATCACGTCCTCGATGAAGCCGCGCTCGCCGTTCCACTCGTCCCAGGTCTCTAGGTTGAGCGACGACAGGCAGCACACCGCTGTGCGGTCGTTGCCCAGGTGATCCTTGCCCGTGGGCAGCGTGATCTCGGAGCAGAGGTTCGAGGTCGACACCTTGAGCCCCAGCTCGCGGTGATGGCGGGGCATGGCGTTGTTCACATGGTCGGCGAAGACGATGTACGGCTCGCCGGTCTGGAGCCGGGTTTCGACCAGCTTCTGGAAGAGCGACCGCGCGTCGAGCGTCTGGCGGATCGACTGGTCCTTGGGGCTGCGCAGATGCCATTCGTCGCCGGCGCGCACCGCCTCCATGAACGCGTCGGTCAGCAGCACGCCGTGATGGAGGTTCAGCGCCTTGCGGTTGAAGTCGCCCGACGGCTTGCGGATCTCCAAGAATTCCTCGATCTCGGGGTGCGAGATGTCGAGATAGCAGGCGGCCGATCCGCGGCGCAGGCTGCCCTGGCTGATCGCCAGCGTCAGCGAATCCATCACGCGCACGAAGGGGATGATGCCGCTGGTCTTGCCGTTCAGCCCGACGGGCTCGCCGATGCCGCGGACATTGCCCCAATAGGTGCCGATCCCGCCGCCGCGCGAAGCGAGCCACACATTCTCGTTCCAGGTGTCGACGATGCCGTTCAGGCTGTCGGGGACGGAATTGAGGTAGCAGGAGATGGGCAGGCCGCGCCCGGTGCCGCCGTTCGACAGCACGGGGGTCGCCGGCATGAACCACAACCGGCTGATATAGTCGTAGAGCCGCTGGGCATGCGCCTGGTCGTCGGCATAGGCGCTGGCGACGCGGACGAACAGGTCCTGGATCGTCTCGCCGGGCAGCAGGTAACGGTCCTTCAGGGTCTCCTTGCCGAAATCGGTCAGCAGCGCGTCGCGGCCATGATCGACCTCGAGCGGGAAGGGGCGGCGCATGGCGGGCTTCGCGTCCGGGGCGGGCGCGGCACGATCGGGGGCGCTGTCCGTGCTGGCGCGGTCGCCCTCGACGGGACGGTCGATCGTCTCGGCGCTCATGCCGTTGCCCTCATGCCCATCGCGAAAATCCATCCTCTACGCTCCCAATGTTCCACGGCTGTTCCGAATCGGCGGCCCATGACGATGCTATCACCGGATATTTCCCGGCGAGAACAAAAAACGAACATATGACCTGCCGCCGATCCGCTCGACCCAGTGCCGTCATCAACGAACACACCAGCACTTGGGTCCCGCTCTCCTGTCGACCCCCACAGATTGTGATGTTCCGGCGGGCGAGGCAAGTGAAACATTGGGGATGAAAGGGGGCCGGACGGGACCGGTCGGGGCGCGACGCGCGCATTTCCGCCGGGTCCGCGATCCGCAAGGGAACGGGGCGGGAACGAAAATATTTCGGTGGGGATGGAATGGGGGTGTGACGCGGGGTCGGGGCCGACGGGTCGCCGGGGGGGGGGGGGGTAGGATTTCAGAGGGACGGCGAGATATCGAGCCTCGCGCCGCGGCGAAGCCGCGTCGTCGGACGGGGTGGGGCCCCGCCGGCCGGGCTTGGGCGAGTCTTGCGCCACTTCGTGGCGGCAAGCCGCCCTGCGCCGCATATGAAAAGAGCTTGCCGGACGTCTCCCGACGGCCCGACAAGCTCCTTTGCATGGTCAGCGGCCGGATAGCTCCAGCCCGGGAGACCATGATGCCGCTCCGCGTTCAGGCCCCGCATCTTGTATGGGGGAAGATGCCCCCGATGCGAGAACCGTTCGAACGCTTAGCGACGAGTCTCCCGAACGAACTGAACCGACCCCATTGCTGAACCATGAGACATCGGATCACCTCCTTTCGCTTGTTGATTGACAAACGGACGTACATCGCCCGCCCCCGCAATGTGTGATGGATGGGGCCGCTCCGCAAGATCAATCTCGCGCCGATGCGATCAGTCGCGGCAATCCTCGGTGACGCGGCCGATCTCGGCATGGGCGGGCACCACCAGCGGGGGGCGGCCCGCTTGTTCGACAACGAAGCGCCCCCGGCTGAACGCCAGCGCGTCGAGCAGCGGATCGGTGGGCGCGAAGGCGGCGACGGCGGCCTGGCCGGCGGGCTGCACGGGGACCACGCGCGCCGTGCTCGACGCGCGCATGGTCACCGGCGCGGCGGGGGCACCGTTCAGCGACAGGACCATCCGGCGCTCGGCCGGGTCACACCGCAACGTGAGCAGCGTCCCGAACATCGCCTCGCTGCCGCGCGCGTCGCGACGATAGCGCCATTCGCCCGGCGTGAGCGGCCAGTCGCGCCAGTCGGACCCGGCGGCCGGCACGGGCAGGACGGGCGCGGGCGCGATCACACGCGGCGGCGGTGGGGGTGCCGGCGGTGCCTCGGGCGGGCGGCTCGCGGGCACGCAGGCCGCGAGCATCAGGGGAAAAAGGGAAAAGCTACGCCGCATGGCACGAGCTTTGGGCTATCGGCCGTCCGGGCTCAACCCCGGTCGCGTCGGAACCGACGCGCGCCGCGACCGGTTGAGCCGCCGAACAGGAGAACAGCCCCATGTCCACGACCCCGACCGATGCCCCTACCCAGTTGCTCGCCCAGGCGGCCTTGTCCTCGACGCTCAAGGTCGAGTCGCGCGACGGCGACGTGGCGGGGTCGGTCTATGCCTTCCTGATCCACAAGAATTCGGGGCGCGTCACCCATGCGGTGCTCAGCCTGGGCGGGTTCCTGGGCGTGGGCAAAAGCTACTACCCGCTGCCCTTCACCCTGTTGCAGTTCGACCCGGTCAGCGACCGTTACGTGGTGACGATCGACCGCCGCGCGCTGGAAGGCGGGCCGAGCTGGGCGTCGAACGCGCCGGTGTTCGACCAGGCCTATGCCGACCGCGTCGCGAGCTATTACGGGGTCAAGGCGGACTCGCTGGCCGCGGGCTGATCGCTCCCGCGGCGCCCGCGCGCGGCGCGGGTCGGCGCGACGAGGTGGTCGAGGAAATTGCGCAGCTCGGTCGTGCGTTTCGTGCGGTCGATCAGTTCGGCGTCGAGGCCCAGCCGCCAGGCCAGGTCGCGGCGTTCCGGGTCCTGTGCCAGCGCATCGACCAAAGCGGCCTGAATCCCGACCTCGGCTTCGCTGCGCGCCAGCCCGCATTCGACCAGGTCGGGCGCCTGGCGGCGCAGCGCGGCGGCGACCTCGGACAGCGACAATTCGGGGTGATATTGCACCCCCCAGAAGACGCCGGGGCCGACCCGGATCTCCGCCGCCTGGACCTTGGTCGTGCCGTTGCTCGCGAGCAGGGTCGCGCCCTCGGGCAGCGTCGCCACCTCGTCGCTATGGACGGCGGGCGCGTCCCAGGCGGCGGCGCGGCCGGCCAGGAGCGGGTGGTCGCGCCCGGCCGCGGTCGCGGTGATGCGGCGCGCGAACCCGGCCTCGCGCCGGTCGCCCATGGCGCGCACCGTGCCGCCCGCCGCCGCGACCGCGACCTGCAGCCCCGCGCACGATCCGAAAGACGGCGTCCCCGACGCGAACACCGCGCGCATGAAGGCGATCTCGCGCGCGGCCTCGGGCGTGTCGTCATAGACGTGGAGCGGCGAGCCCGTCAGGAACACCGCGTCATAGCCGGCGATCGTCGCCTGGTCGGGCACGTCGCCATCGGCGTCGGCGGGGGTGGCGCGGTCGATCGCCGCGCCCGGCGCCAGCGACAGGAGCAGGTCGCGGAACGTCTCGCCCGAGCTGCGCCCGACGCTGGCACGGCGCCTCTCGCGTGCGGCGGGGGACTCGCTTTCGGCGACCAGGAACCTCATGCGGCGGCGATCCAGTCGTCCAGGGTCAGCGCGTCGGTCGGGCGGGTATCGGCCTTCATGCTGTCGCGCATGATCTCCAGCGCCCAGCTCGTACGCTTCGGATCGGTCGCCGCGACCGCATCTTCGGGCACCCACAATTCGTACTCGCGCATATGGGCGTCGGCGGCGGTGAATAGGATGCAGATATCGGCGGCGACCCCCGTCAGGATCAGCCGGCTCGCCGCCAGCCGCGGCAGGAGGACGGGAAGATTGGTCGAGTAGAAGCCGGAGAATTGCGGCTTGATGACGAAATAATCGTCGGGACGCGGCGCCAGCCGCTCGGCCAGCGGGCGGCCCAGGCTGTCCTCGGCCGCGCACAATTCGACCAGGCGCGAGCGTTCGGAATGCCATTGGTCGTAATTGTCGTTGACGTAGACGACGGGCACCCCCGCCGCGTCGGCCTTGTCGCGCAAGGCCCGGATCGCGTCGGCGGCCGCGGTCGCGGCGGGCAGCATGGCCTCCCCGCCCGCGAAATCGAGCGTGTTGAGCATGTCGATGATCAGGAGCGCGGTGCCGCCGGTGGCGGGCTCGCGTTCCTCGGTCCGGGCGTCCTCGCCCCCTTGGTCAGCCATGAACGGCAAGCGCGCATGGGCGCCGCTTGGTTCCGGGATTCTAGTCGCCCAGCGACGCGAACTGCGCCTCGTTGGCACGCATCGCGTCGGTGCGGAGCAGCTCGGGGTTCAGCCTGGCCTCCATCAGCACGTCGTCGGTGACGACCACATTGGTGCCGAGCGTCGTCACCTCGAACAGCTTCTTCGCGAAGGCGGTCGGCAGGCGGATGCAGCCATGCGAGGCGGGAAAGCCGGGGTTGGCCCCGGCATGGAGCGCGATGCCGTCCCAGGTCAGTCGCTGCATATAGGGCATCGACGCGTCGTACAGGTTGGAGCGATGCTTTTCCGCCTTTTGCAGGATGGGGTAGATGCCCGTCGGCGTGGGCTTGTCGTCGGTGCCCGTCGATACGGCGGTGGCGGCGACCAGCGCCTCGCCCCGGTAGACGAAGGCGCGCTGGAGCGGGACGGAGATGACGACCGTGACAGGCTCGGCGGTGCCGGGGTCGCTCCACACGAAGCGGTTGGGGGCGAGCGTCGCGGCGGCGGCTTCGACCGCGACGGCGACCTCGTCGGAGGCCATCTCGTCGGAGGCGAAAGCGGGAGCGGCGCCGAGCGCCAGCATGGTTCCGATCGCCAGATTGAGCAGCTTAGCCATAATCACGCACCTCGAACGACACACCCCCTTCGAGTCGCCAAACGCGCGAGGGGATCGAAGGTGCCGGGACACCGCGGCGGGACGATCCGCGCCCGGACTGCGGCGAACGGAGGCATGGTCGGGGCAACCTGCGACAAACGCTAGGGAATTTTTAGCGCGTCTCCGCTATATGGGAGTCGATGACCGAATTGCGGGCGGGGAAATAGATGCACGACGAAGGTGATGCGCTGCACGCGCGGCGCGCGTTGCTGAAGAACGGCCTGTTGCTGGCGGGCGCGATCGCCGCGCCAGGTGCCATCGCCGCCACCCGCAAGGGCCCGGACCGCATCACCTCCGCCGACCTGCGCCCCGTCACCCCGCCGCCCCCGCCCGTCTTCGCCCGGCCCGTCACGTCCCCGCGCGTCGTGCGCCCCGAACTGATGCGTCGCGCCATGGCCGCGCTCGATCGGCACGGGTCGCGCGTCCGCCGCGACCGCATGGCGATCGTCGATTTCAATGCCAAATCGGCCGACCAGCGTTTCCACTTCATCGATCTGGCGAATGGCCGCTCGACCTCGCTCCGCGTCGCGCATGGCAGCGGGTCCGACCCCGCGCATACCGGCTGGCTCCAGCGCTTTTCCAACCAGCACGGTTCCAACGCCTCGTGCGAGGGCGCGTTCGCCACGGCCGATTACTATCATGGCAAACATGGCCGGTCGCAGCGGCTCCACGGCCTCGACGCCAGCAACAACAACGCGCTGGAGCGCGCGATCGTGATCCACGGCGCCTGGTACGCCAATCCCGACATGATCCGCACCCATGGCATGCTCGGCCGCAGCCAGGGCTGCTTCGCCTTCGCCGAGGACGAGCTGGAACAGGTGTTCGCCCGCCTGGGCACCGGCCGGATGATCTACGCCGCCAAGGTCTGACCTGGAAAGTCGATCGGGCTTGCGCGCGCGCCCGGTCGCGGCGCACGGTGCGGGTGAGGTTCTGACAAGATGCGATCCGACGCCCTTCCCGCGCCGTTGCGCGCGCTGCCCTGGCGGATGCTGTTCGCCATGCTCGCCGCGACCGCGTTCGGGCTACTGACGCTCTATTCGGCGGCGGGCGGTCGGCTGATGCCCTGGGCCGCCAATCAGGGCGCGCGCTTCGTGGTGCTGTTCGGCGCGATGCTGGCCTTGTCCTATGTCCGCGTGGAGACGTGGCGCCGCATCGCCTATCCCGCTTATGCGATCGCGTTCGTCATGCTGATCGTCGTCGAGGCGATGGGGCATGTCGGCATGGGGGCGCAGCGCTGGATCGACCTGGGCGTGATCCGCATCCAGCCGTCCGAGTTCATGAAGCTGGCGGTGGTGCTCAGCCTGGCGCGCTATTTCCACGGGGTCCCCCCGCGCTTCATCGGCCAGCCCTCCGTGCTGCTCGTGCCCGTGCTGCTGATCGGGGCGCCGGTCGGGCTGGTGATGCTCCAGCCCGATCTGGGCACCGCGCTGATGATCAGCTTCGCGGGCGTGGCGATCCTGTTCCTGGCGGGTATCCAGCTCCGCTGGTTCGTCGGCGGCGCCGCGGTGCTGGCGGCGGTCATGCCCGTCGCCTGGGGAATGCTCCACGATTATCAGCGCAACCGCGTGCTGACCTTCATGGACCCGGAAAGCGACCCGCTGGGCACCGGCTATCACATCACCCAGTCCAAGATCGCGATCGGATCGAGCGGGCTGTGGGGCAAGGGCTATCTGGCGGGATCGCAGTCGCACCTGGATTATCTGCCCGAAAAGCAGACCGACTTCATCTTCGCGACGATGATGGAGGAATGGGGGCTGCTCGGCGGGCTGACGGTGCTCGCGCTTTATGGATACATCATCTGGTGGGGGTTCCAACTCGCCCAGCGGTCCTCGACCGTGTTCACGCGGCTGACCGCGATGGGGCTGGCCTTCACGATGTTCCTCTATGTCGGGATCAACCTGGCGATGGTGACGGGGCTGGCGCCGGTGGTGGGGATTCCGCTGCCGCTCTTCTCCTATGGCGGGTCGGCGATGATGACGGTGCTGATCCTGTTCGGGATCCTGATCAGCATCCACCGCGCGGAGCGGCGGTCACGATAAGCCCCTGGGCGACCGCGACCGGCCAGGGGGTCAGCGACGCGCCCATGCAGGGGCCGCCCTTGCAGGCCCCCGTTTCGATGTCGAACAGCGCGGAATGCCAGCCGCACGCGATCAGCTCGCCCACCGGGGTCAGGTAATCGTCGAGCGACCGGGCGAGCGGCAGCCCGGCATGGGGGCAGCGGTCGACATAGCCGTACACCTGCCCGCCCCGGCGCACCACGAAGCCGTGGAAGCGGCCGGCGCGCATCTCCAGCACGAAGCCGCGCGCCGTGCCGTCGGGGATAAAGTCGAGCGGGCCGAGCGTGACGCCCGCGGGGGTGGCGTGGAGGCGGGGTGCCGGGTCGCTCACCCCGGCAGCCGCGCCTTGGGGAAGTCCGCCCATACCGCGTCATAATCGAGCTGCGCCGTGTCCAGCGCATGGGTGGTGGGCCGGTACGCCCAGCAACTCTCGACCATGAACGCCATCGTCCCCGCGACCTTGTGGGGCTTAAGATCGGCCTCCGACGCGCCGCGCCAGCTGGCGACATCGGGGCCGTGGCCCGCCATGAGGTTGTGGAGCGACAGCCCGCCCGGCTGGAACCCTTCGGCCTTGGCGTCATAGGCGCCGTGGATCAGCCCCATCGCCTCCGACATGACGTTGCGATGGAACCAGGGCGGGCGGAACGTATCCTCCGCCACCATCCAGCGCGGCGGGAAGACGACGAAATCGGCATTGGCGCGGCCTGCCACGTCTGACGGGCTGGTCAGCAGCGTGAAGATCGACGGATCGGGATGGTCGAAGCTGACGGTGCCGATCGTGTTGAACCGCGCCAGATCGTAGCGCCAGGGCGCGAGATCGCCGTGCCAGGCGACCACGTCGAGCGGGCTATGGTCGAGCTCGGTCCGCCAGAGCCGGCCGCCGAACTTCTGTATGACCTCGGTGCGTTCGTCGCGATCCTCGAACCAGGCGACCGGCGTCTCGAAATCGCGCGGGTTGGCGAGGCCGTTGGCGCCGATGGGCCCTAGATCGGGCAGCCGGAAAAGGCTTCCATGATTCTCGGCGATGTAGCCCCGCGCCTCGCCGTCGGGGAGCAGCGCGCGGAAGCGGACCCCGCGCGGGATCAGCGCGATCTGGCCGGGCGCGACCGCGATCCGGCCGAGCTCGGTCAACAGTTCCAGCCGCCCCGCCTGGGGGATGAACAGCAATTCGCCATCGGCGTCGAAGAACACCCGGTCGGTCATGTCCCGGTTCGCCGCGTAGAGGTGGACGACGACGCCTTCCAGATCGGCGGGATCGCGGTTGGTGAGCATCGTCGTGATGCCGTCGATCAGGTCGGAGCCGGGCGCAGGCGCCGCGACCGGGTCCCAGCGCAGCCGGTTGGGCGCGAGCGGGGCGGTGCCGGCGCCAGCCGAGAAGCGCGGGGCGCCCGCATAGGGCGTGAAGGGCGGATGCTCGGCGGTGGGGCGCATCCGGTAGAGCCAGGAGCGGCGATTCTCGTGCCGGGGCGCGGTGAAGGCGGTGCCCGACAGCTGCTCGGCATAGAGGCCGAAGGGCGGGCGCTGCGGCGAGTTGCGCCCGATCGGCAGCGCGCCGGGGACGGCCTCGGTCGAGTGGTGGTTGCCGAAGCCGGGGAGGTAGGCACCGTCGGCGGCCTGGGTGACGGAATGGGGTGCGTTCATGGGCGGGATGCTCGCTGATTGTTCACGCGAAGGCGCAAAGGCGCGAAGGAGGAAGAAGATGTTTCGCACGGAGGCGCGGAGACGCGGAGGGGGGTCGTCCGGAGGTTTCGGATCGCTCGCCGCGCAAGCGGCCTTGTTGACACGAGCCGCTGGTTCTCGAAGCCGCTGACGCGGCGGGCGTCACGAAACCCCGCGCGCTCCTCCGCGCCTCCGCGCCTCCGCGCGAACCGATCTTCTTCGCGCCTTCGCGTCTTCGCGTGAACCATCAGGCGTCGACCTTGATCACGCCCCTACGGATCTGATCCAACTCGATGCTCTCGAACAGCGCCTGGAAATTGCCGTTCCCGAAGCCCTGATTGCCCTTCCTCTGGATAATCTCGAAGAAGATCGGGCCGACCATGTTCTCCGTGAAGATCTGGAGCAGCAGCCCCTCCTCGCCGACATCGCCGTCGATCAGGATGCGGTTGCGGCGCAGGCGTTCCAGATCCTCGCCATGGCCGGGGACGCGCTTGTCGACGAGTTCGTAATAGGTCTCGATCGTGTCCTGGAGCCGGACGCCGCGCGCGCGCAGCCGCTCGACCGTGTCGAAGATGTCGGGGGTGGTCAGCGCCAGATGCTGAATGCCCTCGCCCTGATATTGACGGATGAACTCCTCGATCTGGCTGTTCTCGTCCTGCGACTCGTTCAGGGGGATGCGGATCGCCTTGTCGGGGGCGATCATCGCCTGGCTGAACAGGCCCGTGGCCTTGCCCTTGATGTCGAAATATTTCTGTTCCTCGAACCCGAACAGCCGGCCGTAGAAACTCGACCAGGTCCGCATCTCGCCGCGGCGGACATTGTGGGTGAGGTGGTCGAGCAGGTCGAGCCCGACATTGTTCTCCCGCTCCGCCTCGGCGGCGCCGGGCACCGCGTCCCAATCGGCGTACAGATCCTCCCCCGCGCGGACGAGGTACAGATAGGAGCCGCCGATGCCCTCGATCACGCGGGAGTTCCGCCCGAGCGTTCCCGCTTCGGCGTCGACAGGCTTGGCACCCTCGGCGACCGCGTGGGCATAGGCCGAGGCGGGATCGGCGACGCGGAACGCCATGCCGCTCGCGGAGGGGCCGTGCGCCGCGCGGAAGTCGGCGGCCTGGCCGGTCGGTTCGCTGTTGAGGAGCAGGTTGATGCGGCCCTGCTTGTACCGGGTCACCGCCTTGGTCGGGTGACGATGCGCGGGGACGAAGCCCAGCTGCTCGAACTGGCGAGCGAGCATGGCGGGATCGGGCGAGGTGAACTCGCAGAATTCGAACCCGTCCAGGCCCAAGGGATTGCTGGCGTCCTGCATCATGGAACCTCATCTAGTAACGAATGATACGATCATGCGCCGTTGCGCCGGGGCCGTCAACCGCTAGGTTCGCCGGGATGACCGACCGCCCGCTCGCCCTGGACAGCTTCATCCCGTTCCGGCTGAGCTTCACCTCCAACCTGGTCAGCGACACGATCGCGCGCACCTATGACGCGCTATTCGGGCTTTCGATCCCCGAATGGCGGCTGATCGCGGTGGTGGCGGAGACGGGGGGCACCAGCCAGAACGCGATCGGCGCGCGCACCCGCATGGACAAGGTGACCGTCAGCCGCGCGGCGATCGCGCTGGTCGATCGCGGGCTGCTCCAGCGGCGGGCCAATCCGGGCGACAGGAGGTCGCACCTGCTGACGCTCACCTCCGCGGGCCAGGAGCTCCACGGCGCGATCGCGCCCAAGGCGCTGGATCTTGAGCGGCGCATCTTCGCCGGGTTCGATCGCGCCGAGATCGATGCCTTCGTCGCGATGCTCCGCCGCATCGACGCGGTGACGCTGGGACTGGAAGACGAGGGCGAGGACGGGGACTAGCCGCTTGCGCGGCGCGGGAGGCTGGGGCAAGCGACCCATGCCCTCCCCAGGTGATGATGGCGCTACCCATGCGCAGTGGAGGATGGATTGACCGACATGCAGGATCGTAACGGGCTCAAGGTGGCCGACGTGCTCGCGCATTTCGTCGAGGAGCGCGCGCTGCCGGGGACGGGCATCGCGCCCGACGCCTTCTGGGCGGGCGTCGCCGAGCTGTTCGCGCGCTTCGCCCCGGAGAACCGGGCGCTGCTCGCGCGGCGCGAGGAACTGCAGGCGGCGATCGACGCGCGCTACCTCGCGGGCGAGCCGGTGGACGAGGCGTTCCTGCGCGCGATCGGCTATCTGGTGCCCGAGCCCGAGCCCTTCACGATCGGCACCACCGATGTGGACCCCGAGATCGCGACCATGGCCGGGCCGCAGCTCGTCGTGCCCTCGCTCAACGCGCGCTTCGTGCTCAACGCGGCGAATGCGCGCTGGGGCAGCCTGTACGACGCGCTCTACGGCACCGATGCGCTGCCCGGCGCCGCTAGGCCGGGCGGCTACGACCCGGAGCGCGGGGCCCAGGTGATCGCGCGCGCCAAGGCGTTCCTCGACGAGGCGGTGCCGCTGGCCGCGGGTAGCTGGACCGGTTTCGCGGGCGGCGAGCCCGCCTTGCGCGACCCCGACCGCCTCGTCGGGCGCGCGGGTGAGAATCTGCTGTTCCGCCACAACGGCCTGCACATCGAGGTCGTGATCGACCCTGCCCATCCGATCGGGCGGACCGACCCGGCCGGGATCGCCGACCTGGTGCTCGAGTCGGCGCTCACCACCATCGTCGACCTGGAGGATTCGGTCGCCGCCGTCGACGCGGAGGACAAGGTCGCGGCCTATGCCAATTGGCTGGGGTTGATGCGCGGCGATCTGGAGGAAAGCTTCCACAAGGGCGGCCGCACGTTCACACGGCGGCTGAACCCGGACCGCGACTACACAGCGCCGGACGGCTCCACGCTGACGCTCCCCGGGCGCAGCCTGTTGTTCGTGCGCAATGTCGGCCATCTGATGACCACGCCCGCCATGCTGCTCCCCGATGGGTCGGAGGCGCCCGAGGGCATTCTCGACGCGGTGATGACCTCCCTGATCGGGATGCACGACATCCGGGGCCTGGGAACGCTGCGCAACAGCCGGGCGGGGTCGATCTATATCGTCAAGCCCAAGATGCACGGACCGGACGAATGCGCCTTCACGAACCGGCTGTTCGACGCCGTGGAGGACCTGCTCGGCCTCGCGCGCCACACGGTGAAGGTCGGGGTGATGGACGAGGAGCGCCGCACCTCCGCCAACTTGGCCGCCTGCATCGGCGCGGTGCGCGACCGGATCGTGTTCATCAATACGGGGTTCCTCGACCGCACCGGCGACGAGATCCACACCGCGATGCGCGCGGGGCCGATGATCCCCAAGGGCGAGATGAAGGCGTCAGGCTGGATCGCGGCCTATGAGGACCGCAATGTGCGGATCGGCCTCAAGCACGGCCTGTCAGGCCGTGCGCAGATCGGCAAGGGGATGTGGGCCGCGCCCGACCGCATGGCCGACATGCTGGAGCAGAAGGTCGCGCATCCCCGCTCGGGCGCGAACACCGCCTGGGTGCCGAGCCCGACGGCGGCGACGCTCCATGCGCTGCATTATCATCAGGTCGACGTGTTCGCCCGGCAGCGGGAGATCGCGGGGGAGGCAGTGCCCGGGCTCGATCGGCTGCTCGCGGTGCCGCTGGCGGGCGGGCGGAACTGGCGGCCGGAGGAGGTGCGGGCCGAGCTGGAGAACAACGCGCAGGGGATACTGGGGTATGTGGTCCGGTGGATCGACCAGGGGGTGGGGTGTTCGAAGGTGCCCGACATCCATGACGTGGGGCTTATGGAGGACCGGGCGACGCTTAGGATCTCGTCCCAGGCGATCGCCAACTGGCTGCTCCACGGCGTCGCCACGGAGGCCGAGGTCGACGCCGCTTTCCGCACGATGGCGAGGAAGGTCGACGCGCAGAATGCGGGCGATCCGCTCTACCGCCCGCTGACCGAGGACGGGCTGGCCTACCGGGCGGCGCGGGCGCTGGTGTTCGAGGGGGTGGGGCAGCCGAGCGGCTATACCGAGCCGTTGCTGCATCGCTTTCGGCGGGAGGCGAAGGCGCGGGGGTGAGGGCTGGAGGGTAAGCGCCGCGGCAAAGCCGCGTCGTCGGTCATGGCCGGGGCCATGCCGGCCGCTTCTGCGCCGAGTCCGCGCGTAGCTCTGCTACGTGCGGCTGGCTGGAAGGTGCCCGAGGGCGGATTTGAACCACCGACACGACGATTTTCAGTCGTCTGCTCTACCCCTGAGCTACTCAGGCCAACCCTTCCACCGGTCGGAAGCGCGCCTCTAGTCCGACCGGCCGGGACTGTCCAGCCCCGCCCCGTCCCGATCCGCATCCTCATCGACGATCGGGCGGCCCGGGATGCGATAGCCTTCGCCCAGCCAGGCCAGCAGGTCGCGGTCGCGGTGGCCGCGCGAGCAGAAGGGGCGGTAATCGGGATGGGCGGGCTTGGTGCATAGGGGGCAGGTCATGGCCGGTCCCATATAGGCGCCCAGCCGGTGCGGCGCACCAGGTCGGCGGCCCAGCTCTCCGCCTCGATCCGGGCGAGGATCGCGGGCGGCAGGCGGTGGCGGCGGGGCGCGGTGGCGGGCGTGCGTTCGAGCCGGCGGAGCTCGGCGCGGGCGGCGGCGCCGACGGGATCGGCGCGGAGCAGCTCGGGCAGCGAGGCGCGGGGGCGGGGGCGGACGATCTGGAGAAAGCCGAAGCCGTTCACCGTCGTGCGCTCGAAGGGCTGCGGCAGCGCCGCGTCGATCGCGGCGGCGACGGCCTGACGCTCGGCCTTGCCGGACAGGGTCGGGAAGTCGATGCCGATCGAGCCGCCGATGCCCAATCTGCGGATCGCGGCCGCCACGGCGCCCGCCGCCCCCAGCGCGAGCGCGCCCAGCGGCGGGTCACCGTCGACGTCGAACAGGGTCATGGCGGGGGTGGGCGCCATGCGGAGCGCGCCGCCGGCGAAGGCGATCTCGCCGGTCACAGCCTCGTCCAGGAGTTCGGACCAGCCCGCTTCCTCCAGCGCGTCGGGCTGGTGGGCGAGGAGGGGGCGGACGGGGTGGCCGGTGGCCGCGAGGCGGTCGAGCAGGGTGGGGCCGGGGGCGGGAGGATCGTCGGTGGCGACGGCGCGGGGGAGCTTGGGGCGGCCGGGTTCGGGAATCGCCTCGCGGACGATGCGGACGGCGAGGCGGGCGCCCTGGGTCAGCGCCGGGGGAACGGGGTCGAGCGTCGCCTCGCCGCCGCCGTCCAGCGCCACGCGGCCGGGGCGGCGTTCGAGCAGGCGGGCGGGGGCGACGGTGCCGAGGCGCAGCCTGTCCGGCAGCTCGATCGAGGCCTCGACGATGCGCCCGCCTTCGACCAGCGCGGCGCGGTTCTCGCCGATGCCGGCCTCGTAGAGCCATTCAGCCAAGCGGCAGGCCGGCGGCGCGGAGCAGCGCGCGGGTCTCGAAGAGCGGCAGGCCCATGACCCCGGAGTGCGAGCCGTGGAGGAAGCGAACGAACGCCTCGGCGCGGCCCTGGATGGCATAGCCGCCGGCCTTGCCCAGCCCCTCGCCGCAATCGAGATAGGCGTCGATCTCCGGGGGCGAGAGCGGCTTGAAGGCGACGATCGTGTCGGCGATCCGTGTGCGGAGCCGGCCGTCGGCGGCGATGACGCAGACCGCGGACAGGCAGTGATGGCGGCGGCCCGACAGACGGCCCAGCAGGTCGCGCTGGATGGCGAGCGTGTCGGCGGGGGGCAGGATGCGCCGGCCGAGCGCGACGGTGGTGTCACCCGCCAGCACGACCTCGCCCGGAGCACGGTCGATCGCCTGCGCCTTTTCGACCGCGAGGCGCAGGGCATAGTCGCGGGGCAGCTCGCGCGAGCGCGGCGCCTCGTCGATCGCGGGCGCGGCGACGCGGGCGGGCTCGATCCCGAGCCGGCGGACCAAGTCCAGGCGACGGGGCGAGGTGGAGGCGAGGACAAGGGGGGGCATCGGGATCAGCGAGCGCGCCGCGGGCGAAGCCCGCGTCGTCGGACGCGGCGCTCGCCGCGCCGGCCGGGCTCGGCAGGCTCGCCCCTCACTTGAACCGGTAGGTGATCCGGCCCTTGGTCAGGTCGTAGGGAGTGAGTTCGCACAGCACCTCGTCGCCGACGAGCACGCGGATACGGTTCTTGCGCATCTTGCCCGCGGTGTGGCCGAGGACCTCGTGGTTGTTCTCAAGCTGGACGCGGAACATCGCGTTGGGGAGCAGCTCGACCACACGGCCGCGCATTTCGAGGAGTTCTTCTTTCGCCAAGCAAGCTATCTTTCGGATCGGTTCGCCCCGCGCCTTAGCGGGCGGCGCGGGAAAATGGAAGTTCACTGGAAGTTCAGGCCAAAACGCGGTGCGTGGGCCGAGGAGTCTGCGCGCGTCGCCCGCCCGGTCGGCGGTTCCGGTAAGCGTCCGGGGCAATCACGATATGGGATGCGAGTCCCTGTCCGGCAATGTCAAAGAGCACGGTTGGCGCCGGGTCGAGCAGGAGGATGGCGGGCGTTCTCCAACATCGCAAGGGGGGTCAGGCGGCGCGGCGCAGGCGGAAGCCGTCATGCTCGACGGTGACATGGCCGAGCCGGGTCAGCGCGGCGAGCGTGTCCGCGATGCGTGGCTCCGCCCGGCGGCCCTGGGCGTAGCGCGCGGCGATGTCGGCCGCGCTGAGCGCGCCGCCCGCGCGGAGCGCGTCGAACACGGCGGCGGTCTGGCCCACCGCATCGCGCGGGAAGAGCGGCTTGCGCGCCCTGGCGTCGGGGAGCTGGGCCTCGATCTGTTCGGTCGCGGCGGGGCCGATGGTGGCGACCTTGGCGCGCGCGCGCTGGTAATCGGGGCGGAGCCACTGGACATGGCCGCGCTTCTCCTCCGCCCGGCGCTCCGCGTTGAGCGCGGCCAGGCGGGCGACGATCGCTTCGTCCGACAGGTCGGCGGGCCAGCCATAAGCCTCGGCCACGGCGGCGTCGATGCGCCGGTGAAGCTCGGCCAACAGGTCGATCCGCCCGCGCGCGCGCTGGTCCTGCTCGACCAAGTCGAGCGGCTCGCCGCTGACAATCTTATCCCGCAGATTGTAGAGGCCGGTCAGCGTCAGGTCGGGATGGGAGGCGAGCACCTGCTTGCGATTGTCGTCGAGTTCCTGGGCCAGGGTGCCGATCCGGGCGCGCTGGTCGGGGGTGGCGAGCGGGAAGGGGAAGGGGTCGAATACCCGGCTTTTCGAATAGCGCGGGTCGTTGCCGACGCCCAGCCAGCCGCCCGCCCGCAACGACCAGACGACGCTCTGGCGGGAGCCGAGCACGCCGAGATGGAACGGATCGTCGCTGGCGACGCATACCAGCATGTTGTCGGGCAGGATCGCCGCATCGAGAAACTGGAACACGCGGTGTTTGGCGGTCTCGACCGTGGCGATGTAGCGGGCGAGGCCCTCCAGCGCCGGGCGCAGCTCGCGCCTCGGTTCGCCGAACAGCCACCAATTGTCGCGATAGGTGGCGCGGTTGTTCGCGTCGCGTTCGGGCTTCACCGTGGTGATCAGGTGCTGATAGATGTCGGGGAAGTCGCGCCGGACCCGATCCTCGTCGAGGCCGAGCAGGTCGATCGCCAGCAGGTCGCGCGACCGGCCCATCAGGTCACGCCCGTTGCGATAGGCGCGGATGTGTCGTTCCAGGCCGCTGCGTTGACCGAGGCCGAGATACGCGGCCTGTCCGGGCGTCACGATGAAGCCCGCCCCGTGCAGGGAGACGCCGCGTGAGCACAGCCATTCATTCGCGAGCAGCGGATGTACGCCTGCAATATCCGCCCCGACGGTCAGGTCGGAATTGATCGGTCCGGCGACCTCGCGGAACATGATCGCGGGCGCGTCCGTGTCCAGCCCGCTCTCCGTGACGGCCTCCAGCAGCCGCCCTTCCGCCGCGCCCGGCTCGACCACCGTCATCGCGATGCGCACGGCGGCGGCGTCGCGGGTGGCCTTGGTCCAGGGGTGGTCGGGGATGGCGAGGACCAGCCCGAGCGGCGGGCGGCCGTCGAGGCGGCGGGCGATCACGCGGCGACTGAATTCCTGGGTGATCGAGTTGGTGGTGACGAAGCCGAAGCGCTTGAGACGCGTGCCCTTCTCGGTCAGCCGCTCGGCCGCGCGGTCCCACCAATACATGACGAAATCGGCGGACCGGCCCATCTTGGGATGCGCCTTCCACAGCGCGGCGACATAATGGTCGCCCAGGCGCCCGCGCAGGTCCTTGCCGCCGATGAAGGGCGGGTTGCCGACGATATAGTCGGCGTCGGGCCAGTCGGGGCGGCGCGGATTGGCATAGCCAAGGCTCGATCCGTCGGGCGCGAAACGCTCGCCGTCATGGCGGAGCACGGCGTCGCCCGCGCGGATGGTGGCGAGCTCCTCCAGCACCGGGTCGGTGATCTCCTGACGGTTGCGGAGCTGCCACTGGATATAACCGAGCCAGAGCACGAGTTCGGTGATCGCGGCGGCGCGCTCGTTGAGCTCAAGACCCAGGAAGTTCTTGGGGTGGACCGTCTCCGTCTCGAGCCGCAGCGCTTCCTGTCCGCCCAGATCGGCCAGCACTTCGAGCACGTCGCCTTCCAGCCGCTTGAGCAGTTCGAGCGCGACATAGAGGAAATTGCCGGTGCCGCAGGCGGGGTCGAGCACGCGGGTCCGCGCCAGCTTGGTGTGGAAGTCGCGCACGGCGCGGATCGCGGCGTCGCGGTCGACCGCGCGCTCGCGCTCGACGGTGCCGAGCAGCACCGTTTCCCATTCGGTCTGGAGCGGTTCGATGACGGTGGCGGTGACGAGGCGCTCGACATAGGCGCGCGGGGTGTAATGGGCGCCCAGCCGGCGGCGCTCGATGGGGTCGAGCGCCTGTTCGAGCAGCGTCCCGAAGATGGCGGGTTCGACCTCGGTCCAGTCGTGAAGCGCGGCCTGGTGGAGTTCGCCGATCTCCTCGCGGTTGAGCGGGATGGCGCGGGCGTCGCGGAACAGCCCGCCGTTGAAGTGGCGAACGCGGGTGCGGAGCAAGGCGGAGACGGCGCCGGTGTCCATGCCGCGCCACAATTCCTCCAGCAGCGGCGCGAAGCTGTCGGGGTATTCGCGCGCCTGATCGAGAAAGTCGGTGAACCCGCCGACCGGGAGCAGGCGCACCTTCTCCTCCTCCGCAAACATCGTGAAGAGGCAGCGCATCAGGAAATAGGCGACCTCGCCCGGATCGCGCCCGCGCGCCTCCAGCAGCCGGCTGACGCCGGCGAGGCGGCGCGCGATCGTCTGGGTGACGGCGGCGGCGCGGCGCGTGGGGTCGAGCGAGAGCGGATCGGTCCAGACCGCGCGCAGCCGGTCGCGCACTGCTGCGTCGCGCAGATCGTCGAGATAGATGCGAAAGCCGCCGCGGTCGGGGAATTGGCGGTAATGTTTTCCCTGACCGGAAAAGTCGGCGAACAGCTCGATCGCATGGCCGACATCGCAGACGAGGATGAAGGGCGGCCAGCCATGCGCGGGGGGCAGCAGGCGGGCATAGCGCCGCGCCTGGTCGAGCGCGTTGCGCATCAGCACGTCCCAGCCGCGCCGCGCGCTGCGCCCGCCGCGCGCCTCGGCGCCGCCGATGCCGGGCAACGCTGCCTGTTCGGGCGGGAGCGCGACCTCCTTGTCGCGGTCGCCGCCGGGCTCGCGGCTTTGCTTGGCTTCGAGCACGAAGCAGCCGCGGCGGTACAGGTCGATCCGGCCATGGCTCGTCCGGCCGTCGTCATGGACCTCGCGGACCGCGCGTTCGAAGACATAATCGTTGCGGTCATGGGTGGCGTCGGCGGGGTCGGGCCGGGGCAGCCCCAGAAGCTGGCAGAGCTCGGTCAAGAACAGGACGTAATTGGCGCGCTCCGCCCCGCCCTCGTTCGCGCGCCAGCGGGCGATGAAGGCGTCGACCGCGGCGGGGTCGGTGGCATCGGATGCGGGCGTGGCGCCGGGCACGCGGTGCGCTCCGTCAGCCGCCGGCTCCCCCGGCCAGTTCGGCGATGCGCGCGACCAGCTGAGGCTCCAGCTTATACACCTCCGTCAGCTCCACCACCGGATGCCGCGTTTCCGCCTTGCCGTCGAAGGTGCCGACATAGCGCGTCGTCGGGCTGTTGAAGTGCAGCCGCGCGATCGTCTTGCGGTTGTTGTCGTCGAGCAGGATCGCGCAATAGGATTTCGAGTCGCGGATGACGACGCGCCGGGGGTCGACATGGCGCGCGGCGATCGCCTGGACGATGCGGAAGCCCGCGATCTCGTCGTCGGTGGTGATCACGCCGTCGCCGGCGTCGGACATGTCGTCGGAGCCGCCCTCCTCCAATTCCGTGGGCGCGGGGTTGGCGACGTTGAGCGCGGAGGTGAGCCGGTCGTTGACGCGGTCGCGAATCAGCTGCGCGATCGAGGCGGCGATCAGCGCGCCATATTGCTCGCGCATCGCCGCCGTCAGCTGGGCGGGGCTGACGCGCTTGGCGATCAGACGCACCCAGTCCTCCGAGGGCTGGGCGAATTCGCGCTCGATCTCGAGGCGGACGAGTGATTCGAGTTTCAGGCGCCCGGCCTCGGCGATGATGGCGGCGATATCGAATTGCGACCGGCTGAACCGCTCCAGCGTCTGGGGGTCGGTGCGCCGGATCGCGTCCATCGAGAAGCTGAAGAACGGCTTGTCGTCCATCTTGTTGGGCTGTTCGGTGTCGGAGAAGAATTTGTAGACCACGCCGTTGGTCAGGATCGCGACGCGCGCGTCGGTGGTCGCGAAATAGCGGAAGAGCTGCGAGGCGTGTTTGAGGTCGAGGTCGACCGAGGACGGCTTGCATTCGACCAGGATGTTGACCCGACCCTCCGAACACAGGGCGTAGTCGACCTTCTCGCCCTTCTTGATGCCGACATCGGCGGTGAATTCGGGGATGACCTCGGACGGGTTGAACACGTCGTAACCGAGCGCCTGGAAGAAGGGGAGGACGAGCGCGGTCTTGGCCGCTTCCTCCGTCAGCAGCAGCTCGCGGTGCTGGGCGGTGCGCTTTTCGAGTTCGACGAGACGTGTGGCGAGATCCATTGCGTGCTTCCCCTGCTGCGCGCCCGATGCTGGCCGGGGTGGGGGACGAGGCAAGCGGGGATGGGTCCGAAATGGTGGTGATCGGGGATCAGGGCGCGGGCGCGGTGGCCCTGGCCTGGTGGAGGATACGGTCGGGCTCCACTAGGTAGAGAATGCGGGAACTGTGGCCGGCGACCGCGCGAGTAGAGACCCGCGCGGTCGCCGGCCGTGGCGCTGCCTTACGAGCCGCTCGCCGCCAAGGCCGCGACCAGCAGCAGCGCGACGATGTTGGTGATCTTGATCATCGGGTTCACCGCGGGTCCGGCGGTGTCCTTG
>NZ_DASVRV010000022.1:0-2445 GCF_036388435.1 Sphingomonas sp.
CCCCTTCCACCCCCGCCACACGCCCCCCCACAGGGGGGCTGTCCTACACCCCCCATTCCCGCATACCCCCACGGTCCCCTTCTGTTCCCTCACAAGGAGACCCATCATGTCCGACACCCTCGTCCTCGAAGAGGCGGGCCAGCAAATCCGCGACGTCATCATCCCCTCGACCAGGGTCGACGGCTGGAACGCGGCGAAGCAGCGCCGCTTCCTCGAAGCGGTCGCAGAGGGCGAGACCGTGACCGACGCCTGCGGCAAGGTTCGCCTGTCGCCGCAATCCGCTTATGCCTTCCGCCGGCGGCCAAAGGGCCGCGCCTTCGATCTCGGGTGGAAGGCCGCCGATCTCCTCGCCCGCGAACGCGTCGCCGCCAACCTCATGCTCCGCTCGCTTGAGGGGCAGGAGGTCGAATTCACGCGCGCCGACGGCAGCGTCAGCACCAGACACCATTACGACAATCGCCTCGCGGTGCAGATGCTCAACCGGCTCGATCGCTACGCCGATGCCTCCGAACGGACCGCGCCCGGCCATGCCGCGCGGATGATCGCGGCGGATTTCGACGCCTATCTCGACCTGGTCGGCGACGACGGCGGTCCGGCGCGCGCCGGGCTGTTCATGCTCGCGCGCAACACCGACGGCGAGGCCGCCGCGGCCGAGCTCGAACCCGTCCTGGCACTTGCCCGCGCCGATCGCATGATCCGCTGCGGCAGCGCCGCCGCCGATGTCGGCCTGGCCGATCTGGACGCCGCCCGCCGCGCCGACTGGACCGCGGAGCAATGGGCGCATGCCGAGGCCGCCGGGCTCGTCGTCCTCGCGCCCCCGCCCACGCCCACGCCCGAACGCGCCACCGAAGCACCCGCGTCCACGTGTCAACCAGTGTCAACGTCGCCCGTCCCGGTCGCCGACGACGAACCCGTCTGGCGGTGCGACCTGTCCGGCGAATGGCGCACCAGCTTTCCCCCGCCCGCGGATTTCATCGGCGAAGAGGACGGCGCATACGGCTGGCGCGACTATTCGCGCGAACTCGACCCCGACGAGCTGGCGCTGGTCGAGGGCGCGCAGATTGGCATCACCGGGGAACGCCGCATCGAACAGGCGCGCGCGCGCGACCGCTGGTTCGCTGCGCTCGCCGCCGCAGCGGACGGGAAGAAGGACGTGGCCGGCAATGGGGGCACGGACGAGGCCGATGACGGCACTCGCCACCAGGATGCAGACCGGGAGGATGAAGACCGGGGCGACGACGGCGACTGGGACGACGACGACGACTGGGACGACGACTGGGACGACGAAGAAGGCGACGCCCAAGACGCGGGCAACGAAGACGGGGGCAACGAAGACCACGACGACCTGTCCGAACACCGGCCGGACTGCGCCAGCGGCGCCGGCCACGCGGCTCCCATCGCGGCGGACGCGATCCGGGCCGAACCGGCAACGCCTCGCTCCGCCGAGTGGATGCCCCCGCCTTCGCCCGACGCAGAAGCTCTCTGACACCGCGCGAAAGGTCGGGTTTCAACCCAACCGCTTCAGGTCTCGTCGGTGCGCATCCGGACCTTGTTGGGCAGGTCCTTGCCCTTGGTCCGGCGCGACGGAAGCTGAACCGGATTCTTCTTCTTCCACGCCGCATAGGTCATCGGCCCGTCGGGCGTCTGCACGATCGTGTCGTCCAGGCTCATCATCTTGCCTCCTACCGCGTCGGCACGGGCGTCTCGCCCGTGTAATCGTAGAATCCCCGGCCCGCCTTCCTGCCGTACCAGCCCGCCTCGACGTATTTGACCAGCAGCGGCGCGGGCCGGAACTTGGGGTCGCCCGTCCCCTCGAACAACACGCGGGTGATCTCCAGGCATGTGTCGAGCCCGATGAAATCAGCGAGCTTCAACGGACCCATCGGATGATTCAGGCCCAGTTCGCACGCGGTGTCGATGTCGCGGATCGTCGCCACCCCTTCGCCCAGCGCGAAGCAGGCCTCGTTCAGCATTGGCATCAGCACCCGGTTGACGATGAAGCCCGGCGCGTCATTGGCATGGACCACCTGCTTGCCCAGCGCGGCGGCGAAATCCTCGATCGCTGCGACCGTCGCGTCCGACGTCGCCAGCCCGCGGATCACCTCGATCAATCCCATCACGGGCACGGGATTGAAGAAATGCACGCCGACGAAGCGCGCCGGGTCTGGCGAGGCCTGCGCCAGCCGGGTGATCGGGATCGACGAGGTGTTCGACGCCAGCACCGCCTGCGCGTCCAGCACCTTGCCGACGTCGGCGAAGATCGCCCGTTTGATCGCCTCGCGCTCGGTCGCCGCCTCGATCACCAGCGCCGCCTCGCCCATCGCCGCGGCACTCTCCACCGGCTCGATCCGCGCCAGCGTCGCCCGTGCGGCGTCGGGCGCCGCCTGTGCCAGCCGGGTGATCGGGATCGACGAGGTGTTCGACGCCAGCACCGCCTGCGCGTCC
>NZ_DASVRV010000023.1:0-21588 GCF_036388435.1 Sphingomonas sp.
CAGGAAGGCATCCAGATGCATGGCGGCATCGGCATGACCGACGAATATGACATCGGCTTCTTCATGAAGCGCGCCCGCGTGCTGGCGGAGATGTTCGGCGACGCCAACTACCATGCCGACCGGCTGGCCCGGCTGGCGGGCTATTGACCAAAACCCGTTCGTCCTGAGTAGGGACTGAGTAGCGCCGCAGGCGTGTAGCGAAGGCCCGTATCGAAGGACATGGGCTTACCCACCTGCCCTTCGATATGCCGCCTCGGCTTCGCTCGTCGGCTACTCAGGGCGAACGGAAGTCTTGTGCGATGGACCTGAACACCCCCCGCGACACCCCGCCGGAGACGCTCGTCGCCTCGCTCGTCGCGCTGCTCGACGTCGAACAGCTCGACACCGACCTGTACCGCGGCGCGCGCCAGCCCGGCGGGGTCGGCCGCGTCTTCGGCGGCCAGGTGATCGCCCAGGCGCTCCAGGCGGCACAGCGTTCCACCGACGCGCCCAAGACCGCCCATTCGCTCCACGCCTATTTCATGCGGCCGGGCGACGAGAACCACCCGATCATCTACCGCGTCGTCCGCGATTTCGAGGGGCGCAGCTTCGCCACGCGCCGCGTGATCGCCACGCAGAACGGCCAGCCCATCCTCAGCCTTACCGCCTCGCTCCAGGTGCCGGAGGAAGGGCTGCACCACCGGGACGCGATGCCCGACGTGCCGCCGCCCGACGCGCTGCGCTCCGAGCGCGAGCTGCGCGAGGAGATGATCGACGAGATCCCGGAGAAATGGCGCCCGCATCTGCTCCGCCCCCGCCCCGTCGAGATCCGTCCCGTTCATGCGCGCAGCTGGTTCCGCCCCGAAGCGCGCGAGCCCGCCCAGGCGAGCTGGTTCCGCCTCTGCGCGCCGATCGGCGACGACGCGGCGATGCACCGCGCGGTGCTGACCTACACGTCCGACATGTCCTTGCTGGGCACCTGCACCCTGCCCCATGGCGTCAACTGGATAACGCACGACCTCCAGACCGCGAGCCTCGACCACGCCCTCTGGCTCCACGAACCCTTCCGCGCCGACGAATGGCTGCTTTACGCCACCGACAGCCCCTGGGCGGGCCATGCGCGCGGCTTCAACCGGAGGCGCATCTTCGCGCAGGACGGCCGCCTAGTGGCGAGCGTCGCGCAGGAAGGGCTGATTCGGCTGCGGAAGTAGGGTGAAGGAGGCGGTAATGACCGCTCTCGCCCATTTGCCGATGTTGAGCGACCACGCTAGGTTCAGCTCACTGCTGTGGAGGTATGCTTTGCGCTTGATCGACCTTCTGCAATCGACCTCCGAATGGCAAGACGACGACGCGACGATCTACGTAGCGCAGCCATGGTCCGGCGAGTCGGATGCAGTTATCATCAAGTCCGCGCCAGACACCACGGAGCCGGTTAAACACGGCGAGATCAGCTACAGCTACTTTCTCGAAGCCTTCATCGCTCGCGACTTCATTAAGGACTACGCTGCGTCGGGCGAGGGCGCATCGGCAACGGAGAGCTAGCGTTGCGAACGCTTGATCCGCTACGCAGAGGACGACGCCTAGCAAACGTCCGCTAACCACCGGTTTCGGATATCCTCGCCGATAAGCTCCCGACTCTACACCGCCGTGCGCCCATATTCCTGCTTCGTCACCGGATGGCTCGACGACAGCCCGCCATCCACCGCGATCGCCTGGCCGTTGACATAGCTGGCGTCGTCGGAGGCCAGGAACAGCGCGACCCTGGCGAGTTCCTCGGGCTGGGCACCGCGGCGGAGCGGGTTCAGCCGGCCGACGCGGTCCATCTTCCCCGCCTCGCGCGCATAGTCGAAGGTGGGCTTGGTCATCCCCGTCTCGGTCAGGCCGGGGCAGATGGCGTTGACGCGGACGTTCGACCCGGCGAGCTGTTGGGCCGACACCTGGGCCAGGTTGATGACGCCGGCCTTGGACGCCGAATAGGCGGGCGATCCCGCGCCCGAGCGGATGCCGGCGACGCTGGCGGTGAGCACGATCGCCCCGCCCCTTCCGGTATCCCTGGCGCGCTCGGCGATGCGCGGCGCGGCATGCTTGATCGCCAGGAAAGGCCCGATCAGATTGACGCGCAGCACCTCCGCGATCAGCGCCACGTCGGTGTCGAAGATGTTCGCCATCCCGCCCGATATGCCGGCATTGGCGAACATCACGTCGACGCCGCCGAATTTGGCGACCGCCAGCTCGACCGCGCGCACGACATCCTCCTCCAGCCCGGCATCGATGCGGATCGCGCGCGCGGTGCCGCCCGCCTGCGCGATCAGCCGCGCGGTCTCGTCGGCGCCCTCGGTCCGGTCGGCGACGACGACCGACCCGCCCTCGGCCGCGAACTGGCAGGCGGCGGCGCGGCCGATGCCCGAACCCGCGCCGGTGACGATGATCGACTTGTTCCGGAACCTCATATCGTCACGCCCCCATCCACCACGATCGTCTGCCCGGTCATGTAGCTCGACGCGTCGCTCGCCAGGAACACGACCGCGCCCGCGATCTCGTGCGGCTCGCCGATGCGCCGGAGCGGGGTCTCGGCGTTGCGGCGCTCGGCGGCCTCCGGGTCCTCCCACAGGGCGCGCGCGAAATCGGTCTTGATGAGCCCCGGCGCGATGCAGTTCACGCGCACGTTATGCGGCCCATACTCGACCGCCAGGTTGCGCGCGAGCTGCATGTCGGCGGCCTTGGAGATGCAATAGGCCCCGATCACGGGCGACCCGCGCAGGCCGCCGATCGACGACACGATGACCACCGACCCGCCCCCCCGCTCGCGCATCTCGGGCGCGACCATGGAGATCAGCCAGTGGTTGGACAGGATGTTGTTGTCCATGATCTTGCGGAACTGCTCGTCCGCGATCCCCTCCTGCGGGCCGTAATAGGGGTTGGAGGCGGCGTTGCAGACGAGGATGTCGACCCGGCCGAAGGCGCGACGGGTCTCGTCGACCAGGTTCTGGAGCCCCGCCTTGTCGGAGATGTTGGCCGCGACCGCGATGGCGGTGCCCTCGCCATATTTGCCGTTAAGCTCGGCGGCGACCGTCTCGCACGCCTCCTGCTTGCGGCTGGAGATGACGACCTTCGCGCCGTGCTCGGCCAGCTCGAAGGCGGAGGCGCGGCCGATCCCGCGCGACGATCCGGTGACGATGGCGACCCTGCCGGTCAGGTCGAATTGCGACATGCTATGCTCCCGCCTTCACCGCGAAGTCCCACGCCGCCTGGGCCAGCGCATCGATCCGCGCGACCGAACGCTCGGCCTGCGCGCTCGACGCCGTGCCGATCTGGATGCGCTTCTTGATGCCCTGGATGATGCCCGTCAGGCGGAACAGGTTGTACGCGAAATACCAGTCGAGGTCGGGCACGCCGTCGCGGCCCGTCGCGGCGCAGTAGCGCGCGGTCACCTCGTCGATCGTCGGGATGCCCGATTCCGTGCCGGTCAGCCCCATCACGCCCGAGCGTCCCTCGGGCACCGTCACCCAGCTCATCAGCATATAGGTGAAGTCGGCGAGCGGATCGCCGAGCGTCGACAATTCCCAGTCGAGCACCGCGATCACGCGCGGCTCGCCCGGCGCGAAGATCATGTTGTCGATGCGATAGTCACCGTGCACGATCGAGGTCCGCGTCTGATCCGGCACGGTGCGGGGCAGCCAGTCGATCAGCCGCTCGACCGGCTCCATCCGCTCGGTCTCGGCGGCGCGGTACTGCTTGGTCCAGCGCGCGACCTGGCGCTCGAAATAATTGCCCGGCTTGCCATAGTCGCCCAGGCCGGCCGCGGCGTAATCGGTCCGGTGAAGGCGGGCGAGCGTGTCGACCATCTCGTTATAATGCGCGGTCCGCTCGGGCGGCGAGAGGCCCGGCATCGCGCCGTCCCAGATCGTCCGTCCCTCGACCATCTCCATCACGTAGAAGGCCGCCCCGATCACCGCGTCGTCCTCGCACAGGCCATGGGGCCGGGGCACGGGAAAGCCGGTCGGGTAGAGCCCGGCGATCACGCGATATTCGCGGTCCACCGCATGGGCGGAGGGCAGGATCGGTCCGAACGGCTTGCGGCGGAGCACATAGGAACGCCCCGGCGTGTCCAGCCGATAGGTCGGGTTGGACTGCCCGCCCGCGAACTTGGCGTAGGAGAGCGGGCCCTCATAGCCATCCACATGGTCCCGCATCCAGGCGGAAAGCCGGTCGAGGTCGAGCCGGTCCTTCTCCTCGACCGCGATCGTCCCGCTCATGCTCAGGTCGGCGTCGCTCATGCGAACACCACCACGCTGCGCGTCGTGTCGCCGGTCCGCAGCCGGTCCATCGCGCCGTTGATCTCCGAAAGCGTGATCCGCTCGGCGACCATCGTGTCGAGGTCCAGCCGCCCGTCGAGATACATGGCGACCAGGCGCGGCATGTCGATCGGGAACTGGGTCGAGCCCAGCAGCGATCCCTGCATCTTCTTGCCCGACAGGAAGCTCGGCCCCGGTATCGTCACCGACCTGCCCGGCGCGATCATCCCCAGGATCGTCGCGGTGCCGCCCCGGCGCAGGATCTGCCAGGCCAGCTCCGCCGTCTCCGGCCGCCCGACCGCCTCGATCGCGTAATTCACCCCGCCGCCGGTCATCGCCAGCAGCTTCTTCGCCACATCCGGGTCGCTGGCGTCCATCAGGTCGGTCGCGCCCAGCTTCGCCGCCAGGGCGCGCTTGTCCGCGACCGGGTCGATCGCGAAGATGCGCCCCGCCCCCGCGATCTTGGCGGCGTTGATCGCGGCCAGCCCGATCCCGCCCGCGCCGATCACCGCCACCGTCTCGCCGGGTTTCAGCTTGGAATCGTTGAAGATCGCCCCCGCCCCCGTGATCACCGCGCAGCCGAGCAGCGCCGCCTGGGTCAGCGGCATGTCCTTAGAGATCGCCACACAGGCATTCTCATGGACCAGCATCATCTCGGCATAGGCCGACAGGTTCAGGAACGGCGCGAGCGCGGTGCCGTCGTCCAGCGCCAGCCGCGGCGGCGCCCCTTTGGGACGGCGCGTCGACGGGTCGATGCACAAGGACGGCCGTCCCGAGATGCAGAATTCGCACGTTCCGCAAAAAGCGGTGAAGAAGGTGATGACATGGTCGCCCGGCTTCAGATGCGCGACATCGGAGCCGACCGCCTCGACCACCCCCGCCGCCTCGTGCCCCGGCACGGTCGGCACCGGATGCGAAAAGGCGCCGTCGATATAGTGGAGGTCGGACCGGCACACCCCCACCGCATGGGTGCGGATCAGCACCTCGCGCGCGGCGGGCTTGGAGACGACCACCTCCTCGATCGAGAGGGGGGTCTTGGCTTCGAAGAGGACGGCGGCTTTCATTGCTACTCCGGAGTGCTGCCCCCGTATCCGTTCGTCCTGAGTAGGGACTGAGCGAAGCCGAAGGCCCGTATCGAAGGACAGGTTCCGCCCGGCGGTCCTTCGATACGCCGCTTCGACAAGCTCAGCGGCTACTCAGGACGAACGGACATGGGGCCGGGACGGCTCAGCGCGCGACCGCCATGTCGCCGCTCGACAGCTCCTGCCCGCCGCCGGTCTGCACGCTCGCGCCCCGCTCGGGCGGCGCCGTGCGGTAGTCGGCGTATTTCCCGAACTCGTTGCGCGCGATCGCCCGGTTGTGGACCTCGTCGGGCCCGTCGGCGAAGCGCAAGGTGCGCAGCGACGCCCATTGCCCGGCCAGCGGGAAATCGCCCGACACGCCGCCGCCGCCATGCGCCTGCACCGCGTCGTCGAGGATCTTGAGCGCCATGAGCGGCGCCTGCACCTTGATCATCGCGATCTCGAGCTGGGCCGACTTGTTGCCCGCCCGGTCCATCATGTCCGCCGCCTTGAGGCAGAGGAGCCTCGTCATCTCGATGTCGATCCTGGCGCGCGCGATCCGCTCCTCCCAGACCGAATGGCTGGAGATCGTCTTGCCGAACGCGACGCGGCTCAGCAGGCGCTTGGCCATCGCCTCGATCGCGGTCTCGGCGGTGCCGATCGTCCGCATGCAGTGATGGATGCGCCCCGGCCCGAGCCGCCCTTGCGCGATCTCGAACCCCCGGCCCTCGCCGAGCAGGATGTTCTCGACCGGGACGCGGACATTCTCCAGCACCACCTCGCCATGACCGTGCGGCGCGTGGTCATAGCCATAGACCGATAGCATCCGCTCGACGCGCACGCCCGGCGTGTCCATCGGCACCAGGATCTGCGACTGCTGCGAATGGCGCGACGCGTCCGGGTTGGTCTTGCCCATGACGATGGCGATCCGGCAGCGGGGATCGCCGACGCCCGACGACCACCATTTGCGGCCGTTGATGACGTAATGGTCGCCGTCGCGCACCATCGAGGTCTGGATGTTGGTCGCGTCCGAGCTCGCCACGGCGGGCTCGGTCATCAAGAACGCCGAGCGGATCTCGCCGTGCATCAGCGGGCGCAGCCAGCGCTCCTTCTGTTCCAGCGTCCCGTAGCGGTGGAACACCTCCATATTGCCCGTGTCGGGCGCGGAGCAGTTGAAGCATTCGGACGCCCAGCCGATGCGGCCCATCTCCTCGGCACACAGCGCATATTCGGTGTTGGTGAGCTGGGTGCCCTCGAATTCGAAACTGTCGTCGACATGGCTCTGCCCCGAATGCGGGGGCATGAAGAAATTCCACAGCCCCTGCGCCTTGGCGATCGCCTTGACCTCCTCGATCACGGGCAGGACCTTCCAGCGCTCGCCGCTATTCGCCTGTTCGTGATATTCATGGTCGCGCGGCGCGATATGCTGCGCGATGAAATCGCGTACCCGATCCCGGAAATAGGTTTCCCGCTCGCTCAGCGTGAAGTCCATGGTCGCCCGCTCCTCAGATTTGTCGACCCGGCCTGTAGAGCGTACCGACTATTCGGTAAAGCGTCGATCGCTTGTGTTCCCCGAGGGCGGAATAGGACTGGTTCTTCGAAACGGGCATGATAGGGTCCGCGGATGCAGGCACCGGACACAGGCGCCGCGGGGGAGGAGGCTGGCACCAAGCGTTTCCGGGCGAAGCGCGACGCCATCCTCGCGGCCGCGGCCGAGGCGATCAACGAACAATCCGCGAAGGGCATGACCTTCGCCGATGTCGCGCGCCGGGTCGGGCTTAACACCACCAGCGTCACCTATTATTTCCGCCGCAAGGAGGACCTTGCCGCCGCCGCCTTCGAGCACACGCTCGACACGCTGGGCGCGATGCTGGAACGCGCGGCGGAGGAGCCGACGCCCGAGCACCGCGTCGCGCGCTTTCTCCGGCTCAACATGGCGCGGCTGGCGGCGATCGGCCGGGGCGAGGAGAGCGCCTTCGCCGTCCTGTCCGATCTGCGCGCGACGGAGGAGCCGGTGCGCGGGCGGCTGATGGCCGGGTGGCAGCGCGTGTTCCGCGCCACGCGCGAGCTATGGGGACCCGCCCCGACCCGCGCCGCCAAGGACCTGAACGGCGCGCGCGCGCATGTGCTGCTGGAGAATATCTTCTGGCTGCCCGTCTGGCTCACCCGCTACGAGCCCGATCAATATCGCCGCGTCGAGGAACGGCTGACCGAGCTGTTCCGCACCGGCCTCGCCGCGCCCGGCCAGCCCTGGGCGCCCGCGATGCTCGACCTGTCGCACGACGCGGTGCCGGGGCGCGAGGCGTTCCTGCTCGCGGCCACCCGCCTCATCAACGAACTCGGCTATCGCGGTGCCTCGGTCCAGCGGATCGCGTCGGAACTGAACGTCACCAAGGGCAGCTTCTACCACCATCTCGATGCCAAGGACGAGCTGGTCATCGCCTGTTACAAGCGCAGCTTCGACACGATCGGCGACGCCCAGCGCCAGGCCGACGCCGGAACGGGGAATCATTGGCACCGGCTCTCCAGCGCCGTCGCCACGCTGCTCGACGTGCAATTTTCGGAACGCGGACCCCTGCTGCGCACCACGGCCCTGTCGGGTCTGCCCCCGAGCGTCCGCTCGGCGATGGTGGAACGGTCCAACCGCATCGCGCGGCGCTATGCCGGCACGATCATGGACGGGGTGGCCGAAGGCTCGATCCGCCCCGTCGATGCGCTGGTCGCCGCGCAGGCGCTGATGGCGTTCCAGAACGCCGCCTTCGACATGCGCAAATGGGCGGGCACCATGCCGCGGGAGCGCGCGGTACGGATGTACGCGTCTACCCTGCTATACGGCCTGTTCGACGACGCGCTGCTCGAAAGCTAGATCGCGGCCCGCTCGCCCCGGCGGAGCAGCACGCCCGCCCGCCAATAATGGAAGATCGCCCAGGGCGTGCCGCACGCCACCACCAGCATCGCGTAGCGCAGCGATTCGGTGCCGAGGCTCGGCTCCAGCATGTCACTCAGCCGCCCGACCAGGAACGGCCCCAGCCCCAGTCCGATCAGGTTGATGACCAGCAGGGTCACCGCCGCCCACATCGCCCGCAGCCGCAAGGGCGCCAGATGCTGGATCAGCGCGAAAGTCGGCCCCAGATAGCTGTTCGCGAACAGCAGCGAGATGAGATAGGCGCCGATCGCGATCCGGGGATCGTCGAAGAAGAAGAAGCCGAGCGCGAAGGGAAAGGCCAGGGTCTTCATCGCCGCGACCACCCAGGACTGGGCGTGGAGCCCTTGGCCCCGCGCCATGCGGTCGGCGATCTTGCCCCCCGCGATCGCCGATACCGATCCGATCAGCGCGCCCGGCAGCGCGATATAGGTCGACACGTCGAGCATCGACAGCCCGAGCGAGCGCTGCATGTAGCTGGGCCCCCAGCCCGTCAGCGCATAGCCGATCAGCGAGGTGAGCGTGACCGCCACGACCAGATGCACCGCGGGCCGATTGCGCGCGATCGAGGCGAAGCCCTGGCCGATGCTGGGCATCGCGCCCGGCGCGGCGCGGACCACGTCGGATAGGCCGCGCCTGGGCTCGACCACGAACATCCGCACGACGATCGCCAGGAACACGCCCGGTAGGCCGACGGTGAACATCGCCATGCGCCAGCCGAAATGATGCGCGACGACGCCGCCGATCAGCGTCCCGAACCCCGCGCCGAGCACGACGCCGAGCGAGTAGACCGCCATCGCCCCCGCCCGGCGCTCGGGCGGGTAGAGGTCGGCGATGATCGAATGACTGGGCGGGCTCGACCCCGCCTCGCCGATCCCGACGCCGATCCGCGCGAGCATCAGCTGGGTGAAGTTCTGCGCCAGCCCCGCCAGCGCCGTCATCGCGCTCCAGATGGCGAGCGAGACCGCGATGATGTTGCGGCGATTGGTCCGGTCCGCCAGCCGCGCGACCGGGATGCCCAGCGTCGCGTAGAAGATCGCGAAGACCAGCCCAGAGAGCAGTCCGAGCTGCGTATCGGTCAGCGACAGGTCGACCTTGATCGCCTCCAGCAGGATGGCGAGGATCTGCCGGTCCATATAGCTGAAGAAATAGGTGGTGGTGAGCAGCGCCAGCGTCAGCCCGCGGCGGCGGATCGCGCGGGCGTCGTCGGTTTCGGCCGGTTCGGAACGGGAGGCCATCGATACTCCGCCTCAAGGAAAGGGCCGCCGTCCGGGATATCCGAACGGCGGCCCGATCAGGTCGTCATGGGGTGGATCAGAACTTGCCGCGCAGCGTGATGCCATAGGTCCGCGGCTCGGCCAGGAACTGCGAGAAGATCTGACGACCACCCGGATATTGAGGGTCCTGGAACGCGGCGGTCGCCGCACCCTCCTGGAAGGGCGAGTTGAACGCGACCTGGGCGTACTGCTTGTTCAGGATATTCTGGCCCCAGAACTCCAGCGACCATGCCTCGTTCGGGCCGCGCACGCCGACGCGGGCATTGACCAGCGCGAAGCCGTCCTGTTCCTTCTGCGGGAACAGATCGGAGCCGGTGTTGTAGTCGCTCGAAACGCGCGTATCGACATAGAACAGGCCCGACAGCCCGGTGCTGCCGATCGGGGGGGTCCAGGCGACCGAGCCCGTCGCCACCATCTCCGGCGCGTTGGACAGATTGTCGCCGGGCAGCTTGCGCAGCGCCTGGTTGAGCGGGGCACCGGCGTTGTTTCCGACCACGTTGTCGCGGAACTTGGTGTCGGCATAGGTGAAGCCTAGCCCGACGCGGAAGTCGCGCCCCGGCACCAGCTGCGCTTCGAGCTCCACGCCCTGCGAGATAACGCCGTAGCTGACGTCATCCGCCGCGCAGGCGCCGGTCGTACCGGCCGCCGCGTTGAAGTTCGGTGCCGCCGCGAACTTGCTCTGGTCGCGATCGGCGCCGCTCAGGCTCGACGTGCAGCCATTGACGTTCTGCACGATGAACACCGTGCCGTCGAAGGTGTTGAGCTGGAAGCTGGAGAATTCCTGGCGGAAGCCGGCAACCGTCAGCGTGAACGGTCCGGTCGCGTATTTCGCGCCGATTTCATAGGCGTTCACCGTCTCGGGCTCGAACTGCAGACCGCTCACCAGCGCCTGGGCACCGCCGACCGCGGCGAAGGTGGTCGTCAGACCGGCGGCCGTGGGCTGGATCGGCAGCTTCAGTGCCGACCGGTCGAAGTTGAACCCGCCCGCCTTATAGCCGCGCGAATAGCTGCCATAGAGAAGCAGGTCGTCGATCGGCTTCCACGACAGGATCGCGGTGCCGGTGAACTCGTCCTCGCGGCGCTGGTCGCTGATCGACACGCCGTTCAGCTCGGCGGTCGAATTGCCCTGACAACCCAGCCCGATCAGTGCCGCGGCGAGGGCGCGCGCGGTCGGATTGACGCTGGTCAGGTCGTCGGTCAACGTGTTCTGGAGCCCCGTGCAGACCGTGTTGTCGTTGCCGAACGTCGCCGAGAAGCGCTTGCGCTCGTCGGTATAGCGCAGGCCCAGCGTCAGATCGACCGTATCGGTGACGTGGATGATGTTGTGCGTGAACGCCGCGAAGCTGCGCGCCCGCTGGCGATACTGATCCACCGTCGACCCGCGATCGTTGAGCGAGTCGAGCAGGGTGAAGCCGTTTCCGACGTCGGCGCCCGAGATCGCGCCAGCGGCGCCACGGATCGTCGCGGGCCCGATACCGGGCGCAACGCAGCCGGGGCTCTGCGGCGAGTAAAGCGCCGCGAGACCGCCGCCGGAGATGATACGGCACGTCGCGAAGCGGCCATATTGGCTGCCGAAGCGCAGGTTCGACCGACCATCGAACTTCTCGTTGACGTAGAATCCGCCGAGCAACCAGTCGAGCCGCTCGTCGAACAGGCTGCCTTGCAGACGGACTTCCTGGGTGAAGGTGCGGAAGGCGCGGCGGTTGTTGCCGTCCGCGGCGTTGTACAGGATGTCGACCGACCCGTAATCGGTGTCCGACCCCTGGGTGTTGTAATAATCGCGATAGGCGGTGATCGAGGTCAGGTTGACGCCGCCGAAGCTCCAGTCGATCTGGCCCGAAAAGCCGTAATCCTGCGTCGTGCCGCCGTAACCACGGCCCCGCGACACCGACACGTCCCGGCTATAGCCCTGGTTGAACGCGCCGACATTCTGACCGAGATCGCGCAGGACGTTGATGATGTTGTTGCCGTTGGGCAGGCCCGTCGTCAGCGGCGTCGCCGGCGTGTTCAGATTGCCGATGTTCGGGTTGACCGTGGGCCCGACATAGGTCGCCGCGCAGCACTGCTCGGTACGCTTGCTGAAGTCACCGATCAGGCGGACGCTGAGGTCGGCCGTGGGCTTGAGCAGCAGCTGGCCGCGCACGAAATACCGGTCGCGGTCGTTGATGCGGGTGTCGTTGGTGGGGTCGCGGTAGAAACCGTCGCGCTTGACGTAGACGCCATCGATGCGCGCCGCGATGTTCTCGGTCAGCGGGCCGGTGATGCCGCCCGCCAGGCGCACGAAGTCGTAATTGCCGTAGGTCGCCTCGGCGGTGCCGCCGAACTCGAATTCGGGGCGCTTCGACACGATGCTGATCTGGCCGGCGGAGGAGTTGCGGCCGCCCAGCGTGCCCTGCGGGCCGCGCAGCACCTCGATGCGCTCGATCTCGCCCAGCTCGTTCAGGCCGATGCCCGAGCGCGAGCGGTACACGCCGTCGATGAACACGACGACCGAGCTTTCGAGACCCGGATTGTCGCCGACGGTGCCGATACCGCGGATACGGGGCGATCCGTTCGCCTCCGATCCCGTCGACGACACGAGCAGCGAGGGGGCGAGCTGGTTGAGCTGACGGATGTCGTTGGCGCCCGAGAGGGCCAGACTTTCGGAGCTGACGGCCGAGATGGCGACCGGCACGTCGGCCAGCGCCTGGGCGCGGCCCTGCGCGGTGACGACGATGTCGCCGCCCATCGCCGCCTCGTCGCCACCGGCGGGCTCGCCGTCGAGAGCGCCGGAGGGGGAGTCGGTCGACTGCTCCACGCCGGCCGCGCTGGTCTGGCCCGGCGGCGGCGTGGTGATGCCGTCATTCGGCTGCTCCTGCGGGTTCGCCACGGGACCGGTGGTCTGCGCGATCGCGGGCGCGGCAAAGGCCAGCGCCATCGCGGACAGCGCCGAAGCGGCCAGGAATTGCGGCTTGAGCATCATTCTCTCCCAAATAGTCGGACGTCTCGGCGTCCCGTACCTTGTTTTCGAATTGCCCTTTTTCAGGGTCTTGCGTCAAGCGTGGTTTAGCTCGGCGAACCACCGTTGCGTCCGCCCTGTGACATTTGTGCTACGCCCGAAATACCCTCAATAGCCGTTCAGCCGCGCGAACCGTTCGCGGTGATGGGCCGCATTGCCCCACATCGCCTCCAGCACCGCCGACCGCTTCATGTAGAAGCCCGCGTCATATTCGTCGGTCATGCCGACCCCGCCGTGCAGCTGCACCATCTCGCGGCTCACCAGCTTCAGCGTCTCACCCGCCCCTGCCTTGGCCAGGCTGACCGCCTGGTCGATGTCGGAGCGCCCCGCGTCGATCGCCTCCAGCGCCGCCTCCACGGTCGATCGCATCAGCTCCAGCTCGGTCAGCTGCTTGGCCATGCGATGCTGGAGCGCCTGGAAGGTCGACAATTTCTGCCCGAACTGGACGCGTGTCTTCAGATAATCGTTGGTCACCCCGAACGCCTGTTCCGCCATGCCCAGCATCTCGGCGCAGATCACCGCGGTCGCCCGGTCGACGATCGCCGCGGTCAGCTCGGGCCCGCCCAGCCGCGTCGCCGGCGCATTCTCGAAGCGAAGCTCCGCATGGCTGCGATGGTCGGCCATCCGGCGCGGCGAGCGGGTCACGCCTCCCTCCCCGGCGACGAGATACAGCCCGTCGGCCGCCGCGACGACGAACAGGCCCGCCGAATCGCCCTCCGCCACGAACATCTTGACGCCCGTCAGCCGCCCGTTCTCGACGCGGGTCGCGAGATTCTCCAGGCTGTGATGCGGCCCCTCGTCGACCGCCAGCGTCGCGACGACCGCGCCCGACGCGATGCGCGGCAGCCACTCGGCCTTGGCGCCCCTGACCTCGGCGTCGGCGTCCGATCCCATCGCGATCGCGGTCGCCGCCGGCCCCACGCTCGCCAGCGGCGTCGCGACCAGGTTGCGTCCTAGCTGCTCGACGACGAGCCCCAGCGACAGATAGCCGAAGGCCGACCCGCCATGTTCCTCGGGCACCACGATCCCCGCCCAGCCCATCTCGCCGATCGTGCCCCAGGCCTCGCGGTCATAGCCCTCGGCGGGCGCCGCCGCACGTAAGCGGCGGAACGCGGTCACGGGCTGCTCATTGTCCGCCCATTCGCGCGCCATGTCGCGCAGCATCACCTGTTCGTCGTTGAGAACGGCCATGTCTTGTCCTTCGGGTGTTAGATGGGAGGGAGCAGGTGGGTAGGGAGCAGGTAGTAGATCAGGGTAGGCTAGGAAGGCGGCGGGGTCGCACGGCGCTCCTGCCCCATCTTCCTGCTCCCTCCCACCTGTTCACTACTCTCTCCCGCCTCCGTCATCCCCAAGATGCGCTTGGCGATGACGTTGTTCTGGATCTCGGTGGACCCGCCATAGATCGACACCGCCTTGCCCCACAGCCAGGTGCGCGTCTGCGTCAGTTCGGCCTCGGTGAAGCCCTCGCCTTCCCAGCCCAGCCCCTGCATCCCCATGATCTCGACGCCCAGCTCGGCGCGCTCCTGCGTCACGCGCGCGCCGACATTCTTCATGATCGAGGTCGCGGCGGACGGTCCGGAATTCGACTTGGCCTCCAACGCCGCGCGCCGCAGCGTGAGCGCGAAGGCGCGCGCATCCATCTCGTGCCGGACCAGCCGCATCCGGAGGTCGCCGTCGCTCAGCCGACCCTTCTCGTCGACCCCGCGATATTTCTTCGCCAGCGCGCTGATCGCCTCGCCCGCCATCATCCGGCCGGTGGAGCCGCCCCCCGACAGGCTGGAGCGCTCATGCTGCAACAGCCGGGTGCCGATCGCCCAGCCCTGGCCTTCCTGCCCGACCAGATTGCCCTTGGGCACTTTCACGTCGGTGAAGAAGGTCTCGCAAAAAGGCGACGCGCCCGAGATCAGCCGGATCGGCTTCACCTCGACGCCGGGCGCGTCCATGTCGATCAGCAGGAAGCTGATGCCGGCATGTTTGTGCGCCCGGTCGGTGCGCACCAAGGCGAAGCATTTGTGCGCCCATTGCCCGCCCGAGGTCCACGTCTTCTGCCCGTTGACGAGGTAGTGGTCGCCCTTGTCCTCCGCGAACATCTGCAAGCTGGCCAGGTCCGACCCCGCGCCTGGTTCCGAATAGCCCTGGCACCAGCGCACGGTGCCCTTGGCGATGCCCGGGATATGCTCCTGCTTCTGTTCCTCCGACCCATATTCGAGCAGGGTCGGCCCGAACATCATCACGCCCATCCCACCGATCGGGTTCCAGGCACCGATCCGGTTCATCTCTTCCTGCAACACCCGCGCCTGGGCTCGGGTAAGCCCGCCGCCGCCATAGGCCTCGGGCCAGGTCGGGACGCCCCAGCCCTTCTCGCCCATCGCCTTCTGCCAGGCGGCCTGATCCTCGGTCCGCTCGTCCGGCCCGTCGATCGCCGACATGCCATTGTCCTTGTGCGCGAGCGCCTTGGGGAAATTCTCGCCCAGCCAGGCACGAACCTCCTCGCGAAAGGAGTCCAGCGGATCGGACTGGGTCTCGGGAGCACTGGCCATCGGATCGGTCCCTCGCGAATAGAAGATCGGGTATGCCGCGCGCCATGCCATGTTTCCCGGCGCGGTGGAAGAGCCTGGGACCGGCGACCGCGCCGCGATCCACCCAAGTTACCGGCCCCGCGCTAGAAGGGCTTGTCCTGCGCCCGTCATCCGTGATCCGACGGCGCCGATGACCCGTTTTCCTCACCGCGCCGTGCCGATCGTCCTCGCCGCCATCGTCATCGACGTGATCGGCTTCGGCATCATCATGCCTGTCCTGCCCCGGCTCATCACCGATCTCGGCCGCGTCGACCTGACGGCGGCGACGCGGATAGCGGGGTGGATGCTGGTGCTGTTCGCGGCGGCGCAGTTCTTCGCGGGGCCGGTGCTGGGCAGCCTGGGCGACCGGTTCGGGCGCCGCCCCGTGCTGATCGCCTCCATGCTGGCCTTTGCGGTCGATTACGCGCTCATGGCCGCCGCCCCGACGCTCGCCTGGCTGTTCGTCGGGCGCGCGATCGCGGGGGCGGCCGGGGCGGTGTTCGGCCCGGCGGGCGCGGTGCTCGCCGACGTGTCCCCGCCCGAGAAGCGGGGCGAGATGTTCGGGCTGATGGGCGCGGCGTTCGGGGTCGGCTTCATCATCGGCCCCGCGCTCGGCGGGCTCGTCGCGGACCTGGGGCCACGCACGCCCTTCCTGATCGCGGCCGGGCTGGCGGCGCTCAACGCGCTCGCCATGATGTTCCTGCTGCCCGAGACGCTCGACCCGGCGCACCGCCGCGCGTTCCGCCTGCGCGACGCCACCATCGTCGGCGCGTTCCGGCCCTTGTTCGCGGCCGGCGCGTCGGGCGCGGCGCCGCTGCTCGTCGCCTGGTTCTTCTGGCAGCTCGGGACCCAGGTCTATCCGTCCACCTGGTCCTTCTGGGCGTCGATCCGGTTCGGCTGGGACGCGGGGGCGATCGGCTGGTCGCTCGCCTGGGTCGGGCTGCTCAACGTCGCGGTCCAGCTGTTCCTGACGCGCCGCGTGCTCCGGCGCACGGGCGAGCGCCGGGCGGCGGTGATCGGGCTGTTCGCGAGCACCGCGACCTTCACCGCCTTCGCGGTCGTGACGCAAGGGTGGCAGGTCTACGCCTTCTACCTGTTCGGCTGTGTCGGCGCGCTCGCATACCCGGCGCTCAACGGGCTGATGTCGCGCTCGGTCGACGCCACCCGCCAGGGCGCGCTTCAGGGCGGGATCGGCGCGATGAACTCGGTCGCGCAGATGGCGGGGCCGCTGCTCGCCACCCAGGCGCTTGCCGCGGGGTCGGCGCGCGGCTTTCCCGGATCGGCCTTCGCGCTCGCCGCGCTGCTGACGGCCGGCGCGCTGCTGGTCGTCGCCTTTTGCCTGCCCGCGCTCAGATCTCCCGGCCCGGTCGACGGCTGAGCCCGATGTCGAGATGCGCGCCCGCGTCGAGGACCAGCACCTCGCCCGTGACCACCCGGCTCGCGGGATCCAGGAAGTTGACGATCGGCCCCGCGATATCGTCGGGCCCGGCGGCCATCGCCATCGGGGTCGCCGCCGCGATCCGCTCGTTCAGCCTGCCGAACCCCTCCGCGCCCAGCCTTTTCTCGAACCACCCCGTCCCCACATAGCCGGGCGCGACCGCGTTGAGGCGGATCGCGGGCGCCAGCACGCGCGCCAGGCTCTTGGTCATCGTCACCAGCGCGCCTTTGGACGCGGCATAGGCGACCGACGATCCGATCCCGAACACCCCCGCCACCGACGCGACGTTGACCACCGACCCGATCCCGCCCTCGCGCAGGGCCGGCGCGCAGGCGCGAATCATCTGGAACGGCGCGATCGCGTTCAGCCGGTAGATGTCGATGAAATCCTCCGCGTCCAGCGCGTCGAGATCCTCGTGATTGGCGTATTTGGTCCGCCCCGCATTGTTGACCAGCAGGTCGACGCGCCCCCATTGCGCCACGGCCGAAGCGGCCAGCGCGCGGCAGGCGGCGTCATCGACGATATCGGCCTGGACGGCGATGCCGCTCACCTCCCCGGCCAGCGCCTCCGCCTCGTCGCGACTGGATGCATAGTTCACGACGCAGCGCACGCCGCGCTCGGCCAGCCGCCGCACCACGCTCGCCCCGATGCCGGTGCCCCCACCCGTCACGATCGCGACCGCGCCGTCCATCCGGTCCGTCATACCCATCGCTCATTCTCCCATTCGAAGATCGCGTATGGCATCGGGTCGCGCGCTCGCCTAGCATCGCGCCCCATGACCGCCGCCGATATGCTCGCCTCCGACTTCGCCACCCTTCCCGACCTTGTCCGTGTTCATGCGGTCGAGCGCGGTTCCAGGATCGCGGTCGCCGACGAACGGCGCGCGGTCGACTACCGGACCCTGGACCGGCTGGTCGACCGCTTCGCCGCCGCCCTCCAACGCGACGGCGTCCCGCAGCGTTCGACGATCGCGCTCGTCGCGCATCCGTCGGTGGAGCAGACCGTGGCCTTTCTGGGCGCATTGCGCGCGGGCTGCGTCGCCACGCCGATCGCCCCGTCCGCCACCCCCGATCAGATCGCGGCGATGATCCGCGACAGCGGCGCCCCCCTCGCCTTTCTGGACGAGCCCAACGCCGCCGCACTCGCGGACCGGGAACTCGCGGCCACGCCGGTCGTGCTCGAAGCGCTCGACCCATGGCTCGCGCCCGAGGATGCCCGGCCCGACCCCGTGATCATCCGCCCCGAGGACGGGTTCAACATCATCTATTCGTCGGGCACGACGGGCACGCCCAAGGGCATCGTCCAGAGCCACGCGATGCGCTGGGCGCACATCGCGCGCAACACCGCGGCCGGCTTCGACCAGGCGGTGACCATGATCGCCACCCCGCTCTACTCGAACACCACGCTCGTCAGCTTCCTGCCCACAATCGGCTGGGGCGGGACCGCGGTGGTGATGGGCAAGTTCGACGCGCACCGCTATCTCGAACTCGCCGAGCACCATCGCGCGACGCATACCATGCTGGTGCCCGTCCAGTATCAGCGTATCATGGCCCTGCCCGACTTCGACCGGTTCGACCTGTCCAGCTTCCGCTTCAAGACCTGCACCAGCGCGCCCTTCCCGGCCGCGCTCAAGGCCGATGTCGTCGCCCGCTGGCCCGGGCTGCTGGTTGAATATTACGGCATGACCGAGGGCGGGGCGAGCTGCGCGCTCAACGCCACCGCCCATCCGACCAAGCTCCACACCGTCGGCCCGCCCATGCCGGGCCACGAGATCAAGCTGATCGACGATGACGGCCGCGAAGTTCAGCCCGGCGCGACGGGCGAGATCGTCGGCCGATCGCCGACGATGATGACCGGCTATCACGGCCGCGAAGGCGCCACGCGCGACGCCGAGTGGCACGATGCCGAGGGTAATCGTTACATCCGCCACGGCGATGTTGGCCGCTTCGACGAGGACGGCTTCCTCATCCTCATGGATCGCAAAAAGGATCTCATCATCTCCGGCGGCTACAACATCTACCCCTCCGACCTGGAAGCGGTACTGCTCCGTCACCCCGCGGTCGCCGACGCCACCGTGATCGGAATGCCCTCCGACGTCTGGGGCGAGACGCCGATCGGCTTCTACGTCCCGCGCGACGGCGCCGAGGCGGAGGACGACGCCATCCTCGCCTGGTTCAACGGCGAGGTCGGCAAGACGCAGCGGCTGTCCGCACTCCACCCGATCGACGAGCTGCCGCGCAGCGCGATCGGCAAGGTGCTCAAGCGCGAGCTGCGCGACCGCCTGCTCGGAGCGGTCGCATGACCGGCCTGGCGACGCTTCTCGCCGCGCTGGAACCGATCGAGGGCGGCTGGCGCGGCCATATTCCCGACAATTGGCTCCAGGGCCGCACCGCCTATGGCGGGCTGTCGACCGCGCTCGCGCTCCACGCCGCCAAGGCGTCGGACGAAGACCTGCCCGCGCTGCGATCGGCGCAGATATCGTTCATCGGCCCGCTCGCCGGCGACGTGACCGTCCGCGCCACCCGCCTGCGCCGGGGTCGCAACGCCGCCTTCATCCAGGCCGATGTCGAAAGCGAGGCGGGGCTGGGCCTGCGCGCGGTGTTCGTGTTCATGCGCGACCAGGTGTCGAAAATCGACCGCGCTGCGGGGAACCGCCCCGACTTCGCCCGCCCCGGCCCCGACGACCGCGTCTATAGCGGCACAGAGCGCGCTGGGGTTCCGGGGTTCCTGACCAATTTCGAGTTCGTCGACCGCCGCGAACCCGGCGAGCACCCGGCCGAATGGCTCCGCTGGGTGCGCGTCAAGGACCGTGCCGGGCTCGACCCGGAGGTGGAGCTCGCCTTGATCGGCGACTGCCTGCCGCCCGCCGCGATGCAATTGATGCACGACTTCGTGCCGCTCAGCTCGATGACCTGGCTCCTCAACCTGCTCGGCCCCGTGCCCGCGACCGATGACGGCTGGTGGCTGCTGAGCGCCCGGACCGACTATGCCCGCGCGGGCTCGTCCAGCCAAGCCATGGGCATATGGTCCGCCGACGGCACGCCGGTCGCCGAACAGATGCAAAGCGTCGCCATCTTCGGATGAGCACCGAAAGGGGAAACACATGAACGGGAAGCTTACGATCATGGCGCTGGCCGGTCTGCTCGTCGGGTGCGAGGCGCAACAGCGGGCAGCGACCGAGGAAGCGTCGGCCGTGTCCGATACGGTCGGAACGGGCCTGACCCGGCGGGAGCGGCGGACGAGCGTCTATCTGCGCGCGGATTCGGACGGCGACGGCGCCGTCACCCGCGCCGAGATCGAGCGGGAGGCGACCCAACGCTTCGCGCGGCTCGACAAGGATGGCGACGGGACCTTCTCGGCGGCGGAGATCGCCGCGACGCCGGGCTATGCCCGTGGCAGCGAGCGGGGCGAGAACCGTCGCGGCCCGCTGACGCGCGAAGAGCATGTAAGCCGCGCCCTCCGCCGCTTCGACCGGCGCGACCGCAACGACGACGGACGGCTCAGCGACGAGGAACTCTCGCCTGCCCGCTAGTCCTCGACGATGCGGCTGTTCCGCTGCGTGTCGGGAAGGCGTAGATAGACGAGCAGCGACACCGCGATCATCGCGGTGACGTAGCCGTAGAACCAGCGCTCCACGCCCTCGTCCTTAAGCCACAGCGCCAGATATTCGGCGGTGCCCCCGAAGATCGTGTTGGCGATCGCATAGGGCAGCGCGACGCCCAGCGTGCGGATATGCGCCGGGAACATCTCGGCCTTCAACACGCCGCTGATCGCCGTATACCCGCTCAGCGCCACCAGCGCCGCCGCGATCAGGGCGAAGGCCAGCACCGGGTTGGCCACCTTCTCCAGCGCGAGGAACAACGGCACGGTGCCGATCACCCCCAGCACCCCGAACCCGACCAGCAGCGGCTTGCGGCCCACCCGGTCGGACAGGGCGCCCGCGACCGGCTGCACCGCCGCATAGACCAGCAGCGCCGCCGTCATCACCGCGGTCGCGGTCGGCCGGCTGAACCCGCTGGTGTTGACCAGGAACTTCTGCATGTACGTGGTATAGGCGTAGAAGGCGAGCGTGCCCCCGGCCGTCAGCGCCATCACCGTCCAGGCCTCGCGCGGATGCTCGCGGAACAAGGCCGCGCCGCTCGATCGCCGGTCGCCCTTCACCGCCTGGAACGACTCGGTTTCCAGCAGCCCGCGCCGGATGCGGAACACAATGACCGCCAGCAGCCCGCCGATCGCGAAGGGCACCCGCCACCCCCACGCTTCCAAGGCCGCCTCGCTCATCGTCGCTTGCAGCAGCAGGAGCACGCCAAGCGCGGTCAACTGCCCGCCGATCAACGTCACATACTGAAAACTGGCATAATAGCCGCGCCGCTCGCGCCCCGCCATCTCGGACAGATAGGTCGCGCTCGCGCCATATTCGCCGCCGACGCTCAAGCCCTGGAGCATCCGTGCGAAGACCAGCATCCCCGGCGCCACCGCGCCTGCGGTCGCGTAGGTGGGCGTGACCGCGATCAGCAGCGATCCCAGGCACATCAGCGTCACCGACAAGGTCAGCCCCGCCTTGCGGCCATGCCGGTCGGAATAGACGCCCATCACCCAGGCCCCGATCGGCCGCATCAGGAACCCGACCGCGAAGATCGCCGCCGCGTTCAGGAGTTGCGCGGTCGGGCTCGCCTCGGGGAAGATCGCGGGCGCGAAATAGAGCGCGAAGGCCGAATAGACGTACCAATCGTACCACTCGACCAGGTTCCCCGCCGACCCTCCGACGATCGAGCGGAGACGACCCTTACCGAGCGCGATCATCGCCTCCCGTCGCCGTTCCGGTCGGAAAGCCCCGCATCCGGAGCAGCGCGTTCACGTCCGGATCGCGGCCCCGGAACGCCCGGTACGCCTCCGCCCGATCGGTCTCGTTACCCGTCGCCAGCAGCACCCGCGCGAAGCGGTCGGCGGTGGCCTTGTCCCACGGGCTCCCCGCCTCCTCGAACGCGGCGAACGTGTCCGCGTCCATCGTCTCCGACCAGAGATAGCTGTAATAACCCGCCGAATAAGCGTCCGAAGA
>NZ_DASVRV010000024.1:0-23737 GCF_036388435.1 Sphingomonas sp.
GCAAGGTCGCGCTGACGATCAGGCTCCGCGCCAGGAAGACCTTGGTCGCGGACAGATAGTAATCGGTGCCGTTCGCCTTGCCGGCGCCGACCGCGCGAAGCACCGGTGCCCGGTCCGCGCGCTTGTGCTGCACGCCGACCGTCACCTGGGGCAGCAATGTGTCCTGGCCCCACACCGCGTCGCCGAACAGCCGCAGCTTGGCGCCGTAGATGTCCTGGCCGAAGGTGAAGCCGCGCCCCAGCCCGAGCGCGGCGCCGGCTTCGCGCGTGTCGAAGCTCTGGCGGGTATAGGACAGCTCCACCCGGTCGTGAAAGCCGACCGCGACGCCATAGGCCTCCAGGTCGAAATCGGGGAGAAACACGCCCGATGCATGGGCGGTCGCGCCGATCCCGCGTTCGGTCTCGTTGCCCGCGATCACCGCCCAGGTCGCGATGCCCCCCCCGGCCGATCCGTCGACGGTGGTGATGCCGTCGGTCAGCACCAGCTTGCCGTCGCCGCGCCAGTCGCTCGCGGCGGCGGGGGCGGCGCAGGCCATCGTCATCAGCGCAAGCAGCAGCGTTCTCATCACCCGTCCTTCTCGGGAGGGGGAATTAGCCGCCGATGGTAAACATCGCGTGAAGCAGGCATTTACCCCATGGCAAAGCCGGGTGGCCTAGCGACCGGACCATGATCCACCGTCTTGCCTCGCTGGCGCTCGCCCCGATCGCGATCGCCGCCCCCGCCGCCGCCGCGCCCGTCGCGATCACCGTCAACGGTCCGACCGGGGCGCCGCTCGCCGGGGCGGTGGTCACGATCGAGGTGCCGGGCCGGGCCGCGCCGACCCCGCGGGGGTCCTACATGGTCGAGCAGCGCGACATCCAGTTCCAGCCGCGCGTGCTGATCGTGCCGGTCGGGGCGGCCGTCGGCTTTCCGAACCGCGATAAGGTCCGGCACCACGTCTATTCCTTTTCCAAGCCCAAGAAGTTCGACATCCGGCTGCACGGCCGGGAGGAGGCGCGCACGGTGGTGCTCGACAAGCCCGGCGTGGTCGCGCTGGGGTGCAACATCCATGACGCGATGAGCGGGTTCGTCTTCGTGACCGCCACGCCCTTCGCGGCCCAGGCCAATGCCGCCGGGCGCGTGACCTGGAGCGACGTGCCCGCGGGCCAGGCGGTGATGCGCGTCTGGCATCCGTCGATCCGCGCGCCGGGCAACACCCTGTCGCGGCCGGTGGCGGTGGGCGCGGCGGGCTATGCGACGATGGTGACGATCGGCCGGTGATCCGCCTGCCGCGCCTTCGGTTCCGCACGCTTCGCGGCAAGCTCGGCGTCCTGTACGCCGGGCTGTTCGCGATCGCGCTGCTGGTGATCGCGGGGGTGACGCAGCTGGCGCTGGAGCGGAGCGCGCGGCGGATCACCGAGGCGCAGCTCGCTACCACCGGGCAGATCCACGACCGGCTCTGGGCCGAGCGCGAGCGGTCGCTGGTCGACACCGCCGACGTGCTCGCGCGCGATTTCGGCTTCCGCTCGGCGGTGGCGAGCGGCGACCGGCCGACCATCGCCTCCGCGCTCGCCAGCCTGCGCCACCGTGCCCGCGTGACGGCGGCGATGGTCGTCGATCTCGACGGGGCGGTGGTGGGCGCCGAGGGTCCGCTCGCGCGCGTCGCGGCCGGGCTGCCCTTCACGCTCGGCCCCGGCGAACGCGGCGCGGTCACGGTCGCGGGAGGACGCGCCTATCGGTTGGTGCTGTCGCCGATCCTGGCGCCGACGGAGATCGGCTGGGTCGTGTTCGCGGTCCGGCTCGACGGCGCCGAGATGCGCGCCCTGGAGAAACTGTCCGCGATCCCGCTCACCGCCACCGTGCTGCGGTCGGAAGGCGGACGCTGGCTGCCCACCGACAGCGACCTGCAACCCAGCGACGCGCTCGACGCGCTGGTCGCGAATCCGGGCGCGAGCCGCACCCCGGCCAAGCTCGCCCTGCGGCAAGGCACGGCGCTCGCGCTCGTCAAGCCGCTCGCGGGGCCGGGCGGCAGGCCCGAGGCCGCGCTGCTGATCCGGTATCCGCTGGCGCTGGCGCTGGCGCCCTATCGCCCGCTGCAGATCGGCATCGCGCTGACCGGCCTGGCGGGGCTGCTGCTGGTGCTGTTCGGCAGCGGCAGGCTCGCCAGCGGCATCACCCGGCCGCTGGCGCTGCTCGACCGCGCGGCCCGCGCGCTGGAGGACGGCGCCCGGACCGAGCTGGCGATCGAGAGTTCGGACGAGATCGGCCGCCTGGCGGAAAGCTTCAACCGCATGTCGGCGGGCATCGTCGAGCGCGAGAGCCGGATCACGCACATGGCGTTCCACGATTCGCTCACCGGCCTGCCCAACCGCGCCGCGCTGCGCCAGGCGCTGGAACAGGCGGTCGCGCTCACCGCCCATGCCGGGGGGACCGTCGCGGTGCTCTGCCTCGACCTGGACGGGTTCAAGACCGTCAACGACACGCTGGGGCACCCGGCCGGCGACCAGCTGCTCCGGCGCATCGGCGACATGCTGGTCGACGCGGCGCCCGACGGCGTGGTCGCGCGGCTGGGCGGCGACGAGTTCGCCATCCTGCTGGCGGGCAGTCCCAACCCCGACCGGCCCCGCGCGCTCGCCCAGGCGATCCTCGACCAGATACGCGAGCCGCTGCGGATCGACGGCCAGATCATCGCGACCGGGGTCAGCATCGGCATCGCGGTGGCGCCCAATGACGGGCAGGACGCCGACCAGCTGCTCAAGAACGCCGATCTCGCGCTCTACCGAGCCAAGAGCGACGGACGCGGGGCGTTCCGCTTTTTCGAGCCCTCGCTCGACGCCGCCGCCCGCGCGCGCCGCCAGCTCGAGCTCGACCTGCGCACCGCGATCGCGACCGGCGAGTTCGTGCTCCACTACCAGCCGATCGTCGACCTAAGCTCGGACCGCATCGGCGGGTTCGAGGCGCTGCTCCGCTGGAACCACCCGACGCGCGGGCTGGTGTCGCCGGTCGAGTTCATCCCCGTGGCCGAGGAGACGGGGCTGATCGTCCCGATCGGCGAATGGGTGCTGCACGAGGCCTGCCGCTTCGCCGCGACCTGGCCCGACGATGTGCGGGTCGCGGTCAACGTCTCGCCCATCCAGTTCCGCCATGCCGGTTTCGCGAGCGTGCTGGCGCAGGCGCTGTCGCGTAGCGGCATCGCGCCCAGGCGATTGGAGGTGGAGATCACCGAATCGGTGTTCCTGGACGGGGAAGGGCCGGTGGTCGCGCTGCTCCACTCGCTGCGCGCGCTGGGCGTCCGGGTGGCGCTCGACGATTTCGGGACGGGCTATTCGTCGCTCAGCTATCTGCGCTCCTTCCCGTTCGACAAGCTCAAGATCGACCGCAGCTTCGTCACCAACGTCGCCAACGACGCGAGCGCGGCGGCGATCGTCCGCGCGATCGTGGACCTGGCGGGGGCGCTCCACATGGACATCACCGCCGAGGGCGTCGAGGAACCCGAACAGCTGGCCCGCCTGCGCCAACAGGGCTGCGGCAGCATCCAGGGTTATCTGTTCAGCCGCCCCGTCGACGGCGAGGGGGTGGCGGGGCTGCTCGGCCGCGAGGCGAGCCGGGCGGCCTAGGCCGCGTCAGGCGACCAGCCGCTCCGCCTCCGCCAGCGCCGCGGGGTCGTCCACGTCGATCCAGTCGAGATCGCTGCAATCGACGACCCGCGCGGTCCCGCGCGCGGCGAGCGCGCGGACGCCGTCGGTCAGTGACGGTGCGGGCGCCCGCCCGAGCGCGTCGAACAAGGCGGGGCCGACCGCGAACACGCCCGTATCGTAGCAGTCATGCGGATCCAGCCCCTTGCCGATCGCGACGATGCGGTCGTCCTGCGTCGCGACGCAGGTCACGTCCAGGGGGTCGACGAACGGGTGCCCCAGCCGCCGGTCGACGCCCAGCCTGATCCCGGCGCCCGCGCCCGCCTCGGCCATGCGGCGGTATAGGGCGGGGACGACCAGATGGTCGCACATCGCCAGCAACGCCTCGCCCGCGACGAGCGGCGCGGCGGCGAGCACCGACACGCCGTTAGGCAGCCGCCAGTCGCGCGACCGTACCGTCTCCACCGCCACCGGCCATTCGCGGGCGCGTAGATAGGCCTCGATCGTCTCGGCGCCATAGCCGGTGACGACCACCACGCGGACGATCCCCGCCGCGCCGAGTCCGGTCAGCGCATGGTCGATCAGCGTCCGCCCCGCGACCGGGCAAAGCGGCTTGAGCGGGGTCGCGCCCCTGAGCCGGCTGCCTTCCCCCGCCGCGAGCAGGATCGCGGTGTCGATCACGTCAGGCGGCTTCGATGAACTTCTCGACTTCCAGCTGGGCGATGTCGTCGGTCATCTGGGTGCGCGGATGCTTGCAGAAATAGGCGGAAGCCGCGTCGATCGGCCCCTTCAGCCCGCGGTCGCTCGCCAGCTTGGCGCAGCGGATCATGTCGATCGCGACACCCGCCGAATTGGGGCTGTCTTCCACCGACAGTCGCAGCTCCAGATTCATCGGGACCCCGCCGAAGAGCTGTCCCTCCATCCGCAGGAAGCAGACCTTGTTGTCGTTCTGCCAGGGCACATAGTCGCTCGGCCCGATATGGACATTGTCGTCGTCCAGCCGCTCGGCCGCGACCGACTGGACCGCCTCGGTCTTGCTGATCTTCTTCGATTCGAGCCGCCGGTGGTTCGACATGTTCAGGAAGTCGGTATTGCCGCCGGTGTTGAGCTGATAGGTGCGATCGAGCTTCACGCCGCGCTTGGCGAACAGGTCGGTCAGCACGCGGTGCACGATCGTCGCGCCGAGCTGCGCCTTGATGTCGTCGCCGATGATCGGCACCCCCGCATCCTCGAACCTCTTGGCCCAGACCGGGTTCGACGCGATGAAGACGGGGATGTTGTTGACGAAGGCGACGCCGGCCTCCAGCGCGCATTCGGCGTAGAATTCGGTCGCTTCCTGGCTGCCCACGGGTAGATAGTTCATCAGCACGTCCGCGCGGGTGCGGCGCAGCTCGGCGACCACCTCGTCCTTGGTGGGTTCCGCCAAGTCGGCGAGCAGGAAGGTCCTGTCGTCCTTGAAATCGGCCATATGCTCGGCGAAACCGTCGAGCACGCGGCCCATCCTGACGACCGCGCCCGTCGCCTCGACCGTCGGGCAGAAGACCGCGGTGCAATTGGGCTTGGCGAAGATGGCTTCCGCCACATCGAGCCCGACCTTGCGTCGGTCGATGTCCCAGGCGGCGACGACCTCGATGTCCGACGGGCGATATCCGCCCATGTCGTAATGCATCAGCCCCGTTTGGTCGTTCGCCCCCTCGCGGTAATGCGCCAGACCCTGCACGAGCGAGCTCGCGCAATTGCCGATACCCACGACGGCGACCTTGATGCTTGTCATCAGCCTATCTGATCCTTGGAGAAAATGGCACCCGCGCCCAGGTCCCGGGGCGGGTGAAGGGGGTGCGCGCGCCGCAGCAGCCGCGCCTCGACGCGCCGGTGCCACGCGATGCCGGCAATGGCAACCAAAGTCATGGGACCGATCTCGATCCACCAAAAGGCTTCGGGCCGGCCGAGCAGGCAGGCCCCGAACAGCGCGAGCACGCGCATATTGGCGGTGAGCAGCGCCAGCAGCCGCATCGGCGCCACCGCCCGCTCGCCATAGTCTGCGGCGAGCCGGGCCCCCTCGGGCGCCTCCAGCGCCGCGTCGAAGCGCGCCGTCAGACGATCGATGCCGAACGCGACGCCGTCATAAACGCGTACCAGCATGTTGCCGCTCGGCGGGGTGGAGGACGGGCGCGGCGCACGCCCGACGCGTCGGTGAAAGCGCGCGCGCTCCCCCTCGTACAGGCTCGACTGCACCGCATGGGCGACGCCCGCGACGGCCGCCAGCGCCCATCCCTGGACGGTGCCGATCGACAGCGCGACCGCGACATAGATCAGGACGAACACGCCGTGATCGCACAGCCCGTCCAACGTCCGGCCGAGCGGACTGGCGGTCCCGGTCGCGCGCGCGATCATCCCGTCCAGCCCGTCCGCGATCAGCCAGGCGACCGCGAGCAGCAACCCGGCCACGCTCGCGCGCCAATCGGTCCAGGCCCCGAACGCCGCCGCGGCGGCCAAGCCGATGCCGAGCCCCGTGACCGACACGGCGTTCGCCGATATCCCGGCCCGCAACGCATGGGGAAGCAGCCGCCGCGCCGCCGGATGGATCAGGTGGAGATTGGTGGGATCCTCGATCCGGCGGTCGCGCGATCCATCCGGGGGAGGAGGTGTCATGATGCGGCAACATTGCCCGTAAAACCGCGCCGGGACAAGCGCCTAACCGGCACCGCTCCCAGGGCGGACGGAATAGCGCCGAATCGGCTACGTCTCGGCCCGACGGAAATTGGCTGATAATCAATGGATCATTATCATCGTGGTCAGTCATATGGCGGGAGCGATCGGGCAATCCGAAACACCCTTACGTTATAAGGTTCGCGCCCAGATGATAACCTTGCGGTGAACCGTTCATGCAACGAGATCGTTTCCAGGTCGTTTCACCAATGGTACGGAACGCGATGCGCTTACCGTACGGGAGAGAGAAGCCTATGCGCCGCAGCGCCCTCACCAGCCGCCTTGAACGCTATCTGTCGCTGACCGAGGAGGAGCGCGACGCGCTCGATTGGGCCGAGCGCCGCGAGGTCCGCGTGCCGTCGGGCATGGTGCTGATGGAACAGGGCGGGGGCGTCGACCAGCTCTATGTCGTCCAACAGGGATGGCTCCATTCGTCGATCGAACTGAAGTCGGGCGGTCGTCAGATCCTGCGCTTCCACTATCCCGGCGACCTGATCGGCACGTCGAGCATCGCCTGGAGCCAGGCCGCCAACACGCTGACCGCCGTGTCCGACTGCGTCGTGTCCGAATTGTCCAAGGTCAATCTGGGCCGCATCTTCAAAGCGCAGCCGCGGCTCGCCGGGCTGCTCTACGCGATGGCGGCGGCGGAGAATGTCGCGATGTGCGACCGGCTCGCTTCGATCGGCCGCACCGACGCGATCGAGCGGCTGGCGACTCTGCTTCTCGATATTCTGGCGCGGCTGCGCGTCACGGCGGGCGGTGTGATCGAATCGTTCGACCTGCCGCTCACGCAAAAGGACATCGGCGACGCGGTCGGGCTGACCAAGGTGCACGTCAACCGGACGCTGGGCGAGATGGAGCGGCGCGGGATGATCGAACGCAATGCGCGCCGCGTACGCATCGTCAACGAGGCCGAACTGGTCGCGTTCACCGGCTTCGTCGACCGCTATGCCACCGTGCAGACCGACTGGCTGCCCGGCCCGACCGCGCTGGCCGCCTGATGCAGGCGGAGCCGATGGAAACGCTCGGCACCAACCGCGCCCATGGCGGGACGCAGGGCGTCTATCGCCACCGGTCGAGTGCGACCGGCACCCCCATGACCTTTTCCGTGTTCGTGCCCGATCACGAGCCCGGCGCGCGCCTGCCGGTGCTCTGGTATCTGTCGGGGCTGACCTGCACCCATGCCAATGTCACCGACAAGGGCGAATATCGCGCCGCCTGTAGCGACCACGGCGTGATCTTCGTCGCGCCCGACACCTCGCCGCGCGGCGAAGAGGTTCCCGACGACCCCGCCTACGACTTCGGCCAGGGCGCGGGCTTCTACCTCGATGCGACCGAGGTGCCCTGGGCCGCGCATTTCCGGATGCGGGCCTATCTCGAGCAGGAGCTGCCCGCGCTGATCGCCGCCGCGTTTCCCGTCGACATGACGCGGCAGGGGATCACCGGCCATTCCATGGGCGGGCACGGCGCGCTCACCATCGGCCTGCGCGACCCCGCCCGGTTTCGTAGCATCTCCGCCTTCGCCCCAATCGTCGCGCCCGCGCAGGTGCCCTGGGGCGAAAAGGCGCTTTCGGGCTATCTGGGCGCGGACCGCGCCGCCTGGCACGATTATGACGCCTGCGCGCTGATCGCCGCAGGCGCGCGTGTCCCCGACCTGCTCGTCGACCAGGGTGAGGCCGATCAGTTCCTCGCCGAACAGCTCCGCCCCGAGCTGCTGCGGGCGACCTGCGCCGCGGCGGGCATCCCGCTGACGCTGCGGATGCAGCCCGGCTACGACCATAGCTATTATTTCGTCGCGACCTTCATGCCCGACCATATCGCCTGGCACGCCGAACGGCTGAAGAAATAACCTCACCCCTCCCTGGAACAGGGAGGGGCAGGGGGTGGGTCGACGGGATACGGGTTGATATGGCGTGAGCGTTCTCACGTCCATCCACCCCCGACCCGGGAGGGGAGGAGCAGATCAGGCGTAGATCGCGTCCAGCACCCGCGCGACCGCGACGATCTCCGCCGCCACCGGATCGAAGCGCGCGCCCTCGGCCAGCCGCCGTGCCCAGTCCGCCGCCGCGCGTCCGCCCCAGGCCTCGGGCACGCTCGCCAGCGGTTCGCGCGCGGTGCCGCGAAACCGGGTCGCCTCGAAATCGTAGAAGGAGCCGCCGATGTTACGGAACGCCGCGCCGCCGTCCGTGCCGTAGAAGGTCGCCCCGATCTCGGCATCGACGCCCGCATGGACCCGCCAGGAACAGGCGAGGCGCACGGCCGCGCCGCCGATCGTCATCTGCGCGACCGCATAATCCTCGACCGCGTCGCCCGCCGGCCGCTCGCCGCCCGCGAACAGTTGCGCATGGACGTCGCTCGCCGTGTCCGCGCCGAGGCTCCACATCGCCAGATCGACCAGATGGACGCCCAGATCCATCACGCACCCGCCGCCCGATCGGGCGCGGTCGTAGAACCATGGCTTGTCCGGGCCATAGGCGTTGTGGAAGACGAGATCGACCGCGAAGACGCGTCCCAATTCGCCCGATCGGACCAGCTCGGCGACCGCGGCCATGCCGCTCGTATGGCGGTAGGAGAAATCGACCGCGAGCAGCCGGTCGGCCTTGCGCGCCGCGTCGACCACCGCGCGTGCCTCGGCGGCGTCGCGTCCCAGCGGCTTCTGGCAGAACACCGCCACGCCCGCCTCCAGCGCCCGGATCGACTGGGCGGCATGGAGCGCCGACGGCGTCGCGATCACCACGCCGTCGAGCCCCAGCGCCAGCATCGCGTCGAGCCCCTCGACCACCGTGGCGTCCGGCGCGAGCTTCGCCGCCCCCGCCACCATTTCGGCCGAGGGATCGGCGATGGCGGCGGCCTCGACCAGCCCCGTCGCCAGCATCGCCGCCATGCGGTCGCGGCCGATCCAGCCCACGCCGAGAAATCCGAGACGGGGCTTCACGAGAAGGTCACCAGCGCCTTGACGAACCCATCGGGCTTGTCGCGCGTCGCCGCCAGCGCCTCGCCCAGCCGGTCCAGCGGATAGCGGTGCGTGTACAGCGCGGCCGGATCGATCCGCCCGCTCGCCACCGCGTCGACCGCCTCCCGCAGCCCGCGCATCTGCACCGCGGGGTCGCGCTCATGCGCGTTGACCACGTCGATGCCCTTCCAGTTCCACATCTGCATCGATACCTGGCGCGGCCCTTCCTGGTGATAGCCCGCGATGACCAGCCGTCCGCCCTCTGAAACCAGTTCGCCCGCCAGGTCGAGCGGCCATTGCTTGCCCACCGCCTCGATCACCCGCTCGCATCCGCGCCCGCCCGTCATCTCCCGCACGCGGGCGATGATCGCGTGGTGGTCGTGCATGGGGATCGTCTCGGCCGCGCCATAGCTCCGCGCCAGCGCCAGCGAGGACTCGCGGCGCGAGATCGCGATCACCCGCGCGCCCGCGTCGGTCGCCAGCCGGCACAGAATCGCCCCCAGAAAGCCGATTCCGACGATCGCCACGGTCTGCCCGGCCTGCACGTCCGACCGGCGAAAGATGTTCATCGCGCAGCCGATCGGCTCGCCGGGAAAGGGCCGCCCCGCCAGTTTCGGGGGCAGCGTCACCGTCATGTCCGCGCGCGCCAGGTCATACTCGGCGTAGCTCTTGCCCGACAACGCCACCACGCGGTCGCCCACCGCCGGCTCGGTCACGCCCGCGCCGACGGCGTCGACCACGCCCCAGCTCTCATGCCCCATCCCGCCCGGCTCGCCGGGAAAGCTCGACCAGGGCTGGCCTTCCCAGGGCTCGACGTTCGACGCGCACACGCCGCACCCCTCCAGCCGGATGCGCAGCTCGCCCGGACCGGGTTCGGGGATCGCGACTTGCGCGATGCGCAGGGTGGCGGGCGCGTCGAGGATGGCGGCCTGCATGACGTGGCTCACTTCGGTGACCTTTCAGGAGGATATGCGTTCAATCCGGAGTTGAACGATCAGGGATTGCGAATGACGGACAAGCACGCGCCGCCGGGAATGACCGAAACGCTGGCCGACAATATCGACCGGCTGACGCGGCGGCGCCGCGAGGAGAAGCGCGCCGCGCCCCTCAGCGACCGCATCGCCGACCGGGTCACCGGCTTCACCGGCTCGATGCTGTTCGTGGCGCTCCACCTCCTGCTGTTCGGCGGCTGGATCGTGATCAATCTTGGCTGGACACCCGGCCTGGCGCCGTTCGACGAGAGTTTCGTGGTGCTGGCCATGATCGCGTCGGTGGAGGCGATCTTCCTGTCGACCTTCGTGCTCATCAGCCAGAACCGCATGGCCGAGGTCGCCGACCGCCGCGCCGATCTCGACCTCCACATCAACCTACTCGCCGAACATGAACTGTCCAAGCTGGCCGAACTCGTCGCGAAGATCGCCGAGAAGCTCGACATCCCCGCGCGCTCGCCCGACATGGACGAGATCGCGGAGAATGTCAGTCCGGAGGTCGTGCTCGACGCGCTGGAGAAGCAGGACGCGAAAGGGTGACGTCTCACTCCGCAGCGGTCGCCTGCCCGGCGCCGGCCGGCGCATAGCGATCGATCGCCCAGGCGCAGAAATCCGCGAATTGCTGCGGATCGCGCGCCGGGCTGGTATGGTGCGGCTCGATTCCCAGATGCTCCGGCGTGAAGCAGAAGGTTAGCGTGACGTCGAAGTCGGCGAGCGCATCGATCTGCCGGTCGAACCAGTCGGTCGCGTTGGGCCGGAAACTGTCGGCCCAGCTCAGCCCCGTGCGCAGCTTCCGGGTGCCCAGACGCTTCATCCACGTGACGGCGTCGTCGAGGCGTGGGTCCTCGTGATGGAACCACTGCATCAGCCCCATCTCGCCCGCGACCTTGGCATAATCGTCGAGCGCGGGCTTGGGCGTCCCGTCGGGGCGGATCAGCCCCATGTAGAAATGGCGGTAATAGCTCGAACCCTCCGCCTCGCGGTGGCGCGTGGTGGCGCCCCATTCCATCGGCAGGTCGAACAACGAATACCAGAAAACGCGCGGCACGCGCCCGATCAGCAGCTCGGCGGTCTTCTGGACGCCGAACACCTGGACCTCCTCCGCCCCGAACGATCCGACCCCGACCTCGGTCACCCAGACCGGCTTGTCCGTGACCGCCTCGATCTCCGCGATCTTGTTCGGCCATTCGTGGATCGACCACAAATTCCAGTCGAGCGGAAAGCCGTGCACCGCGATAACGTCGACCGCGTCCAGGCAGCCATGCCCCTCCAGCCGTTTCACCCAGAGCGGGTCGATCGGCGACATGCCGCCCAGCACGCGCGTGACCGCCGGGTTGGCGCTGCGGATCGCCGCGCCCGTGCGCCGTACCGTGTCGGCGAAGATCGACCAGTCGGGGTCGATCGCCGGGTCCCAATGCGATTTGTTGTTGGGCTCGTTCCAGATCATCGCGGCTTCGATCACGCTGCTGCTCCTCGCGCCGGATAGACCGCGGTCGGCCCCCATTCGCCGTACGGCACGGGGGCCGCGCGGCATAGATACACGTCGTTCTCCGGCCGCGCCTCGACCGCGAAGCCCGCCGCGCGCAGCATCGCTTCCGAACAGGCGCGGTTGGGCGCCCACCAATTGGTCCAGTCGCCCGAGAAACGCCGCTCGATGAAGTGCATCTTGGGATAGGCGGGATCGTCGAAATAGCGCGGCGGGGTGAAGGTCTCGGGCTCGTAGAAGGGATGGTCCTCGGGCACGTCCATCTGCGCGTTCGATCCCTGCTGCATCGTCTGGAACAGCATCAGGCCGTCCTCGCCGACGACATGCTCGCGGATCAGGTCCAGCGCGAGCAGCGGATGTCGCAGGTGATAGAGCACCCCCATGAACACGACGAGGTCGAACTTTTCTTGGAGCGCGCCGACATCGTAGACGTCGAGCTTGGCGAATTCGACACCCTCAAACCCCAGCTCGCGCGTGACCAGCCGAGCCTGCGCCAGATACCGATCGTCCGCGTCGATCCCCAGCACGCGCGAAGCGCCGCGCCGCTTCATCTCGACCGAGTAGAAGCCGGCGTTGCAGCCGATGTCGAGCACCGATCTACCCGTCAGGTCGGCGGGCAGCGCGTCCGCGAACCGGTCGAACTTGAACTGCGGATAGTCACCCAGGAAATGGTCGGGCGCGGTGCGGATGCCGTTCCCCAGATCGATATTGTGGAACCAGGGCGCCAGCGCCTCCACCTCGTCACGCAATGCGGCGATCGCCATCAATCCTCCCGTTCGTTCAACATGGTCAGTCGCGCCCAGCTATCGCCCCACACCAGCGTGGTCGCGGATGCGGGGTCGATATCGAAGCGGAGCAGATTGTCCAGATTCAGCCCGATCGCATGCGCGACCGCGGCGCGGATCATGTCGGCGTGGCTGACCAGCACGATCGTCCGGCCCGCATGGTCGCGCGCGACCGCGTCCAGATGCGCCACGATCCGCGCCTGCGCCTCGCCCATCGATTCGCCGCCGGGCGGGCGGGCGGCCGAGCGCCGCGCGTTCCACTGGTCCCACTCGGCATCGCCCGCCAGCTCGTCGAAGCGCAGCCCGGTCCACGCGCCGAAATCGATTTCCTGGAGTCCCGCAGCCGTTTCGACCGCCACCCCCGCCGCCGCCGCGATCGCCGCCGCCGTCGCCTGCGCCCGGTCGAGCGGGCTCGATCGGACGAGATCCACGCCCCGCGTCGCCAGCCGTGTCGCCAGCCGCGACGCCTGGACACGGCCCGCGTCGCTGAGCGCGACGCCCGGCATTCGGCCCGACAGGATTCGGTTCAGATGAATGTGCGCGGCGTGCCGCACCAGGATCAGCGTCGCCGCCAAGAACTTGCCCCTCTCGACCGGACAGCGCGCCGGTCGTGGCGGCAAGGACGCGCGGGACGGCTTGGAGTTCCGGCAGCTTCTACTTACAAGGAACAAAGAAGAAGATGCCTCGTTACGGAGGCGAGACGTCGAACAGGGGGATGCATGACGCGATCGGTGGTGGACCGCAAGGGTGGCTACACACAAGCCGTTGAGGCAAGGGCGTGAGCGAGACCGTCCTGATCACTGGCGGCGCGGGGTTCATCGGCCGCTTCGTCACCTCCGAATTGCTGAAGCGCGGCCACAAGGTGCGCGTCCTCGACAGCCTGATCGAACAGGTCCATGGCCATGTCGACGGGTCGAAGATGCTCGACGCCGAAGCCGAACTGATCCGCGCGGACGTGCGCGACGGCGACGCGGTCGCAAAGGCACTGAACGGCGTCGACTCGGTCGTGCACCTCGCCGCCGAGGTCGGGGTCGGCCAGTCGATGTACGAGGTCGAACGCTATACCTCGACCAACGATGTCGGCACCGCCGTGCTGTTCGAGAGGCTGATCGACCACCCCGTCCGCCGCGTCGTCACCGCCTCGTCCATGTCCATCTACGGCGAGGGGCTTTATCGCGACGCCGAGGGCGAACTGGTCCAGGACGCCGAGCGCCACGGGCTGAAGGACGGGCTGACCAATTGGGAACCCGTCGATACGGCCGGCCGTCCGCTGACCGCGGTCGCCACGCCCGAGTGGAAGCGGCCCAACCTTTCCTCGATCTACGCGCTGAACAAATATGTTCAGGAGCGCACCACGCATATCATGGCCGCGCCCTATGGCATGGAGGGCGTGTGCCTGCGGCTGTTCAACGTCTACGGCCCCGGCCAGGCGCTCTCCAACCCCTATACGGGCGTCCTCGCCATCTTCGCGTCGCGCCTCCTCAACGGCCAGCAGCCGATGATCTTCGAGGATGGCGAGCAGCGGCGCGACTTCGTCCATGTCACCGACGTGGCGCGCGCGTTCGCCGACGCGCTGTTCCTGCCCCAGGCGGCAGGGGGCACGTTCAACATCGGCTCGGGCCACCATCGCTCGGTGACCGAGGTCGCGACCGAACTGGCCCGCGCCATGGGCAAGAACGATATCGCGCCGCAGATCGTCGGCAAGGCTCGCATCGGCGACATCCGCCACTGTTTCTGCGACACGACGCTCGCGGCCGAGCGCATCGACTTCCGCGCGCGGCAGGATTTCGGCGAGGGCCTGGCCGAGCTCGCCGAGTGGGTCGCCGTCCAGACCGCCCCCGACCGCGTCGAACAGATGCGCGCGGAACTGGAAGCAAGAGGGCTGGTGGCGTGAGCGGCACTTCCTTCTTGATCCTTCCCGAGAAAAGCTCGCGGAGTATCAGGTGATCGACGCGCCCATCCTCATCACCGGCGGGGCGGGGTTCATCGGCTCCAACCTCGCCGACCGCCTTCTGTCCGAGGGTCACCGCGTCCGCGTCTACGACGCGCTCGCCCGCGACGGGGTCGAGCGCAACCTGCGCTGGCTGCAGGACCGCCACGGCGAGCAGGTCGAGGTCGTCATCGGCGACATCCGTGACCGCGAGAAGCTCGCCGGCGCGGCCGCCGACGTCCGGGCCGTGTTCCACCTTGCCGCGCAGGTCGCGGTCACCACCTCTATGCTCGACCCGCGCGACGATTTCGAGATCAACATTCTCGGCACGCTCAACATCCTCGAAGCCTTGCGCGCACGGGGCAACGCGACGCCGCTGATCTTCGCGTCGACCAACAAGGTTTACGGCGACCTGACCGACCTCGACTTCGCGCTGGAGGGCGAGGCCTATGTCCCGACCGACGCCGCGGTCCGCGCGCACGGCATCGGCGAGGCGCGGCCGCTGGACTTCCACACCCCTTACGGCGTGTCTAAGGGCGCGGCGGATCAATATGTGCTCGATTACGCCCGCAGCTTCGGCGTGCCGACCGCGGTGCTGCGGATGAGCTGCATTTATGGCCGCGGGCAGATGGGGACCGAGGACCAGGGCTGGGTCGCCCATTTCCTGATCCGCGCGCTGGAGGGCAAGCCGATCACCCTGTACGGCGACGGTCACCAGGTGCGCGATATCCTGGACGTGTCCAACGCCGTCGACGCTTATGTCCAGGCATGGCGGCGGATCGGCGAGGTCGGGGGGCGTGCCTTCAACCTCGGCGGCGGCCCGGCCAACGCCGTGTCGCTGCGTCAGCTCCTGGCGCATATCGGCGACCTGACCGGGCGCGAGGTCGATCTGAGCTTCTCCGACTGGCGCGCGGGCGACCAGCGTTACTTCGTCGCCGATACACGCCTGGCGGAGCGCGAGCTCGGCCTGGCGCCCAAGGTCGGCTGGCGCGAGGGCGTTGCCGAACTCGCCCGCTGGCTCGCCGCCGAACGCCGCCTCAACGCGCCCGTCGGGCAGGCAAGGGCGATGGCGTCATGACGACTCGGCTGCTGATGACCGCCGACAGCGTGGGCGGCGTCTGGCAATATGCCGCCGAACTCGCGCGCGCGCTCCGCCCGCACGGGGTGGAGACGGTTCTGGCGGTGCTCGGGCCCGCGCCGACCGCGGATCAACTTTCCCTTCTTGCTCTATCCGACGGCGAGGGGGAGATCGCGGTCATCCACACCGGCCTTCCCCTCGACTGGCTGAGCGATAGTCCCGGCCCCGTGCTCGCCGCCGGTCGGGCGATCGCCGACCTCGCACGCGACCTGGGCGCCGACCTCGTCCAGCTTAACTCGCCGACGCTGGCCGCGGCCGCCCACTTCCCGGTGCCCGTGATCGCCGTCGCGCATGGCTGCACCGCGACCTGGTGGAACGCCGCCCATGGCACCACGCCCGACCCGGCTTACCGCTGGCATGCCGATCTGATGCGCGCCGGACTCCTCGCGGCCGACCTCGCCGTCGCGCCCAGCAGCGCCTTCGCGGCCGACCTCCAGCGCACTTATGCGCTCCCGACCGCCCCGGTCGCGGTGCATAACGGCCGCGCGTCGGGCCGTGCGGGGCAGGGGACGCCGGCCCCGCACGCCTTCACCGCCGGCCGCCTGTGGGACGGCGTCAAGAACACCGCCGTCCTCGACCGGGCCGCCGAGCGCCTGTCGGTGCCGTTCCGCGCCGCCGGCCCGGCGACCGGTCCGCATGGCGAGACCGTCAGTCCCGGCCATCTCCAGCTCCTCGGCACCTTGTCGGCCGACGCGCTCGCGGCCGAGCTGGCGGACCGCCCGATCTTCGTGTCGGCGACCAGCTTCGAGCCCTTCGGTCTCGCGGTGCTCGAAGCGGCGTCGGCCGGCTGCGCGCTCGTCCTGTCCGACATCGCGACCTTTCGCGAGTTGTGGGACGGCGCGGCGGTATTCGTGCCGGCGCGCGACGATGCGATGATCGCCGCCGCTGTCGAGGCGCTGCTCGCCGACTCCGACCGCCGCGGGTCGCTGGCCCAGGCGGCTCGCGACCGCGCCGCCCGCTACACGCCGGAGGCGATCGCCGCCGCCATGGCCGCGCGCTACGCCCGCCTGCTGCCCGTGCGGAAGGCGGCCGCGTGAGGATCGCCTATTTCACCCATTCGCTCGCCAGTTGCTGGAACCATGGCAATGCGCATTTCCTACGCGGCGTCCTGCGCGAGCTGATCGCGCGCGGCCATGACGTCCGCGCCTATGAGCCGGAAGGTAGTTGGAGCCTCGCCAACCTGCTGGCCGACGCGGGCGAGGCGGGGCTCGACGCCTATCGCGCGGCCTATCCCGATCTGTCCTCGACGAGCTTCGCCGCCGACGCATCGCCCGAGCAGCTGATCGACGACGCGGACGTGGTGATCGTCCATGAATGGAACGAGCCCGCGCTGGTCGCCGCGATCGGCCGGCTCCGCATCGCGGGCGGTCGGTTCAAGCTGCTGTTCCACGACACGCATCACCGCGCCGTCAGCGACCCCGACGCGATCCGCGCCTTCGACCTGTCGGGCTATGACGGCGTGCTCGCCTTCGGCGAGGCGCTGTCCGACGTCTATCGCCGCTGGGGCTGGGGCGGCCGGGTGTGGACGTGGCACGAGGCCGCCGACACGCGCCTTTTCCACCCGCCCGAGCAGGAAGGCGCGCGCGAGGGGCTGGTCTGGATCGGCAATTGGGGCGACGGCGAACGCACCGCCGAGCTGGAACGCTTTCTCCTCGCCCCCGCGGCGCAGGTCGGCCTGCCGCTCGACATCTACGGTGTGCGCTACCCCGACGAGGCCCAGGCGATGCTCGCGCGGCACGGCGCCCGTTATCATGGCTGGGCGGCCAATGCCCGCGCGCCAGCGATCTTCGCGGGGCACCTGGCGACGATCCATGTGCCGCGCCGTTATTATGCGACGATCCTGCCCGGCATCCCGACCATCCGCGTGTTCGAGGCGCTGGCCTGCGGCATTCCGCTCCTCTCAGCCCCCTGGTCGGACAGCGAGGGGCTGTTCCGGCCGGGCGATTTCCTGAGCGTGAGCGACGGCGACGGGATGGCCGACCGGCTTCGCGACATCGTTCACGACCCGCAGCTTCGCGCCACCCTGGCCGCCCATGGCTTGGAGACGATCCGCGCCCGCCATACCTGCGCTCACCGCGCCGACGAGCTGCTGGCCGTCATCGCCCAGCTGGACCAGACCCAAAGGACCGCCGCTTGAAGATCGCATTCTACGGATCGAGCCTGCTTTCCTCCTATTGGAACGGCGCCGCCACCTATTATCGCGGCATCCTGCGCGCGCTGGCGGGTCATGGCTATGACATCACCTTCTACGAACCCGAGGCCTTCGATCGCCAGCAGCACCGCGACATCGATCCGCCGCCCTACGCCAGGGTCGTCGTCTACCCCGCGACGGCCGAAGGGCTGGCCTCGGTGCTCGCCGAGGCGCCGCGCGCCGACATCGTCGTCAAGGCGAGCGGCGTGGGGGTATTCGACCGCGAGCTGATCGCGGGCATCGTCGCCCATGCGCGGCCCGGTGCGCTCAAGATCTTCTGGGACGTCGACGCCGCCGCGACGCTCGACGAGATGCGCGCCGATCCCGATCACCCCGTCACTGCCGCGCTTCCGCATCTCGACATGGTGCTGACCTATGGCGGCGGCCCGCCCGTCGTGAACGCCTATGCGGGTTTCGGCGCGGCGCGGTGCATCCCCGTCTACAACGCCCTCGATCCGCAGACGCACCACCCGGTCGCCCCCGACGAGCGCTTCGCCTGCGACCTGGCATTCCTGGGCAACCGGCTGCCCGATCGCGAGGCGCGGGTCGAGGAATTCTTCCTGCGCGCCGCCGCCGCGCTCCCCGATCGTCGCTTCCTGATCGGGGGCAATGGCTGGGAGACCAAGGACATGCCCGGCAATGTCCGCCACCGCGGCCATGTCTATACGGCCGAGCACAACGCCTTCAACTGCACCCCGGCGGCCGTCCTCAACGTCGCGCGTGATTCGATGGCGCATATCGGCTTCAGCCCCGCGACCCGCGTGTTCGAGGCGGCGGGCGCGGCCGCCTGCCTCATCACCGACGCATGGGAGGGGATCGAGCAATTCCTGACTCCCGACCGCGAGGTGCTGGTCGCCCGTGACGGGCAGGACGTCGCCGACCATCTCGCCGCGCTCACCCCCGATCGCGCGCGGAGCATCGGCCGGGCGGCGCTGAAGCGCGTCCTCGCCGAGCACACCTATGCGCTTCGCGGCGAACAGGTCCATGCGCTGTTCCAGGAGCATGGCGCCCGTGCGAGGGAGGCGGCGTGAAGCTCGTCGTCCTCGGCCTGTCATTGTCCTCCTCCTGGGGCAACGGCCACGCGACCACCTACCGCGCGCTCCTGAAGGCCTTCGCGGCGCGCGGGCACGACGTGCTGTTCCTCGAGCGCGACGTGCCTTGGTACGCGACGCAGCGCGACCTGGCCGATCCCGACTGGTGCTCGCTTTGCTTCTACGCGGACGTGGACGACCTAGCCCGCTTCACGCCCGAGATCGCCGAGGCCGACGCGGTGATCGTCGGTTCCTACGTTCCCGACGGCGTGGCGGTGGCGCATTTCGTCCAGGAGACGGCGGGGCTGGCGGCCTTTTACGACATCGACACCCCCGTCACCCTCGCCAAACTCGCGCGCGGCGACTTCGAATATCTCTCGCCCGACCTGATCCCCGGCTATGACCTGTATCTGTCCTTCACCGGCGGCCCCACGCTCGCCCGCATCGAGCGCGACTATGGCTCCCCCGCCGCCCGCGCGCTCTACTGCTCGGTCGACGCCGACGCCTACCGCCCGGCGGACGTGCCTAAGCGTTGGGATTTGTCCTATCTCGGCACCTACAGCCCCGATCGTCAGCCGACGCTCGACCGGCTGCTGGTCGAGCCCGCCCGCGCCCGCCCCGAGCTGCGCTTCGTGGTCGCCGGACCGCAATATCCGGGTGGCATCGACTGGCCGTCGAACGTCGAGCGCATCGACCACCTGCCGCCGAGCGAGCATGCGGACTTCTACTCCGCCTCACGCTGGACGCTGAACGTCACGCGCGCCGACATGATCGCGGCCGGCTGGTCCCCCTCGGTGCGCCTGTTCGAGGCCGCCGCCTGCGCGACACCGATCATCTCGGACCGGTGGGACGGCCTCGACACCTTGTTCGCGCCCGGTCGCGAGATGGTGCTGGCCGACACCGCGGCCGACGTGATCGGCGCGCTCGACGACGCTCCGGCGCGCGCGCTGGGCGAGGCGGCGCGCGCGCGTGTGCTCCAGGCCCATACCGCGACCAGCCGCGCGGCCGAGCTGGAAGCCCATCTGAACGAAGCGGCGACCCGACGCCGCCGCGCCGAGGTCGCGGCGGCATGACGGCAACAAAGATGGGAGAGGACAAGATGGCACGATCCGATGGCGAGCTGATCCTGGTCGCGGGCGGCGCGGGCTTTATCGGCTCGCACCTCACCCTGCGACTCCTGTCGGAGGGCCATCAGGTCCTGTGCCTGGACAATCTTCAGACCGCGCGGTCGTCGAACCTGCGCCTGCTCGAAGGCCGCCCCGGTTTCCGCTTCGTCGAGGGCGACATCGTCAACCCGCTGCCGACCGCGGTGACCGAGCAGGCGCACCGGATCACCCGCATCTACAACCTCGCCTGCGCCGCGTCGCCGCCGCAATATCAGGCCGACCCCGAGCATACGATGCTCACCAACGTGGTCGGCACCCATCACCTGCTCCGCCTGGCGGAACAGGCGCGGGCGCGCTTCCTCCTCACCTCGACGAGCGAGGTTTACGGCGACCCGGAGGTCCATCCTCAACGCGAAGATTATCGCGGATCGACGAGCTGCACGGGCCCGCGCGCCTGTTACGACGAGGGCAAGCGCGCCGCCGAGGCGCTGACCTTCGACTATGCGCGCATGAACCGCGCCGAGGTGCGCGTGGCGCGCATCTTCAACACCTATGGTCCGAACATGCACCCCGATGACGGGCGGGTGGTGTCGAACCTGATCTGCCAGGCGCTGTCCGACCGGCCGATCACCATTTATGGCGACGGCAGCCAGACGCGCAGCTTCTGCTACGTCTCCGACCTGGTCGACGGGCTGATCCGGCTGATGGAATCCGACATCGACGGCACCGAACCGGTCAATCTCGGCAACCCGCTGGAACTCACCGTGGGCGACCTCGCCGATCGGATCGTGGCGATGACGGGCACGCGCAACGCGCTGGTCCATCGGCCGCTGCCGCAGGACGATCCGCGTCGCCGCCGCCCCGACATCACCCGCGCGCGCGACCTGCTGGGCTGGAGCCCGCGCGTGTCGCTGGACGAGGGATTGGCGAAGACCTGTGCCTGGTTCGCCGAGGAGCTGGCGGTGGAACGCGAGGCGGTCGCCGCCGAATAGCCCCGGTCAGCGCGCCTTGATCGCGGCGAGCGTGGTGCCCGCCGTGATCGCCTCCACATCGGTGCGGATGTGGAGCAGCCGGACGCCGGACTCCGCCATCGCGCGGTCGAGCGCGGGGGCGAACTCGTCCGTCCGCTCGACCGTCTCCGACCAGCAGCCATAGGCGCGGGCGAGGGCGGCGAAATCGGGGTTGTGCAGGCGGGTGGCGGAGACGCGGCCGGGGAATTCGCGCTCCTGGTGCATGCGGATCGTGCCATAGGCGCCATTGTCGATGACGAGCACGAGGATATCGGCGCCGTGCTGGACCGCGGTGGCGAGTTCCTGACCGTTCATCAAGAAATCGCCGTCGCCCGCCAGCGCGACGACGGCGCGGTCCGGGTGGCGCAGCTTGGCGGCGACCGCGGCGGGGACGCCATAGCCCATCGCGCCCGCGGTCGGCGCCAACTGGCAACCCGGCCCGGCATAGCGCCAGTAGCGGTGCCACCACCCCGAGAAATTGCCCGCGCCGTTGCAGACGATCGTGTCCACGGGCATCGCCTCGCGCATCGCCGCGACGCAGGGACCAAGGTCCATCGCGACGCCCGCGCGCGGGGCCGGGGTGGACCAGGCGAGGTATTCGGCATGGGCTTCGGTGCATCTGTCGCCCGATAGCGGCGGCGCGTCAGGCAGAGCCAAGGCGCCGCCAACCTCCCACATTCCCGCGCAGATCGCGATGTCGGCGCGATAAGTCCGATTGAGTTCGTCCGGATCAGGGTGGACGTGGATCAGAGTCTGGCCGGGATGATCGGGAGCGATGAGCGTGTAGCCGTCGGTCGTTGCTTCGCCGAGCCGTGGACCGGCCACCAAAAGTACATCGGCGTCGCGGATGCGCTGAACCAGCTTCGGGTTCGGGCCATAGCCCAGGTTGCCCGCCCATCTCCCTTTGGCGTTGGGCATCGAGTCCTGACGACGAAACGCACAAGCGACCGGAATGTCCCAACGCCTGGCGAAACTGTCGAATGCTGCGCTCGCAGCCATATCCCAACCGGCGCCACCGACGATGGCAATCGGAGCCTGCGCCGACCGCAATATTTCGTGCACCTGCGCGATGGCATCCGGGCCGGGCATCTGGTTGACCCGCTCCACCCGCGGCCGGTCCACCGCCTCCACCGCGTCGAGCAGCATGTCCTCAGGCAGCGCCAGCACGACCGGTCCCGGCCGGCCGTTCATCGCGGTGGCATAAGCCCGCGCGACATATTCGGGGATGCGCCGCGCGTCGTCGATGCGGGCGGCCCATTTCGCGAGCGGCGTGAACATCGCCTGGAAATCGACTTCCTGAAAGGCTTCGCGGTCGCGGGTGCCGCGGTCGATGTCGCCGATGAACAGGATCATCGGCTGCGAGTCCTGCATCGCGACATGGACGCCGATCGACGCATTGGTCGCGCCGGGGCCGCGCGTCACGAAGGCGATGCCGGGGCGGTGGGTGAGCGTGCCGTCGGCGCAGGCCATGAAGGCGACGCCGCCCTCCTGACGGCAGGTCACCAATTCGATCGCGGGGGTGTCGTGGAGCGCGTCGAGCACCGCGAGGAAGCTCTCGCCCGGCACGGTGAAGACCCGCTCGCAACCCTGGGCCACCAACTGGTCGACGAGGATACGCCCGCCTGTTCTCATGTCCCGGTCCTCATGCCTGGTGGATCGCCTTGGTGACGCAATAGCTGTCGAAACCCTCGATCCCGCCCTCGCTGCCGAAGCCGGACTGCTTCACACCGCCGAAGGGCGCGTCGGGAACCGAGATGGCGAAGCTGTTGATCCCGACCATTCCCGCCTCGATCGCGTCGCCGAGCATATTTGCGCGCCGGCCATTCTCGGTGAAAGCGAAGGCGGCCAGGCCATAGGGGAGGCGGTTCGCCTGGTCGACCGCCTCGTCCATGTCCCGGAACGATCGCGTCACCGCGACGGGCCCGAACGGCTCGTTCGACATGATGTCCGCCTCGACCGGCACGTCGGCGAGGAGGGTCGGCTGGAAGAAATAGCCGTCCGCCATCCGTTCGCCCCCGGCCAGCGTCCGCGCGCCCCTGGCGGTAGCGTCGTTCACCAATGCCTCAATCGCGTCGGGGCGGCGCCTGTTGGCGAGCGGGCCCATGCGGGTGTCGGGCATCATCCCGTCGCCCACCGCAACCTTCGCCGCCCGCTCGGCGAAGCCGCGCAGAAAGGCGTCGTAAATCGGCTCCTCGACATAGAAGCGCGTCGGCGACACGCAGACCTGGCCGGCGTTCCGGAATTTCTGCGGCACGACCATGTCCAGCGTCTTTTCCAGATCGCAATCGGCGAAGATCAGCACGGGCGCGTGCCCGCCCAGCTCCATCGTCGTCCGCTTCACGCCCTCGGCCGCGAGCTTCAGCAGATGCTTGCCGACCGGCACCGACCCGGTGAAGCTGACCTTGCGGATCACCGGCGAGGCGATCAGGTGACGCGACACCTGATCGGGCACCCCGAAGACGAGCTGCGCCACCCCGGCCGGCAGCCCCGCATCGACGAGGCAGGCGAAAAAGGCGCTCGTGCAGCCCGGTGTCTCCTCGGGCGGCTTGGCGATCACCGAACAGCCGGCCGCCAGCGCGGGAGCGAGCTTCTTGGCGAGCAGGTAGACCGGGAAGTTCCAGGGGCTGAGCGCCGCCACCGGGCCGACCGGCTGGCGCAGCACGATCGAGCGTTGCCCGGTAGGGCGCACCAGCACGCGGCCGTAGGCGCGCTTCGCTTCCTCGGCGTACCAGTCGAACAATTGCGCGGACCCCGCGACCTCGCCGCGCGCCTCGGCGATGGGCTTGCCCTGTTCG